>JAYPEY010000016.1:77408-83805 GCA_038126035.1 Verrucomicrobiales bacterium | reverse complement strand
CGCCCTTCTGCGCCTGGATGTGGCCCGTCGTGGCGGCCCGATCCTTCGCCTCGGCGTGACCGTCGGCATACAGCCAGTTCTGGATCGTGCCCAGATGGCTCACGCGCTGAATCCATTGATCGGTGCTGTAGCCCGTGGGGTTACGGTTGCCGACCAAGCCGCGGCTGCCGCCGGACTGGTTCGTGCGATTGCCGCCCGCATTGCGCCACTGGGAGTAGACCGACCAGGACTCGTTCCAGTGGCCCCACTCACTGTTGCGGCCCGGATACTCCAGGAATGCGATGGTCGCATGCGGCTCCAGCAACACGCCCGAACGCACCGCCGGAATGCTGCGAATGGACAGATTGTCCACGTGACCGGTCCACCGCGGCTTGCCGCCGGCGACACGGGCCGTGCCCTCGGCCTTCCAGCCCCAGAAGCCCTGGTTCGTGCTGCGGCCGTCGATGTTGATGCCGATGCCCGTGCGAACATCCGCCGTGATCTTGTAGTTCTTCACCACCGGCACGCCGCCGCCATTGCCGATCTGCCCGTTCTCCAGGTAACGCGGCATGGCATAGGTGCGTCGGATGCGTTTGTTGTTGCGGTTGGGCCGCGGAATGGTGTCCGAAGGGCACCACAGCGTGGTCTGATCGCCCGCGCCCGTGCGGATCTCATTCAGCCACCGCAGGTTGCCGACGGAACCGCCGCCGCTCAGGTAGGCGTGCATCACGTTGGTGTAATCCCAATAGGAATTCTGATTGCCCTGAATACTGGCGTGACTACGGATCACCCGGTAGCCGGCGTACGGCATCTTGTCCTTGTTGTCGCCGAGATACATGAACATCGAGTTGCCGAGGTTCTTCATGGCGGCCTGGCACTTGGTGGCCTGGGCCTTGACCTTCGCCTTGGCCAGCGCCGGCAGCAGCATTGCCGCCAGGATCGCAATGATCGCGATCACGACCAGGAGTTCGATCAAGGTGAACGCGCGACGGCTCAATCGCCGGTCACGCCCTGTGATGGGGGTTTCTTTCATGGTTGTGTGTGGGTTTCGAGTCTGTGGGTTTGATTGAAAGTGTGAGACACGCGCCGCTATTCGAGCGACACGGTCTTGGTGGCTGCGTCGTATTTCCACTGTTTGCCGCCGGGTGCTTCGGGGATCTTGGCCAGGATTCTGGCCTTCACCAGGTCGTCCAGGCTCTTCATCGGCGGGATCTGATATTTCTGCTCCAGCAATGCCCGGGCGCGATCCTGCGCCTGCTCGGTCTGGAATTCCATGTTCTCCATCGCCTTGTCGATCAGGGAATCAATGCCGCGCTCGGCCGGGCTGTGATAGAAATCGACGGCCTCCTGCATGAGCTGCAGCGGCGTCTTGTTCATATTGCCCGATCCGTCGGTATTGTCGATCGCGCCAACCACCGCAGTCGGCGCAGCCGGCGCCGCCGGGGCGCCGCCGGGTGTCGGAGGCGCTGCGTTTGCGGCTCCGGCGCCGCTCTCCTCCGCCTTCATGGCCTCTTCGAGGCTCGGCAACTTGGATTCATCAAGGTTCTTGTCCAAATCCGCCTGAATGATCTCCTCCGTTACGGGTTCCCCTTCGGTAGCATCGTCGCCTCCACATCCCATAAACAGGAGTGATGCCATGCAAATTGCCGCAGTCGTATATTTTTTCATTGGATCTTTGTTGGATTGGTATCGTGAAGTTAGCAACGGCCCCTTGCCCGCGCCATCGCCCATTATGCGTACTTTTTGGATTTGCGTCAGATTCCGGGAAAAACGCCGATTCCCAGCCAACGCGTGTGCATCCTTCCGGGAGCGCCCCCCTTTTGTCCATCCATTTCTTGCCTTTCGGGGGCTTGGCGTCCGGGATCATATCATGGTGGCCGCTGGGAAATGGCAATGGTGGAACCGGCGTCCCGCCGGTTGCCTCGGGCGTCTCGCCCGAGGCGCAGCGCGCCCGACATTCCCACTCGCTGGCGCTTGTCAGGAAAACGTGCGGCATTCCGAGGCTTGAATGGGGCTGGAGTCGCCGCCCAACCGCCCGGCAAAGCGTGGTCTTGGGCGCAAGATTTCGGCGGGACGCCGAGATCGACCGGCGGGACGCCGGTTCCACCCGAAGATGCTGATTTCCCACCACCATCAAAGAATCACACCCGGGCAGTTGGGCGGACGGACTGCGCGGTCGCACGCCTTCGATGGCATGACACGAATCGCTTCCCGAACGTATTCTCCCCGTCCCCTGGCGCAGACCTTGACACAGAGTCCACGGAGAACACCGAGAACCACAGAGGAAGACAAGAAACCGCCTCCGTGGTCCTCGGTGTTCTCTGTGAGCTCTGTGTTGAAAATGGGCTCAGTGACGCCCCGGACGCCGCCCGCAGGAGGGCGCTTGACCAAGGAAGCCCAAAACAAGCGACTTGCGCCCGGCGTGTCGGCGTTGAATGGTCTCATCCATGAAGACGAAATCCGCCCGAATCGCCCTGCTGGCGGGCGCGCTGACCCTGCTCGCGGCCTGCGTGCCGTCCCTGCATCCCTATTACAAGCAAAGCCAGTTGACCTTCGATCCGGCCCTGACCGGCAAATGGAGCGCCGACAATTCATCGGACACCTGGGAATTCCGGAAAAGCGGCGACAAGGCCTACACCCTGGTCTACACCGACAAGAACGGAGTCGCCGGCCATTTCGACGCCCATCTCTTCAAGCTTGGGGATCTCACGCTGCTGGATCTCTTCCCCAACAAGGAAACGATCGGCGACCTCGAAGCGCCGGACATCTATCACGCCCACATCCAGCCAACGCACACCCTGGCCGTCATCCGAAGCGTCGGCCCCACCCTGATGATGGGCTTCATGAACGCAAAGTGGCTCGACGAACATCTCGCCGTCCATCCCGACGCCGTCCCGCACGCCCGCGTCAGCAATCGGACCATCCTCACGGGCACAACCGCTCAACTGCAGGCGTTCATCCAGAAACATGGCTCCGAGGAGGGCTTCTTCACCCGCCCCATGGACCTGCTTCCGGAATGAGGCAGGGAGCCGTAGCGCAGCCGTCCCGGCTGCGGGTTCCGGCGGCGTCCCGCCGCAAGGTCCGAAATCCCCTACCCCTCCCCACCACCTGGCTCCAACGCCGCCAGGGCCTCCTCAAAATCCTTTGGCAGGGGCGCCTTGAAGGTCATCCATTCGCCATGGCCCGGATGGCGCAGCGTCAGCGACGCCGAGTGCAGCATCTGCCGGTGGGTTGAAAAGCCCGTCTCCTCCAGCAGTTTCTTGTTCTGCTTCTTGGAATAGATCGGGTCTCCGACCAGCGGAAAACCGATGTGCTTGAAGTGCGCGCGTATCTGGTGGGTCCGGCCCGTGTGCAGTTGCGCCTCGACCCAGGTCGCCCCCCGGAGACGCCGCAGGACGCGATACGAAGTCCGCGCCGGCTTGCCTCCGCCTCCCTCCATCGCCGTCATCACCTGTCGGTGATTCGGATGCCGCATGATCGGGACATCGATCTCGCCGGCAGCCGCCGTCACCGCGCCGCAGGCGATGGCGTGATAAAACTTCTCCACCTCCCGGTCATGAAACTGTCTCCCCAGAGCCAGGTGCGCCGCATCGTTCTTCGCGCAGACCATGCAGCCGCTGGTGTCCTTGTCCAGGCGGTGCACAATGCCGGGCCGGGCCACGCCGCCGATGCCGCTCAACTCCCCCTCGCAATGATGCAGCAGCGCGTTGACCAGGGTGTCCTCCTCCTCTCCGGACGCGGCATGAACGATCAGGCCCGCCTGCTTGTTGATGACAATGAGATCCTCGTCCTCATGAAGGATGTCCAAGGGAATCTCCACCGCCTTGACATTGAGCTTCTTCGGCGGCGGAAAATGAATGGAGACGGTCTCTCCGGCCACCGGTCGATGCGTCGGCTTGACCCGCCGGTCATCGACCAGGATCTCCCCCTCCTTGATCAAACGCTGCAGGTTGCCGCGCGAAACCGCCGGATACCTCTCGCACAACCACGCATCCAGCCGCATGTCGGGCCGGGACGCCTCGATCACAATCGTTTCGCGACGCTCCTCCATGCCGCGGGATTATTGATCCTTTTCCGGTCCGGCCGCCATTCCCGGCGCCATCGCCTCGATCTTCCGCGGCAGCTTGACGAACAACACAATGCCCGCTGTCAGGATCAAGACGCTGACCAGATGCGCCGGCGTGATGAACCCGGCAATATACCGATGATCGTAGTCGCCGCGGAACATCTCCACAAACGACCGCAGGATCGCGTAGGCGATCAGGTAGGTCGCAAAGACATGCCCGTCGAACTTCTTGCGCCGATACAACCAGGCCAGCCCGGCGCAGAGCGCAAAATTCAGCAACGATTCATAAATCTGTGTGGGGTGAATCGTCCGACCATGCAGCTCAGGATAATGCGCCGGATACTCGATCCCCCATGGCAGCGAGCACTCCTTGCCATGGCAACAGCCGGTGAACAGGCAGCCGATCCGCCCGAGCGCATGCCCCAACGCCACGCTCGGCGCCAGGATGTCGCCCATCTTCCAGAGCGGCAGCTTCTTGACCCGACAGAAGACGATCACTGCCGCCGACGCCGCAATCAGGCCGCCGTAGAACACGAAACCCGTTCGGATCGCAAAAATGCGCAGAATCGGCTCCCCCGCGAACTGCTCCTTCCAATACGTGACCACGAACAACGACCGCGCCCCCACAATCGCGCCGACAATGATCCACGGCGCCAGATCATAGACGGCATCAGGGTGCACATTCTCCCGCAGGCCGCGCCGACTCGCCGTCCACATGCCCAACATCACGGCCGACGCCATGAAGACGCCATACCAATGTATGCTCAACGAGCCCAGATTGAATGCCACCGGATCCATCGCGCGGGAAGCTACGCGGCCCGCGCCCCCGAGTCAAAGAAAGCCATGAAGGCCCAACATCCAACGGCCTGCCCCGCGGAGGCCGCCCAACTCCGAACTTCAAGCAGACGGAGCGCGCTGAACGCCCACGGCAGCACACCGATCCGGCGCGCGCGTGTGTTTCTTGCGCCTCACCGCCCCGTGCGCAATTCAGGTTCCAAGCGCCTCATGACCGGACGCCTGCGCGTCGCGTTGCTCGCTCTGGCTGAAAAATGGGCAAACCGGTCCGCCTTCGCTTTTCAGTTTCCCCCTTCGCGCAGCTTCGGCGGGACAGGTCGGCGCGACAAGCAGGTTTGCCCCACCACCTTTCTGGTGGGGTATTGCTGCCGCAATACCCATTTCTCAGCGTGCGAGCGTAGCGAAGCCCCGCGTTTTCGGCATTTCCTGTGTCGTCTAATCTTTGAACTGCGCCCCACCGCCCCCCGCGTCGAACGTTCGTCTTTGCCTTACCATCGCCCCTTCCATTAAAATCCAGCCTCCCATATGTCCGACAAACAAGAAACCAATCCGGTCGCCCTGATCACCGGCGCCTCCCGCGGCATCGGACGCGGCATCGCTGTCGAACTCGCGCGCGCCGGCCACGATATCGTCGCCAACTACTGCGGCAGCCTCGCCGGCGCCGAGGAGACCGCGAAACTCTGCCTCGAGGCCGCCGCCGAAGGCGGACACGAGATCCGCGTCGAAGTCTGCCAGGGCGATGTCGGCGTCGACTCCGACCGGCGCCGACTCATCGACTGCGCCCGCAAAGCGTTTGGCCGTCTCGACATCCTGGTGAACAACGCGGGCATCACCTCCATCGGCCGGGCCGACATTCTCGAGGCCAACGAAGAGAACTTCGACCGCCTCATGGCGACCAATCTCAAAGGGCCGTTCTTCCTGAGCCAACTTGCGGCCAACTGGATGATCGAGCAGGTGGAGGCCACCGCCGGCACCCGCCGCCCCAAGATCGTCACCATATCCTCCATCAGCGCCTACGCCGTCTCCACCAACCGCGCCGACTACTGCATGGGCAAGGCCGCGCTCGGGATGATGACCAAGCTCTACGCGACCCGCCTCGCCGACCACGGCATCAATGTCTTCGAGGTCTGCCCCGGCGTCATCGCCTCCGACATGACCGCGCCCGTGCAGGAAAAATACGAGAAACTGATCGCCGAGGGCCTCTCCCCCATCCGCCGTTGGGGCACGCCCGAAGACGTCGGCAAGGCCGTGACCGCGATCGCCCTGGATTCCTTCCCCTTCAGCACCGGCGAGGTCATCAACGTCGATGGCGGGTTCCATTTTCGCAGATTGTGATCTTTGAAATGCTCGACGCGACCGCCTGCGAAAATGAAATCTCAAGCTCCAAGCTCCAAATTCCATGGGTTCGTCCAAAGGGCGCAACCAGAAATGGACGGCTACATTCCACGCCCCGCCGTGGAAGCAGGTTGCATGCGGAGCGGGGGGGGGTTTAAGCGAGAAACAACCAAAAAAACACGGGGGGGGGGCGCCCCCCCCCGGGGGGGGGAAACCTTGTAA
>JAYPEY010000016.1:39470-77398 GCA_038126035.1 Verrucomicrobiales bacterium | reverse complement strand
AAGTTGGTTGCTGGGGGCGCGGGTATTTTTTTGCGATTAAACCTGCTATTACTCGTGGTGGTAGCGCCTACCAGGCGGGGGGTTATTAAGCTTTGAAGCGGAATAAATTCCGCGCTCCGAAAGGCATTGCCTGCAGAACGCCCCCAAAGGTCCTGACGCTTTGTTTGGAATTTGAAATTTGGAGCTTCCTTGAGATTTGGAGCTTGGAGCTTGGGATTTCGACCCCGGCTTCCATTCGTTCCCCAAACCGTCCATAACCCCACGCCCACCCACCTTCAAGAAATGCCCATCAAAATCGACGCCCGCCTCACTCCGAAGAAGCTCCTGCCCGGCATCGAACGCTTGTTCGAGTTTTCGGGACAAAAGATCCTGAACATCGAGAAGACCTGGAAGCCAAGCCGGGGCACGCCCGTGTTCACGGTCAAGGGAAAGTATACAACCCGCGGCTGGACGGAGTGGACGCAGGGCTTTCAGTTCGGATCGGCGATCCTGCAATTCGACGCCACCGGGGATGAGCGCTTCCTTGAAATCGGCCGCCGAAAGACCGTCGAGCTCATGGCCTCGCATGTGTCGCACATCGGTGTGCACGACCATGGTTTCAACAACGTCTCCACCTACGGAAACCTCCTCCGGCTCATGCGCGAGGGACGGATCCCACAGGACGACCGGGAGCAGGAGTTCTACGAACTGGCGCTGAAGGTTTCCGGAGCCGTGCAGGCCGCGCGTTGGACGACCATCCAGGATGGCAGGGGCTACATCTATTCCTTCAACGGCCCGCACTCGCTGTTCATCGACACCATCCGCACCCTGCGTGTCCTCGCCGTCGCCCACAAACTCGGCCACAAGCTCATGGGCGAGATGGACAAGCCCATCTCCCTGCTGTGCCGACTCATGGACCACGCCGAGACCACCGCAAAATACGGCGTTTACTACGGCGCAGGTCGCGACGCCTACGACATCCGTGGCCGCACCGCCCACGAGAGCATCTTCAACCTGAACGACGGCAACTACCGCTGCCCCAATTCGCAGCAGGGCTACACCGGCTTCACCACCTGGACCCGGGGCCTCGCCTGGGCCATCACCGGCTACGCCGAACAACTGGAATTCTTCGACACCCTCACCGATGAGGAGATCAACGCGGACTGCCCGCCGACCGACTGGACAAAACGCAGGAAAGGTTCCTCCAACCGCGGCGTGCGCTTCGCGACCAGCGGCGCCACAATCGAACAAATCCTGCTCGAAGCCGCCCTCGCCACCGCCGACTTCTACCTCGAACACACACCCGCCTGCGGCGTGCCCATGTGGGACACCGGCGCCCCCAACCTCCATCGCCTGCCCAAGGATTACCTGAAGAAACCAGCCAACCCCTATAACGCCTGGGAACCGGTCGACAGCTCCGCGGCCGCCATTGCCGCGCAGGGATTGATTCGACTCGGCAATCATCTGATCTCGAAGGGCAGGCCCAAGGAAGGCAAACGCTACCGCCAGGCCGGTCTCACCACGACCCGCACGATCTTTTCGGAGCCTTACCTTTCAACCGACAAGAAACACCAGGGCCTCATCCTACATTCCGTCTATCACCGCCCCAATGGCTGGGACCACATACCACAGGGGCAAAAGGTCCCCTGCGGCGAGAGCTCCATGTGGGGCGACTACCATGCCCGCGAACTCGCCCTCCTTATCCAACGCGAAGCCCGGAAAGAGAAATACCTGACCTTCTTCGGCTGCCTGCCGGAGTGAGGGGCCGGTGTTCAGTAGTCAGTAGTCAGTGGTCAGTGGTCAGTGGTCAGTGGTCAGTGGTCAGTGGTCAGTGGTCAGTGGTCAGCAGTCAGTAATCAGTAGTCAGCAGTCAGTGGTCAGCAATCAGTAATCAGTAGTCAGTAATCAGTAGTCAGACGTTTGCCATTTGCCATTTGCCATTTGCCATCGGCAATTCCGCATTCCGAACTCACCATTCCGCACTCAGATGTCTTTCAAAATCACCCGCATCCCCACGCTCAAGACCGTCGACGCCTTCCGCGATCACATCGCCTCGCTGGGCATTGAACTGCCCTGCGACGACGAGGTCATCCAGGGGCCGGACTCCCCGCTCGCCCAACCGATCGACGACATTGAAATCAACGGCAAACGCATCGGCAACAGGATCGCGATCCATCCGATGGAGGGGTGGGACGGCACGACCACCGGCGGCGTGACCGAGGAAATGCTGCGCCGTTGGAGACGATTCGGCGAAAGCGGCGCCAAGCTCATCTGCGGCGGCGAGGCCATGGCCGTGCGCGCCGACGGCCGCGCCAACCCCAACCAGCTCATCCTCTGCGACGAGAACAAGGCCGACTTCGCCCGGCTCCGCGAGGCGCTTGTCACCGAACACGAGGACAGGTTCGGGAGTTCCGAGGATCTCGTCATCGGCTTCCAACTCACCCACTCGGGCCGTTTCTGCCGCCCCCACGACAAGGCCCGCTGGGAATCCCGCGTCGCCTATCGCCACCCCATTCTGGACCGGAAATTCAACGTCTCCAGCGACGACCAGATTCTCTCCGACGCCGATGTCGAAGAGTTGATCCAATGCTACATCAAGGCCGCGCGGATCGCCCGCGACGTGGGCGCCGACTTCGTGGACATCAAACACTGCCACGGCTACCTGCTCCACGAGTTCCTCAGCGCCTTCACCCGTCCCGGCAGATACGGCGGCTCCTTCGAGAACCGCACACGCGTCCTCCGCGAGATCGTCGAAGGCATCCGCGCCGACAACAACCCCATCGATTTCTGCGTGCGCCTGAGCACGTTTGATTTCGTCGCGCACCGCCCCGACCCCGCGCTTTCCAAACCCGGCAAGCTCGGCCCCGGCATTCCCGAGGACTTCTCCAGCTGCCTTCCCTACAAATTCGCCTTCAGCGCCAATCCGGACAACCCGGTCGAACCGGAAATCAGCGAGACCGTCCAATTCATGGAGCTTTGCAAAGAGCTTGGCGTGAGGATTCTGAACACCTCGGCCGGGTCGCCCTATTACACGCCGCACATCCAACGCCCCGCCGCCTATCCGCCCTCCGACGGCTACCAACCGGCCTACGATCCGCTGATCGATGTTGCCCGACAGGTCCAGGTCGTTCGGGACCTGAAGCGCCAGGCTCCGGAAGGACTGGCCATCGTCGGCTCCGGCTACAGCTACCTCCAGGAATACCTTCCCCATGTCGCCCAATACGTCGCCCGCAACGGCTGGGCGGATTCCGTCGGCATCGGCCGCGTCGTGCTCAGCTACCCGACCATCCTGACCGACGCCATCCACGGGAAGGCGCTCAATCCCCGCCTCATCTGCCGCACCTTCAGCGACTGCACCACCGCGCCCCGCAACGGCATGGTCAGCGGCTGCTACCCCCTGGACGAATTCTACAAGGTCCGCCCGGAGTTCAAGGCGCTGAAGGACATCAAGAAGAAGATGGGCGGGTGAATCCCGTGGTTGCAAATCCACTCCTGCAGGGCACAGTTCAAAGTAATGTCCGTTGAGCATCCAATCATGCAGCCCCCGCCGACGCGGCGCGATTTCCTGCTGAAGAGCGGCGGCGGATTTGGCGGGGTCGCCCTGGCGTCGATGCTGGGCGTCAAGCAGGCTTCGGCGGCTTCCGGCAATCGCGCGGTTGCGAACCCCCTCGCCCCCCGGCCTTCACACTTTGCCCCGCGCGCCAAGCGCGTCATCCATCTCTTCATGCATGGCGGCCCCAGCCACATGGACCTGTGGGATCCCAAGCCCGACCTGATCAAATATGCGGGCAAGCCGATCCCGGAGAGCTTCGGTCCGGTCATGACCCGCCGGGCGGTCGGCAAGAACACCCTGCTCGCGCCGCTGAAACCCTTTCGCAAACGCGGGCAATCCGGCCTAGCGATCAGCGATTTCCTGCCGCGCATGTCCGCCTTGGCCGATGAGTTCTGCGTTTTGCGAAGCTGCCACGGCGACAGCGTCAACCACCCGCAGTCCGTCTACCAGATGAACACGGGCTCCATCCTGATGGGCAAGCCAAGCGTCGGCGCCTGGGTGGCCTACGGATTGGGAACGGAGAATCAAAGCATGCCGGCCTACGTCGTCATGCCGGATCCGACCAGCGGTCCCAAGGGCGGCCCGCCCGCCTGGGGCAACGGCTACCTGCCCGCCACCTACCAGGGCACCACCATGCGGCCCGGCAAAAACCCGATCCTGAATCTCAAGCCGCAAAAGCAGATCTCCGCCGCCCAACAACGCTCCACCCTGGACCTGGTCCGCCGCCTCAACGCCGGCCATCTCAAACAACGCGACTTCGACGACGAATTGAACGCCCGGGTCCAGGCCTACGAACTCGCCTTCCGGATGCAGACCGAAGCGCCGGATGTCGTGGACATTTCCCGTGAGTCCGAAGCGACGAAGAAGCTCTACGGCATCGATCAAAAGCAAACCCGCGAATTCGGCACGCGTTGCCTCCTGGCCCGTCGCATGATCGAACGCGGCGTCCGCTTCGTGCAGCTCTACTCCGGCGGCACCAATGGCTGGGACGCGCACAAGGACGTGATGAGCAATCACACCGAACTCTGCGGCGCCACGGACCTGCCCGTGGCCGGATTGCTCACGGATCTCAAGTCACGCGGCCTGCTTGAGGATACCCTGGTCATCTGGGGCGGCGAGTTCGGCCGCATGCCGATGAACGAACAGGGCACGGGCCGCGACCACAATCCCTGGGGTTACACCACCGTCCTGGCCGGAGCCGGCGTGAAAGGCGGCTTCGCCTATGGAGCCACCGACCCCATCGGACTCCGCGCCGCCGAAAACAAGATCCACGTCCACGACCTCCACGCCACCATCCTGCACCTCCTCGGCATGGACCACGAGCAGTTGACCTTCTTCCATAACGGCCTCGACGAACGCCTGACCGGCGTCGCCGGAAATGTGGTTCACGAGATTCTGGCGTAGGCGGCTCGATTGGGCGCCTTCCCCTTTCCCTATGACTCTCTATTCAACACAGAGAAAAGGAGAACACGGAGAACCACAGAGGGGATCTTGTTTCTCATCTCTGTGGTCCTCCGTGTTCTCCGTCCCTCTGTGTTCAAGAATGCGCGCCCGTTGTTTCCCCACGACCGCGATCCTGCTCCTGAGCGCCCTGCTCTGCCCTTCCGCCTCGGCCGCTCCAATTGAAGAGCCCGCCATCACTGCCAAGGACCGCCAACACTGGTCCTTCCAGCCGCTCACACGCGCCGAACCGCCGCGCGTCCGCACCAAGACCCGCGTCCGCAATGACATTGACCGCTTCGTCCTTGCCCGCCTTGAAGAATCCGGCCTGCCTCCCGCCCCCGAAGCCTCCCGCGAGACGCTCATCCGCCGACTCTCCTTCGACCTCATCGGCCTGCCGCCGACGCCCGGGGAAATCGACGCCTTCCTCGCCGACAAGTCCCCCGACGCCTACGAGAAGCTGGTCGACCGGCTGCTGGATTCCAAGGCCTACGGCGAACGCTGGGCGCAACACTGGCTGGATGTCGCGCGCTTTGCCGAGAGCGACGGATTCGAACACGACAAGGTCCGCAAGGAGGCCTGGCGTTATCGCGACTGGGTGATCCGCGCATTCAACGAGGACATGCCCTACGATCGCTTCATTCGCTGGCAGATCGCGGGCGACGAACTGGCGCCAGACAATCCCGACGCCGCCCTCGCCACCGGTTTCCTCGTCGCCGGACCGGACATGCCCGACATCAATCTTCCCGAGGAACGCCGGCACAACGTGCTCAACGAAATGACCTCCACCGTGGGCTCCGCGATCCTGGGTCTCGCCTTCAACTGCGCCCAATGCCATGACCACAAATACGACCCCGTAAGTCAGGCGGACTTTTATCGCGCCCGCGCCTTCTTCGCCAACATGGCCATCGCTCCAAAGAATCGGTCGCTTCATCACACCTTCTCGGAGAAGGGATCGGAACCGCCGGTTGCAAGATTGTGGATGCGCGGCGACTTCCGTCGCCCCGGCGGCGAGGTGCAGCCCGGCTTTCTTCGCATTGTCAGCCGCGAGGAGGATCGTCCGGCCCCGACGCCGATCGCCGGAACCTCCACCGGTCGCCGCTCCGAGTTGGCGCGTTGGCTCACCCGCCCCGATCACCCGCTCACCCTGCGGGTCATCGCCAACCGGCTCTGGCTCCATCACTTTGGCCACGGCCTCGTCGGCACGCCCAACGACTTTGGAACCCAGGGTGACAAGCCCAGCCATCCGGAATTGCTCGACTGGCTGGCGACGGAACTGCCCCGCCAAGGCTGGAGTCTCAAGGCCATGCACCGGTTGATCGTGAATTCCGCCGTTTATCGTCAGGCCGGCTCCGGATCGGGCGAACACTGGGCAGAACGCCTCACAACCGATCCGGACAACCGTCTCTACTCACGGATGCCCCGAAGACGTCTCTCCGGAGAAGCCGTGCGTGACGCGATGCTGTCCGCTTCCGGCCGCCTCAACCGCAAGGCCGGCGGTCCCGGATTCCGCCCGCCCCTGCCGAGCGCCGTCACCGTGACGCTGTTGAAGAATCAATGGCCGGTCACCAAGGATGAGAAGGAGCATTACCGCCGCAGCATCTATCTCTTTGCCCGCCGCAATCTGCGCTACCCCATGTTCGAGGTCTTTGACCGGCCCGACGCCCTGGCCAGTTGCGCGCAACGCAACACCTCCACCACCGCGCCCCAGTCGCTTACCCTGTTCAATTCGGAGTTCTCCCTCGCCCGGGCTCGCGACCTCGCGGAGACGGTTCTGTCACAAGCCACGCCGCCGCCGCGTAGCGCAGCCGTCCCGGCTGCGGGTTCAAGCGGCGTCCCGCCGCAAGACGCAACGGATCGCAGACCAGCGTCCCTTCCCAACACCGCCGAGGCGATCACTCAAGCCTATCGCAGGATTCTTGGCCGCCGTCCAACAAAGGCGGAACTGGCCACCGGCCAAGCCTTCCTCCAATCCCAGGCCGCCGCGCTGCGGAGCGCCGGCCGCGCCCCGGAAAAACTGGCCGCCGCCGCCTCCGAATCCGGCGCGCCCCCTCACTTCTCCGCCGCCTTCACCGACTACTGCCTCGCCCTCTTCAATCTGAACGAATTCGTCTACGTGGATTGAGGCGCGGGCGGCGGAGTCATTCCCCGGCTCCCAACGGCCCAAATGGGACCTTTCGGCGAAAGATCCCTGCCTTCCGCAGGTAGGGACGCCTCGCCGAAGGCGTCCCACTTCAAGTCCCGAGGGGACGAGCCAAAAACAATGAGAAACGCTTTTACCCCCCATGCGCCCAACGCCTCCGATTCATTAACAACAGCTGGAAAATCTCCCAACTTGAGCTACTGTCGCCATTCGCGATGAATCGGAACGGACAACTCAACGAGGCGGAACTGGAGGAGACCTTCACCCACGCCTCCGGACCCGGCGGTCAGAATGTGAACAAGGTGGCCACCAAGGTCACCTTGCGTCATGTCCCCACCGGCCTTTCCGTGACCGTCCAGGATTCCCGTTCCCAGGCGCGCAACCGCGAGATCGCCCGCGAACGCCTCACTGAATTGTTGCAGAAACGGGAGACCCTGCGCCGCGCCTCCCTGCGTCACTCCCGGGAAAAGACGCGCCGGCGGAACAGACCCCGCCCCCCACGCGTCAAACGGAAGATCCGTGAATCCAAGACACGTCGCTCCGAACTGAAATCCCGCCGGTCAAAGATCCGGCCTTCCGACCACTAAGTCGCCGCCTCCCCCGAATCAAGCTGACATGAAAGCGCTGTTGCCCGGACTCGGACTGTTCCTCGCGGCCTTCGGGACCGCCGCCGGAGCCACTGTGCAACTGTCGCCCAGCGCCGACACGGGACTGAGGGGAAGATCCGGAGCCCAGGACAACAACCTCGGCGCCGCGACGACCCTGATCGCCGGCGGCGTCGCCACAAGCGAGAAGTCCAGGTCCCTGCTGGTGTTCGACATCGCCGGCTCCGTGCCGGCGGGCGCGACCATCACCTCCGTCCAACTGCAACTCACGGTGACCAAGGCCGCCTTCGGAGCCGGGTCCAACTTCGCCCTTCATCGCGCGCTGTCCGATTGGGGCGAAGGCGCCGGAACCGGCGACGGCGGACGCCTCGCCGTCACGGGCGAAGCCTCATTCAACCACCGCTTTGCGCCATCGACGGCCTGGGGCCAACCCGGCGGCCAATCCGGCGTCGATTACTCAGCGGCCGCCAGCGGCTCCACCTTCGTGAACCAGGTCGGAACCTACACCTGGCAATCGGGCGACCAACTGATTGCGGACGTCCAGGGCTGGCTCGACGGAGAAGCTCCCAATCATGGCTGGTTCCTGATTTCCGACGCCGAGACCACCGCCCGGACAGCAAGAAGATTTGGATCCCGCGAACATGGCGTCAGCCCTCCAATGTTGACCATTGATTTCACGCCGCCGCCCTTCAAGGTGACACAGTTCAACGTGACCGGCTCCTCCGCCGCCCTAATCTGGACCGGCGGCGTGCCGCCCTATCAGCTACAGTCGGCGCCCGCCCCACAAGGCCCCTACTCCAACGTGGACTCCCCGCTGCAAGCCACATCGACCTCCGTATCCCTGAGCGGCAATCAGACCTACTTTCGCGTTGTCTCCGAACAGACCGCGCGCTACCGGGCCACATTTCAGGCCGTCTGGAATTCCACGACCCACCCGCAGGATTTCCCGGGCGGCGCGCATTGGTCGGGGCTGGTGGGAGGGACCCACAATGCCGCCGTCAGTTTCTGGGAACCCGGGCAACCGGCGTCCCCCGGAATCAAGGCCATGGCCGAGTTTGGAGCGCAATCCACCCTGCTGGCCGAGGTTGCCGCCGCCATCCCGGCCGGGACAGCCGAACATCAACTCTCCGGCGGAGGCATCGGGGGTGGCAGCGGCTCCGCCAGCCTGACCTTCGATGCCAGCCGCGATTTCCCATTGGTGACCCTGACCTCCATGATCGCGCCAAGCCCCGACTGGTTCATCGGCGTCCGCGGTGAAAGCCTGCTCGCAGACGGCGACTGGGTCGAAAGCAAGGTGATCCAACTCCACCTCTACGACGCCGGAACCGACGCCGGCCCTTCCTACGCCTCCCCGAACCAGGCCGAGAACCCGTTCGTTCCCGTCACCCAGATCCTGGGCTTCCCCGCCGAGGTCGATGGCATGTTGACCACCTTCGGCACGATGACCTTCACCCGGATCCGGGAGTAGACCGTCTCGGCGCCCGAAGCGCCGTCACCGCCGCACCTTCACCGCAACGTATTCCGCGACCGGAAGGACGAACTTCTTCACCTCGACCGTCGCCGCAGCGGCCCCAAAGTCCTTCACGACCATTCCCGCAATGTCCGAGGCCAGTTTCTCGATCAGCTTCCAACTCCGGCCTTCGCCGAAATTGAGCAACTGCCGCGACACCGCATAGTAGTCGATTGTCTCGGCGATATCGTCGCTCTCCGCGGCCCGACGCACGTCCTTTTCCATGTCGATGGAAAGGAGCAGTTTCTGCGGGCGTTCACGTTCCTCGTCCGGCACGCCGACACGATAGAATACCTCCAGATCCTTGATGCTGATGATGTCCATGATGCTTGTTGGTTTCAGGGTTGCGACCGCCCACTCTCCAGCAGGTGTCGAACCAATCTCTCGCTGGGTTCATTGAGGGGCAGATTCAAAGCGTCCACAAGTTTCACCCAGCGGAACGCCCGGGCCTCGTCGTTCAGGCGGACCTCCGCCTCCGCGCCACACCGCCCGACGAAGCAGGCCAGAACAAAGTGCGCCCGGCGGTAGAACTCCGGCGGCTCGATGCAGTCCTGAACCATGACGAAGTCCGCCTTGCGGACCTGAACGCCCGTCTCCTCAACCACCTCCCGGACAAAGGCGTCCGCCATGGCCTCGCCAAAGCGGATCTTTCCGCCTGGCATGCCCCAGAGCCCCGACCACTTGTGCGTCTTGACGAGCAACGCCTCGTTCGCCTCGTTGAAGACAAAGCCGCCCACGGTTGCGACCGGCCCGGGCGCGTCGACTTTCCCGAGGAGACGATCGCCCAATTCGCCGCGTTCGAGAATCTCCGCCAATTCCCCCAGGTGCTCCACGATCAGATGCGGCTCGCTTTCCCGCAATTGACCCAGCGTGTTGTAGCCGGTCAAGGTCGCGCAGGCATAGACCCCGCCGGCCCTGGCCGCATCCACATCGTGCTGCATGTCGCCGATGAAAAGCGTCTCCTCGGGCTTCAACCCGTGCCCGGTCAGCAGGTCCGCAATCCGTTCGCGCTTGTCCCGGACGCCCAGTTCGACCGCCTCGAAAAACTCCCCGAAGCCGTTTTTCGCGCACAGGTATTCGAACTGCGGCGCCGCGATCGCGCTGAAGACCGCCATCCGGATGCCCAACCGTCGACACAATTCCAGGAAGCTCCTCGCGTGGGGCAATTCCTCGATCAGATGGATAACCTCGGGAAAATGACCGTGGAACCAGGCCTCCCTCTGATCGTCCGGAACATCGGGCGTGTGCCGATCGTAGAAGGGCTTGAATGGGAGTTCGAATTCCTCGCGGAACCGCTCCAGCGACATGGGTTCCACGCCGGCCCGCTCAAAGACGTGATTGTTCGCCCGCCACACCGCCGGCAGATCGTCCACCAGCGTGCCCGACCAGTCGAAGATGATGTTCCGGATCATTTCAGGTCCGCGGGCTCGTCCTTGCCGTCCGGCGTCTCCAGGTCCTCATCCTCCAGCACCGAGGAATGCGCCACCGCTTCGGCCTCATCAGCGGTCATCGGCTCCAGGGTCTTCGTCTGGTTGCCCCGGCACAACAGCAACCAAGCCAGAAAGGCGCTGAACAGCGCAATGCCGCCGCAGATCACGTAGGGCAGTTTCTCGTCAATCCCATACAGGAAGCCGGCGGCGACCGGACCGATCATCCGGGCCAGGCTTCCCGCGCTCTGCGCCACGCCCATGGTGGCCCCCTGTTGATCCGCCGGCGCCGATTGCGAAATCAGGCCGAAGGTCGGCGGACGATTGAGGCCCGACCCCGTCGCAAACACCGCCAAGCCGACCATCACCCAGCCCAGCGATTGTTGATACGGCAGCATCAGCAGCCCGGCAGACAGGATCACCAGACTGATGGCAATCAGGTTCTGTTCCCCGAACACCTTGACCAACCGCCCGATCAACCCGCCCTGGATCACCGCCGCAATCACCCCGCAAAAGGCGAACAGATACGAAACCGTCGCCGTGTTGAACTTCAACCGCTCCTTCATCACCATCGGAAAGGTCGTTTCGAAGCACGCGAAACAGATGGTCGCCAGAAAGAAGATGCCGATCAGGAAGCCCACACGGGGATGCTTCAGGGTCTGCGAAATCTGCTTCCACTTCGGCAGGTGCGGCGCGTGATGCGACCCCGGTTTCCGGCTTTCCTTCAGAATGAAGATCGCCAACAGGAAGTTCAGGCCGCAGACGGCGGACGCCGCCCACCCCGGGCCCTGCAGCCCCCACCAATCCGAACTCAGCCCCCCGATGATCGGACCGAAGATGAACCCCAACCCGAAGGCCATGCCGATCAGCCCCATCCGCTTGGACCGCTGCTCCGGCGGGGTGATGTCCGCGATGTAGGCGCTGGCCACCGAAAGATTCGCCCCGCAAATACCCGCAAAAATCCGCGACAGCAGGAGAAGCATCAACCCCGTCTCGTTCGGAAAGCGCGAGGCATAGGCAAACAGCGCGTAGGATCCTGACGCGCCCAGCAGGCTCACCAGGATCACCGGCCGACGCCCGATCCGGTCCGAAAGCCGCCCCCACGCCGGCGCAAACACAAACTGCATCATCGAATAGGAGGCCGCGATCACCCCCACCATCAGGTCCGTCGCATGAAACTCCTTCGCATAGTTGGGCAGCAACGGCAGCACGATCCCGAACCCAATCAGGTCGATGAATACCGTCAGAAATATGATCAGGAGCGAAGGCCGGTTCATCAGTCAGAGATATCGCAAAAGCGCGGACACTAGCGAAACCCCACCCAACGGCCCAGTAGAAAAGATGCGGCTATGTTTCGCTGGTCTCGCCTGCATCCCGCGGAGCGCGGTGAGGCCCGCCTTCGGGGCCAACCGCAGCGTCCTCGGTTCCACAAGCGTCCAGGAACGGGCCGGGCTCGGGGGACGCCATTGTCGCTGCGCCCGTCCTTTCGAAAACGGGCAGAACGACGACGACCCGGCGTCAGATTCCCAGATTCGACAGAAGATTGCAGATGCGGCCCACGACGTTGGCCAGGCGCGGATGGGAGGATTCCAGTTCCTCCACGGAACGGGACAGCCCCTTCAACGACAGGTCGAACAACTCGGGATCGCGGGCTTTCCGGGTGGCCTCGTGGGCCGACGCCTCGGTGAAGGTTGCGATGCTGCGCGCCCGTTCCCCGTCGGAAGCCGCCAATTCGTTGACCTCATCCCGCAGGGACGCAAGCAATTCCAGCAACTCCTGCCGGCGCTCCGGCTCCAGCGCCTCGGCCCCGCCCAGCTCGGCTTCCAGTTTGTCGATCGTGTCCCGAATCATGCCCCGAGCGTAACCCGCCCCACCGCCATTGGGCAAAGAAGATTTGTCCGGGGGCGTCCGGGGCGTCATTCCGTTGTCGATTCACGACATTTCCCTTTTGCATTTCTCGGCAAATACTTCAGTGTTCGCGCCCCGCAATGGCAGACGGAAACGAGAACAAAGCATGGCTGGAGATCAGCGACCGAGGCGCTCACACGCTGAGCGGCAGCTGCTCGATCGGTCGTTCCAGCGCCAACCAGGTCGTTTTGGCGGCGGAGAAGGTCTCACGCCGCCACGCCATCATCAACGCCGCCGAGAACGGCGAGCATTGGCTCGTGGACCTCGGCAGCAGCAACGGCACCTACATCAACGGCAAACGACTCGCCCAGCCCACGCTCCTCAAGGACGAGGACGAGATCCACATCGGCGACTTCATCCTCATCTTTCACAACCACGGCTCACCAACCGACGCCGGACAGGACGACTCCATTTCAGACAAGACCATCCAGGACATCCGGGCCGCCGATTGCTGGCTCCTGCTGGCGGACATCGAATCCTCCACCGAATTGAGCATCTTCCATCCGCCGGACGAACTCCCCAAGATCACCGGCCGCTGGCTGGAACGCTGCAAGGAGATCATCGAGGCGAACGACGGCTCGATCAACAAGTTGCTGGGCGACGTATTCTTCGCCTATTGGCGGCATGAAAACGGCGTGGAAATGAGCGTTTCGCAGGCCCTGGGGGAACTCCGCGAACTGCAGGTCAAGAAGGACCCGTCCTTCCGCGTCATCCTCCACTTCGGCCGCGTCTTCAGCGGCGGCGGCGCCACCATGGGCGAGGAGAGCCTTTCCGGCAAGGAGGTCAACTTCGTGTTTCGCATGGAGAAGAAGGCCCCCGAGATCGGCATCTCACGAATGCTGAGCCAACCCGCCCACGTCAAACTCGCCGAACTGGTCAAGGTCAAGGAAGTCGGCTCTCATGGCCTTTCCGGTTTTGAAGGGGAATTCCCCTTCTTCGAATTCTGATCCCGCCCCATGGTCGCGCCCTGGGCCCCAGCACGTCCTGCCGTCCGCCGAACGGACCGCCTCCCTCGTTGGCTCGCAACGCTGTCCCTGTCGCTGTGGGCCATCCTCCCCATCTCCGGCGCCGTCCCCGCCGACCAACCGCCGGCGTCGAAGAACTTTCATCTGTTTCTGCTGATCGGCCAATCCAACATGGCCGGCCGGGGCGCGATCGAGGAGATCGACCGGACTCCCCACCCTCGCGTCTGGAAACTCACGCAATCCGGCGAATGGACAGCCGCCGTGGCGCCGCTTCATTTCGACAAGCCAAAGATCGCAGGGACCGGGCTGGGCGGCGCTTTCGGACGAGCGCTCGCCGAAGAAGACCCGGACATCCATATCGGCCTCATCCCCTGCGCTTTCGGGGGGACCAAAATCGGCCAATGGAAAAAGGGCGGCAGACTCTACGCTGACGCCGTCGCGCGCACCCGGATCGCCATGAAACGCGGCGTCCTCAAGGGCATTCTCTGGCATCAGGGCGAAGGCGACTCAGGCTCCGAACAGGCCGTCGAGGACTACATCCACAAACTCAACCGCCTCGTCCATGATCTGCGAACCGACCTGGAGGCCCCCGCGCTCCCCTTCATCGCCGGCCAGCTTTCCCGGGCCTGGGGCGACGAGAAGCCGCTGCGCCGGAAGTTCAACATTCTTCTCCTCCGTCACGCCCGCCACCAGACCATCCCCCAATTCGGGACCGTGCTCAGCCAGGACATTTCCGCCAAGGCGGACAAGACCCACTTTGACTCCGCCGGTCTGCGTGAACTCGGAAAACGCTATGCCAAAGCCTGGAAACACACCGACGGCAACTTCTCCAAACGCGACCCCGGCGTGGCGCCTCGCGCGATCCGGTTTCAGGGCCAGCCCGTTTCCCAGGCGGTCTCCGTCCTCGCCGCGCGCGCTCATGTGCCCTATGCCGTCGATCTGGATGTCCTGGAATCGCCGGTCTGGAGCCAGCCCTACCACGCCGAATTCAACAACATCGCCGCCAGCCGCGCCCTCCGCGCCCTCCTCTCCCAGGTCGGACTCGCCGCCCGCCCGACTCCGGGCTCCAATCTCCAACGAATCGGAAAAGCCGCCGCCCCGCCCACATCGGACAAGGCAAAACCATGACCGACGCGCCCGATCATTGCGACATCCTCATCGTGGGCGGCGGCATCGTCGGCCTCGCCACCGCCTGGCATCTCACCGCCGATCACCCCGACAAGTCCGTCGTCGTCCTTGAGAAGGAGGACGCCATCGGCGCGCACCAGACCGCAAGCAACTCTGGCGTCCTCCACTCCGGCATCTACTACAAGCCCGGCTCGCTCAAGGCGACCAACTGCCGCGCCGGCCTCAAGGCCATGGTCGATTTCTGCCGCAGCGAGAACATCGCCCATGATGTCTGCGGCAAGGTCATCGTCGCCGTCGATCGGGACGAGGCCGCCCGCCTGCCCGCGCTGCAGGACCGCGCCAAGGCCAACGGCGTCGGCTGCGAGGCCATCGACCGCGACCGCCTCCGCGAACTTGAGCCTCATTGCGAGGGCGTCGCCGCCCTCCATATTCCCGAAACCGGCATCGCCGACTTCCGCGGCGTCTGCGTCCGCCTCGGCGAAATCGTCAACTCGCGGAACGGACAGGTCCTCACCGGAACCCGGGTCAACCAGCTCGAGGAACGCGGCGACGAAATCATCGTCGAGACCAACCGCTCCATCATCCGCGCCAAGTACGCCATCAACTGCGCGGGACTCTATTCCGACCGGGTCACCGCCGCCTCCGGCCTTGAGCCGGGGGTCAAGATCGTCCCCTTCCGGGGCGAATACTACGAGTTGAAGAAGGACGCCGAACATCTCTGCCGCAATCTGATCTACCCCGTTCCGGACACGCGGTTCCCCTTCCTCGGCGTCCACTTCACCCGCATGGCCCTCGGCGGCGTCGAGTGCGGCCCCAACGCCTCCGTCGCCTTCGATCGCGAAGGCTACCACAAGACCGACGTCAACCTGCGCGACCTCGTCGAATACCTGACCTATCCGGGATTCCTCAGATTCGCCGCCAGGCATTGGCGCGTCGGCATCGACGAATGGCGCCGCACCTTCAGCAAGGCCTTCTTCGTCAAGGCCCTGCAACGCCTCATCCCCGGGATCACCGCCGACCATATCGAACCCGCTCCCGCGGGCGTTCGCGCCCAGGCCGTGGCCCCCGACGGCAGACTCGTCGATGACTTTGCCATTGAGGAACAGGAGCGCATCGTCCACGCGATCAACTGCCCCTCCCCCGCCGCCACCTCCGCCCTCAGCGTCGGAAAGACCATCGCCGACCGGCTGGCAGTGCGGTTCTGAACCCTCGGGGCCATGTGATTCTTTGAAAGTGGTTTGCTTTCATTTCGGCGCCATCCCAGAATCACACCCGCCCGCCCCCCCCTCAGACGCAGGATTGTCCCCTTGCGCGCGATCGCGCCCAGGGGCTAAAGTGACGCCATGGACTGGGCGACGATATGTGAGGACCCGGCTTTGGCCGACCTGCCCTACAAGATCGAAACCGACGAACGGGGGAACATCATCATGTCTCCGGCAAAAGGTTGGCACGGCTACTACCAGATTGAAATCGGGCACCTGATCAGGAAACTCCTCCCACAGGGGGTCGCGTATGCCGAATGCCCGGTCGAAACCTCCAAAGGCACAAAGGTTCCTGACATCGGCTGGTATGAACGAGACCGCATCCTGCCCCACCTCGATGACGCCAGTTTTCCGATTGCTCCGGACATCTGCGTCGAGGTCATCTCCGAATCGAATTCGCCCGAGGAAATGGAGATGAAGAAGGCCTTGTATTTCGCCAAAGGCGCCCGCGAATTCTGGACCTGCAATCGGGCGGGCCAAATGACCTTCGAGAATCCGGCAGGTCCGCTCGATCGGTCGGAACTCTGCACGGAGTTCCCGGCTACCATCGGGTTTTGACCCAACCATGGCGGCGCAAGACGCCGATCAGTCACGCCGCAGCTCTCTTGTTCCTTCCGGATGGGGCGTCACCGTTCCCGCGCGAACCTCCCCCAAAGCGGCTTCAGGCCGACGGCCCCGACCAACGTCAGGATCAGGACCGCACAGATGGGCCGGGTGAAGAACGAGACGATGCTGCCGCTTTCCTTGATCAGGCCGGCGCGCAGGTTTTCCTCGATCATGGGGCCGAGGATCAGGCCGAGAATCAGTGGAGCAAGCGGGATTTTCTTGGCCTCCAGAAAGAAACCGAGGATGCCAAAGGCAAGCATGATCCAGACATCGAACACATTGTCGCGCATGGCGTAGGCGCCCACGACCGAGAACACGGTCACTGCGGCCATCACCGCGCCGCGCGGCAGGCGAAGAATCCAACCGAACGCCTTGATCCCCAGATACCCCGCCCCCAGGAGCAGAAACTGCGTCACCAACGCAATCTGGAAGATCGCGCTCACCTTGTCGCCGCTGCGTTCGAAGATCTGCGGTCCCGGCACGATCTCATAGACCACAAAGGCGCCCAGGACGATGGCGGTCACCGCATCGCCGGGCACGCCGAAGACCAACGCGGGAATCCAGGCCCCGCCCACGGCGGCGTTGTTGGCGCTGGTCGGCGCGATCACCCCCTCCTCCGCGCCCCGGCCGAATCGATTGCCGTTCTTGGAGGTCCGCTGCGCCATGCCATAGGCGCCCCAGGCCGCAATGTCCGCGCCCGCGCCCGGAAGCGCGCCGATGATCGTGCCCAATATCGCGGACTTGAAGGCCGTCCATTTGTGCGCCCAGACGGTCGTCCAGGCTGATCGCGGCGCCTCCCTCCCCCGCCCGGCTTCAGGCGCCCGGACATCATCGCCGCCCGGGGAGCCCGCCCGGGCCGCGAAGCGCAGGACTTCGGAAAGGCCGAACAATCCGATCATGGCCGGGATCAGTTGAATGCCGTCATAGAGATCCAGGCTGCCGAAGGTGAACCGAACGGCGCCCTGATCGTCGACGCCGATCGTCGAGAGGGCCATGCCCAGCGCAACGGCGATCGCGCCCCGAAGCGCCCCCGTCTGGCTGACCGCGGCGCTGATACTGAGCCCGCAGACTCCCAGCCAGAAATATTCCTGACTGCTGAACTTCAGCGCGAACTTCGCCAGTTGAGGCGCCACCAGCATCAGGCACAACACCCCGACAAGACCGCCGAAGGCCGAACAGATCAGGTCCAGGCGCAGCGCGTGATCCGCCCTGCCCAGTTTGGCCAGTTCGTGCCCGTCCAGGGTGGCCGCCGCCGACGCGGGCGTGCCGGGTATCCGCAGATGCGTCGCCGGAATGTCCCCGGCAAAGATCGCGGTGAAGCTCACTCCGATGATCATCGCCAGCCCGGAGACCGGATCGTCCAGACGGTAGCTCATCGGCACGATCAACGCGACGGCCATGGTCGCAGTCAGGCCCGGCGTCGCGCCCACAAACACGCCGAAGATCATTCCCAGAATCCAGGGGATCAGAACAACCGGCTGCAGCAGATCGGTGAAGCCCTCCATCGCGGCCTAGAGGTTCACCATGAATCGATCGATCGCCAGGAGCGTGCTCCCCTCGGGCAGTCGGACCTGGAACACGCCGGCAAACAGGACCTCCACGCCGACGACCAGCGCGATTGTCATGGCCGCCGCCCCCACCCAACCCGATCCGAAACGCCGCATCCAGGGCGCGCAGAAGAGCAACGTCGCGCTGGCAAAGCCCAGCGGTCCCAGCAGCCAGACATAGACGACCAACGAGGCGCCCAGTCCGATCACATTTCGCGTCCCCGGCCGCTTCCAAGCGACGAAATCGAACAGCGGCGAGGCGCCGTCGCGACGCTCTCCAAACCAGCGGACAAGCTCCCACACTCCGGCAATGACCAACAGCAGAGACAGAGCCACGGGAAACGCCCTGGATCCGGGATCCCCCTCCCGCGCGAAACCCAGTTCCTCGATGCCGCGCGCCAGGATAATCCCCGCGACGCCCAGCCCCATCAGGAACCCGCCCAAGGCCGCGCTCGCAGCGGCATGCTCTGGCCTTTCGTCCTCCATCACCTGGCGTAACCCGCCGCCTCGATCACACCCTTCCATTGCGCGTCCTGCGCCTTCAGAAACGCGGCAAAATCCTCGGAGGAGCGGATCGTGATGTTGAAGCCGTTCTTCTTCATGAACGCCTTGAATCCCTCGGACTCCACGATGGCGTTCACATTTTCACGGAGTTTTTCGACGACGGCGGCATCCGTGTCCTTCGGCAGGGCCAGCCCCCGCCAGCCCACCGCCGTCCACTCGACGCCGGATTCCCGACAGGTGGGGTAATCGGGATAATCGCCGAGCCGCTCGTCGGACATCACCGCCAGCACGCGAAGTTCCCCGGCCTCGATCTGCGGGGCGGCTTCGGGAACGCTGCAGCAGACGGCGTCGATGTGTCCGCCCAGCAGTTCCACCAGGGCGGGCGCGGAGCCCTTGGTCGGCGACCAGATGACGGAATCCACGGTCAGGCCCGCCGCCTGCATCATGCCGGCGCGCGCCAGATCCCAGGCCCCGCCGGTCGCCGTGCCGGACATCTTGAGTCTGCCGGGGTTGGCCTTGATGTGGGCGACCAGCTCCTTCACATCCTTCCAGGGCGCGTCCTTCTTCACGATGATCGCGGCCGCGTCCGCGTTCAATTGCGCGAGCCAGGTGTAGTCCTCCCAGGTCAGTTTGGAGATACCCATCCAGTGCATCGTGCTCAGCTCGAATGTCGCCATCAGGATCGTATGCCCGTCCGGTCTCGCCATCGCCCCGGCCGAGTGCCCGACCGCGCCGCCGCCTCCCGTCCGGTTCTGCACGACCACCGATTCGTCGAACCGTTTGTCCAGTTCGTCGGCGATATAGCGGGACAGCCGATCCGTGCCGCCGCCCGCGGACCAGGGACACACGATGGTCACGGTCTTGGAAGGATAATTGACACCGGATGAAGGGCTGCCGGCCGAGGCGGAGCCGCCTCCCTCGCCGCCGCCGCCCGAACGATCGCAGGCCGTCAGCCATAGCAGAGCGGCCGTCGCAAGCGCCGTCGTCAGACAGCGGCGCAGAATTTGTGGGTTGCGCATGCGGCATTCAACTCGACGCGCGGAACAACCGTCAACGAAGAAGCGGTTCGGCCTGGTTGGTTGAAACTTTGGATCCACTGTGCTTCATTGACTCCGTCCATGGCGCCCCGGGTCCAGTTCGCGTCCGCAGTCGTCCTCGCTGTTGCGATCAGCGCGGTTTCCGTCTGGTCGCTGCTGCAGCGCGAGCCGACGCATGACGGCCGGACCTTGAGCGGTTGGTTGGAGGACCTGGAGTCCGGAGCCTCCAACCGTTGCGAAGAGGCCGCCCAGGCCATCGACAAGATTGGAACCAACGGCATTCCCCGCCTGCTCTCGCTCCTCGAATCCCAGGACAACCCGCTGGACATCGCCATGGAGGCGATCACGGAATCGCAATCGGCGGTGTCGATCGAATGGGAGACGGCGTTCGACGAGCATTGGCGGGCGCTGCGGGGATTCGAAGCCTTGGGCGGCAGGGCTGTCTCCGCGATTCCGGCTCTGGCCGCCCGGTTGGAGAGCGGGGAGAATCCGGAGTTCGTCTCCTTCGCCCTGGCCAACATCGGCATTGAGGCCCTTCCTTTTCTGCAACGAGCCACGACGAATGAGAATGACGGCGTCCGGCGTTCGTCGATCGCCGCATTGGGATTTCTCGGCGAAAAGGCCGGGCCGGCCATCGCGACCCTGATCGACTCCCTGACCGACGCCAACGCGGCGGTCAGGCGATGCGCGGCCGATGCGCTGGGCCGCATGGGCGCCGCCGCCACAGACGCCATCCCATCCCTGAAACAGGCGCGGGAGGACATCGATGGAGGCGTGCGAAAGGCTGCGGAGATCGCGTTGCGGAGAATTCAAATCCCCTGACCGGCCGCGGTCCGCGCCTACGTTCGTCCGACGGCGCGGTTCTCGTCCAACACCCGGCGGACTGTCCTGCCGAGATCGTCCATCCCCACCGGTTTCAGCATGAATTCGCGGATCCCGATGCGGCGGCTGTCTTCCGCGGTCATCTTCTCGCCAAATCCGGTGATCATGATGATCGGAATGTTGGAGCGCGCGTCGAGCATGTCCATGGCGAGCCGGTCGCCATTGAGGTCCGGCATCATCTGGTCGGTGATCACAAGGTCAAATTCTTCCGGGTGATCCGCGAACAGGCGACGCGCCTCCAGACTGCTGGTGGCCAGGGTGATCCGGTAGCCCAACCGCTCCAGCATCTTCTTGCCCAGCATCGCCACCTCGCGTTCGTCATCCACAAACAGGATATGCTCCGCGTCTCCCCGCGGCAGGAGGGGAGCCTTCTTCTCCGCGGGAATCTCCAGGGTGGTCGCCGGCAGATAGACGCGAAACACCGATCCCCTGCCCGGCTCGCTTTCCACCTCGACCGCGCCATCGTGCCCCAGGGCGACGCCGTGCACCACCGACAGCCCGAGTCCCGTCCCCTGGCCGCCCTGCTTGGTCGTGAAAAAAGGATCGAAAACCCGTTCCCTCGTCGCCAGGTCCATGCCGGAACCGGTGTCGCTCACTTCCAGCAACGCGTAATCCCCCTCGCGCAGGCCGTCGATCGCGGCAGCCTTGGCGGCCGTCACCCGGGTCGGGTTCAACCCGACCCGGATCGATCCGTTGTTGTCGCGAACGGCGTGGTAGGCGTTCGCGCACAGATTCATCACCACCTGGTGGATCTGGGTGGCGTCCGCCATCACCGGTGGACACTCCCGGGAAATTTCCGATTCGATGCGGACATTGGAAGGCAGCGATCCACGCAGCAGCTTGAGGGCCTCGCCGACCAGCGGATGGATCAGGAGGGGCATCCGTTCATGCTCGGCCTGCCGGCTGAACATCAGCATCTGCTTGACCAGTTCCGTCGCCCGCGTGGCCGCCCGGAACACATACTCGAGGTCCTCCCGCGCCTCGTGCCCCTCCTCCAGTGAATCCTCCGCCAGCCTGGCAAATCCGAGGATGGGCTGGAGCAGATTGTTGAATCCGTGGGCCACGCCGCCGGCCAGCGTCCCCAACGTCTCCATCTTCTGCGACTGTCTCAACTGGGATTCCAGGGAACGCCGCCGCGCCTCCGCCTTCTTCATTCCGTCGATGTCCGACATCGTGAGCAGGCAGCCATCGACCCGGTTCCGGGAGTCCCGCAGGAGCGTCGCCTGCCCAAGGATCCAACGATCTCCGTCGCCGTGCGACAGGCGGAACTCGCAGGAGAACGGCTCCTCGATCCCCATGGCCCGGGCCCACAGATCGCGGACCGTCTCCCGGTCCTCCCGATGCACGGCATCCGTCCACGACGACGGCTCCTGCGCCGCGCGACCGGTCCCCGAGAACAGTTCGCGCCAGCGACTGTTGGAAAAGACCGTTTGGCCATCGGAGTCGGTCTCCATGATGCCGACCGGCGCGGCTTCAGCCAGCGTGCGGAACCGCGCCTCGCTCGCCTTCAAGGCGTCGGTCTTGCCCTCCAACGCCAGGTTCAACTCCTCCGTCGCCCCCCGTCGCCCCTCGATCTCCACCTCCAACCGAGCCAACTGTTCCCGCGATTCCTCCAGGGTCAGCACGATCATGCTGACGGCGACAAACATCTGAACCACGCCCGACAGGAAATAGAGTGAGCTCACCTGGTAGGGATCGAATTGAAGCAGGGCGAACGCGACCAGGTAACATCCCCAGACGCAGAAGCCGGAAGCCAACAGACTGGCCCCCAAGTATGCCTGTTCCCGGCGCAGTCTGAAATACCCCCAGGCGGTCCAGAAACTCGCGCCCGCAAGAATACCGAACGTGGGGAGCGACACCTGAAGACCGCCGCCCAGATGAAACGCCCCCACATATCCCCACGCCAGCAGGAATCCAAAGAAAAGTCCATAGAGCCGTTGCGGCTCGCGTTGGCCAAGAAACAATGCGCTGCCCCAAAGTAGAAAGACCGCGGCCGCGCCGATGCACCACTGCTGCAGCATGACGCCCAGCGGCCCGGGTGAATCCGGATGAAAGCGGATCGCCAGCGTCAACCACAGCGCGTAGAAAAGCCACGCCGTCGTCCAGACCGAAAAATACTTCCGCCGCGTGTATCGGTTCAGATACGAATACAACCCCACCAACACCCACACGCTCAAAAGCGCAAGAATCAACGCCGCCTTCAGATACTCCGGCGGAAAATACAAATCGATTTGTCCCAACAACGACACTTCAGACAGGGCCAACGCGCTTTGACGCACTTTTTACAGGTCTGTTACATCCTGATCCATCTCCAGATTACCGAATCCTCTTCGCTTCGGATTCCCCATACTGACAACACCCCAGATTTGAGCAAACAAATAATGACTCATTTTAAGGCTCAATTGACTGAAAAATAGACGATAAGGCTGCGTTCCCTCGAATGTCCGCCGTTGTCAGAATTGCCAAAGCAAAGATGGCGCCTGCGTCAAACAAAGAGAACCGACCGGCTGCGCATGGCGCCGATCGGTTCTCTCGAAAAGTTGGGAATGAGGATATGGATCTTGTCTGTCAGGCGGACTTCCTGGCGGCTTTGGACGCCACCGCCAGACATTCCTCGATGTCGGCAATCGGGTCATCCTTGTTCTCCTCGTATTCCAGTGACAACGCCCCATCCTCCGGGAACTTCACCTTGCGCAGCGCGCTGAACACGCCGGCGACATCCAGATGCCCCTTGCCGAGGATGACCCCGTGGGTCTTCTTCTTCTGTTCGGCAAAGTCCTTGAGGTGCACGCCATACAGCCGTTCCCCCAGCAGGTGGACGACCTTGATCGGATCCTCGGCGGAACGGATGTAGTGCCCCAGGTCGGCGCAGAAGCCGATCCGCTTGTCCCACCTGCCCACGGCTTCGAGGGTCTGCTGCGCCTTGTCGTAGAGAGCGCCGGGCCCGTGATTGTGGATCGCGATCCGGATGTCGAATTCCTGGACCAGGTCGTGCAACTGGGCGAACGAATCGGCGGAAGGATTCGCGCTGATGTTCCTGATCCCCGCCCATTTCGCAAAGAGAAACATGTTACGGTTGGCCTTGGCGTCCTTGCCGAAGGACTGGACGCCGTGCGCGCTGATCCCGATGTCGTGTTTGTCCAGCAGCGCCTGCATTTCGGCGATCTTCTTCTTGTCCGGCGTGACGGGAAAGTGCCCCCGGAAAAACTCGACCCAATGCAGGTTCAGTTTCTGGATCTTCTCCAGGGCCCCCTCCACGCCGAAGGCCCGCAGGGAATAACTCTGGATGCCCATGCGGAAGCCGCCGTAGGCCTTGATGGACTGCGCCCGGGTGTCGGCAAACACGCCCGTCGCCCCGCCGGCCAGGACTCCGGCCCCGATGGCGGCCGTCCGTCCGATGAAGTTGCGGCGGGTGATCTGCTGGGTTGAATTCAACGAATGCATGATGGTCTTCCTTCCAAGGTTGGCTTTGTTCTCGGTTTCGTTTCGAAAGCAATGTTACATCAGTCGCGAAGCGCACCGGATTGGCAGACCTTCGCTTCCGATCGGGAATCGTGAATTAACTACCGACGCCGTGTCCGAAAAACAAAGCAAATCGTCCGGGGCGACCATCGCCCTCTGCATGATCGTCCGCAACGAGGCGGCGCATCTGCGGCGCTGTCTGGAAAGCGTCGCCGCCGCGGTGGACCGGATCTGCATCACCGACACCGGCTCCACGGACGACACGGTCGCGATTGCCCGCGAATTTGCGGCGGAGATCCGGGAGTTTCCCTGGATCGATGATTTCAGTGCCGCCCGCAACGCCTCCATCGCGGACGTGGGGGAGGATTGGATCCTCGTCCTGAATGCGGATGATTTTTTCCCGGAGGGCGAGGCCGCGAAGTTGCGGAACGTCGTCGCCGCCGCGAGCAGGCCCGCGCTTGCCGTCCGTTACGACATCATGCGGGGCCACACGCCGGAACCCGGTCTGAAGCTTTTTCGCAACGGCCTGGGCGTCCACTACGAAGGCCTGATCCATGAGTCGGTCCGCAACAGCCTGTCCGCCCTCCCTGAAAGCGGCGTCGAACAGACGGAACTCCGCCTGGTCCATGCCGGTTATGCGGATGAAGCCATCGCCGGAAAGGTCTACCGCAACCTTCCCCTGCTTGAACGCGAGCGCCTCCGCGCCGACGCCGCGGGCGATCGCATGCAACGCCTCTCGGTCGGCGTCGATCTCGCCAATGCCTGGATCGCCACCGACCGGGCCGCCGAAGGTGAACGCCGGTTGAAGGAACTGGTCGAGGACATGATCCGCCACGGGACTCCCGGCGACGGCCGCTGGGAACTGTCGCCGCTCGTCCACCTGCTTTGGCTTTACTTTGAACAGGATCGTCCGGCCGACGCCGCGGACCTTTGCGCCGCGTGCGAATCGCTTTTTGACGAGCATCCCGTCTTCCCGCTCTACCGCGGCATGACACGTCTGCGAACCGGCTCCTTCGCGGAGGCTTTGGACGATTTCGCGCGCTTCGACCGAACCGTCCGGGCCGCCCCGCTGCCGATCTCTGTCCCACTGGAATATGCGGGGGCGGAGTTGTGGAACATGGCCGGGCAATGCTGCCTGAGCCTAGGCCGCGACAAGGACGCCGCCGCCTGGTTCGCCCGCGCCGCCGAAGCCGCCCCGCAGAATCCGGAATACGCGGTCAAACTGAAGCTCGCGCAGATTCGGGCGCAGGGCGCGTGAAGGAAGCCCGCCGAATGGGGTCCGGCTCATCTGGCGCTTCCGCTGTCGCGGCGGCCCTTTTCCCCTTCCCCTTTGGTCGGGTTGCCGTTATTGGTTCAGCACAGATGTCATCGGATTCCGAAATGTCCATGAAACCGCAGCTCAACGACTCGTTCGACTGGGAGCCCATGCCGGACGGCTGCCTGTTGTTCAGCCAGGAGACGGGGCAGGTGCTCACCGTCAATCCCACGGCGGAACTGATCCTGTCGTTCTGCGATGGCGAGCATTCCCTGGAGGACATCTATCAGGACATCAGCCGCGATGTGGACATTCCCAGGAAGTCCTTTCAGGAAACCGTCGAAGGCTTCATCGCCGAGAAGGTGATCCTGTCCGCGGCCATCACCACTTGAGGCCGCCGGCCGCCGCCAGCCTCGACCTCCGTCGTGAGCCGCCTCTTCCTCTATGCCAATCTTGACGCGACCGTCGGGCTGCGGGTCGACGATCCGACCTTGGAGCCCCTGGCCGGGGACCTGCATTCCGCCGCGTTGTCCTCCTCCGACCAATGCCCCCCGTCCTGCGAGGCGGACCTCGCCTGGTCGGCCGCGCAGGATGGCCTCGTGCAGATAGCCTTGCGCGGCGAACCTTGGGAGACCCCGATGTCGGCCGCCGACGCCTTCTTCCAGAGCGAGAATCTGCTCACCCGGCTGTTTTGCTCGAAGCTTGACCGGATGCTCCAGCTCCACGCCGCCGCCGTGGCCACCGACGCCGGCAGGGCCTGGCTCATCTGCGGCCCCTCCCGCGCCGGCAAGACCTCCCTTGCCCTGAGCCTAATGCTTGAAGGTTGGAACTGGCTCACCGACGAACTCGTCCTCGTGGACGAATCCGCGCCCACGCAAATCAGGGGATTCCGAAGAAACTTCAATCTGAAGGAACCCTCCTGGGCGACCTTCCCGGAAACCGACCATCTTCCCCATCGCCGCGAAAGCTGGTCCGGGCATCACCAGGCCAACATCCGCTTCATCGACCCCGAGGCGTTGAAGCCCGGCGCCTTCGTCCCGGAAGCCGAACTCGCCGGCATTCTCCTGCCCGCGTATTCGGAAGACAACGACGGTCCGAAGTTTGAGGAAGTCCACGGACTGGCCGCCACCCTGGCGCTGCTTCCGGAAGTCACCGCCCCATGCGCCTCCATGTTTGCCGTGATCGCCGACTGGGCGAGGGAGGCCCCGGTCTATCGCGTGTCCTACAACAATCCGCGCGCCGTACCGGCCGCCCTGCGCGACTTCCATCCGCTCGACTGATCCGCCCGCGCGCCACCCGACACATGCGGCATTGCCGTGACGGGGGCCGTTCGGCACTATGCCGCCGGCTCAGCGAATGAACGACGAATCCACCAGACGCTCCGATCCGCCACGCCTCGGCCTGAAGGGCACCTTCGATGTGCTTTGGCCCTACGTGCGCGAAAAATTTGTCGAGCAGGTCAAGAGCATCTGGTTCATCATCTTCTACCTCTGCGTCTTCCAGATCGTCGTGCTCAAGCTGCCCGTCGTCTACGCGGGCATGATCGGCGCCGGCATCTTCATCGTCGCCCTCGGACTCATGTTCTTCATGGAGGGGCTGCGTCTCGGATTGATGCCCTTCGGCGAGATCATCGGCGCCGTTCTGCCGCGCAACTCCGGACTGCCGACCATCCTGGGTTTTGCCTTCATCCTCGGGCTGGGAGCGACCTTTGCGGAACCGGCCCTTTCCGTGCTCAAGGCAGCCGGAGCCGGCGTCCTGCCCGATCAGGCCCCGCTGCTCTACAGCCTGCTCAACGACTATGCCGGCCAGCTCGTCGCCTGCGTCGGCGCCGGCGTCGGCGTGGCGGTGGCCCTGGGCGTGCTTCGGTTCTTCAACGACTGGTCGCTGAAGGCCCTGATCATTCCCAGCGTCGTCGTCCTGTCCTTGTTGACCCTCTGGGCGCAGATGATCGCGCCGATGAGCGCCATCGTGGGCCTGGCCTGGGATTGCGGCGCGGTCACCACCGGACCGGTCACCGTCCCCCTGGTCCTGGCGCTCGGCATCGGCGTCTGTCGCATCGTCGGCGGCGAGGACACCCGCAACGCCGGCTTCGGCATCGTCACCCTCGCCTCGCTTTTCCCCATCCTCGCCGTGCTGTTGCTGGGGTTCTACCACCATTTTTCCGACGACTACTACGGCCGGCCAAATCATCCTGAAGAATTCCGGGCCCAGGCGCGGGAGACGCTCGCGAACGCGCCGCAGGACGACGGATCCGGGATGCTCGCCAACCGCGGCTACACCAAGGCCGACTTCGTCCGTTACAAGTTCGACGGCAAACTCCCGCCCGACTACGAACTGTCCTTCCAGGGCGGCGCGCCGGCCCTGGACGATCAGGGACGCATCGTGCACACCAACGCCGTCATCGTTCTGCAGCGGGCCCGGTCCGCATCCAACCTCGTTCCCAATGAGGACCGATGGGATCCGGACACGAGCTTTGTCGCCGGTCTGGTCGAGGGTTTCATCGGCGCCCTGCGCGCGATCGTGCCTCTCTGCCTGTTCCTGTTCGTGACATTGCGCGTGATCCTGAAGGAACGCGTGCGGCAGGCGGATGAGATTTCCGTCGGCATCGTGTTTGCCGTGGTTGGCATGACCTTGTTCGGTCTGGGCATCACGCTCGGTCTGACCCCGTTGGGCGGACAGCTCGGTTTCAACATCCCCGCCTCCTTTGCCGAGATCACCCCCTGGCGCATGGAAGCCGGCGCCATCGGCCCCTTGTTCAGCGAAGGCTTCGGCGGCAAGCTTGTCGCCATCGCCTTCGGCTTCTTCCTCGGCTACGGCGCCACCCTGGCCGAACCCGCCCTCAATGCGCTCGGAGGAACCGTTGAGAAGATCACGGTCGGAGCCTTCAAGAAGTCGTTGCTCATGCAGTCGGTGGCCCTCGGCGTGGCCATGGGGATCGCGGCCGGCGTCTTCAAGATCGCCTACAACATTCCGCTCACCTACATCCTCCTGCCGCCCTACCTCGCCCTGATCGCCCTGACGGTCGTTTCAACCGAGGAGTTCGTGAATTTCGGCTGGGACAGCGCCGGCGTGACCACGGGCCCCATCACCGTCCCCCTCGTTCTGGCCATGGGACTGGGCATCGGCGGCAGCGTGCCCGGCGTGATCGACGGCTTCGGCATTCTCGCCCTCGCCTCGGTCGGCCCCATCATCACCGTGCTCTCCGTCGGCCTCATCGTCCGCCACACCAGCGGCGAATCCAAGGATGCCGTCGAACCCATGGAGGCCGCCGATGAGTGAATACATCGAGTCCGACGGCTACTCGATGGTGACCGCGATCCTTCCGCGGCACAACAGCGCCCGCGTGATCGACGCCGCGCTCGACAAGGGCGACCGCAGCCTCATCGCCCTCAACGCCCGCGGCACCCTGATCAAGGAACGCTGGTATCAATCCTTCGTCCCGGTGATGAATCCGGAGCAGGAGGTGGTTCAGATCCTGGCTCCCGACCCGGAGGTCGATCACGTGATGCAGGACGTCATCTCCGCCGGCCGCCTGCGCCTTGCGGGAGCGGGCGCCATCTACAGCATCAAGTGCGAGAAGGTCTTCGCCAGTTCACGCTACCCGCTCTGGACTTCCCGCGATCACGAGACCCGGATACTTGAGGAAACCCTGGTCAGTTTCAAACGCGACCTCACCGCCATCTTCTGCATATCCGAGGGCGCCATGACGGAGACAATCGCCCGGGCCGCAGTCCAGGCCGGAGCCCCCGGCCCGACCATCAGCTACTGCACCGGACGCGGGCTGCGCGACAGACTCCTCCTCCTTCGGATCGCCAAGTCCGCCGACAAGGAATTCCTCCAGACCGTCGTCGAGAATTGCGACGCCGAACCTGTTTTCAACGCCATGGCCAACGCCGGCCGGATCGACGAACCCGGCCGCGGCTTCATCTACCGCGTCCCCATCGAGAAGGGCGTGAACAACATTGCCAGCGTCTTCGGCGTCACCCGCCACTCCGCCAGCTTCCAGCAGATCGTCGCTGCCATCGATGAACTCAAGGGCAACCGCGAATGGCGCGATCAGAGCGTGATCGACCTCGCGGGCGCCAGCGGCGGATTCGGACGCGCCTTCGGCTCCAACCGCGCCAAACCGCGCGAGTATCTGGACAACTTCACCATGCTCACCTGCATCGCCAAGCGCACCGCCGCCGAACCGCTCACCGAGGCGGCCCTGTCCGCCGGCGCGCCCGGCATCAGCGTCAGCCAAGGACGCTTCATCGCCTCCAACGCCGAACGCACCCGGACCGGCGTCCGGCTCAACCGCGAATGCGCCGTCATCAAGACCGTCCTCCCGCCCCGCAAGATCCCCGCCATCATGGAAGCCATGCAGCGCGCGGCCGGCGACAACCAGATCGACGAAATCTGCTTTCACACCCACCCCGTCACCCGGGGACTCACCTACCTCGGCAAGTAGCGCGCTGATGAATCCCGTCGAACAACTCCGATCCGAAAGCCCAAAGGTGAGACTGGAAGCCGTCCGCTCCATTGCCGCCGATCGGGCCAACAACGCCGCAGAACTTCTGTCCCAGGCGCTCGTCGACAAGGACCGGCGGGTCTGCGACGCCGCCTTGGACGCCCTTGAAACCCTGGGCGGCGACGACGCCGTCGAGGGCCTCATCCTCGCGCTTGGGGACGAGCGCGACTGGCTGCGCGACGCCATTGACAAGGCCCTGGAGCGCATCAATCCCGAGTGGTCGAAGACCGAGATCGCCCAGGTTGTCACCGCTGAGTTTTTCACGGAACTCGCCGCGGATGATTCCCCCCTGCGCGCCGCCGCGGCGGGCGCCCTGCAACGGCCGGGCGATCCCCGGGCGGCGCGGGAGTTGCGGGACGCCATCATCCGCCGCGGAGCCGAAGGCGTGGCGCTCACCCTCGAGCGGCGCGTCGAACTCAACGCGCCGCCGCCACTGATTGATTTGCTCGTCGGCCCCGACCCGGTCCGACGCAAGCTCGCGCTGGAGACGCTCAACCTGGTCAATCCCTACTGGCGGGAGGACGATGCGGCCCGGGCCAACACGTCGGAGATCGCCCAAGGCCTGAACAGCTCCGAACCTGGCATGCGCGAATGTTGCGCGGAGATCCTCGCGACGCTCGCCTCAAAGGAAACCGTCCCCGCGCTGATCGACGCCCTGGCCATGGACGACTTCGTCCGCAACACCGCCGAAGCCGCCCTGGACGTCATCGATCCCGATTGGACGCAACGCCCGGAAGCCGCTCGAATCGCCGACGTCTGCATCGAACGGCTCAAGGCTGACAATCCCGCCTCACGCTTCTCCGCCCTGCTCACGCTCCGCCGGATCGGCAGCGAGGAGACAGCGCCGCACTTTGCCCGGGCCCTGATCGATGAGAACCCGCGCGTCCGCCGCGAAGCCTCGGCGTGCCTTGAGAGGCTTGCCCCGGATTGGAAGCACAACAAGCTCGCGCGCCTCGCTGTTCCGATCGCGATCAGCGCGCTCGGCCACGACAGTGACGACATCCGCCGCGACGCCCAGGGCCTGCTCGGCGAGATCGGCGGACGCCCCGCGGTCAAGGCCCTGATCGACAGACTCGCCCAAACGCCGGAAGCGGGGTTGATGAAGGCTCTGGGCGCCATCGGCGATTCCCGGGCGTTCGAACCGCTGGTTTCCTCCCTGCTCCACGGCAGCCCCTTTCTTCACCGGCATGCCGTCGCCGCGCTCGAATCCATTGATCCCGATTGGACCAACTCCGAACCCGTCCGAGAACTGAAACCGACCTTCCTGAACGAACTACGCGAATCCGAATCGCACGAAACCCGCGCCGCGGCCGCCCGCGCCCTGGGCGAAGTCGCCGGCGAAGAGGCCATCGATCCGCTGCGCACGGCGACGGCGGGCGATCCGTCGCCCGAAGTTCGGCGGGAGGCCGGCAAGGCTTCGGAGAGATTGCGGCAGAGGTTGCGGGCCCAGGCGGCGGTGTGACCGCTTCCGCTAGGACTGCGTTGCGGCGCAGCCCAGATCAAAGTCCTGAAAGGACGATGGAAGGCGCCCCCCTACCCCAACGCCGCGCGCACCACATTTCCCCCGACATCAGTCAGCCGGAAATCCCGCCCCTGAAACCGGTACGTCAGGCGTTCATGGTCCATGCCGAACAGGTGCAGGAGGGTCGCATGAAAATCGTTCACATGGACGGGCGTCTCATCGATGCCCCAGCCGAAGTCATCGGTGCGGCCGATCCGGGCTCCGGGTTTCACGCCGCCGCCGGCCATCCAGATGGTGAAGGCGAAGGGATGATGATCGCGGCCGGTCACCTTGTCCCAGCCCTTGCGATTCTCCCCCAGCGGCGTGCGCCCAAACTCGGACGCCCAGACCACCAGGGTTTCATCCAGCAGGCCCCGCTCCTTGAGATCCTTCAACAACGCAGCGATGGGCTGGTCCACGATGTCGCAGTTGTAGGCCAGTTCGGGGTCAAGCTTGTCGTGCTGGTCCCAACTCCCGTGGTACAGATTCACAAATCGCACCCCGCGTTCGACCATCCGTCGCGCGAGGAGACAGTTCGTTGAGAAGGCGCGCTTCACCCCGACGCCGCCGCAACGCCGCTTGTGGACCAGCTGCTCCCTTGTCTCCGTCCGGTTCATCCCATAGGCCTCGCGGGTGGCCTTCGATTCGCCGGTAAGATCCACCAACTCCGGCGCGGCAGCCTGCATGCGAAATGCGAGTTCATAACTGGCGATGCGCGCCTGTATCTCCTGATCCGGAACCCGGCCAAAGCGTCGACGATTCAGATCAATGATCGCGTCGATCTGGCCGCGTTGAGCCGCAACGTCAATCCCGGCCGGGTTGCCGAGATTCAGGATGGGCTCGCCCTGGTTGCGAAAGTGGACGCCCTGACAGGACGGCGGAAGGAATCCGCTGCCCCAGTTCTGCGCCTTGTTCTGGGGAGGTCGCCCGCCCGCGGTCAGGACCACGAAGCCCGGCAGGTTTCGCGACGGACTCCCCAGTCCATAGGTCATCCACGACCCGACGCAAGGATAGCCCTGCAGTGAAAACCCGGAGTTCATCTGCAACATGCCGGGGCCATGGTTGAATGCGTCCGTATGCAGCGTCCTGATCATCGCGATGTCATCCGCGCAGGTCGCCAGATGCGGAACGAGACTGGAAAAGTCGTGTCCGCACCGCCCGTGTTTGCGGAAACTTCGCGGACTGCCGACGATCGTTGCCGAGTCCTTCTGAAGGAAGGCGAAGCGCACGTTCTTCGTCATCGACTCCGGCAACGGGCGGCCGTCCATCTCGTTCAACAGCGGCTTCGGGTCGAACAGATCCATCTGGCTGGGACCGCCGAAGAGAAAGATGAAAATGCAGTTCTTCGCCTTGGGCGCGAAGTGCGGCGGTTTCGGCGCCATGGGATCGACGGACGGGCTCTCAGCCGCCAACAGGCCGTCGCCCTGCAGCAAGGAGGCCAATGCAGCAGCCCCCGCTCCGCCGGACACGTGGGACAGGAACGACCGCCTCCCGATCGGAGCGCCGAGCATAGCCGGGCCAGTGCGCGGATCGGCGGCCAATGCCGAGCAATGCCCGGCACTCCGACCACACGCTTGTGGGCGGGCGCCAGGTCCATCGCGATCTTGGGACATGCCCATGAAGTTCGTTCTACTCACGGGTGATGAATTCATCGGTGTTCATGAGCGCGCGGGCAACGGCGGTCCACGCCGCCAGTCCGACGACGCCTTTGACTTCCTTCAGGCCGACAAACGCCGCCGCCCGGTCCGGAGCCTTGGCAAAATGCCTCGCCTGATCCTCCCAAAGCGACGCCACCCTCCGGATTTCCCCGGCATCCGCCTCCCGTCCGAAGCAGATCCGCCAGGCGCGCCGCACAGCCGCGCCGACAGATCCCGCCGCGCGCTGGTGGGCGTCGAGCCGCGCGCCCAACCGTCTGGCGCAATCGACATAAGCGGGCGCGTTGAGCAGGGTCAGGGCCTGAAGCGGCGTGTTGGAGCGTTGCCGCCGGGCGCAGCTGACGACGCCATCGGGCGCGTCGAACGTCGCCAACATGGGAAACTGGACGGTGCGCTGAATCGCAATGTAGAGCCCGCGCCGATGCTCGTCCGGCGTGCGCGCGTCTTTCCAATAGAACTCCACGACTTCGCCGGCGCCTTTCGGAGTCGCCGGCCGGAAACTGGGCCCGCCGATCCGACAATCCAACGCGCCACCCGCGGAGAGCGCCAGATCCCGGACGAGCTCCGCCTCGACGCGAAACCGGTTCTGCCGCGCCAACCAGCGGTTTCCCGGATCCCTGGCCGCCAGTTCCTCCCGCGGCCTCGACGACTGCCGATAGGTCGCCGACATGACGATCTGCCTGACCACGCGCTTGCGACTCCAGCCCGATGCCATGAACTCCACGGCCAGCCAATCCAGCAGTTCCGGATGCGTCGGCGGCTCCCCCTGCGTTCCGAAGTCCTCCGGGGTTCGGACCAGTCCCCGGCCAAACAACGCCTGCCAGAAACGATTCACCGCAACCCGCGCCGTCAATGGATGATCGCTCCGGGTCAACCAGCGCGCCAGGTCCATCCGCGTGGGCTCGGGATCCAAGGACTTCAACGCCGGCAGCGCGCGCGGCGTGCCGGGCTTCACCGGGGCGCCCTGGTTCAGAAAATCGCCACGGATGTGCACCCGCGTTTCACGCCTTTCCCCCGGCTTCAATTCCAAAACGGTCTGCGCCTTCGCCCTCCCCTCCGGCGCCAGATCGATGTCCGCCTCCTTCAGGTTGTTGAAGAAGGCGTAAACGCCAAAGTACTCCTCCTGCGAGATGGGATCATACTTGTGCGTGTGGCAGTGCGCGCAGGCAAAGGTCAATCCCATCCACACCGCGCCGGTGGTGTTCACACGATCCACAGCCTGCCGAACCCGAAACTCCTCCTGATCCGTGCCGGTCTCCCGGTTGGTCAATGTGTGCCGGTGAAAACCAGCCGCGATGCGATCCGCAGCGTTCGCCCGCGGCGTCAGATCGCCCGCCAACTGCGCGATCGTAAACCGGTCGAACGGCATGTCCGCGTTGATGGCGTCGATCGTCCAGTCGCGGAACCGCCAGGCGTGATCGCGATACTGCTCGCCGGAGTAACCATCGGTGTCGGAATAGCGCGCCAGATCCAACCAACGCTTCCCGAACCGCTCCCCGAAATGCGGGGACGCCAACAACCGATCCACCATGGCTTCGTAGGCGCCGGGACGCGGATCATTCTCAAACGCAACCGTGTCTTCGATCGCCGGAGGCAGACCGGTCAGGTCCAGGAACAGCCGCCTCAACAAGGTCGCGCGATCCGCCTCAGGCGAGGGCTCGATCCCCTTGGCATCCAGTCCGGCGACAATGAAGCCATCAATCGGATTGCGGTTCCACCCCGGTCGATCCGTCGTCGGCGCGACCGGGCTTCCCACCGGCTGGAACGCCCAATGATCGACCGCGGCGGCCTGAATCGACATCGCGCCGCCGCACAAGGCAATGAGAACAGGCATGGACCGCCTGATCCAGGATTCCTTGGAACTGAAGACTGGCGGCAATGTTGCAGGCATGGTCCCGATCGCGGGATTATCACGGCTCCGGGAGGCGATTCAAGCCCCATGGCGTCCGGGCTGGAGCGCCAAACCATTGCGGGAAGATCAGGCCCTGCCATACACTCCGCTCATGAAACGCTTCCTGATTCCCGCGGCGACAGCCCTGCTCGTCGCGGCCGTCTCGCTTTCCGCGGCCTCCAAACCCAATATCATTGTCCTCATCACCGACGACGCCGGCTATGCGGATTTCGGCTGCTACGGAGGGACGCAGATTCCCACGCCGCATATCGATTCCATCGCCCGCGACGGCATCCGCTTCACGCAGGGTTACGTGTCGGCCTCAGTCTGCTGCCCGTCACGCGCCGGTCTGCTGACCGGCCGCTACCAGCAACGCTTCGGACACGAGTTCAACGGCTTCGCAATCCCTCAACCAGGCTTCGGTCCGGAGGACATGGGACTCGACCCCGATGAAACCACCATCGCCGAGGCCCTCAAACCTCTCGGTTACCGAACCATGATCGTCGGCAAGTGGCATATGGGCGTCCTCGATCGTTTTCATCCCAAACATCACGGTTTTGACGAGTTTTTCGGCATCAAGGGCGGCAGCCGAAGTTACTTCGGCGTCGAGAAAAAAGGCATTTCCGAAGGCTGGAAACTCTACCGAAACGACGAGATCATCCCCGAATCGGAAATAGGATATTTAACAGATATGTTAACAGACGAAGCGATCGCCTACGTTGAGCGCAACAAGCAGCGGCCCTTTTTCCTCTATCTTTCCTACACCGCGGTGCATGGTCCCATGCATGGAAAGCCCGAGGATATTGGGCATTTTGAGGGGATTGGGGACAAGAAGCGGCGCACCTTCGCTGCGATGGACAAGGCCCTGGACGACGGGGTTGGGCGATTGCTGAGAACGCTGAAGGAGAACGGCCTGGAAGAAGACACGCTCCTGTTCTTCATCAATGACAACGGTGGAGCGACCAGCAACGCCTCGGACAACGGCCCGTTGCGCGGGATGAAGGGATCAAAGTGGGAGGGGGGCATCCGGGTGCCCTACATGGTCAAATGGCCGGAGCGGCTCGGGGCGGGAACGGTCTACAACCATCCGGTCATCTCCCTGGACATCGCAGCTACAGCCATCGCCGCAGCCGGCGGCAGCCCGGGGAAACGACCCAAGGCCCTGGATGGGGTGGACCTCCTCCCCTTCCTGACCGGGGCGAACAGGAAACCGCCGCACGACACCCTGTTCTGGCGTCGCGGCGTCGCGGCAGCCGTCCGCCAGGGACCGTGGAAACTGATTCGCTCGAAGACGAACCCGCCCGTTCTCGTCAATCTCGCGGACGACCTCGGCGAAACGAGAAACCTCGCCAGCGAGAAACCCGACATCGTGGCGCGCCTGGCAACGAAACTCACCCAATGGGAGCGGGAGCTGGCCCCGCCCAAGTGGCGCGAAGGCGAACGCTGGTCGAAAAACCAGATCTACAAACATCGGATGGACGTCATCGGCCGCGACATGGAACGGAAGATTCCGTAGTCTGCCAAAGGACGCGCGCCAAAACCCGCCGTCTGGCGCGCAACCCGTCGGAAGCGGAACCGGACGTTGCTTTCCCACGCATCTCAGTCCCAAGGAAGCTTTACACAGAACGAACCGAAGCCAGACCTGTCCAAGCAGATTCCATGACCGAATCGGAACCGAACGCCTCCCATCACGCGGGAGCGACGACCCACCGCAGGATGCTGCTCACCCTGGGCGCAGCGTTCGCCATTGTCGCCGTGTTGACCATTCAACACTTTCTGCTCAAGAACCGGGCCGATCGTCTGTTGGTGGAACTTCGGGCGCAGGGACATCCCACCGATCTGGACCAGGTCAATGAGTCCTACGCGATCCCGCCGGGCGTGACCAACGCGGCGGACATCTATATGCCCGCATTCACCGCGCTGATTCCCGAGGATGGCTCCAACACCAACGCCCCGGTCCATTTCAGTCTCGAATCGCCGATCGACGCCTACCCGGACAACATCCTGCGCTATGTCCGGAACTGGATGGAAACGAATGCGACGGTGATTCCAAGACTTCACGAGGCCGCGGGCCATCCTCATTGCCGGTATCCCCAGGATTACACCCTGGGCTACAACACGCTGCTGCCGCATCTTTCCCAGGCCAAGAACGCCATACGAATCCTGGGGTGGAATGCCTGCCTGCTCGCGGAATCAGGCAAGATCGATCCGGCGCTCGACTCAATCCAGGCCGCCATTTCAATCAGCGATTCCCTCGACGGCGAGCCCGACATCATCGGGCAACTCGTCCGCATTGCAGGCTATGCGATTGTATGCAACCGGCTTGAGGAGATCCTGAATCGGCGGCGGCTTTCCGACGCGGACTTGAAGCGGTTGTTTCGCCTGCTTGAAGGCCGCGAGTCCACGAAGTCCCTGCAGGCCGCCTTCGCGGGAGAAATGTGCATGGGGCTGTATTTCTTTGAGAACCCTGATGCCTTTGGCGGCCTGAACTTCAATGGCGTCACCAACGCCGGGGACAACTTCAAGAGCCTTGCCGCCATTTCCGGATTGAAGGCCACCGGCCTCTGGGAGCGGGACCGCGCCTTCTACATCGGATTCCACCAAGGTTGCATGGAGACCCTGGACAATCCCTTTCCCGAGGCCCTGAGCGCCGCTGCCGAGGTGAACGCGCGACTCGAAGGAGCGAGCAAGGGCATCCGGAATGTCGTCACCCGCGCCATCGCGCCGGCCCTCACCAAGGTCATCGAACGCGAGGCCATGCGCGTGGCGACGCTGCGGGTGACCCTCGCCGGGGTCGCCGTGGAACGATATCGCCTGGCCAACGACGGCCGACCGCCGGATTCACTTTCCGACCTCGTTCCGGAGTTCCTGCCTTCGACGTTGGACGATCCATTCGACGGCCATGCCCTCCGCTACCGCCGCCTCGATACCGGATATGTCATCTGGTCCGTCGGAGCGGACCTCCAAGATCAGCAGGGTGACCTCGAACCCGAGGGAAAACGCGCGCTCGACCGGCGGTTTCGGATGTTTCGGTGACGTTCATCACCGGAAGACTCACAACGCGGAAGAAGAAACGGGTTGTTTGGAACGGGAAGAATCGGCGGCGGCCCCACATTCCCATCCCGGACCTGCCGTGCCTCCCCCGAAAAAAATGGGGG
>JAYPEY010000016.1:319-39460 GCA_038126035.1 Verrucomicrobiales bacterium | reverse complement strand
GCCCTGCAGGCTCCGGCCACGGCCGCGACGCCGGCAGAACCGGCGGCGGGGCCGCTAGGGGGGCCGCGCCCTGGCCCGCCCGGGGCCGGGCCCCCCCAAAAGCCCCCCGCCCCCCGCGGCCCGGCCGGGCCCCCCCCTAAAAAATGGGGGGCGCCGCCGAAACGACGCCCCGTTCCGAACCCCTTCGGAACAACCCCAAATCCATGGGTCCGCTCAATTCAGCCCGACGCCCCGCCGGATGTAGGTCGGCACATCGAGATCCTCGCCGTTGTGGATGGTCGGCTCGGTTTTGTCGAACCGTCCTTTCGACACGATCTCCAGGGGCAGCGTCGCCTGCCGCACCTTGCCGAGCTTCTTGCCGGCGATTCCTTTCGACTTCTTGAGCAACTCCTGCTTCTTCTCCTCGCTCATCTCCGGCGGCGGCGGCACCAGCCTCGATTTTGGCCGGCTGCTGGTCTTGTTGTTCAGGAACTGCGTGTCCAGCATCTCCGACTGAACGCTGGCGTCCACCGCAGGCGTGCCGCCCGGGTCCGGTTCCTCATCCTCTTCACGCGGATCGCGCCGCGTGACAACCAGGGTGAGATTGAGCTTCTCCGTGTAGCGGTCGTCCACCGCCGCGCCAAACACCACATTGGCATTCTCGCAACGACGATTGATTTCCTTCATCACCTCATTGACGTCCGCCATGGTCATGTCGGAGCCGCCTTCGAGACTGACCAGCACCGCGCCCGCCTCATCGAGGCACCTGCCGCCGTCAAGCAACGGATGGGAAATGAGCTTGTCGATGGTCTTTCGCGCCCGGTTGGCGCCGTCCGCCTCGGCCGAGGCAAACAGGCTTTCCGCACGACGTCCGCGCACCACGGCGCACAGATCGGAGAAATGGATATCGATCAGCCCGGTCCGGGTCATCAGCCGCCAGAGGCTCCGGATGCCGTCGATCAACAGGCCGTTGGACAGCTTGAAGGTGTCCATCACGCTCGTGTTCTCGTCGATCAACTTGAAGATCTTCTGGTTGGGCAGACAGATGACGCCGTCCGCCGCGGACTTGAGCATCTCCAGTCCGTAACGCGCCTGTTTGACGCGGCGCCCGCCCTCGAGTTCGAACGGGAGCATGACGAATGCGACCACGAGCGCGCCGGCTTCCTTGGCTGTCTTGGCAATCACCGGCATGGCGCCGGTCGCGGCGCCGCCGCCGAGGCCGGCGACCAGGAACACCACGTCCTGTCCCTCGCTCAGGCGTTGCACATCCTCGATCTTCTCCTGGGCCGCCACACGCCCCAGTTCAGGATCGCCGCCCGTGCCCAATCCCCGGAGCATCTTGCACTCCAGATGCAGCTTGTCCGGGGCGAAGGACTTGGCGAGGTCCACCTTCTCGGTGTTGATCGCGGCGAATGCGGCGTCCCGGAAATCGTCGTCCTGCATCATCCGGTCGATGATGGAACAGCCGGCCCCGCCGACGCCTATGACCCGGATCCTGAGCTCCGGTCTGTCGCTCGCGGTCGTTTCGTTGTTCGGATTTGAAATGTCCATGATGCTGTCTTTCCTGCTGAGGTCTCAACCGCGACGAAATAGGGAGCCGACGGCCTGGAGGATGCCGCCCGAGAGCGAGCTGCGGGTCGTTCGTTGTTTCTGTTGGAGGGAGCCGAACTTGACGAGCCCGATGGCGGTGGAGAATTCGGGCTGTTCCAAGGCGTTCTTCAACCCGCTGATCGCGTTGGTCCTGCCGATGTGGATCGGCAGGCGGAAAACATTCTCGGCCAGCTCCGCGATCTCGGGGGTCCGGGCGCAACCGCCGCAAATGAACACGCCTGCGCGCAGATAGTCCATCAACCCCGCGTCATCCAGGTCCTGCTCGATCAGCTCGAAGATCTCCTGGTAGCGCAACGACATGATACGTCGCAGGTGTTCGATGTTGATGTTCTTGTCCGGGAGCCCAAGTTCATTCTTCAGGGCGATGGCGCGCCCCCGGTCCTCCGGTTGCACCAGGGCGCCGCCATGCTCCAGCTTCAGTTTCTCCGCCCTGGCCATCGAGACCTTGAGCCCGACCGCCAGATCATTCGACACATGATCCCCGCCGACCCCGATGACGCCGCTGTGCTTCACAATGCCGTTGGAATAGACGACGTAGTCGGTCGTGCCCGCGCCGATGTCGATCACCAGCGCGCCGAGCTCCTTGTGTTCATTGCCCAGGACGGCCATCGCGGAGGCGAGCCCGTTGAAGGCGATCGCCTCGACGTCCAGCTGCAGCCCCTTGAACGTGCGGATGGGGTTCTGCAGGCGGTTGTGCTGACCATGAATCACATGCACGTCCACCTCCACCTTGGCTCCGAGCATGCCGATCGGATTCTGGATGCCGCCCTGCCCGTCCACGAGAAAATGCTGCCGGATGGTGTGCACGATCGTGTTCTCCATGGGGAGATTGATCGCCTTGGCGTTCTTGATGACATCCTGCACGTCCTCCGCGGCGATCTCCCTGTCGTCCGAGAGAATGGGATGCACGCCGCGATTGTTGAATCCGCGGATGTGCCCGCCGGTGACGCCGAGGTAGACGCTGCGGATCTCGACGTCCGCCATGTGCTCGGCTTCGGCGATCGCGTGGCGCAGGTCGCGTTCCGTGGGGCCGGGATCCACGATCTCGCCCTTGCGCACGCCGCTCGATTTCGACTGACCCACGCCGATGACGTTGAGCGAGCCGTCGGGGAGGATCTCGCTGACGACACAGCAGACTTTTGAGGTGCCTATTTCCAGGCCGACGATGACTGAGACGGTTTCAAACATTGGTTCTCCTGAGGGGAATGGTGGATTCGTTCGCGGCGGCGTTCTCCGGCGTGGAACTCTCTTCAGCCGTTCGCCAGACGGCCGGAACATTGTTGCTGATGGACACATCCAGGCTGTCGATGCGAAGCCCCTGCGCCGTCCCGCGATCGCGGATCAGCCGCCACCGCGCGAGCTGGAGCGCATGATTCTCCAGACCGAAGGTGATCCGGGCGCCGTTCTCATCGCTCACCAGCAGGGTGGTCGGCGCGGAGACATCAATCGTCGCCAACATGGCCTCGCCAAACATGGGCGACTTGGGAAAAGCAAGGACGAGATCCAGCGCGCCGCGAACGCTGAGCGCCCCGACCTGTCGCCCGACACGCAACTCCGAGGGATCCACGTTCACCAGCATCGGCAGGGCCTTCTCGCGTTGGCGCGCCCGGGCGACCCGCCACTGGGGATCGACCGGCAACATCACAAATCCTTCGGCATCGAGCAGGTATTCCATCCGGGTGAAGCGGCCGTTCCTGGTCTTGGGGACCACGACGATCACCCGGGCGATCGGCTGCCGCTCCCAGACACGGATCTTCAACGTGTTGGGCAGTTGACGTTCGAGCGAGACGGACCGGATGTTCGGCGCCAGCTCCAGGTTGCGCTTGATGGCCGGAAGGTCGAGGTCGATCAGGTTGTCCCCCTCGGCGATGCCGGCCCAGTGCAGCAACCGCTCCCGCGTGATGACGCCATTGGAACGAATGTCGATCCGCGCGATTGAGAAGGATTTGTTCTCGTAGACAAACCGGTCCAGCAGATACTCGCCGCCCTTCCAGGCGCCCCACACGCCGCCGATGATGCCGACGCAAAAGACGATCGCCATGAACGCGACCTGCAGCCGTCGCCGCCCGGCCGAATCGGACCGCGCCTTGACATCAAGCACGTTCTCCCTGCGCGCGCGCTTTCGGTTTTCCTTCTTCCGTGACAGCATGGCTCCTTCTCCGTTCCTACAGGGCGCGTCGCAACGCCAGTTCGATCATTCGTTGACAAAGCTCCGGATAGTCGAGTCCCGCCACCTTCGCGGCCTTGGGCAACAGACTGGTTTCGGTCATTCCGGGCAGGGTGTTCAATTCCAGGAACCAGGGTTCGCCCTTCTCGTCCAACATCACGTCAAGCCGGCCGTAGTCACGGCCGCCGACCGACGCGAACGCGCGCAGAGCGAGGTCCTGCACACGCCGGGAGACAGCCTCGTCAAGATCCGCCGGACAGAAGTACTCGGTGGCGCCCTCCGTGTATTTGTTTCGATAGTCGAAGGCGCCGCAACGGGGACGAATCTCGACCAGGGGGAGCGGCTCGCCGTCGAGAATCCCGACTGTAAATTCCCGTCCACGGATCAACTCCTCCATCAGAACGGCGTCATCGAATTCCAGGGCATGCTCCAGGGCCGACTCGAAGACGTTCTCCGATTCGACGATCTGGAGTCCGACGCTGGACCCCTGGCAGGCGGGCTTGAGAATCACGGGAAGCTCCCAGCCCTCGGGCAAGCCGGCCGCCCCCCCTGTCAGTTCGACGCCTCGCGGCGTCGGGACGCCATTCGCGGCCCACACTTCCTTGGTCCTGACCTTGTCGAACGAGAGGCGGCTGGCCTCCGCGCCGCAACCGGTATAGGGAACGCCCAGCTCGTCCAGTCGTCGCTGGATCGTGCCGTCCTCGCCATAACGCCCGTGCAGGGCGAGAAACACGGCGTCCACATTCTCAGCCAATGCCCAGTCCCCGCCTTGGGGATCAACACGCTCGACCGAGTGGCCCAGCGATTCCAGCGCCGCCGCCACGGCGGCGCCCGATGTCAACGAGATCTCCCGCTCCGCGGAAGGGCCGCCGAGCATCACGACGAGATTCAACGGATCGATCTTCTGCTGTCCCACACTTGTGGGCTGTATGGTTCGGGAGTCGTTGATCATGAGATTCATGGTCCCGGTTCAGGCGTCGTCCTCGCCGATGATCTCGACCTCCGTGCGGAGCTCGATGCCCCGTTCAGCAAGGGCCTTCTTCTTGACCTGCTCAATGAGATCAAGGACGTCGCCAGCCCTGGCGCCGCCGGCGTTCACCACGAAGTTCCCATGCACATCGGAGACCATGGCTCCGCCGACCCGAAACCCTTTCAGCCCCAGTTCATCCACCAACCTGCCGGCGGGAATCTCCTCCGGGTTCTTGAACATGCAGCCCGCGCTCGGAGCGGCCGGTTGCGAACTCCAACGCTTCTGACTGCAGGCGTCCATCTTCTGCTGGATCGACTCCCGATCCGCGGGCTCACACCGGAACACGGCTCCCAGGGCGATGTTCTCGCGAAAGAGCGGACAGGAGCGGTAACCGGATTCGATGCCGGACGCAGCCCGATGATGAACTCCGCCGTCGTGGCTCATGTAACGCACGGAAACCAATGAATCGAAGGTGGCGCCGCCCATGGCGCCGGCGTTCATGCGCAAGGCGCCTCCCACGCTGCCGGGTATTCCTTCAAGGAATTCCAGGCCGCCGAGCTCGTGTTCCTTTGCCGCCTGGGCGACCTGCTTCAATCGCGCGCCGGCGCCGCAGGAGATCTCCCGCCCCTTGACGACAATCTCGCTGAAGGCGGACTGTTTCAGGCAGATCGCCGCGCCGCGGAAGCCGCCGTCGCGCACCAGGAGGTTCGAGCCCCGGCCGATGATCCGGAACGGCATCTGATGACGCGCGCAAAACCTGAGAGTCCTGGAGAGCGATTCTTCCGAATCGGGCTCCACATAGAGATCCGCGGGGCCGCCCACGCGAAGGGTGGTGCGCTTGGCCATCAGTTCATCCATCCTGACCACGCAGGCCTCGGTGAGTTCGGCCTTCAATTCCGCCAGCATCTCTTCTTTCCTCGCCATCAGTTCGCCCTCCAGTTTGTCCGCCAATTCCCGCGCCGCGCGGGTGATGTCGCCGGCGCCAAGAAACAGAACGACATCGCCCTCCTGCATCTCCGCCCGGACCTCGCCGGCCAGACGGTCGAGGTCCGGAACAAATCGGGCGGCTTGTCCGGCGTCGAGGACGGCGTCCGCCAACGTCCGGCCATTGACGCCGGGAATTTCCGCTTCGCCCGCCGGGTAGACATCCGCGATCCACAATTTGTCCGCGGCATGAAAGCTCCCGGCGAAGCGCGAGAGCAGGAATCGTGTGCGGGTGTATTTGTGGGGCTGGAACGCGACCAGAAGACGCCTGCCCCGCAGTCGTGCCAGCGCTTCGAGGGTCACCTCAATTTCCTCGGGATGGTGACCGTAGTCTTCGAACACACGGACCCCTCGCCCGTGGAAGATCTGTTCCTGCCGCCGGCCCGCCCCGGCAAACTCCGCAATCGCGGTCGATACATCCACGGCATTGAACCCCTCCTCCAGGAGCAGCGTGGCCACGGCGGCCGCATTGGCGGCGCTCGCCGCGCCCAGCAGACGCGTCTGGAAGGTTCCCAGGCATTCGGAGCGGCGGAACAACCGGAAACGCGTGCGCGGAATCGCTTCCCCGGCGGGCTGCGGTTCGGAATCCATCTCAACCCGGTAGGTCGCCGAAAGGTTGAAGCCATACGAGACTGCGTGGGCGCTGCCCGCAAATAGTTTCGACAATCGCGGATCGTCGGCGCAATAGACGAGGCGGCCGCTCACCCGCGAGCCGAAACGCCGGAATTCCTCACACACCCGCTCCAGATTCTCGAAGTATTCCATGTGCTCCTCATCGACATTGAGCACGATGGCGTGTCGCGGCTCGAACTCGAGCAACGAGCCGTCGCTTTCATCGGTTTCGGCGACGAGAATCCCGCGATCGCCGGACCGGGCGGGGAAGCGGGCGTGGCGTTCCAGCTGCGGAACGCCGGCCCCGATCGCGAAGCCCGGTTCCACGCCCAGCCGCTCAAGAACGAAAGCGAGCAAGGCGGAGGTGGTGCTCTTGCCATGCATGCCGGTGACGCAGATTCCAGCCTTGCGACGCATCAACGCCGCCAGCACGCTCGACCGACGGGCAATCGGAATGCGCTGTTGCTCCGCCGCCATCAGCTCGGGATTGTCCGCCGCCACCGCCGGCGTATAGATCGCCAACGAAGGCTTCGATTCCCGGAATGCTTTCGCCGAATGCCCTATCGAGACCGCGACGCCGCGCTCCCGCAATTGTTCCAGAAAGGGCGATTCGGCGGAATCGGATCCACAGACGCGATAGCCAAGATCCAAAAGCAGATGGGCCAACCCGCTCATCCCGCAACCGCCGATCCCCACCAGCCAGATGGAATCGGCGGTCGACAGCGCGGCAAGCGCATCGCCGGCCTGGCGTGAGTCCAGTCGGATCATCGGGCCAAAGCCTCCTTTCCGGCAGGCGTCATCACGGAGGTCGTTGCGGCATCGGTCATGTTGTCCCCGTCCGCCCCCCCGCCGCCTTCGCGGCGCCGGGCCGCCGTTTCGCGATGCGTTGTCGCGGCCATGATGCACTCGGCGATGCGACGCGCGGCGTTGGGCTCATGGCGACCATGGACGTTGCGGGAGATTCGAGCCAGCTTGTCCGGCTCCTGGAACAGGGCGACAATCTGTTGGCAGAGCGCCTCGGGCAGGTTTTCGTCCTGCTCGACCATCCGGGCCGCATCCGAAGCCACAAAGGAGCCGGCGTTGTGCAACTGATGGTTGTCCGCGGCGTGCGGGTAAGGGACCAGGATCGCGGGCGCGCCGACGGCCGCAATTTCCGCCATGCTTGAAGCGCCTGCGCGCCCCACGACCAGCGTCGCGGCATTCAACGCGGAGGGCATGTCGTCGAGAAAGGCGTGGACGCGGGCCGGGATCGCGCTTCTTGCATAGGCCTCTGAAACCTCGGACAGATCCTGTTCGCCCGTGAGGTGCAGGATCTGCAGCCCCTTTACGGCGGCGCGCAACCGCGGCGCGATTTCGACGATGGCGCGATTGAGCGCCCGCGCACCCTGACTGCCTCCGGTGACCGTGAGCGTGGGGAGATCGCGATCGAGCCCCAATTCCTCCCGCGCATCTCCGGCGTCGCCCGCCCGAAACCGGGCGCGCACGGGCGTTCCGACAACGACGCCGCCGGCTCCGTTCCAGCGTTCGTTGGTTTCCGGAAACCATACAAACGCCTCATCGACCACCCGGAACAGCCAGCGGTTGGCGCGACCGGGTATCGTGTTGGACTCATGCAGGAAGGCGCGCGCGCCGACCGCCCGGCCGGCCAGAATCGGCGCCGCGCTGGTGAAACCGCCCATTCCCAGGACGGCCGCCGGCGGCCGTTCGCGAAAGCGTTTCAGGAGAGCCCGCCTCGATCTCCACAACCCGATGAGGAAGCGCATGGGATTGCGGCCCAGTCCCACCGCCGGGACACTGACCACTTCCATGCCTTTGGTCCCCTGAGTCGCGCGGCGATCAATCGCCTTTTCGGAGACAATCAACAGCACGTCGCAGCCGCGGGTCAGCAATTGCTCCCCCACAGCGACCCCGGGAAACAGATGACCGCCCGTTCCGCCACAGGCGATGGCGACCAACGGTCTGGACTGGGATCCCGGTTCGCTCATGCGGTTTCCGTCGCAAAAATGTTCTCGTTTCCGGTAAGCCTGCGTTCGGTGGGCGAGCACGAAGCGGCCGTCCTGGCCACGGCGAACAGCAGCCCCGCGCAGGTCATCATGGCCAGCAGATTCGAACCGCCGTAACTGATGAACGGCAAGGAGATGCCCTTGTTCGGGAGGCTGCCGGTGACCACCCCGATGTTGATGAAGGCCTGCAATCCGAAAAGGAGTGTGATGCCCGAGGCCAGGAGCCTCCCGAAATCGTCGGGGGCGCCGCGGGCGATGTTTGCGCCGCAGATCACAATGGCGCCAAACCCGGCCACCACAGCCAGCGTCGCCGCCAGTCCCAACTCCTCGCCAATCACGGACAGGATGAAATCGGTGTGGTGCTCCGGCACGAAGCCGCGTTTCTGCCGACCGTTGCCGAGGCCCCGGCCGGTAAGGCCGCCGGAGCCGAGCGCCAGCTTGGCCTGATAGGTCTGGAAACCCACGGTTTCCTTGTATTCCTCGGGGTGAAGGAACGCCATGACACGCTCGCGCCGCACCGGGTTCTCCCAGAGCATGAAGCTGACCACGGCGACGCCGGCCAGGATCGGCGGCAACACGTGCAGCCACCGGACGCCCGCCAGCAACAGCATCGCGCCGCCCAACGCCGCGAGCAGGATGGCGGTGCCCCAGTCCGGCTCAAGAAAAACGAGCCCCACGAAGAGCCCGACGGCAAGCCCTGGAATGGCCAACCCCCGCCAGAAGTCCTCCATGCGGCGCATGTTGACCTCGCCATACCAGGCCAGCAGCACAATCAACGCCACCTTGGCGAACTCCGAGGGCTGTCCGCCGAACTTGAACCAACGCTGCGATCCATTGATCGTCTTTCCCAGTTGGGGGGTCAACACCAGGATCAGCGCCAGCACCGCCACGACCGCAAGGATGACCGGGATATGAAAACGCTTGAGCGCCTGGTAATCCAACGAAGCGCAGCCCAGGCACGCGATCATCCCCAGCGCGCCCCACTTCAATTGGGAGACCAGCAGCCCCGCGCCATCCTGAGCCATGCTGGCGCTGTAGAGCATCACCATGCCCAACACCAGCAGGGCGCCCACGCAGAAGACCAGGGTGTAGAAGGATGCCCGCATCGCTCAGGGCGCAGGGATGTTGAGTTTCTGACCGATCTTGATCCGGTCGCTCCGCAGTCCGTTAGCGGCCTTGATACGACCCACGGTCGTACGGTGCCGATCCGCGATCTTCGTCAGATTGTCGCCCGGCTGGACGGTGTAGACCGAGGCAACATCAGACGACGCCGCGGTCGTCGCCGTCGTCGCCGTGGCGGCGGGAGCCGCCGCCGCGCGAACCGCTCCCGGAATGTTCACCACCTGACCGATGCGCAGCCGATTCGGATCAACCGAAGGATTGGCGCGCTCGATGTCGCGGAACGAGATGCCGTAACGCTTGGCGATCCGATAGAAACTGTCGCCGGAGCGGATCGTGTAGGTCGCGCCTTCGGAGGCGGCGGGCGGCGGCGAGGACGTCGACGCCGTGGACGCGGCGGGGGTGGTGACCAGCGCCGGAACCACTGAACCGTCCGGTGTCGCGGGAATCTCGGCCGGCCGCGTTTCCGCCGGCGGGGCCGGGGCGCTGGTATCGGCCCCGACGACGGGCGTGGATCTGCCCCCGGAGGCGGAGGACGCGCCCCGAGGCGGGATCACCGCCGTCGCGGTCGCGGCGGCGGCGGGAGCCCCGCCCCCCGCTGCGCCGGGCTCGCTTCCCGGGGGAGGATTATCGACGCTGTGGAATCCATCGTCCGGATCGTATTCGGGCTGCATGGCAGGGTCCGTCATCTGCGAATAGTTGACGGAGTCCTCACGTTTGCATCCCTGCATCAGGACGACGACGATCACCGCGACGTGCAGGGCGACGATCGTGAAGATCATGGCCACGGTCTTCTGCTTGGCGGTGGAGGAGGCACCCTGTAGCGCCCCTTGTGGCATCAAGGGGTTGGGCGTACTCATGGTGGATGTTCGCTGGTTCTGCATGGGCTGTTCTGTGGTTCGTGGAGTGTTCGGCTGGAATCGGAGTCTTCAGATGGTCGCTACGGGCTCCCGTTCGGCCAGGAGCGCACTGGTCTTTTGACGGAAAAGCTCGCCCCGCTGCCTGTAGCTTTCAAATTGGTCAAAACTGGCGCATCCGGGCGAGAGCAGGACGATGTCACCGGGTTCGGCAAGACCGCTGGCGGCGTCAAACGCGTCGTTCAGGGAATCTCCCAGTTCGCAGGGCGCAAACAGACTCCAGGAGGCCCGAAGTCGGTCGCGGACCTCCCCGATCAGGAACGCCCGCTTCACCCGCCGCGCAAGCAGCGGCCCCAGCGAGTAGTATTCCAGCCCCTTGTCCGATCCGCCGGCAATCAGCAGGACATTGGGTTCGCCTCCGCCGTTTCCGGTCGCCTGAAGCGCCTTCTCCAACGAATCGGGATTGGTGGACTTGGAATCATTGATGAACCGCACACCCTCACATTCCCCGATCGCTTCGAAACGGTGCGCCGCCGGCGAGAAGTTGCGGATTGTCCGCCGCATTTCCTCCAGGGGGATTTTCAGAAAGCGTCCGATGGCAAGCGCGGCCATGACGTTCTCGGCGTTGTGCGGCCCGCGGAGCCGGCACTCGCCCATGTCGAGCAACGGCCCCGACCAGTCCGGAATCCGGCTGACAATGAGTCCCCGATCGAGGCTGATGTCGGCCTGCCGGTCGACGGCGCTGAAGGTCACGGTTTTCGCCGCGATCCGCACATTCAACGCCTTCAGCTGCGCCAACGCCCCGCTCTGCACGATCGCCCGGTCAAAACTCTCCTGATTCTCAAAAATTCTCGCCTTGGCCCGGGCGTATTCGTCGAGGTCCCGGTGGCGGTCGAGGTGGTCGGGGGAAAGGTTCAGCAGCGCCGCAGCGGTTGGGCGGAAAGTCTCGACGCCTTCAAGCTGGAAGGAACTTGCCTCGATGACGACGCAATCGAGATCGCGGCTTTGCGACGCCACCTCGCACAGTGGCCGTCCGATGTTGCCCGCGGCCTCAACCCGTCGCCCCGATTCATCCAGGATGCTCCGCACCAGTTCAGTGACGGTCGTCTTCCCGTTCGTCCCGGTGATGGCCACGTTGCGACAGACCGTGCGTTGGTAGCCCAGCTCGAGTTCGCTGATGACACGAACGGTTCCGGGCAGCCCGGCGACAAGGGGTGAGCGCGGCGGGATCCCGGGGCTTACGACCGCCAGATCAAACCCGTCTTTCGGCGGGCTTGTCCGTCCCAGCATTGTCGTCACGCCAAGGGCGTCCAACTCCCCGGCGCGGCGCCTCAGGTCGTCATTGTCGGCCTCGTCCACCGCCACGACGCGCGCGCCCTCGGAGGCCAGGAGTCGGGCCGCGGCGCAACCGCTGGCGCCCAACCCGACGACAATGACCTTTCTGTTCCTGAGTTCGCGCATCGGTCAGTTCTTCAACGAATCTTCAACGAGCTGAGAGCCACGACCGCGCAGATCACGCCGGCGATGTAGAACCGGGTCACCACCTGCGACTCGTACCAGCCCTTTTTCTCGAAATGATGGTGCAAGGGGGCCATGAGAAAGATGCGCCGTCCCTCGCCGAAGCGTCTCCGCGTGTATTTGAACCAGCCGGTCTGAAGCATGACGGAGACGGCCTCCGCCACGAAGACGCCGCCCGCGATGAACAGGACGAAGGGCTGATGAATCAGCACGGCGATGATCCCCAGCGCCCCGCCGAGCGCCAGCGAGCCCGTATCGCCCATGAACACCTGCGCCGGATGGCAGTTGAACCAGAGAAAGCCAAGCCCCGCGCCCACCATCGCCCCGCAGAACACGGTCAGTTCGCCCGCCCCGCGCACATACGGGATCTGCAGATATTCCGCCCAGTTGACGTTGCCGGCCAGGTAGGTCAGCGCCAGGAAGACGACCGACACCAGCAACGTGCACCCCGTCGCCAGTCCGTCCAGCCCGTCCGTCAGATTCACCGCGTTGGAACTCCCGACAATGGTCAGCGCAACCAGTGGAATGCCGGCCCACATCGCGCCGGTGAGCAGCGGATACTTGTAGAACGGGACCATGATCTCGGTCACCAAGACCCGGGTCTCCGCATTGGACCAGAGATAGAATCCGATGAAGAACGCCAGCCCGAACTGCACGATGAGTTTCACCCGCGAGGTGGCTCCCTTGCCGGACTGCTGGGTGATCTTGACGAAATCGTCGTAGAAGCCCAGCGCCGCGAGCCCGACCATCGAGAGCAGCGTCAGCAGCACCAGTGTGTTCGGCCGCGCCCACAACAGCGCGGTGATGTCGAGTGTCAGGACGATCAGCAATCCGCCCATCGTGGGGGTGCCTTTCTTGCAGAGGACCCGGTTCTCGAACTCCCCGGCCTCTTCGGCCTTGTCCGTGTAGTGCTGTCCAAACTTGAGTTTCTTCAGCCAGAGGATGACCTTGGGCCCCAGCCAAAGACTCATCAGAAAGGCGGTCACCGCCGCGCCGGCCGTGCGGAAGGTGATATAGCGGAAGACATTGAGCGGCGAGGCCAGCCCCTCCCAGTCCGCCCCCTTCGAGGCGTCCAGTATCAGTTGTGAAAGATGGTAGATCACTCAGTTTGACTCTTGTCGCGCTGTCGCCATGTGCATCTGATTGTCGCTCGCGCCGGTGATTCACGGTTCGTTGTTCAGGAGGGCTTCGGCGACCCGTTCCAGTCGCGCGGCGCGCGACGCCTTGATCAGGAAGACATCGCCCGCCCTCGCCATCTCCCGGGCGGCCGCCGCCAGTTCGGTCCAATCCTCAAAATGACGCGTCTCGTCCAGACCCGCGTCGCGCGCCGTCGAGACCGTGGCGCGCGCGGCGTCGCCGACGCACAGGAGCGCGTCGATGCCGCAGTTGGCAGCGCGGGCGCCGATCTCGGCGTGCGCGGCGGCGCTGTGTTCCCCCAGTTCCGCCATATCGCCCAGAACAGCCACCCTGCGTCCGCTGAGCCGCATCTCGGCCAGCGCGCCCAGCGCCGCCGCGGTGGAATCCGCGTTGGCATTGTAGGCGTCGTTGATCACGATCACGCCGTTGCGCTCCTTCGGCTCCATCCGCATGGGCGCCGGCTTGCAATCAGCGACGCCCCGACGGACGCCGGCGGGAGAAACGCCTGTCTCGGCGCCCATCACAATGGCAAACAACGCGTTCAGCGCCTGGTGCCGCCCAAGGAGATTCACCCGGTAGTCTCCCGCATAGCGGGGGTCGGCCCCTTCGACGGTGAAGGTCACCCCTCGGGGATCGGGCCGCACATCCACCGCCCGCCAGTCGTTTCCCGGCTCGAGCCCGATACGGACGACCCCTGCGGCCGAACGCGCGACGACCCGGTCAATCAATGGCGTGTCCCCGTTCACAAAGAGCCGGCCGTCGGCAGGAAGCATTTCCGCCAGGGTCCCCTCCTCCTCGGCCACCCCGTCGAGGTCGCCGAAGTGTTCCAGATGCTCGCGCCCGATGTTGGTCAGAACGCCGTAGCGCGGGGAAATCGCCTCCAACAGGCCGCGCAGTTCTCCGGGATGGTTGGATCCCACTTCCAAGGCGGCCACCTGCCGCTCGGAATCGAGATTCAACAGGGTCAGCGGCACGCCGATGTGGTTGTTGAAACTGGCGCGACTCCAAAGCGCCCGGCGCTCCTGACGCAGGACGGAGGCCACCAGTTCCTTCGTGGTGGTCTTGCCGTTCGATCCGGCGATCGCCACGATCGGCAGGTCGAAATCCCGACGATAACTCGCCGCGATGCGATTCAACGCCTCGGTGGTGTCGCCCACCACGATCGCCGGCGCCAGATCCGGATTGCGTTCGCTCCATTGGCGATCGACCACGACCGCAACCGCCCCGCGTTCCAGGGTCTCCCTCGCAAAATCGTGACCGTCGAATCGCTCACCCTTCAGGGCGAGGAAGAGGTCGCCCTTGTCCACCTTGCGGGAATCGGTGACGATCTGCCGGAACACAGCGCCGTCGTCGCCCAACAACATCGCGTCGGGGCAGCTTTCAACGGCAAACTTGAGGGTTCTCGGCTCCATTACCCGGGTCACTTTCTGTGGCGCGCATGTTCCAGCGCCTCCCGCGCGTGAACGCGGTCGTCGAAGGGAACGACCGTGTTTTCAAATTCCTGGTAGGTCTCGTGGCCCTTGCCTGCAATGACCACCGCGTCGCCCGGCCGCGCCGTCCAGATGATCTCCTCGATGGCGCGGGCGCGGTCCAGCTCCACACTGACTCCCTCCGTCCGGACCGCCGTGAATCCATCCAGAATCTCGCCGGCGATTCGCGAGGGATCCTCGCTCCGCGGATTGTCGCTTGTGATCACGGTCAGATCCGACATCCGCGCCGCGACCTCGCCCATGCGTCGGCGCTTGCCGGCGTCACGATCGCCCCCGCAACCGAAGAGGAGCAGCACACGACCCGCGGTGACCTCGCGCACCGTCTCCAACGCCTTGGTCAGGGCGTCGTCCGTATGCGCGTAATCCACATAGACCTTGAACTCCTGACCGGCCTCGACGGGCTCCAATCGGCCGGGAACGACCGACAGCGTGGCCAGCGCGCTGGCAGCCTCCGCGACCGGCGCCCCCAGGGCCATCGCCGCGCCAATGGCGGCCAGCGCGTTGTCGGCGTTGTATCGGCCGATCATCGGCAGCCGGCAGACATGCGCAACGCCTCGCGCTTCAAATTCAAATTCCGTCCCATCCGCGGAGACGGAGACCCGGTTCAGGCGAAGATCCGCGTTGGCCGCGCGCCCGTAGGTGACAAAGCTGAGCCCTTCCATCTCACGGACAAGGCGAACGCCCCGGGGATCATCGACGTTCACGACCCCGACACCGGCCTTCTTGCCGGTCCGAAGGGATTCAAACAACCTCCGCTTCGCCGCGTAATAGGATTCCAGACTGCCGTGAAAATCGAGATGTTCGGCGGTCAGGTTTGTAAAGACGCCGACGTTGAACTCGACCTGGTCCACGCGATTCTGCTCGAGCCCGTGGGAACTCGCTTCCATGACGCAGGCCGAGCACCCGGACCGCAGCATCTGCCGCATCATCTGCTGGATCTCCAGAGCCTCCGGGGTTGTGCGTTGCGCCGGAATCGTCCGTTCGCCGATCTCGTATCGCACGGTCCCCAGCAGTCCGGCAGGCCTGCCGGCGCGCTCCAGAATGTGTTTGGTCATGAACGACACCGTGGTCTTGCCATTGGTGCCCGTGACGCCGACGACCTCCAGTTGGTCGCTCGGATGCGCATAGAACGCCGCGGCCGTGCGGGCCAGCGCCACGCGGGTGTCCGGCACCCGGATGATGTCCGCCCGCGAATTGGGAACGGTCTCGTTCTCGCAGATGACCGCGGCCGCGCCCTGGTTGATGGCCCGGGAGATATACTCATGCCCGTCCACGTTGCGCCCCGCGATCGCGACGAAGATCATGCCCGGCGTCACGCGGCGCGAATCGTAGGCAATCCCGGAGATGTCGCGATCGATCAGCCCGTCGGCGTCGGCCTCCCCCATTTCAGCGATGATTTGTTTGAGTTTCATGGCGACCGTCGTTTCCCTCAGTTCCTTCGCGCCGTCATGGGCGCGCTCTTCAGTCTGGTGAGCTCGAGTCGTTCAAGCAGTTCCGGTTCCGGCGGAATGTTCATGTATTTCGCGGCCCGGCGCGCGATCCGTTGAAAAACAGGTCCGGCGACCGTGCCGCCGTAGTAGCCGTTCTTCGGCTCGTCGAAGACGACCAGGATGCAGATCTCGGGATCGTCCGCGGGAAAGAAGCCGCAGAACGACGCGAAATACTTGCCCTTCACGTAACGATACCTCCCGTTGACCTTCACCGGCTTCTGGGCCGTGCCGGTCTTGCCGGCCACGGTGTAATGCTCCAACGCGGCCTGCGGGGCCGTGCCGCCCTTTCTCGGAACTGTCTTCAATGCCTGAACCATGAGCTTGGCCGTCTTTGGACTGATTGTTTGACGGATTTCCGTCGGAAAAAAGTAGGGCGACACGGTCTCGCCTTCGCTGTTCTCGATCCGGTCGATGAGCATCGGCTTCATCAGCTTGCCGTCGTTCGCGATCGCGCTCATCGCCATGACCAGCTGGAGCGCGGTGACGCCGATCTCGTGCCCCATCGGAATGCGCGTGATGGAAATGCCGCTCCATTTCTTCATGGGGTTGACAATGCCGGGGATCTCCCCTGGCAGCTGGATGCCGCTCCGGGCGCCAAAGCCGAAATCCTTGATGTATTTCTGCAGCCGGGCGCCGCCCATCTTCAGGCCGATCTTGGCGGAGCCGATGTTCGAGGACTTAGTGATGATCTCCTCGACCGAGAGCATTCCGTAACCGTGGTGATCGTGCAGATTCACACCCTTGTAGCGAAACAGTCCCTGCTCGCAGTCGAAACGGTCGTTGAGCGTCACGGTCCCGTCGTTCAACGCCCCGGCAACCACCACGATCTTGAAGGTGGAGCCTGGCTCATAGGAATCCGCAACGATCCGGTTGCGCAACGTGTCCAGCTGGAAGTTCCCTGGATGATGAGGATCAAAGTTCGGGAGGGTCGCCAGAGCGAGAATCTCACCGGTCCTCGGCCGCACCGCCACAGCCGAGACGCTGAGCGGCGTATGCTTCTTCCATGCCTCGATCAGCTCGGTTTCCACAATGTACTGCAATCCGGAATCGATCGTGAGAATGACGTTCATTCCCGGAGTCGGTTCGTAGTCGGCCCGACGATAGGTCACCAGTTCCCGCCCTCGACTGTCGCGCTCGTACTCGCGGAATCCCTTGGTGCCGTCGAGATAACGGTCAAACTCGCTCTCCACACCGTATTGGCCCCGGGTCTCCAGACTGGTCTTTTCCTCGTCGGTCCTGACATAGCCCAGCACATGGGCCCCCAACCCCCCGTTGGGATACACCCGCAGCTGATCCTCCCGGCGGTCCGCAAACACCGCCGCATGTCGCAGGTTGTAATAGAAACGACGCTCCTTGCGCGGCAGTTCCTTGACCGAAACATGCGACGCCACATTGGTCATGGCGCTCCGGATGCGCTCCCAGGTCTCGTTGCGCACCTTGCGTTTGAGCACGACATACTGGTTGAAGACCGGATCCCCGTTCGTCGCGTAGCGCAGGATTCTTGGTTTCAGCTTTTCCGCCAGTTCCGTCTCGCGCATCTGGAGCAGCGGCGCGAGAATGCGCGCGGTGTCGACATGATAGTCGCCGATCAGGGTCGGATCGGCGCAGACCGTCTTCACAAAAACACTGGCCGCCATCGGATTGCCCTGGATGTCCCGGATCTCGCCTCGGCGGGGCTCGCGCAACGCGCTGCGCTTGGTGTTGTCTTCAGCCTCCGACGTCAGCGCCTCGTGCTGCCGGACCTGCAGGTCGACAAGCCTCACCCCCAGGGCGCAGTAGGCCCCGACCAGCAGGCATGCCAGCAATGTCAGTCGGCCAAATTTGAATTCCTTGATCATCCGCGCCTGGTCCGGTCGGTCGCCTGTCGTCTCATCTCAAGCTTTGAGCCACCTCCGCCCCCGCGCTCCGGCGCACATAACGGCGCGCCGACTCGCGGGGAACGGAGGCATACGGCGCCTCCTCCAGACGCAGTATCTGCTCTTCTCTCGGTTCCACCAGCCCCAGACGCAACTGCTTCACCTTCATGTCGAGGTATCGATGCGTCTGCATTCTGGCCAACTTGTCCCGGTTGAGCTCGTTGAGCTTCTTCAACCGGTCCAATTCCTTCTCCTTGGCGCGAATCTCCCGCCCAAGGGTCTCAAGCTGGTTCTTCTGGTAGAGGTAGCCCACGCTGACCGCGCCAATGAAGACACAGAAACAGAACACCCTCAGCGCCGTGCCTATCTGCACCCCGGGCGCCGGCGCGGACCTCTCGTCCAACGGGATGTCGTCCGTCTCTTTCATAGCTTTTCAAACACTCTCAACTGCGCGCTGCGGGCGCGCGGATTCTCATTCAGTTCAGCCTCGCCCGGCGCAATCGCCTTGCGATTGACCCGCCTCAGGACCGGGCGACGCGGACGCCGAAGCTCCGGCACGTCCACTTCGCCATCAAAATCGTATTCGCGCTCTTCCTCACGTCCCCAGAGCTTGACGATGCGATCCTCCAGGGAATGGAAGGTGATGACCGCCAGACGCCCTCCTGGCCGGAGTGCCTGCAACGCCGCGGGCAGGCCCCGCCACAACGAGCCCATCTCGTCATTCACCGCCAGGCGCAGCCCCATGAAGGCCCGGGTCGCCGGATGCGCGCGACGCCCGCCGCGGGGCGCCTGCCGCTCAATCAACTCAGCCAACTGTCTTGTCGTCTCAATTCGCCGCATGGCCCGTTCCCGATCGATCGCGCGCGCGAACTGCCTTGCGCGTTTTTCCCCGCCGAGGTCCCGAAAAATCCGGGTCAACTCATCCACATCAGCCCCGTTCACCACATCGGCGGCCGTCTCTGACTGCCGCCGATCCATCCGCATGTCCAACGCCCCGTCCTGCATGAAGCTGAATCCGCGCTCGCCGACATCGAGCTGCGGACTGCTCACACCGAGATCCAACAGGACCCCGTCACACGAACCGGACGGGACCCATTCACCCATCCGGTCAAAAGTCGCGCGGCGCAGCTCAAACCGCTCCGCATACCCGGCCAGCCTCCGGGTCGCGGCCTCAATCGCAGCGTCGTCGCGATCGAAACCATGAAGCCATCCGGTCGGAGCGCTCGCTTTCAAAATGGCTTCCGCGTGTCCAGCCCATCCGACCGTGCCATCGACGAAACGCCCGCCCGGCTCCGGGCAGAGCCCCGCCAACACCTCCGACATCAAGACCGGCTTGTGGATGCAATGTGTCACGTCGCATGGATCGTCGTTTGTTGAGGTTCAGGCCGCATTCGATTTGAACAGATTGTCAGTCACCCAGCCCCAGACCGTTCCGGCTGAGCGGGCCGAAGGGGCGACGCCTGTGGATTTCCGGCGCCTGGCCGCCACGGCCACAAGCTCCAGATCCGAATCCTCCAGGTCGTTGCGCACCACGCGGACGCGCTCCAGTTCCAATTCCGCCTGCTGCAGTCTCGCCTGCGTCGGCTTGCGCTTGCGCACCGCCTGCTGGAAGAACGGCCGCGAGACCTCCTCCTGCGTCATTTCAGGCTGCGCGGCGGATTCCTCCATCCCGCTCCGCCCTTCTGAGACGTCGCCAAACACCTCGGGACCGAGTTCCCGCTCCGTCGTCGTCGCCACCTCCGGCGCCGGCGTCCGTTTGGTCTGGAACAGATCCGCCCGCGGCGACGGAGGCGGCGACGTGCGTTCGAAACGACTGACGCGATCCTCGTTGAATTTCGGCAGGAGCCGTTGGTTCACGCGAAAGGGGCTGGGCTGCCCCTTGCCGCCGGCCAGGCCCCGCCCCGCTGCGAAAAGTTTGGCGAAGTTCATAGACTGAATAGTTTGAGCGCTTCTTCTTCCAGCGCCTTGTCCTCGGCGCGTTTTGCCGCATGGCGTTCCTGATTCCAGATCTCGAAACGCTCGCCGGTTCCGACCAGCACGGCGGTTGATTCGGTGGCAATCTCTGCAAGCCGGGCCATCTCCTCCGGCAGGGTAATCCGACCCGCGGTGTCCAGTTTCACCGTCTGGGCCTGACCGAACACGATCCGGCGCATCGCTGTCGCCTGATCAGGGGTGATCTCCTTCTCCCGCTGCTTCCGCTTGATCTCCTCCAAAAGCTCCTGAACCTGGGACGGCGGCAAGACCAGCAGATAAACCGCCCCGCCAACCCCCTTCGGCCACTGGATCATGGTGAACTCCATCCCCGCCTCCTTCGGCCGCCACTTCGAGGGAACCTGGACGCGCCGCTTCTCATCAACCCCATGCTCGTAGGTCGATGTGAAATTCGATGGCGCAATCTGTTCTGGCGACGACATAAGGCGCTGGGTTGAGACTACTTAACCCATTTCACTACATAATGCTCCACTTTGCCCCAATACGTCAAACTTTTGTTCCAACAAAATTCGCCTATTTCGGGCTGTATTCGTCGATTCAGCAGAAAACTCGACCTCCCCCCCGATTCCCCACTCCGTCCCACCCCGTCCCCCACCAAAACAAATCTGCTGGGCGCCGGGCGCCGCTCAGGTTACAGAACGCCCGTGGATTTGTCGGATTTCGACTATTCTTTGCCCCCGGAAAGGATCGCCCAGGAACCTGCCGCGGATCGGACCGGTTCCAGGCTGTTCGCGCTCAGCCGCGCACGGCGCGACTGGAGACACCTGACCTTCGCCGATCTCCCCGGAATGTTGCTTGAGGGCGACCTGCTCGTGCTCAACAACTCGAAAGTCATTCCCGCCCGCCTTCGGGCAATCAAGGACACCGGGGCGCAGATCGAGATCCTGCTGGTCGAGGAAACCGCCGCCAACCAATGGCGCTGCCTCCTCAAACCCGGCAAACGCGCCAAACCCGGCGCAGCGTTGCGCCTCCAAGCCCCGGACGGCGGCGAAACCAAGATCACCGCCAACGTCGCCAGCAAAAGCGACGATGGCCAATACCTGCTGAAATTCCAGGGAACCGAAAACTTCCTGAAAGAGATCCAATCCATCGGCCAGCCGCCCCTGCCGCCCTATATCAAGCGTGACTTTAACGATATCGCCAATACGGATAAGAATCGCTATCAAACCGTCTATGCCAAGGCTTCCGGCTCGGTCGCCGCGCCAACCGCCGGTCTCCATTTCACTCCGGAGCTGCTGAATTCCCTGCAAAACAAGGGAGTTGAAACCGCGGAAGTGACCCTCCACGTGGGATTGGGCACCTTTCTGCCGGTGAAGACCGACGATATTTCCGACCACAAGATGCATTCGGAACGGTTCGAACTTTCAGATGCGACCGTGGATTCGATCAATCGAGCCAGATCTGAAGGAAGGCGTGTGATCGCCGTGGGCACGACATCCGTCCGGGCGCTCGAAAGCGCGGCCCGGGAGTCCGCGTCGCCCCTGAAGCCGACCCGCGGCCGAACGGACATCTTCATCCGCCCTCCCTACAATTTCCGGGTCGTCGATGCCCTGATCACCAACTTCCACCTGCCGAAGTCGACCTTGCTGATGCTGATCAGCGCCTTCGCCTCCCCCGGACAGACCGACGGCCGCGAACTCATCCTCAATGCCTACAACGAGGCCGTGCGGGAGCGGTATCGCTTCTTCAGCTACGGCGATGCCATGCTGATCGAATGAGACCCTGCGTGCTCGTCAACATGGCCATGACGGCCGATGGCAAGATCGCCACCGCCGACGACTCCGAATCGTCCTTTGGCAGCCAGGCCGACCACGACCACCTGCTCAACCTGCGCGCCACGGTCGATGCGGTCATGTCCGGAGCCCGCACGGTCGACGCCCATCCCGTCGATCTGGGGCCCGGCGGTCCGCGCCATCGACGTCTGCGCTTGAGGAACGGATTGGCGGAATACAATCTTCGCGTCGTGGTGAGCGGCTCTGCATCGCTGGATCCTCAGGCCGCGATCTTTCAGACCGACTTCTCTCCGATCGTCGTCCTCACCGCCAGGGAAGCTCCCGGTCATCGCGTCGCCCGGCTCGAGAAAGCGGGAGCCCGAATCACGCAGTTCGGCGCGACCGAGGTCGATCTTGCGCGCGCAATGAAGTGGCTGAAAAAGAAACACGGCGTCGAACGCCTTCTTTGCGAGGGCGGCGGCGCATTGAACGACGCCATGCTGCGCGCGGGCCTCGTCGATGAGGTCCACCTGACCATCTGCCCCCTCGTCCTGGGCGGACGCGCCGCCGCAACCATCGCCGACGGCGCCGGATTCCGCCGCCTCAACGACGCCCGACAATTCAAGCTGCAGTCCCGCAAGCGCGTCGGCGACGAGTTGTTCTGCGTCTTCCGGACAATCAACGCCGCAGGGAAATGATCGCCTCCCACGCCGCACCGCAACCGGATCGCCAGGCCGCGTATCAAGCGGACGTCAATCGCAAGGAGGGACGAATCCACAACGCGCTGGGCGAGGTCGGCGCATCGCGCGCTTTCAGCGGCCTGACCGCCTGCCCGGCCGTGGAAGGCTTCCGCGGCCGCGCCCACTTCAGCATTGAACCGGCCGCTCCCAGGCCTCAACTCTGCGGCGTCGATCCCCGAACCGGCGCGACGCCGTTCGAGCAATCGAAATGGATCCTCCCCGCCTTCGCGCAGGATCTGGTCGGGCGCGTGTTCCAGTTGATTCTTGAAACCGACTCCTTTCCAGCGATCAACGGCTTCGACCTCCGCATCGCGCATGGCTCCAAAGAATGCCACCTTTCCCTGACCGCGCAGAAGGCCAGTGAAGCCCGACATGAAGAACTTTGTGAAACACTGCTCCAGGAACTTCCGGAACTGGTCGGAGTCTCCGTCCCTTCAAAGTCACTCGCGCTCGGCGCCATCTCACTGACGCATCACTTGCTTGGGCGCGGGATCGCTCAGCATCACGCCGCCTTCTTCCAGACCAACCTGCATCTGACGCCCGCTCTCGCTCGGGCCGTTCAAGAAGCTCTGGGCGGCGAACCGATCCCCGAGTTGATCGATCTTTACTGCGGCGTCGGCCTGCATTCCGTTCTCGCGGCTGACAAGGCTCAGCGGATCGTCGGGGCGGACAACCATCCCGCGGCCATTGAATCCGCCCGACGAAACGCCGGCCGCGCCGGCATCGAAGACGCCGCGTTTCACCTGCAGCCGTCGGAAGTCTTCGCGCGCTCCCACCAACCGGCCCCATCCGCGACCGTCATACTCAATCCACCTCGCGCGGGATGCTTCGAATCCGTCATCCGGGCAGCTGCTGACTGGAACCCCTCGCGCATCATCAACGTCTCCTGCCATCTCGAAACGCACATTGAAAACCTGCGCCTTTGGAGCGCCCTTGGCTGGGAACCCACAGAAATTCACGCCTTCGACATGTTTCCCTTCACCCGTTTTGTTGAAACGGTGACCTTGCTGGAGCGGGACCAATGACCGCCCAAACAACTGTTGCGACCGGACGCATCTGAAATAGAATCAATCGCGATTCAATTCATGAGACCCGTCTCCCGAAAGTTGCTTGCCGCCGTCGTCCCGCTCATCGCAGGCGCGACCAGTTGTCTCACGGCGGCGTCCCCCATCGAGTTCAACCGGGACATCCGCCCCATCCTCTCAGACAACTGCTTCGCCTGCCACGGCCCTGACGCCGACACGCGCAAGGCCGGACTGCGCCTCGACACCGAGGGGGGCCTTTTCTCCAGATCAAAGGACGGCCGCCCCATCGTCGAACCGGGCTCCCCTTCGAACTCAGACCTTTTCTCCCGCCTGATCCACCCGACGCCGGACGACCGCATGCCTCCGCCGGAATCAAAGAAGAAGCTCACCCCCGTCCAGGTGGAGACCATCAACGAATGGATACGACAGGGCGCGAAATGGCAGGGACATTGGTTCTTCATTCCCCCAGCCAGAGTCGCCCTTCCCGAAACCGGCAACGCCGACTGGCCGCGCAATGCCATCGACCGCTTCATCCTCTCCCGCCTCGAAAAGGAGGGACTGACGCCATCGCCGGAAACCGACCGGCGCACGCTGATCCGCCGACTGCATTTCGACCTAGCCGGCCTGCCGCCGACGCCGGCAGCCGTCGAGGCCTTCGCCGACGGCTCGCCTGACGCCTACGAGAAGGCCGTCGATCGCCTGTTGAAATCCAAACACTTCGGAGAGCGAATGGCAGTGCATTGGCTGGACCTCGTGCGCTATGCCGACACGGTCGGTTATCACGGCGACCAGGAAATGAACATCTCGCCCTATCGGGACTACGTGATCCGCGCCTTCAATGACAATCTGCCCTTCGACCGATTCACCATCGAGCAACTCGCCGGCGACCTGCTGCCTGACGCGACGATGTGGCAGAAGGTCGCGTCCGGTTTCAACCGCCTCAACATGACCACCGAGGAAGGCGGAGCCCAACCCGGCGAATACCTCGCGAAGTATGCCGCCGATCGCGTCCGCGCCGTTGGAACGGTCTGGATGGCGGCGACCCTGGGCTGCGCCGAATGCCACAACCACAAATACGACCCCTACACCCAGAAGGACTTTTACAGCCTCGCCGCCTACTTCGCCGACATCAAGGAGGTCGGGAAATACCCCGGCCGGTCGGGACGCCCTCCTGAAATGCCCGTCCCCACGCCCGGCGAGGCCGCAAAACTGGAGGACCTCGACGCCCGTATCCACCAGCTTCAATCCCGCGTCGATGACCTGAAGAAGAAACTCGCAGACATCCCGGTCGAGGGCGAACTCCGGCTGGCCCTTCGCCTCAAGCCCGAAAAACGCAACCAGGACGACCAGAAATTGGTCGCCGAATTCTACCAGAAGCATTCACCCGAACTCGGCGGGACCCAGCGCGAACTCGACGACCGCATGAACGAACGCAAGGCGCTGAAGGCCCGCATCCGCCGAACGCTCATTTCCGAGTCCGTCAAACCTCGCGTCGTGCGCGTTCTGCATCGCGGCAACTGGATGGACGCGTCGGGCGAAGTCGTCCAGCCGGCCACCCCGGCGTTCCTGAAAGAGGATGCCGCAGCCGAAGGACGCCGGTCCCGCCTCGATCTCGCCAGGTGGCTGGTCTCCCGCGACAATCCCCTGACCGCCCGCGCCTTCGTCAACCGCCTCTGGAAACTCTTCTACGGAAGCGGCATTTCCAAGGCTCTCGACGACCTCGGCTCCCAGGGAGAACTCCCCACCCACCCCGAACTGCTGGACTGGCTGGCCGTCGAGTTCATGGACAGCGGCTGGGACATGAAACACATGGTCAAGCTGATGGTCATGTCCTCCGCCTATCGTCAGACCTCGGTCGCGCCCGGGGACCTGGTCGAACGCGACCCCTACAACCGCCTTTACGCCCGACAGTCCCGCTGGCGACTCGAGGCCGAGTTCATCCGCGACAACTCGCTCGCAATCAGCGGACTGTTGGTGGACAAACTGGGGGGCGTCGCCGCCAGGCCCTACCAACCCGCCGGCTACTACAAGCATCTGAACTTCCCCACCCGAAAGTATCAACCGGACGAAAACGAGAACCAATACCGCCGCGGCGTCTACACGCATTGGCAACGCACCTACCTGCATCCGAGCATGCTGGCCTTCGACGCGCCCAGCCGCGAGGAATGCATCGCCGAGCGCCCCGTCTCCAACACCCCGTCGGCCGCGCTGGCGCTCCTGAACGATCCTTCCCATGTCGAGGCCGCGCGGGCCTTCGCGCAGAGAATCCTCGGCGAAGGCGGGAACGGGACAAAAACCAGACTGGATTGGGCATTTCTGCGCGCAGTCTCCCGCAAACCGAACGTTCGGGAATCGACGATCCTGGCCAACCTGCTCAACACGCAGTTGCAGGACTTCCAGCGCGACAAAGCCACAGCGCAAGCCTCCCTCGAAGTCGGCCTCTCCAAACCTCCGCCGGACACAGACCCCGCCGAACTCGCCGCCTGGACCGCCGTCGCCCGCGCCCTTCTGAATCTTAACGAAACGATCACCCGGAATTGATCGAGCCATGAACACCCGCGCCAGCCAGCTCCATCGTCGCGCCTTCCTGCAACAAAGCGGCGTCAGTCTCGGCTCCGCCGCGCTGGCGTCGCTGATCGCGCCCAACGACGCCGGGGCAAAGCAGACTGCCGACGCCGCCTGGCCCGGCGCGATCAATCCGCTCCACATCGCCCCCAGGGCCCGGCGCGTCATCTTCCTGTGCATGGCCGGCGGTCCCTCGCACCTGGAGACCTTCGACTACAAACCCGAGTTGGCAAGAATGTCCGGCAAGCCCATGCCCGAGTCCTTCACCAAGGGCCAACCCATCGCGCAACTCCAGGGCGCGAAACTCAAATGCCAGGGCCCACTCGTTGATTTCAAGCGCTACGGCCAATCCGGCCAGATGATTTCCGACTACCTGCCCCACACCGCGCGCATCGCCGACGAACTGGCCATCGTCCGTTCCCTGCGCACCACGCAGATCAACCATGACCCCGCGCATACGGTGATGAACACCGGCACGTCCATCTCCGGCCGACCCAGCATGGGCTCCTGGGTGACCTACGGACTCGGCAGCGAGACCCAGTCCCTGCCCGGCTTCGTCGTGCTCACCTCCGCTCACGGCCGCAATCCGCAGCCCATCTCCCAGCGCCAATGGCACAACGGCCTGCTGCCCGGACGTTTCCAGGGAATGGAGTTCCATTCGTCCGGCGACCCGGTGCACTACCTCGGCAATCCCAAAGGCTACAACCAGGCCCGCCAACGCGCCGTCATCGACGCCGTCAACGAACTCAACGGCATCCGCAATGAAACGGTAACCAACCCCGACATCGCCACCCGCATCGCGCAGTATGAAATGGCCTTCCGCATGCAGACCAGCGTGCCCGGGTTGATGGATGTCTCCGATGAACCCAAACACATCCTCGACATGTATGGCGCCAAGGGCGGCGACGGCAGCTTCGCCTCGAATTGCCTCCTCGCCCGCCGCCTTGCCGAACGCGGCGTGAGGTTCATCCACCTCTATCACCGGGGCTGGGATCACCACGGCGACCTCGACCGCTACATGAAGATGTGCTGCGGCGCCACCGACCAGGCGACCGCCGCGCTCATCACCGACCTCAGGCAACGCGGCATGCTCGACGACACCCTGATCATCTGGGGCGGCGAATTCGGCCGCACTCCTATGTTCCAGGGCAAGGGCAAACAGGCCGGCCGCGACCACCACATCAAGGGATTCTCCATGTGGCTCGCCGGCGGCGGCGTCAGGGGCGGCGTCACTTACGGAGCGACCGATGAACTCGGCTACAACGCCGTCGAGAACATCGTCCCCGTCCACGATCTCCACGCCACCATGCTCCATCTGCTCGGCATCGATCACGAACGCCTCACCGTTCGATTCCAGGGCCGCGACTTCCGCCTGACCGACATCGCCGGCGAAGTGGTCGATGGCATTGTCGCATGACGCGCCGACTCACATCGCTTGCGATCCTGTTGACCGCGGCTCCGATCGCGAACGCCCTCACCGCCGACGATTACCTCGCCGACATCAAACCGCTGCTTCTCCGCAAGTGCGCCCCCTGCCACGGCGCCCTCCAACAAAACGCCAACCTCAGACTCGACACGGTCGAACTCGCGCTCAAAGGCGGCGACTCCGGCCCCGCGATCGTCCGAGGCAATCCGGAGCAAAGCCTCCTCATCCAACGCGTCACCGCAACCGACAAAGCAAAACGCATGCCGCAGGAAAGCGCCGCGTTGACCGGGAAGGAACTCCAGCTGCTGGCCCGTTGGATAGAGGACGGATCACCGGCTCCAACGAATGAAGCGCCTCAACGGGATCCTGCGAGGCATTGGTCCCATCTTCCAATCTCAAGACCGGTTCCCCCGAAGACAACAGCGCCAGGCAATCCCATCGACGCTTTCCTCCAACGCGCCCGTGAAACCAGGGGGATCGCCGCCAATTCCCCCGCGGACAAAGCCGCGCTGCTGCGCCGCGTCCACCTTGATCTGATCGGACTTCCGCCCACGCCGTTGGAACTGGCCGCCTTCGAAGCGGACGCATCACCGCGGGCCTACGAGACCGTCGTCGACCGCCTGCTCGAGGATCCTCGTTACGGCGAGCGCTGGGGACGCCACTGGATGGATGTCTGGCGCTACAGCGACTGGTACGGCCGACGCAATGTCAACGAGATCCGCTACAGCATGCGACACATCTGGCGCTGGAGGGATTGGATCGTGAATTCGCTCAACGCCGACAAGGGCTACGACCGCATGATCGTCGAGATGCTCGCCGGCGACGAAGCCGCGCCGACCGATCCGGGCGCGCTGGCGGCGACGGGTTTCATCGGCCGCAACTGGTACAAGTTCGACCGCAATGTCTGGCTCTTCGAAACGGTCGAACGCACAAGCCAGGCCTTCCTTGGGCTCACCATGCGTTGCGCGCGTTGCCACGATCACAAATACGATCCGGTCACGCAGGAGGACTACTACCGCTTCCGCGCCTTCTTCGAACCGCACGACATCCGCACCGATCGCCTCGACGCGCGCACGCCGACCGTCAAGGACAACAGGAAGGCGGAAGTCCTCACCGACGGCCTGTCCCGCATCTACGACAAGCATCTTTCGACGAACACCTTCCTCTTCCGTCGCGGCGACGACCGACAGCCCGACACGTCCCGCGTCATGGAGCCGCGCACGCCAATCGCCCTGCGGGGGGACTCGCTTGTGATTGAGCCCGTCCAACTGCCTGCCGAAGCCCACTACCCCGCCCTGCGACCAGAGCTACTCGCCGGAGCCCTGTCACAAGCCAAGGAGCAGGTCGACGCCGCCATCCGGGCGAAGCGGAAAACAGAAACCGATCTGGCAAAGCTGCGTCACCAAATCACGGACCGGAAGAACATGGATCCCGGTCGCCGGACTGCGGCTGGACGCGCCCTGTTTCACCAGGACGAATTCGACCGGCCCGATTCCAGGGAATGGAAGATCCTGAACGGCCAATGGAAGCGCGCCGATGGCGTCCTCACGCAAAGCCAGGTCACCAGCTTCGCCACCATGGTCCTGCAGCGCGACCATCCCAGGAACTTCCGGGCGACCATGAAGTACCGGACGCTCCCCCCCGGCGGCTATCGATCGGTCGGGTTCAGCTTTGACTTCCTCGACAAGGGCAACTCGCAGGATGCCTACACCAGCACGGGCGACGAACGCCAGAGCGTGCAGGCCTTTCATCGCAAGGGCGGGAAACAATTCTACCCGAAACCCGGCATCGTCCGCACACCGATCACGCTGGGCGAAATGACGACGGTGGAAGTGGAGGTCCGCGGCCAGCGGCTCAACATCTGGCTCAACGGCGAACACAAACTCGACTACGCGATGCCGGAACCTCGCCGGACCGGAAAGTTTGCGCTCTGGGTCCATAACGGCGCGGCCGAATTCCACAGCCTCACGATCACCGGACTCGAACCGACGCTCGTCGATCTGCAGGCGAAGGAACGGCAAACCATCCACGCCGTCGCCATGAACGGAAAGGACATCGAACTCGCACAGGCCGAACTGGCCTCCCTGAAAGCCCGCGCCGCCGCGGAACTCGCCGCGCGGTCCACCCCAAAACCCGCCGACGCCGACAAACTCGCCATCGCCGCCGCACGCGCCGAAAAACTGACAGCAGCCATCAAGACTGAGAAGGAAGTCATGGCCGCCGAGCGTCAATTCAAGTTCATCAAGCTCGCAAAAGGAACCGAGCAGGCCTTGTCCGCCGAACGAAAGAAACTCGAATCTGCCCGCAGGAAACTGACCGACGCTCGCCAGGCCGTTGAACAATCAGGCGCGACCTTCGAACCTCTGGGCGAGGTCTTTCCCTCCACCAGCACAGGCCGCCGACTGGCCCTAGCCCGTTGGATCGCGTCGCCTTCCAATCCCCGCACGGCCCGTGTCGCGGTCAATCACATCTGGTTGCGCCACTTTGGCCGACCGCTCGTGGAAAGCGTTTCCAATTTCGGCCTGGCCGGAAAGGAGCCTTCACATCCGGAACTGCTGGACTGGCTGGCCTCCGAATTCATCGACAGCGGTTGGAGCATGAAACGCCTGCACCGCCTGATCATCGCCTCCGACGCCTACCGCATGTCGTCCAGTCCCCTGGACAACCCCGCCGCCCGGGCCGATCCAAACAACCGCTTTCTCTGGCGGATGAATTCACGACGCATCGAGGCCGAGTCCATTCGCGACGGCATCCTCCACACCGCCGGCAATCTCGACCCTTGTTTCGGAGGGCCCGACCTCGATCCCAAGCTCGGGCAATCCTCCAATCGCCGCAGTCTCTATTTCCGCACGACGCCCGACGAGAGGATGCAGATGCTCGACCTCTTTGATCTCGCCAATCCAAACGCCTGCTACGAACGCCGGGTCAGCATCGTGCCACAGCAGTCCCTGGCGCTGATGAACGGAGGCCTTGCCCTGGATCAGTCCCGCCTGTTGGCGAAGCAACTTTCGAAACAGGCCGGCCGGGATGCCGAAGCCAATGACGAGTTTGTCCGCGCGGCGTTTGTCCGAATCCTGAACCGAAATCCGACCAAGACGGAGGCCGATGCCATGATCCACTTCATTGATTCCCGATCGGAATCCGACGCGTCGAAGTCAGCGGATTCGCCGTTTCCTCCTGGCGGACAATCCAGGATCCCACCGTCCAAAGAACCGCTCCAACGCGCCCGCGAACTCCTCGTTCACGCCCTGTTCAATCACAACGAATTCGTGACCGTCAGGTAGACGCGCCCCGGGCATCCCCCCCGCAATCGTGATTGTCTCCTCGCCCCCTGTCGCTTAGAAATGACACAGACCCGATGAGTCCCGCGCCCGCCAAAGACGCCCGTTGTCCTCCCCGAAACCGCCGTCAATTCCTGGCGGACACGGGCATGGGCTTCACCGGCCTGGCGCTCGGCTCCCTGTTGCATTCCGAAAACGCCCGCGCCTCAGCCCCCGACGGACGATCCCATTTCGCGCCCAAGGCCAAGAGCGTCATCTGGCTGTTCATGCTCGGCGGCACGAGCCACATGGAGAGCTTCGATCCCAAACCGGAGCTCAACAAATACGCCGGCAAGACCTTCGAGGAATCCCCCTACCACAAACAGATCTTTGAATCGCAGTATTATCGCAGGAACGTCCGTGATTTCGCCGGCGTCCCGCGCGACCTGATGCCGCAGATCTATCCGCTCCAGATCGGCTTCAGGAAACGCGGCCAAAGCGGCGTCGAGGTCAGCGACTGGTGGCCCCACCTTTCCGAATGCGTCGACGACCTCGCCATCGTCCGCTCCATGTGGACCACCGACAATGACCACGCCGCGCAACTGCAGTTCCACACCGGCCGGCACATCTTTGACGGCCTGTTTCCCTCGATTGGATCCTGGGTCCACTACGGCCTCAGCACCCTCAATCAGAATCTCCCGCAGTTCGTCGTGCTTGGCCCGCCTCCGGGCGATTGCTGTGGCGGCGTGGGCGCGCATGGCGCCAGTTACCTCGGTCCGGAGAACGCCGGGATCAAGATCGGCCTCGATCCGAAGAACCCCCTGCCCTTTGGCTCTCCCGGCCCCTCCGTCACCACAGGCGAACGCCGTGCCCAGCTCGATCTCCTTCGCGAACTCAACGGCCTTGCCGGCGTGGAGTATCCGGACGACGCCCACCTGCGCGCGCGGATCAAATCCTACGAACTCGCCTTCCGCATGCAGATGGCCGTGCCCGAGGTCGTCGGCATGAAGGACGAAGGCGAAGCCACACGGCAACTCTACGGCCTCGACCAAAAGGAGACCAAGACCTTCGGTGAACAATGCCTCGCCGCGCGGAGACTGGTCGAACGCGGGACGCGCTTCGTGCAGATCTACCACGACGGCTGGGACGCCCACACCAAGCTGAAGCAGAACCACACCACCCGCACCGGCCAGGTCGACAAACCCATCGCCGGCCTGCTCAAGGACCTCAAGCAACGCGGCATGCTGGAGGACACGCTCGTCGTCTGGGCGACCGAATTCGGCCGCACCCCCGGCGCCGAGAAATCAGACGGCCGCGATCACCATCCCTACGGCTTCTCCGTCTGGCTGGCCGGCGGCGGCGTGAAGGGCGGCGTCACCCATGGCGCGACGGATGAACTCGGCTTTCACGCCGTCGAAAACCGCCACTACGTCACCGACATCCACGCCACCGTCCTCCACCAACTCGGCCTCGATCCCCGTCGCCTTGAAGTCCCCGGACACAAGCGACTGGAGATCGATTTCGGCGAACCGATCCGCGATATCATCGCCTAAGCCATGGTTTTCCTAGGAACATTGACCGATGCGACTTGACCGGACGCTGACAGGGTTCGACATTGCGCGGCGATGACCCTGCCCCAGCTTTCCCCCGAGTTCTGTCGCCGCCGCCAACGCCGCCTCCTCGAAATCATGCAGGAGGACGGCGTCGGTCGCGCGATCCTGACCAAGCCGGAAAACGTCCAATACCTCACCGGCTTTCGGCCGCATCGATTGATGACCGCCATGGTGGCTTTGGACGCCGACGGCACCAGCACATTGATCGCGCCAAACCAGGAACCCGACCACGCCGAGGCCGACCGCTGCGTCGCTTATGAAGCGCAGAAACTCTGCACCCTGCGGCAGGACCAGGAACTTGCCGCCGCCGAAAAACTCCAGGGCTCCTTCGGCCGCTTCAGCCAACCCGACTCCATCGCCATCGATTTCGCCGCGGGCGACTCGCTGATCCGCCACGCCCTCGAAATCAAGCGCGACAAATCCGTCACCGATATCGAGCCCGACCTGCTTCGCCTGCGCCGTAGAAAGGACCCCGACGAACTGGAGATGATCCGCCACGCCATCCGTTGCACGGAGGCCATGTATGCCCGCGCGAAGGAGATCATCGAACCCGGCGTCAGCGAACTGCATGTCTTCAATGAACTGCAATCCGCCGCCGTGGAGAGCGCGGGCGAAATGATTCTCGCCACCGGCAACGACTACCAATGCAACTCCCCCGGCGGCCCGCCCCGCAAGGACGCCACAGCCGGCGACGGCGAACTCTACATCCTCGACCTCGGCCCCTGCTATCGCGGCTACTACGCCGACAACTGCCGCACCTTCGCCGTCAACGGCAAGCCCACCGACGAGCAGCAATCCGCATGGCAGGCGATCGTCGAGGTCTTGAACATGGTGGAAGAAACCGTGAAACCCGGAGTCTCCGCCAAGCAACTGTTCTACGATGCGCGCGCGCGGTTGGACCAGTGGAAGAAGGGCGCCTTCTTTCATCACCTGGGCCACGGCATCGGGCTCTATCCCCACGAGGCCCCGCACCTGAATTCCAACTGGGACGACGGGTTTCAGGAAGGCGACGTCTTCACCGCCGAACCGGGGCTTTACTCAGAGGAACTCAAGGCCGGCATCCGCCTGGAACAGGACTACCTGGTCACTGCCGATGGGGTGGAACGGTTGACGAAGTTTCCTTTGGAGCTTTGAGGAGAGGGAACTACGGAATACGCGGAAGACACGGAAAGAAGGATTTCCTGGCGCCGATAGCCCGTGACTACAATTCATCGAACGTTTGCGGGATCTACAGTTTCGACTCCGCGAAGATCCGATTCACGTACAGCCCTGGCTTGGCTGCGATCAGAATATCGGTCCGTTTGCATGGTTTTGTCCAATCCGCCGGAACAAACGGTTCCGGTCCAACAATAACCTCCTCGCCTTCGCAATCCATGAGTACAGTCCTTAGCTCTGCGAGGCGATCCACCGAGTCATACTCGAGAGGCTCCGGATAAAGAGCCATTGAGCCAACATCCCACCACCCACCATCAGTCGCGGCCTTGCATACTGCCTCAACAAACCGCGAATCAACAAATCCACGAAACTGATAGTGACGATCACGGTAAATTGTGAAAATGGAATTCGAAGGATGCCTCATCCACCATGCGATCAAATAGCTGGATACAATCGATGAAGTATTGTGTTGCGCTTGAACCACTGTGCGGAACGTAAATCTCGATCAAGCATTCGTGGTCATTCTTGACGAACCATCGACTCACCTGACTGCGGATTTCAGGATTCGTGATCAAGCAAGGCCCCATTCTACCTCCTTCCGTGTCTTCCGCGTATTCCGTAGTTCCTCAATCCTTCTCCGGATCAGTCAGCAGTCCCTCCACCATGCTGTCGCGGAGGACGAAGCCGCCATCCACGCGCAACACCGTCCCGGTGACATAATCCGCGTCATCGGAGCACAGGAACACAGCGGCCTTGCCGATGTCTTCCGGCTTTCCGATCCGCCCCCAAGGCAGTTTCTTCTCCTCGCGTGCGATCATCTCGTCGCCGAAGGTCCCACGTTCACCGGGCGTGTCGATCCAACCCGGCTCGATCGTGTTGACGTTGATCTTGTGGCGGACCAGCTCGGCGGCAATCGTCCGCGCCATGTGATTGAGCCCGACCTTGGAGGCGTTGTACGCCGCGCTGCGACCGTAGGGCCGATCGGCGTGAACACTCGAGACGAAGACCATCTTGCCTCCCCCGCCCCGTTCCACCATGTGACGCCCGACCAGTTGGGAAATGTGAAAACCCGCAATCAACGTGCCCTTGACGATCTTCTCAAACACCTCCGGTTCGTAATCAAGAAAATCGCAGCGAACGCTGACCGCCGGATTGCTGACCAGAATATCAACGCGACCGAACGCCTCCAACGCCTTCGCCATCAGTCCTTCGCATCCTTCGCGCGAATGGGCGTCCGCCTCGACAGCTTCGCACCTGCGGCCAAGCGCGCGGATCCGCTCCGCCGCATCCGCCAGATCCGGACTCCCCGGTCGATCGTTCAGGACGACATCGGCCCCGGCCCGCGCCAGTTCCAAGGCGCAGCCGAAGCCAATCCCCCGACCGCCGCCGGTCACCAAGGCAATCTTGTTCTCGAGTTTCATGATTGATCTTTCCGTAGAACGGGATTCATCCCGTTTGCAGCGCGTCCGAGCGTAGGACAGGCATCCTGCCTGTCCATGGCATGGCCTCAAAACTGCCGACCATCAGCAGGCCTGAAGCGCTCCCACGCATACCAGACCGGCTCCGACCGCGTTCACACAGTCCAACGCGCTGCGTCATGCTGAAGACAGGCAGGATGCCTGTCCTACGTCAGAACGCCATTCACTTCACCTTGTCCGGATTGATCGGAGCTGTCGCGGAATGAACTCCGTCCACCTTCAATCTGATCCGATACAACCCGCCGCCGGCGGTGACATAAAGCGTGGACGACTCCTCGCCGATGCCGAAGCAGCAATTCGTCGGCAGGTCCCTGGTCGGGATGAACGCCCGTTCCCGCCCCCCCGGCGTGAACACCCCGATGCCGTGTCGATACGACACCCGCACAGCCGCGTAAATGTTGCCCTTCACATCGATGGCCATGCCATCGATGCCGGTCTCGGTTCCGAAGGCTGTGACCACTTTCTTCCGTCCCAGCGATCCGTCCTTTTTGATCTTGAAGGCGTTCAAACGCATCAGGCCGGGACGGGTGTTCTCATCCGCCGCCGTGACGTCCTGTGTGCCGTTGTTCGTTTCGGCGACATAAAGCGTCTTGTAATCGGGCGAGAGATGCACGCCGTTCGGCTTCTCGATCACGTCCTCCGTCGTCACCCGCGTCAGTTCGCCGGTCGTTGGCACGAAGCGATAGACGCTCATCTGATCCAGTTCGACCGGCTCATGACCAATGTAGCGCGGATCGCTGAAATAGATCGAGCCATCCGGATGAATCACCAGGTCGTTCGGCGACAATAGACGCTTGCCCTCGAAGTTGTTGACCAGCTCGACAACCGTGCCATCCGGCCTGATCTCGCAAAGAGCCATCAGTCCGTTGTTCGCTCCGCAGCACGCGATCAGTCGCCCCTCCCGATCGAACATCAGACCATTGCTCTTGCCGCTGGCGGCGCAGTGCACTGTCGTGGCGCCCGAAACTGGATCGAAGCGATAGATCCTGCCCGGCTCGGTCGCCGAACGGGCAATGTCGCTGAAATAGATTTTTCCATCGGGCGCCACGGCCACGCCCTCGGTGAATTCGCCTTCGTTCCAAACCTCCTCCAGAACAGCGCCATCCGGCAGGATCCAGGAGGAGCCGGAAGGAGGAAGAAGGTCTTGAGCTGATACGGAAAGGCTGGCGGCGCATAAAGCCGCGCAAGCCGACCATGTTTTCAACAATGTCTTCATCTGTATTCTTCTCGTGTTGCGAATGACCAATCAGACCCTCGATTCGTTTGACGGCATCCGTCTGAAAATCGCCCAGGCCTGAAAGGCCGGGACAACCGACGTTTTGTAAAGCTGGACCATTGTCTCACCCTTTCAGGGCTCAGGCGTTTTCCTGAATTGAACCCAGGGTTTCACCCAGGGCTTTGTTGTCTCGCCCCGTTGGGGCTGTTCTTCCTGTCCGAATCCTGATCGTGCCGTGATCTGCCTTCGCGCCCCGCTCACAATTCCTGCACCCGAATGTTCCGCCATTTGCATTGCGCGCCATTGGGCCAGGCCTTGCCGCCATGGACCTGTAGTCCAATCGAACCGGCGCGACCGAGGATACCGAACACGCGCTCCTTGTCGTAGCCGGGCAGGGTCGAGGTCGCGCCATCCCAGTCCGCCACCAGCAGGTCGTTGATCCAGACCTTCACCCGGGGATGCTTGCCGACGCAGCGGATGCGCGCGCTGTTCCAGTCGTTGATCTTCCAGACCTTGCGCCACTCCTCCGGCGTGCAGATGTGCTTGTAGACGCCGGCCGGCCATTTCGCCTTGCGGGGATCCGGCCCCATGCGCAGGTCCGTCAGTCTGCCATTGTCATCGGTTTCACCGAAGATCTTGTAAGGCATCATGGCGAAGGAGCCCGGCATCTCGCCGCGCAGGTGGCCGACGTTGCCGCGATCATGATAGTCCACATACATCTGGAATCCCGCGCCCTGTTCGGTGCAGCGGAAGAACACGCCGCTGTCCGGCCCCCAGTCGCAATTCAGCTCCAGCTTGAGATCGAAGTCGGCGAACTTGCGATCGGTCAGCAAGAGGCCGCCGTTGCCGGATCCGGGAGGATCCTGTTCGCCTGTGATAATGCCGTCGACCACCCGCCACTGGCCGCCCGTGCCGTGGCCGATCTTCTTGGGATTGGTATGCCAACCCTTGAGGGTCTTCCCATCAAACAGGCTTTCATATCCCCCGCCCTTGCCATCCGCGGCCACCGCCGCCATCGGCGTCGCAGCCGCCAAACCCAGGGCCGAAGCCCGCACAAATTCACGTCGATTCATGTCATTCATGGACGCCATACTGCCACCGGCATTCAAATCGGATCAAGCGAGATAGAAAGGCGAACATCCAACCCCCAACTTCAGACGTCTCCAAATTCCGTAGCCGCAACCTTTAGGTTGCGCCTCGCTCGACATGGCAAACCAGCGCACAATTTCACGACCCACGCCCGGCGCAGCCTGAAGGCAGCGGCTACGAGATTCAAAGTTGAGCGTCCGCCTCTTCAGTCTTCCGTGATCGCCTGCATCCGGCGCTCCAACTCCTGCCGCGCCTCCTCGCGCTCTTCCTTGGAAATGTCGCGTTCGACGCGCAGCAACTCGCCGACCTTGATGTCGCAGCGCGAAAACGGCAGCGGCACCTGAAAACGATCCCAACTGCCGAGCGATATCTTCCATCCGATCTTGAACGAGACCGGCAACGTCGGAACGCCGGTCACGGACGCCAATGAAACGACGCCGTGCTGCACCGTGTAACACGGCCCGCGCGGCCCGTCCGGCGTCACCGAAAGATCCAGCCCCTTCTCCGCCTGCGAGGTCATCTCCAACAAGGCCTGCGCGCCGCGCCGACTGGTGGATCCCCGCACCGCGGTCATGCCGAATTTCTCGAAGATCGCCGACAACATGCCGCCATCCCGACTGGCGCTGACCAAACCCGCCATGGAGCGCTTCATCCCCAATCGCTTCTGCCACTTCTCATAGACCACGGGCGACAGGAACAGGCGATTGTGCCACACGCAGAAGATGACCGGCCCGGGCTTGCCCTCCTTGAGAAAAGCGGAATCTTCGTCGAAGCGAAAACGGATCGTCCACGCCATCATGCGGATCGCGCAGTAGATCGCCGCCGCCGCAAGCCGCCCCTTCCAATCAGCCTTCCTCGGCACGACCACCTTGGGGGTCGGCCTCGATTCGGTCTTCTCCTGCGAATCACTCATGCCGTCGACCTACTTCTTCAACGCCGCGCGCACAAGGTCCTCAACCGCGGCGTCCGGCCCCAGCATGGCCTGCGCGGCCTTCACCGACTCGGTGGCGTCGCCGGCCTTGAAGCCCAACGCCGCCAGCGCCATGACCGCATCGTTCAACTTCTGCTCGCCGACGACGGTCGCCGCGCCGGCTTCTCCGGACTTTGCCGCGGCCGCGACGGTCTTGCCGATCTTGTCCTTCAGTTCCACCACGATGCGCTGCGCGGTCTTCTTGCCGATGCCGGAAATCTTGGCCAACGATTTGTCATCACCGGCCGCGACCGAGGCCCGAAAGGAGTCCACGCTCATACCGCTCAGTACATTCAGGGCAATCTTGGGGCCGATGCCGCTGACCGCCCCGACCAGCAGGCGAAAGATCTCGCGCTCGCCCTCGCTCATGAAGGCGTAGAGGGTGTGCGCGTCCTCGCGCACGGCAAGATGCGTCAGGAGATGAACCTGCTCCCCCAACTCCGGCAACTTGTCGAACGACGAAAGCGGAATCAACGCCTCGTAGCCCACGCCGCCGACATCAACCACGACGACCGAGGGCAACGCCTCCACCAGCGCTCCACGAATAAACGCGATCATACCTTCTTCAATGTCGTCAGCGGATTGCGGGGATTCGTCTGCGCATGGGTCAGCGCCAGGGCCAGGGCGTCCGCCGCGTCCGGATCCGGCTGTTTGTCCAGCCCCAACATCCGCTGCACCATGCGCCCCACGGCCTCCTTCTGCGCCGCGCCAAAACCGACGATCGCCTGTTTCACCTTCCGCGGAGCGATCTCATAGATCTCCAACCCGGCCTCGGCCGCCGCCACCAGCGACGCCCCGCGCGCCTCGCCCATGGTCAGCGCCGTCTTGAAATTCTGCGCGTAGAAAAGGCCCTCAATCACGCAGACCGTGGGTTTATACTTCGCGATTTGTTCGCGCAACGTCCGTGCAATCAACGCCAGGCATCGCGATTTCTCCCAGTCGGATGGACACTTGATCGTGCCGTGCCCCAACGCGGTCGGCTGCGGCGTCGTGGTCCTGATGAAACCGAAACCTGTGCCTCGGAGGGAGGGATCGATCCCCAGCAGAATCTGCGGCGATCGGTCCTTGGCCGCGGAGGGGGCGTCCAAGGCAGCCTCCGGCCGGCGC
>JAYPEY010000016.1:0-309 GCA_038126035.1 Verrucomicrobiales bacterium | reverse complement strand
CCCTGCGTGATCGGCGGCGCATTCGCGCGGGCGGGGGGGGCACCCCCTTGGTTTGGCTCCGCCGCGCGCCGCTTGCCCGAAGCGCGCTGCTGGAGTTGTTCAAACTGCCTGGCTGAAATGCCCATCGCCGAAGCATGCCAAAGACAGACCGGTGCGTCGAGACGGGAGACACAAGGAGCGGCGACATTCCTGTCGCCGTCGGCCTCGCAGAGGGCGAAGTGAGCCGGGTTGCGCAGAGGACCAAGACGGAAGCGGTTTCCCACGGGCCTGTATTCGTCCCGTTCCGGGCCGACGGCGACAGGAATGTCG
>JAYPEY010000015.1:0-85618 GCA_038126035.1 Verrucomicrobiales bacterium | reverse complement strand
TCCGCACTCCCCATTCCCCCAATCTTTTTATACAAATCCGCCGTTTGCGTTGTCTATTGGGCAGAATGTCGGAAACAACGCCAGAATGCCCGTCGTGGCTGGAGACGCTCTACCGGGCGCAGGCTGCGGGGCTTGTTCTCTACGGTCGCGCGCTCGGGCTTAGCCATTCCGAGGCGGAGGAAGTGTTGCAGGAGATGTTCATCAAGCTGATGAAGCTCCGCGAATGCCCGCGGCAACCGGAATTCTACTGCCTCCGAGCCTATCGCAATCATGCCTTCAATCTTCGGCGCGGATTTCTACGTCGGATCGCGCGGGAATTTGAGTCGAAGCGATGGTTTGAACGCGGGCCGGACAAAACCCCGCTGGAACGCGCGGCCATGAAGGCCCTGAGGAAGCTTCCGGCGCCGCAGCGCGAGGTCATTGTCCTCAAATTCTGGAGAAAGCTGACCTTCGAGCAGATCGGCGCACTCCTTGACATCTCCCCCAACACCGCCGCCGGACGTTATCGCTACGGCATCGACAAACTCAGACAACAGCTCAGCCATGAACCCCGAACCGCCTTTCCCGATTTCGTCTCATTGGAAGCCGCGTCAGCCCTCGGCGGCGATTGAGCGGCGCCTCTTTGGCGCGCGCGCCTCACGGGAAACCATCCCGGCCCAGTGGTTCACCCGCTGGTTGCCGCAGGCCGCAGCCTGCCTATGCGCCGTGTTTGTGTCCCTTTCCCACTACGCCCCGCCCCAGGGTCCGGAAGCGCCGGACTCACCGGGTCCGGCAGGGGCATCACCGGCTCCGCCCCCCCAAACCATCGCAAACAACCACGTTGCGCAGGCGTTTGGCCCGATTTTGGAATGGACAAACCCGGCCCCGTCCACTTCAACTACCGGCTTTCTTTTGCAGGCTTTTACCAACAGCGCGATATTCTGACGCGCCGGCATCGAACTGACCCCTCGGCCGGCAAAGGTCGTATTCTGCTCCCAAGATGGCAAAGAAACCCAAGCGTCCAGACAAGCGCCCCGGAAAAGGACAACTCCCGTCCCCCGCTTCAGCGGACCCGGCTCAGCAATCGGAGCCCGACGAGACGCCGGCGGCCCAGGCCCTGGCCTCCAAGTTGGAGAGGAACACCGACGAGGCCGTCCTGGGCGGCGTCTGCGCCGGCATCGAGGCCCGCACCGGATTGCCCGGAGCGCTTTGGCGCGTGGTCTTTTCGGCGCTTGCGCTCGTCTTCGGCATCGGTGTCATCGCCTACGTCGCCCTCTGGTTTGCGCTGCCCAAGGCCCCGCCCGCGGAATCCGAGGACGCCGGCGCCCCCGCGAAGCCCAAGGGGCTCTACCGCCGCGTGGACTGGATCAGCTTCGCCGTCACCACGCTGGTGGTGATGATCGGCTACTGGTTCACCCTGGCCTCCGATCTCACCCTGGAGGACTCCGGCGAGCTTGCGGTAGGTTCCCTCTACGCGGGCGTCCCGCATCCGCCCGGCTATCCGGTCTGGACGATCTACACCTGGTTCTTCGCCAACTTTGTCCCCATCGCCAACATCGCCTGGCGGGTGGCGCTGTCCTCCGCCGTCGCTGGAGCCCTCTCCTGCGGCCTGATCGCGCTGATGGTCTCCCGCGGCAGCAGCATGCTTCTCGAGGGCATCGAGATCTTCAAGGACATCGACCGCAAACTGGAGGAGAAACTCTGCGGGGTGGTCGGTTACGTCGCCGGCATGTTGATGGCCTTCAACGGCTTTTTCTGGAGCCAGGCCGTCATCGTCGAGGTCTACACCCTCAGCGTGCTCTCCCTGGTCGGCGTGCTGGTCTTCCTGCTCCGTTGGATCTACGAGCCCTCGCGCCTGCGGTATCTCTATTGGGCCTTCTTCTGGTTCGGCATCTGTTTCACCAATCACCAGACGCTGATCGTCGCGGCGGTGGGCATCGAGATCCTGATTGCGCTGCGCGACCGCAGGCTTGGTCGGGACCTGTTCCTCGTCAACAGCGTCGTCTACCTCGCCGCCCTGTTCGTCCACAAGGCCGTCACCCCGATCGGAACCCTGGACAACGCCATCCTGCAGAAGATCTTCCACCTCATCGGCCTGGGATCGATGCTGGGCTTTGGGTTCCTTGCCTCCAAGACCATGAAGACGGAGCGCGCCTGGCTCAACTTCATCCGGGACGGCCTGTTCCTGTTATCGATCGGGTTCGTCTCCCTCTTCGTGGTGATGTCGGCCAACATCAAGATCCTGTCCGGACTGAAGATGGGCGTCATCTACCTGCTGGGCTTCGTCGCCACCGCGGCCTTCGTCTTTCTGTCCCTGTTCTTCAACAACAAGCTCGAATGGCAGAAGCGGAACTTTCCGCTGAAGGTGGCGCTGTTGGCGGGATCGGGATTCTATCTGATCACCCTGATGTTCACCGCCAAGGGGCCGGGCATCCTGAACGCCGGAGTCGCCTCCTACACGATCCATCATTTCATCGGCGTCTCGGTCCTGCTGCTGACGTTCTGCTTCATCTGGAAGGCCAATCGATTCGGGCACCATGTCTTTCCAGTCGGCTTCTGCGGCGCGATGTGGGCGCTGGGCGTCTCCTTCTATCTCTATATGCCGGTGGCCTCGATGAGCAATCCGCCGATGAACTGGGGCTACCCGCGCACGGTGCAGGGCTTCAAGCACGCCATCACCCGCGGCCAGTATGAAAAGGCCAACCCGCAGAGCGATCCGGTGAAATTCGTGAAGCAGCTCGCGCGCTATACGCAGGGCGCGGCGGAGGAATTCAACCTGATCTACCTGCTCATCGGCCTCGCCCCGTTCTTCTTCATCCACCTGATGCAGGCGCGGGAACGAAGCTGGATCCTGGGGCTCGCGGCCATCTACTTCTTCCTGGCCGTCATCCTGTTGATCATATTGAACCCGCAACCGGACCGGCAGAGCCTGACGCTGAACCGCGTGTTCTTCACCTCGTCGCACGTCATGATCTCCATGGCCATCGGTTATGGCCTGGCCCTGATCGGCGGATTGACAATCAAGCATTACGACGCCCTCCGCTGGCCCGGCTTCGGCTACGCCTGCTTCAGCGTGCTGGCCTCACTCGTCGTCATCTTCCTGATCGACCGCACCCTCGTGCCCACCAAGCAGTTCGCCAATCTGTTCGGCCTGCTCCTCAGCCTGGTCCTGTTGTGTCTTTTTGGGGCCTTCCCCCGAAGGCTCCCGCTAGCCGCGCTGCTCGGGGTCTTTCTCGTCATGCCCGTCCATCCCATCCTCACCCACTGGTGGGACAATGAGGAACGCAACCACCTCTTCGGCTACTGGTTCGGCCACGACATGTTCACGCCCCCGTTCGAGGACGAACAAGGCGAACCGCTGTATCCCGAGATGGCGAAGGACGCGATCCTCTTCGGCGGCACGGACCCCGGCCGTTTCAACCCGACCTATATGATCTTCTGCGAGAGCTTCATTCCGCCGCAGAAACGCCGTGATCCGAACTTCGATCGGCGCGATGTCTACATCATCACGCAGAACGCCCTGGCCGACGGGACCTACCTGCAATACATCCGCGCCCACTACAACCGCAGCACGGAACCGGACGTGCCCTTCTTCCAGGAACTGGTCCGCCCGCCCAGCGAGCGCGAACTCAATGTCCGGACCAATCTCCTTTCCAGGATGGTCCGGCCCTTGGACGACTATTTCGCGGACCTTGGCAGGCGGATCGAAGATGATCGACGCGCCCGCGGCGTCTACCCCCCCAAGGAGATCCACACCCCGTCCTATCTCGACTCCCAGATCTCCTTCGAGCAGTACACCCGCGACGCGCAGCGCCGTCTGCAACTCGGACAACTGCGCCCCGGGGAACAGATCGCCACCAATGGCAACCAGCTCTCGGTCAGCGGCCAGGTCGCGGTCATGGCCATCAACGCCCTGCTCACGAAGATCATCTTCGACAAGAACCCGGAACACGAGTTCTACGTCGAGGAGAGTTTCCCGCTGGACTGGATGTTTCCCCACCTCACCCCCTTCGGCATCATCATGAAGATCAACCGGGAACCCATCCCGGAGATGACGCAGGAAATCGTCGATCGCGACCACCGGTTCTGGAAGGAATATTCCAACCGCCTCATCGGCGACTGGATCGACTACGACACGCCTGTCAGCGAGATCGTCGAGTTCTCGCGCCGGGTCTACATCGACGGCAATTTCGCCGGCTACGAGGGCGACATGGATTTCGTGCGCGATGACAACGCCAAGAAGGCCTTTTCCAAGCTGCGGGGCGCCCAGGCGCACCTTTACTTCCAGCGCATCAACATCGCCGCCAACAACACGAACTACGTGGAGCAGGCCCGGATGATCAAGGAGGCGGATTTCGCCTACAAGCAGGCGGTCGCGTTCTGCCCCTACAGTCCGGAAGCGGTGTTCAAGTATGTGAGTCTGCTGACGAGCCTTTCCAACCGTGACCCTTCGCGGCTCGACGACGCCATCGCAATCACCGAAGTCTGTCTGCAGATGGACCAGGCGAACTTCTCCGTGCGGGACCTGTTGGAGCATCTGCGCAGGTTGAAGGCGAGCGGCATGGGAACCCCGGCTCCCACCGCCGCTCAGACGCCTGCGCCCGCCGCCGCCCCCGCGCCGGCTCCGACGCCGCCGCCCGTCCAGATCACGCCGGATGCCAACGGCAATGTGAGCACGCCCTTCGGCGACCTGCCGGCGCAGACGTTGCAGGCGCTGGTCGGCGGAATCGGACAGCTCCATGCGCAGTACCGAACGAACACCACCAACACCCAGATTGCGATCAGCCTGGCGACGGCGTTCTTCCATACCGGCAACACCAACTCCGGACTCGCCGTCCTCGACCGGATCCTGCTCCAACCCAATCTGGACACCAGCATCCTCGGAGCCCTGGCCACCGCCTATGGGAACCTGGGTTATGCCCAGCGCCTTGAACGGACCCTCGGACGCCTGGTCGAGAACAACCCGACCAGTCCGGAATCGCACTACGATCTCGCCGCCATCCGCGCGGCGATCGCAACGTCGCTGAAGGGGCAGAACAAGGAACAGGCGTCGCAACAACGCCTCGAACTGGCCATCCGTGCGCTCACCAACGCCATCCATCTCAGCGACCAACGACAGACCACCAACCCCGCCGCGCTCAACCTCCGTGAACGGGCCAGGACGGACCAGCGCTTCGCGCCCATGCACGAGGATCCTCGCTTCAAGACCGCAACCAAACAGTGAAACCGCTGTTCCTGGCAGCCCTCGTCCTCTCGCTCCCACGCCTTGCGCCCGGCGTCGATCTCACCCCGCTCGAACAGCTCCCCGAGACGATCGCCGCCCGATACGCCCGCGCCCTCAAATTGGTGGGCGTCGGCAAGAACCGCCTGAAGCGCATCCACGTCCGACGCGATCTCGAATACATCCGACGGGGAGACGACGCCTTGCCGCTGGATTTCTACTCTCCGACAAAACAGCCGCGGAGCCTGCCCTGCATCGTCGTCATCACCGGCGGCGGCTTCAGCGCGAGAACGCCGGCCAACTTCGCCCCGTTCGCCGCCTATCTCGCCTCCCAGGGTTTCACAACCGCCTGCATCGGTTACCGCGGCCGCCCCGAACACACCTACCGGGCCACCATTCGCGACACCAAGGCGGCCGTCCGCTTTGTTCGCGCGAACGCGGACAGACTCGGCGTCGATCCTGATCAGATCGGCGCCATGGGCCAGTCCGCCGGAGGACACCTGGCCGCCATGCTCGCCTTGAGCGGGGGCGTTTCCGTCTACGAGACCGACGCGGGAGCGCCCGATGTCTCCTGCCGGATTCAGGCGGCGGTTTCCTTTGCCGGCGTTTTCGACTTCGTCGCCCGCCTCAGGGACGGCGGCCATCAGAAACACGGTTTGGCGAACAAACGAGAAACCAATGGCGAATGGATTGGAGAGCCTTTCTCCGAATCGAGCGCCGCTTGGATCGAGGCCTCGCCGATCACGTATCTCGACAAGGCCGACCCTCCTCTCCTGCTGGTCCACTGCAGCTCCGACCGAACCGTCCCCGTCGAACAATCCGAAGTCCTTTACTCAGCCCTTCGCAGAGTCTCCCCCGGCAGCCGCCTGCACATCTTCCTTGAAGGCGGCGGGCACGGCATCACCGCCGCGCGGGATGTCAATCAACGCGCCTGGGAGGAAACCGTCCGTTTCTTCAGGGAAACCCTGATCGCAACCCGGTAGCGACCCCGGCTACTCAGTCTGCACGCAGGCCTGTTCGACCTCCTCGATCGGGGTCAGACCGCGCATGGCCTTCTTGATGCCGTCGTAAAGCATCGGCTTGAAGCCGTGCTCCCTGGCCAGTTTTTCGATGTCGAGGATGGAGGCGTTCTGGGCGATCAGTCGCCGCACGGATTCGGTCAAAAGGAAGATCTCATGAATCGCCACGCGGCCCACATAGCCGGTGCCGTTGCAATTCGGGCAGCCCCGCCCCCGCCACAACTCCACCGTTCGGTTTCCAATGTCCCCGAAATACCGCGCCACCCGGTCCGCGGACATGGTCTGCTCTTCGCGACAGGCCGTGCATAAGCGACGCACCAGGCGCTGCGCGCTGACTCCGATGATCGACGGCGCGACCAGAAATGGCTCCACCCCGATCTCCACCAGCCGGGTCACCGCCTGCAGGGCGTTGTTGGTGTGCATGGTCGACATGACCAGGTGGCCCGTGAGCGCGGCCTGCGAAGCGATCTTGGCGGTTTCCATGTCGCGGACCTCGCCCACCAGGATGACATTCGGATCCTGTCGCAGAAACGCGCGCAAAGCCTTGGCAAAGGTCAGGTCCACCGCCGTGTTCACCTGGGTCTGGTTGATGTCGGGAAGCCGGTACTCGACCGGATCCTCCACCGTCATCACATTGACGCCCGGTCGGTTCACCGATTTCAACACGGAATACAGCGTCGTCGTCTTCCCCGATCCGGTGGGGCCGGTGACAAAGAACACGCCGTTCGGCGTGCCGATGATCCGCCTGAGCTCCTCAAGATTGGCGGCTGAGAGATTCAACTCCTCCAGATCCGGGACAGACTGTCGTTCCATCGAGCCCAGCACGCGCAGGGTCAGCTTCTCGCCGTTCATGACCGGCACGCTTGAGAATCGAAGATCCACCGAGTGCGTCGCCAACGGCAAAGCGATGCGGCCGTCCTGCGGCAGCCGCCGTTCGGTGATGTCGCAACCCGCCATCAGCTTCAACCGCGAAACCAGGGCCGGGTACATCTTGCGGTCAAAGATGTTCCAGTCCTGCAGCTCCCCATCGACGCGCAACCGGATCCGGACAACGTGCTCCGATGGTTCGATGTGAATGTCGCTGGCCCGCTTCTTCAGCGCATTCAACAGAATCTGCCTCGTCAGCACCACCACGTCCCGGTCGTCCGCCATCCGCGCCAACCGTTCCGGATCGGCCTCGGCGTCGTCAACCATCAGACGATCCAGATCGATCTGCGCCTTGAGCTCCTCGATGACGCCCAGCGTGGCATATTCCACCTCAATGGCGTCCAGGATGTCGCCCGGCGGACTGAAGACCGCGCTGACCGGCATGCCGGCGTGGCGCGCGACCTCGTCCATCAGTGACAGATTGAGCGGATCCGCGGTCGCCACGGTCACCGAGTTGGCAAAGCTGTAGATGGCGATCAGACGGTTCGCCGCCGCGAACTCCCGGGGAATCAGATCGACCACCTCCGGCTGGATGATCGTGCAGCCCAGATCGACGAAAGCCACGCCCAAGGTGTCCCCGAAAAGGCGGCAAAGTTCCTCCTTGGGCGCTGTCTGGGTGTCGATCAACTCCTCCAGGACGCCCAACACATCCCCGCGATGACGCCCTTCCAACGCTTCAATCTGGTCCTCGAGAACCAGTCCACGTTCGACCAACTGCTCAAGAAAACGACGGTTCTTCATGATTCTCGCTCCGGCGCCGCGACGGCACGCGACGCAACCGCCGCTTCTCCTCGATCAGTTTGCTGATATCGTCCCGCGTGAGCAGCCTCCTGGCGCTGCGATCCACCTTCTCATCCTCCAGAATGTCGAACAACATGGAGTCGAGATCGAACAGCGGTTTGTCGGAATCTCCCATCATTCTACTCCGACTCCTGAAGACCGCATTCCTCCTTCAACTCCATCAGGGCGCTCTTGATCTCCTCGGCGTCGCAGTCCTTCAAGAGATAGTTTGAGGCGCCCTTGTCGATGCAGTCCATCACCGTCACCTGGTCGGCGATGGACGTCAGCATGATCACCTGCGCGTCCGGACAGGCCCGTCGAATCTCCGGCAGCGCCATGGCGCCGGTCTTCACGGGCATGCTGACATCGAGCAACACGACATCGGGCCTGACGCGTTTGACGACCTCGATCCCCTCGTCCCCATTGTTGGCCTCGCCGACGACCGAAAAGCCGATGTTCGTCACCAGTCCCCGCAGCCAGCACCGGCACGTGAAATCGTCATCGACGATGACAATCCGGCACGGCTCGCGATCGCCCCCCCCCTCAGTCTGCTCATGTTTCTCCTCCATCAGTGTCTCGTTTGGGATCCTTCAGCGAGGCGTCATCGATGGCCTCCTCCACCTCGAGAAAGCGGCATTCCAACTCCATCAGATGATCCGGGAGCGGGGTCAGATCGCCGGAGCCCGCGAGTTCTTCCATGATCCTGGCCTGGTCGCTCATCGGTTGGCAGGCGACCGCGGCTGCGGCGCCTTTGATAAGATGGGCCACTGCGGCGGCTTCCGGAGCCTGTTTGATGGCGATCAACGCCCGCAACCGACGGAACTGCCGGGGCATGTCGCGCACAAAGCAATCCAACATCTCCCCGGCCAGGGCCTCGTCGCCCAGCGTCCGCTTCAACAATGCCTCGCGATCAAATCCCGCGGCCGCCTTTCCTGAGATCCGCGCCTCATCCCACGATTCCTCATTTCGAGCGGCCTTCAAATCCATGACGCCTGCCACAGCCTGTTCCATCACGAAATTCAGACCGCTCACTGCGTTCCCCGCGGCCTCGCGCTTCGCGACAGACGCAGTCTCACCGGTCAGGCTTTGGCAGGTTTTCATATCCATCCGAATGTCGTGTCGCCGTCCCGATCCATCCCCGGCGCTTCAGGTTCTGTCTCCGCTCGATCTCGTGATTGGTTCAGCGGGACCGCCCGATGACAAATCTGTCCATGCGGCTGTCCCATTCCATTATCGGCCGTCACAGGCTGCGGCTTAACCCGAAATCAGCCCCGGGATCCCCTCGTTGACAATGCCCAACAACGGCCCATGCTCCGATGCGTCCGCTCAGAACCAACCTGTCGCCCGCCCACACTCATCACGTCATGACCGCCACTGAAGTCCTCAAGCAGCTGAAAGCGCTCGGCAACGAAACCACCAGGAAGACGCTTGTCCGTCACGGCGCCTATCCCAACGCCTGCTATGGCGTCAAGATCGGCGATCTGAAGCCATTGCAAAAGAAGATCAAGGTCGACCATCAACTTGCCCTCGATCTCTTCGACAGCGGCATCTACGACGCCATCTACCTCGCCGGACTGATTGCGGACGACGCGAAGATGACGAAGAAAGACCTCCGCAAGTGGGCCAAAAGCCCGTCAAGGAGACTGTTCAGCGGCTCCACCATCCCCTGGGTCGCCGCCGGAAGCCCCCATGCCGCCGATCTCGCCGCCGAGTGGATCGAATCCAAGGACGACGCCGTCGCCGCCATCGGTTGGAACACGCTGACCTCCATCATGTCCGTCGCGCCCGATGAAGAACTGGACCTCCCCGGTCACAAGAAGCTGCTGAAGCGCATCGAAAAGGAGATCCACAAGGCGGGCAACGTGACCAAGTACGCCATGAACAACTTTGTCATCTCCTGCGGTTGTTTCGTGGCCCCGTTGAACGACGCCGCGAAGAAATCCGCCGACAAGATCGGCGAGGTCGAGGTCGATCACGGCGACACCGCCTGCAGGACGCCTTACGCCCCCGCCTACATCGCCAAGGTGGAAAAGATGGGCCGCGTCGGTAAGAAAAAGAAGACGATCAAGTGTTGAGCGCCGTTCCCGTCAATCGCGGGCGGAACAAAAAAGGCGGCCCATCATTGGGCCGCCTCTGAAAACGAGTCTGTCGATTCCTCAGATGAACTCGTTGATCAGGTTCTCGAGGTATTCCTGACGGCCGCTGTCGTTCTTCGCGGCCTCGCCCTTCTTGAGGATGTATTTCTCCAGCTTCTTGAAGTTCATCTTGCCGGCTTCGATGTCGGCACCGACGCCTTCATCCCAGGAGCTGTAGCGTTGTTTCACGAAGTCGCCGAGGCGGCCGTCCTTGCGGATGGCGGCGGCGATCTTCAGGCCGCGCGCAAAGGCGTCCATGCCGCCGATGTGCGCGTGGAACAGATCCTCCGGCGTGAAGCTTTCACGGCGGACCTTGGCGTCGAAGTTGACGCCGCCGGTGGTGAAGCCGCCCATTTTCAGAATGCCCAGCATGCATTGCGTGGTGAGGTAGACGCTGGTCGGGAACTGATCGGTATCCCAGCCCAGCAGTTCGTCGCCGGTGTTGGCGTCAATGGAGCCCAGCGCGTCCGCAGCGATGGCGACCTCCATCTCATGCTGCATGGTGTGGCCGGCCAGGGTCGCGTGGTTGGTTTCCAGGTTCAGCTTGAAATACTTCGTGAGGTCATACTGCCGCAGGAAGTTCAGGCAGGCCGCCGCATCGGAATCGTATTGATGCTTGGTGGGCTCCTTCGGCTTGGGCTCGATGTAGAACGGCACCTTGAGTTTGATCGACTTCGCGTAATCGACGGCCATGTGCAGGAAGGCGCCGAGGTGATCGACCTCCCGCTTGATGTCCGTGTTCCAGAGTGTGGCGTAGCCTTCGCGACCGCCCCAGAACGTGTAGCCCTCGCCGTCCAATTCCTTGGTGACCTCCAGGGCCTTCTTGACCTGCGCCGCGGCGTAGGCGAAGGCGTCGGCGTTGCAACTGGTGGCGGCGCCGTGCATGTAGCGCGGGTGGGCGAACAGACAGGCCGTCCCCCAGAGCAGCTTGATGCCCGTGCGTTGCTGCTCCTCCTTGAACACCTTGACCACCGCGTCCAGGTTCTTGTTCGACTGCGTGAGCGAACGCCCCTCAGGCGCCACGTCGCGATCGTGGAACGCGTAATACGGCGCGCCCAGCTTCTCCATGAACTCGAAGGCGACGCGCGCGCGATTCTGCGCGTTCTTCACGGAATCCGTGCCGTCGTCCCAAGGCCGGATTGCGGTGCCCACCCCGAACGGATCGGAAAGCGGATTACGGAAGGTGTGCCAGTAGACAACCGAGAAACGCAGATGGTCCCGCATCGTCTTCCCCTCCACCACCTCGTCGGCATTGTAGTGCTTGAAGGCCAGCGGATTCTTGGAGTCCGCCCCCTCATACTGGATCTGTTTTACTCTCGGAAAGGCCGCTTTGATGCGTTTGATGGATGCCATGTCAGTCTTGTCGTGGTTGGTTTGTCGGTTGCTCGTTAAAATGTCATCTCCCCGGGCGCGCCGCCGCGGCAGCCTGAAAAATTCAGTCAGGCCCGGAATGGGAAACGCGCGGGAGAATGCCAAAGGACTCAGGCTCCCGCAAGGCGCAATTCCGGCTTCAAGCGGACGCCGGGCTCTGCTTTCCTTGCCTCGTGAGCGAACCAAGCAATGCCGCCCCCGACACTCCGGCCTCGATCTGGGACGAACTCGATCGCGCGGCCGGGGAAATCGACCATCCATGGCGCACGCCGGCCCTGGCGACCGCGGACGGCAGCGTCCGGACAATCGTCCTGCGCGGCGTCTCCGCGTCTCGCCGGGAACTCGTCTTCCACACGGATGCCCGCTCCCCAAAAATCGCCCAACTGACCGCCGGCCCCGAGGTGGAATGGTTGTTCTACAATCCCGCGAACGGCGTCCAGGTCCGGGCGCGCGCCCGCGCATCCATCGATTCCCGCAATGAAACCGCCGAGGCCGCCTGGCTGAACGTCCCCCCCGCCAACCGGCTGAACTACAGCTCCCCGCAGCCTCCGGGAACGCCCCTGCCCGTTGAAGGCATGGAGGCCTCACCTGCGCCCGACCACGCCGACAAAGCCTACGCGAACTTCGCGGTCGTCACGACACAGGTCGTATCCATCGACTGGCTGCTGCTGGCGCCGGCAGGAAACCGACGTTGCCTGTTCGACTTCAACCCGGCCGACGCCGGATGGAACACCACGCCGCTCGTCCCCTGACCCTCGATCGACTTTCCGCTTTCCAACCGCAGTCCAATCCCCTTTCACTCCGCGCATGTTCCGACCCTGCATTGACCTGCACGACGGCAAGGTGAAACAAATCGTCGGCGGCACCCTCGACGACGCCTCCGGCGAGGCGAAGACAAACTTCGTCTCCGAACGCCCGCCGTCGTGGTATGCGGAGCTCTATCGTGGCGACAGCCTCTCTGGCGGCCACGTGATCAAACTCGGCCCCGGCAATGACGCCGCCGCGCGGGAGGCGCTTGCGGCCTGGCCCGGCGGCCTGCAGATCGGCGGCGGCATCACCGCGGACAACGCCGCCCAATGGCTCGAAGCCGGAGCCTCGCATGTCATCGTCACCTCCTGGGTGTTCCGCGACGGCGTTCTGGATGAGGAACGCCTGGAGAAACTGGTCGGAACGGTCGGACGCGAGCGTCTGGTTCTCGACCTCAGTTGCCGCAAACGCGACGGCGCCTACTTCGTCTGCACGGATCGTTGGCAGAAGTTCACCCGCCTCGAGGTCACCCCTGGGACCCTGGAATCACTCTCCGGTTCCTGCGCGGAGTTCCTGGTCCACGCGGTCGATGTCGAGGGCCTCTGTCAGGGCGTGGATCTCGAACTCGTCCGCCTGCTTGGAAAAGCCTCCCCCATTCCTGTGACCTACGCCGGCGGCGCGAGTTCCATGGACGACCTGGTCGCCGTGACCGAAACAGGCGGAGGAAGGGTCGATCTCACCATCGGCTCGGCGTTGGACATCTTCGGCGGCACGGGAATCCGCTACGCCGACGCCGCCGCATTCAACCGCGAATCCGGGGGAGACAATTGAGCGAGGTTCCGCTAAAAAGAGTCCTGTCATGAGCGCCGAATCCAGCCCTGAAGACAGCTTCACCCTCGAATTCATCGCCGGCGGACGCGCTGGTGAACGAACGGACCTCAGCCCGGGAAGGGACTATGTCCTCGGCCGCGGATCCGACGCCGACATCGTCATCGACCACAAGAAGGCCTCCCGTCGACACGCGCGCATCTTCCCCAAAGGCGCCGGCTGCGGCATCGAAGACCTGGGCTCGATCAACGGAACCCTGGTCAACGGCGAGAAAATCTCCGAACAGACGCTCTTCCCCGGCGATTCGATCCAGATCGCCGACACGCGCATCCGCGTCCGCCTCACCGGATCCCAACCCGGCATCAACGAAGACCTTGAGAACCGCCCCAAGACCGTGGGCATCTTCGCCGATCGCGACGCCAGTGGAGAATTCGCCACCATGGGCAACGCCATGTCCGGCCGGCTGGACACCTCCTCCCCCCGGGAACTCCTGACCATGCTGGCGGAGGCCAATGTGTCGGGGGTGCTTTCGATCCATCCCTCCTCGGGCGCCAGGCGCGTGCTCTTCCGCAAGGGAGCGGTCTACTACGCCCGCATCGACGGGCAGTCCGACATCCGCCCGGAAAAGGCGTTGCAACGTCTCGTCACCGCCAGAAACGGATCGTTCGAATTCAGCTCCGAGGAGCCCCCGGCGGTCGAGGACGCGATCACCCAATCTCTCGAGGATCTGCTGAAGGACATCGAGTCGCTGGCACCGCAGTTCGAACGACTCGAGAGGCTCATGCGGTCCCTGGACGCGGATCTGTCGGTGACCGCCGGAGCCAACGAAGCCGATCTGGATGACAACAGTCGAAAAATCGTGCAACTCGTCCGTGAGAACGGGGCCGTCTCCAGGCTTCTCGATCGTTTCCCGGGCACTGACGCCCAGGCAGCCCGGACCATCGCCAACCTGCTGGAATCCGGGGCGCTGACCGCCTCAAACTGAGGACCTCGGCGGCTCCGGTCACTGCGGCGAGCGCCTGATCACGGCGCAGCGGGGATTCTCCCGCGCGTTTCCGATCCGACACCTCCCGCCTTCATTGGGGGACCAGCCTCGTTCCCGCAATGCGATCCTGCAGGCCGCGGGATGGGTTGCGCAGGACTACCAGCGCGCCCAGCCCATAACCCAACGCGCCCACCAGGCCGCCAATCACCTTCGCATCCGCCGGAATCCCTTCGGCCATCAGCGCGTAAGGCGCGGCGACCAATGGAGCCCACATGATTCCGTTTCGGACCAACACCCGCCACCGCGCGGCGGGACGGCCGTCATTCCCGACCAGGACCAAACCGCTTCCGCGTAACAACAGCCCGCCGCGAAACATCAACGCGCCGAGCATCCCGGGCACGACGACGAACAGCAGGAACTGATAGCCGCCCGCCACGACCATCACCTCGCCGACGGTCTCCAGCATGCGTCCGCGCTGTTCCAGGATCTGCGCTTCGGCGCGCACGGTGAACCGCTTCACCCCCGCAAACGCCCTCTCCAACTCCTCAACCGAACGCTCCGGCTCTTTGGCGACGAGTTCCTCAGCCAATTCGCGCGCGTCGCCTTCGATCTTCATCAGTGAGTAGTAACCGTTCCACAATCCCTCATCCGTGATCTGTTTCTTGAACCGGTTGGGAACATAGATCTTCAACTGCCGCAATTGGGCCTCCTCCCACCGCTTTTTTCCGTCCTTCCTTTCCAGTTGTTGAACCCTCGCCAGACAACGCTCCAGGCGATCCACATCCGGGTTCCTTTCCCCCAACACGGTGAAGGCTGTCACGGCCCCGACAATGATGGCCCCGGTCAGCGCCCACGGCAGCGCGCACACGGCCATCATCACCCCGCGCCGCAAGGGCGTCACTTCCGAGAGCCTGTCGGCGATCCCGTTCAGGTCGTCGGCAATCTCCCGCGCCGAACGCGTCTCCATGGATCCGACGACCTCGACCGCATGCAACGGCAAAGGAACCGCCGAGTTCCCGACGCCGCCGCCCAGCGCCGCCTTCGCCAACGCCTTCAGAAATGCCCCGGAGCCCTGAATCCTCTGCGACTCGTGAGCATCATCGTCCTTCACCCCCGGCCCGGCAAAGTCCAGCAACTTGGCCCGCCCGTCCGACGTGATCCAGACACGGTCGAAGGAAAGACCCGCCGGCAGAGTCCCGTCCTTTTCCGCCGCGGCGAGTTCCACCGCCAGATCGACCAGCCAGAAGCGGACGGAATTCCAGGAATTGGCTGATTTCAGCAGCGCGGTCAAAGGCCGCCCGGAAAGGGATTCGTAGGCGTCCCAATTCCCGCCCTCGCCGCGGCTTCCGCCGATCCACCGCACCCGGCCGGCGCGGTTCACCGCCCGACGTTCGCGGCCCGGCATGGCCTTCCCCGGTTCCGCCATCTGAATCCAGACCCTTCGCCGCAACGCCATGTCAAAGCCGGGAAAGACCTCGCCCGGCGCGACTCCCGACAACGGTTTGAGGGCATGAAAAGGTCCGATCATCTCCGCTGCCTCCGATGCGGGCAGTTCCTCATCCGCCGCGGCCACCAGATTTCTCCGCTGCAACGCGTTGCGCCCCACCACCCGGACGCCCGTCGCCAGATCGTGCAGACCGGAGAAGCCGTTCCTCACCCGCGCCCGACAGAACATCAGGCCGATCATGACGATGCCCGAATTCTTCAACATCAGGTCCGGCAGACTGAATCCCCCTTCCCCCGCAGGCCCGACCGACGGATTGCCCAAGACGTAATAGAGCGCCAGCGGCGCAGCCACGCTGACCTCAAAGATCAACGTTCTCCCAATCGCCTTGGGCAGCGACAGGAAAGAGCCGTCCCGGTTCACAACCCGGATGCGACAGATCGCCTTGCCCAAACTGGCTCCCCAGACCGACTCCGGCACGCTCATGCACAGGAAGCGCGCCAAGGTCGCCCCTGCGAAGATCTGCAGATAGACGCCGCCGCTCGGAACAACGACGTCGCCCTCTCCATACTTGAACGAGATCAACCATATCGGCAGATAGACGAAGATCGAGAGGAGGAGTTGATCCAGGGCGCCCGCAATGAAACGAAGCCCCAGGGTCGCCGGCGTCGCCGCCTTGGACGAATACGGTTCCAACGCCGCGCGAAGACTCTCGTAATCGCGATACCGGGCGTCCGACTGCTTCGCCAGGCATTTCAGGATCACACGCGCCAGACCTTCCGGCAGATCCTCGCGCAATTGTTTCGGCGACCCGGGTTTCCTGTCCAGGACCGTCGCCACCAACTGCACCACGTTCTGCGCGGAGAACGGCGGCTGACCGGTCAACAGATAATACAAGGTCGCGCCCACCGAATAGATGTCCGAGCGCACATCCAGGGGATCGCCGCGCAATTGTTCCGGCGAGGCAAAGGCCGGCGTTCCCATCACCGTGCCCGTCATGGTCAACTGCGTCTCCTCCCGCGCCACCGAGGACCCCGACAACCCGAAATCGCCCACTTTCACCCGTCCGTCCGAATCGACAAAACAGTTCGAAGGCTTGATGTCGCGATGGAGCACCCCCTTCTCATGAGCCGCGTGCAACCCTTCAATCACCTCGAGGATGTCATCCACCGCTTCCGCAGGCGAAAGCGTCTCCCCATCCGTCAACTTGTCCTTCAAGGTCCCCCCGTCCACCAACTCCATGGCGATCACGGACAGGCTCTCAATCTCCTCCGTGCCGTAGATGTAGACACTGTTCGGATGATTGATCGCGGCGGCCATCCGCCCCTCGCGAAGAAACCGGCGCCGCGCTTCGGGTGAATCAATCTTGTCGCCCAGGACCTTGATCGCGACACGACGCCCGTTCTCCAGGTCCTCCGCCTCATAGACCTCGCCCATGCCGCCCTTTCCCAGCATCGGACCGATCCGGTAGTCGCCGAAGGTCTGGCCAGGCGAAAGGACGCGGCCCGATCCGACACCCGTCGAAGGCGAATTCGAAATCACTGTCTTCCGCTCGCCAAGAACGGTCGAGAGCGCCTCCAAATCCCCCTCGGATTCAAGGCCAATGCCCATCAGGCAACGCGGACAGGCCGCGCCTTGGGCGTCTTTCGGCAGCGGACTGCCGCATTGACCGCAGAACCTGGGCTTCAGCGGCGGATTCGGATTGTCGGGATTCTCGTTCATCAATCCTTTTCAAAGGATTTCCCGGAAAATGGTTACAGCTCGCGAGAATGTTTTTTTTTCAGCCACCCAGAATCTCGAGCAACGTCCGCAGTTCCGCATCCACCTCGTTCTCATCGCCAACAGTCCGTGCGACCTCGTCCCTGAGATGCCGGCGAAATGCCTTGCGCATCCGGTGCGCCGCCACCTTGACCGCGCCCTCCGTCATGCCCAACTCCCCGCCCAACTGCGCATACGACTCCGCGCCGCCTCCCGTCAACGAATCGCGCAACGCATTGAAGATCTCTCCAGTCCCCCGCCGGCTGTGCTCCTCGCCCAGGCGTTCCATCGCAACCTCAAGCAAGGTCGTCGCCCAACGCCGATCGTAGAGCGCCTCCGGGCTTGAATCCCCTCCAGACTCCAACTCCAATCCGAACCGATCCTCCGCCAATGCCTCGTTGATCGAAACCAGCTCCACTCCGCCGCCGCGCTTCTGCGCCCTGGCCTTGTCCCATTCGTCGGCAAGGAAGTGTTTCATCGACGCCAGCAGAAACGACCGAAACCTTCCTTTCGCCGGATCCGCGCGCCCGAGCATGTTCTTCTCCAACAATCGCGCGAAGAACGCCTGCGTCAGTTCCTGGGCGTCCGGCGCGGACCATCCACGCCGACGCACGTAGGCGTAGAGCGGATACCAGTAGCGCTCGCACAACTCCGCCAGGGCCTCGCCCGCTTCCGGCGATTCCGCCTCTCCCGCCTTGAGCACAACGCTCCAATGCGTGGCGGAAAATTCTTCGTTGGCCGCGGACATGATCTTCCTTTACCAGATCCTCAAGCGCCAAACAGGCGCGAACGGAGCGCGGAATTCATTCCGCTTCAATCTCCGAAAACCCAATGGCCCCGACAACTCCCAAGCCTCGGACCAACCCGCGCTGAAGCGGAATGAATTCCGCGCTCCACCGACTGTCATCAGGCACGTCTGTCACAGGCGTTCCCCCTCACTCAATCGGCCGGAACTTCAGCGGCCAGGTGTTGTTGGAGGCGTCTTGCACCACATACAGGCTCCCGTCGCGCGCGCAGAGAATTCCGTGTGGATGGTAAAAGGCGTGTTGATTGTGCCGCATGCGCTTCAGCCGTCCGTCCTGATAGACCGCCGTGGCGCCGCCCAGGTTGGCGACGACCTTGAAATCGTAGTCCACCACCGAGATGTATCCGGGATTGTTCCGCGCCTTGGGCCAGTCATCGCCCAGATGGGGAATGTAGATGTGCCCCCGGTGAAACACGAGATCCCGCGGATTTGCTCCCGGCATCGGAATGGTGTCGATCCATGTCCCATCGAGCCTGAACCGCTTCACCTTTTCCTGGTCGCTCAGGCCGAGCAGCAGGACCGGATTCTTCGGATCGCGATTGTCGATGTTGCCGCCGTGCGGCCCCCAATGATTCAACTTCGCCTCGCCTTCGCCCAGACTGCCGCCAAAGGCTCTGAGGTATCTGCCCGATTTGTCAAAGCGCAGGATGTAGTCGCTGCCATAGCCATCGAGCGCAAAGAAGCCGCCATCGCCGGGAATCGGGACAATCTCGGCCGGGCGGAATTTCTTGGGATCGGGATACAGTCCCGATTCCTTTGGGCAACCGACCGTCATCAGGATCTCCCCATCCACGGTGGTCTTGAAGATCTTCCCATCCGCGCGGTTCTCGGAGATGAACAGAACTTCGCGCCCGCCCTCCCTGACCAGGTTCAACCCGTGCGCCCCCGGCGCAAAGTCCCCCCATGCATTCAGGACGTCTCCCTTCCGGTTCAACACAATCACGCAATGCTGCCGACTGCCATTGAGGTGATAGATCCGACCCATGGAGTCCTCCACGATCGCCTTGCCATTGCCGATCGGATACTTCGCCGTGTTGTGCTGCGCCCACCCGGGAACCAGTTCGTATTTGAACCTCCCCTCTCCGATCACCACGGGCTCGTCGGGAATCCTGTAATTGCCCGGCGGGACGTGGGTGTCGTGGGCATGAACGGCCGGCGGCTGCAGCCACCCCACGACCAGCGCAAACAGGAAGCAACCATAGCCCGTCAAGGTGGGGGGGAGCGGCAGCGGGGCCGGCCGTTGATCCTTCCCACCCGTCGCCCCGGCCCGTCGCAGGCCGGGCTCCGCAGGAGATTCGCCCCACCGACAAATGGATCCGTCACAGCGTGGGCGGATTGTGGCGTTCTTACCCCCTGGGTGATGGTTCTTCATAAGCAGTCTCCGTCAAATCCGCCCACCCTCAACTGGTCAACACCCGTTTGACCAGCGCATGCATCCACTCGGCCTCGGCGCGGCTCAGCATCCGGCCGAAGTTCAGGGTCTGTTTGTCACTCCGGGCCATGATGATTCCGCCGCCGCCGGCCATCAGCGCCAGGTTCTTCACGATCTTGGGAACCTGCTCCGGATCGACCTCGCGGCCCGAATTCCCCTCGTGCCGGATCAGTTCCAGTTCCTCAATCTCAGCCGCCGGAATCGATTTCGAACGCGTCCAATAGGGCGACACCAGACTCACTTCCAGGTTCCCGGGGGTGACCGTGATGCGCTCGTCGCTCTTCGCCGACAGGAACAACCGCCCCGGAATCAGAACCACGGGAGCCAGGAACACCAGGAAGAACGCATAGAAGACAAACCGAAACACCGACGGGGCCTCGCCGAGGTTGAAAAAACCGCGCAGGAAAAAGGCCATGAATCCGACGGGAACGAGAAACATGACGGCCGCAATGCCCAGCATCACCGGCGAGACGCCCGGAGCCGGAACCTCCAGAGTCAATTTGCCGCCCGTCAACTCATGCCGAATCCGTGAACCGGCGGGCATGGACGGGATCTCCACCACCTCGCCTTTGGCCTGCGCTTGTTCGCGGATGGACTGATCCAGTTCGGCGGCCTGCCTTACCACCCCCTCGCCACCGGCGCTCGCATCGCGCAATTCCAATTCGAGAAACTTGGCGACCTCTTCAGCCTCCTGCCGCGACTTTCGATAATCCTGCGGTTCGCAGATGTTGAATTGATCGTCCCCGTGCGACACGCGCACCGGGTAGACGGTATAGGTCGATTTGTCCGAACGTCGAATCTCCTTCGTGATCACCACCTCTTTCATGGAGTCCAACGGGACGACCGTCTGTTTCATCGGGACCAGCAACCCCCACCACTCGATCGCCTGATTGGTCCGCTTGTCGAAAATGACGCCCCCGCGGCTGAAAATGAGCCCCGCGCCGACCACCGCAAAGATCCCGCCAAAAAGGATGGCGAAGTAGAGGGGTATGCCGCCGCCGGAATCGTCCTTCAGCCCCAACACGCCGAAAACCATGATCGCCAAGCCCGCTCCCAGAAATGGCAGTCCAAAGAGCATCAGGCACCCGCCGCCGCTCTTCTTTTCGTAACGCTCAGGATGCATGGCCATGGCCGCATCCTACGCCCGGGAGAGAAAACATCAACGCCCGACCTCTTTCGCCATCGCCTTCAACGCCTCCGCCACCACCGTTTCCGCCTCCGGCGCGAACTGCCCGATGCCGCCGCGATACAGCCCCCGCGTCTCATAACCGCCTTCGCGCAACACGCGCGCCGAAGGCAGGTAGCCGTAGACGTCGTTGCAATAGGCGGCCACCCACAGGTTCAGCGGGCCGATCTCGCTCTCCAACCGATGGACGTAATCCACCACCACCTCGCCGGACAACGCGGCGAGAGTCAGGTCGTCGCCAAACTGCCACATCGCAAACGGCGCGGCGTAATGCGTCGGCGTCGGGCCGCCGTTGTGAAGATGTTCCAGCATCTTTCCGGCCATCCACTTGCGCCAACCGCCGCTCTTCTTCATGAACTCCGGAATCTCCTTCTCGCTCAGGAACGGCTGCAACGGCAGGTCCACCTTCCTGAACGCCGTCTTCAAGGCGCCTTCCACCGGCTGCAGTTTCGATTTCAAAATCCGGCACACCTCGCCCCCCAGTTCATCCCCATGCGCGCGCGAGGCCTCCATCGTTCCGCGCGGATACGGATTGGCGTCGCCGGCGCAACCCAGCATGAACATTGCCTGCGCCCCGGGATGAACCGCCTCGATGTATGCCTGGGAGAACCCGGCATAATCCCCGCAGATCTCATAGTGTTTTCCGGTCAGCGTCGTGTTGTGCGCCGCAGCCTGGTAGACCACCGCCAGCAGGCTCCCCTCCGCGTCGTCCACCCTCAGGACCGGGACGCTGCGATCCGCCGGCCCGCGCGGATTGAATCCAAGGATGATTCCTCTCGGCGTCGGTTCCCGCCGGTTCATGACGAAATTCACCACACCCGTGCCTTGGGACAACCTCGCCGGTTCGCCCTTCTGTCTCAATGCCAACAGCACAATCTCAACCACCCGGTCCTGCAGCCACCCCGTATAGTCGTTCAGCCGCCTGGCCTCATCGTCGGGCAGATCCCCCTCGGTCTTTGTCGTCGTCCGAGTGGCCGGCCCCGTATGGGTGTGAGACGAACTCAACAGGATCTGCGACCGCTCCAACCCCGTCTCCTTCATGACGCGCGCGCAGATCGGTTCGGCGACATCCGCCGGAAATCCGATCAGGTCGCTGGTGATCAACACCGCGCGGTTGCCCTTCGCATCCGTCAACGCCAGAGCCTTGGCAAAGAGATCCGCCGCCACCCCTTCGAAAGGCTTGTCCCGCGAGGAGTAACCCGACATCCGAACCGGATACGGGGGCGTGATCTTCGTCCGCGCCAGGCCGACCTTCCAACCCGAATCGGCGGCATGGACTGCCGACGCGGTCATCAGCGCGACAAGCAAGACCGCCAAAGCGGCGGGTCCGGCGTGACGTCCGCACCTTGGAACCGCGAAAAGGATTTCTCGCATTGGCGCATCATCCAGTCACACAACGGCATTTCAACAACAAACTCGCCCAGGCATCCCGGCGACGGCATCATGCCCCCGATGCCCAACCTGATTCAGATCGTCGTGTTCGCGTCATTGTCCTTCGGCGCCCTCCCGGCGTCGGGCGCCGACTCTTGGCCGCCCAATCCCCGACCACGCGCTCTCATCTCCGAGAAGACCGTTGTCGAATGGGATTTCGCCTCCGGACTCGAAGGCTGGCGGATTGAAAAGCACGCCCGGACCGTTTCCTCGATGGGCGCATGGCAGCTTCGCTCGACCGGCGAAGATCCCATCCTCAAGTCCCCCGCCATCCGCGTGGAACAACGGGCGACCGTCCGCATCCGTATGAGGACCGACGCGCCCGGCGCCGGACAGATCTTCTGGATGAGCCGGGAGTTTCCGCACGCAAGCGAGGAGCGGCGCAGCGCGTTCGCCACTGAAGCCGACGGGAAGTGGCGTGAATACCGGATCGAATGCCCCTTTGACATGGCCTTGAGCCAGATTCGGATCGATCCCGCAACGGCCGCGGGGAATGTGGAGATCGACTGGGTGAAAATCGACCGCCGCCGACTCCATCCGCTGGAGATCGCAGACGTTCAAAGCGACAGGGAGACCATCCAAGCCCTCGTCAGGAACCACGGTCGCACGCCGGTTTCCTTCCATCATGGGAGCTCCCGACACACCCTGGCCGCAGAAGCCGAAGTTCGTCTGATCCAGTCACGCGCCCAGGACGCGCGCCCCGCATTTGAGTCGCTTAAAGTGGAACTACGCCCCGAAGACCTCCCCCCGTTGACCCGGACTGCGGTCATCCACAACCCGGATGCCCGGGAGGATTGGATCCGGCTTCGTGGGAAGCGTCTCGCCGTGGACGTCGCCCCCGACGGCTCCGGCGCGAGACTGCTGCGCGACCGCGAGTCGATTGGAATCATCGCGCCGTTGGTCTGGGATCGAAGGAGCGTCCCGCGCCTGACAACGGTTGGAACGCCCACCTCGGGCTCCGTCACCTTTCGCGGCGAAGGCGTCAAGCATCTGAAACTGTCCATTGTGGACGGCGAACTTCGAATGGTCCTGCGCGCCGACCGGGAACTGGAAGGCCCGGTGATCCGCGCCTTCGGAGGCCTTGAGCAGGGCCTGCTCTCCGGCCTCGAACACCTGGGAAGGAAGGAACGCTCCTCCTCGACACTGGACATCCGGGGCCCCGAACACGTCCGCTACGAGCCCGCCATCCGCGACGTCACGATGCCCTTGATGGCGTTCATCACGGATCGCGCATCGATCGGACTGCTGTGGTGGGGCTCCCGGCCGCAACCGGTCTTTGCAACGCCGAATTTCTTTGAGAACACGCCGGATCACCGGATGGCCCTCAAAGGGACAGACTGGAATGCCATCCTGCGGGTGGATGGCTCCTTTGCCGAAGGCTCCAGGCTGGCGGAGTTCATCCGCTGGGGCGTCAAGAAGAGCGGCGGTTTTCCCAAGCCGCCCCGCGCGCCGCGCTCGCACGACGAACAGTTGGCATTCAATCTCGACGGGCTGCAACGAAGCGAGATCAAGGGAGACAACGGCGGCTGGCATCACGCCCTCGTTCCCGGCCAGAAATACTCGCCGCCGAACCCGCGATTCTTCGCCGACCATCTCTCGACGCTTTTCCGCCTGACCGGGCGCGTTCCCGCGTTTCCGGAAATCGTCCCGGGAGGCGCGCATATCGACAACGACACGATCCATTTCATCTCCGGCCGCGCGAATGAATGGCTGGACCGGCAGAGGCGCCTCGTCCGCCAGATCATGGTCGCGCAGCGCCCGGACGGCTCCTTCCGCTATGGCGGAAAATTTCGGGAAGGCCATTTCGAGGACACCTCCAGCGGACAGTGCGCGCGGCCGGCATGGCAGTTGTTGCTTCACGCCAGGCGCACGGGCGATGAATCGGCGTTGCGCGCCGGCATCAGGACGCTTGAGTTCATGAAGCGATTCCGCACGCCGCGGGGCGCGCAGGTCTGGGAGTGCCCCCTGCACGCGCCGGACATCCTGGCGGCCGCGCATCTGGTGCGGGCCTACGTCCTCGGCTACGAACTCACCGGAGACGAAAGCTACCTGAAACTGGCGACGCGCTGGGCCTTGACCGGCGTCCCCTTTGTCTATCAATGGGGGGATCGGCCAATCATGAAATATGCGACCATCGCCACGCTCTGCGCCACCAATTGGCGCGCCCCGGTCTGGGTCGGCCGCCCCGTCCAATGGTGCGGCATCGTCTACGCCGACGCGTTGCTCGACCTCGCGCCGCACGACAAGACCCTCAATTGGCGACAACTCGCCGAAGGCATCCTGATCTCCGGCGAACAGCAGCAATACACCGAAGGGACATCCAGAGGGCTGCTCGCCGACAGCCTGATCCTCGACACCCAAAAACTGCTGCCCTACGACATCAATCCCTGCGCCCTGGTCAGTCTCAGGTTGAGATTGAAAGGGCTCCCCTCGGGACTCGAAACCGCGGTCAGCCGCGTCCATCGCATCGTGGCGCCGTTTCCGGTATCGCTGGAAGATGGCGTCGCGACCATTCGCGGCATGAAGGGCGCCAGCTATCAGGTCCTCATCGATGGCGAACGCGTGGTGGAAATCACGTCGCAGGGCGTCGACCGTCTGCCGTTGGCCCAGCCGGCGGGCGGGCTCTGAACGCTCCAGTTCAGGCCAGGATCGCCTTCGGCACGCGGCCGTGAATGTCGGTCAGACGATACTCCCGCCCCTGAAACCGGTAGGTCAGTTGCGTGTGCTCGATGCCCAACAGCCGCAGGACGGTCGCCTGCAGGTCGTGGATATGCACCGGATCCTTGGCGACATTGTAGCTGAAGTCGTCCGTCTCCCCGTAGGTCATGCCGGGCCGGATGCCGCCGCCCGCCAGCCACATGGTGAAACACCTAGGATGATGATCGCGGCCGTAGACATCCCGCGTCAGCCTCCCCTGCGAAAACACGGTCCGGCCGAACTCCCCGCCCCAGACAATCAACGTGTCGTCCAACATGCCGCGCCGTTTCAAATCCACGATCAGCCCCGCCGTCGCCTGGTCGATGTCGCCGCACATCAACGGCAGGTCGCGGGGAATATTCTGATGATGATCCCAACCGACATGATACAGCTGGATGAACCTCACCCCCCGCTCCGCCATGCGCCGAGCAAGCAGGCAGTTCGCGGCGTAGGTTCCCCGTTGTTTCGCATTCCCGCCGTAGAGTTTGAAGGTCTCCTCAGGTTCGTCATCGATGTCCAACAGGTCCGGCACGGACGCCTGCATGCGAAACGCCATCTCGTATTGCCGAACCCGCGAATGAATCTCCGGGTCCGCAAACTGCGCGGCGTTCAATTCGTTCATCTTCGAGATCGCGTCCAATGAACGGCGTTGCGAAGCGCGATCCACACCGGGCGGATTGGAGACATAAAGAATCGGATCGCCCACCGACTGCAGCTTCACGCCCTGATACTGTGACGGCAGGAACCCGCTTCCCCAGAGCCGAACATTCACCGGCTGCGGCGTCCGTTTGCAACTGCCGTAGGAGTTCAGCACCATGAAGGCAGGCAGGTCGCTGCCCTCGCTTCCCAACCCGTAGCTCACCCAGGTCCCCATGCTGGGACGTCCGGCCTGCGTCGATCCGGTCTGAATCAACGTCCGGGCCGGGTCATGATTGATCGCCTCGGAATGGATTGACCGGATGAAGCAGATCTCGTCGGCGACGCCGCCAATGTGCGGCAGCAGCTCCGTCACCCGCGCGCCGCTTTGCCCGCATTGCGGAAAGTCATACTTCGACGGCGCGATCGGCAGGCTCTTCTGATCCTTGGTGAAACCGGTCAGGCGCTGCCCCATTCGAACGCTGTCCGGGAGGTCCTTCTGAAACTGGGCGCGCAAACCCGGCTTGTGGTCGTAGAGATCCAGTTGCGACGGGCCGCCCGACTGAAACAGGAAGATCACCCGCTTCGCCCTGGGCGCAAAGCGCCGAATCCCCTCGACGCCGCCGATCGCGTCGCGTCGCAGCCCGGCGGATTCCGCGGCGACGCCGTCATTCGCCAGGAGCCCCGCCATGGCCGCGGTTCCCAGGCGCAATGAAGCGCCGGCCATGAACTCACGCCGACTCAACAACCGGGCATGCTCTTCAATCGGATTCATTGCTTGGTCATGGTTTCATCGAGGTTCAACAGCACCCGGGCCAGTTCCGTGTAGGCCGCAAGCTCCGCGTGGTTCAATCCGGCGCCCCTTCCCGATTCCCCGCTCGAAATCAACAAGGCTGCGGCGGTCGGATTCTTTTCAAAACGCCCGAGACTTGAAGTCAGTTCCGCGCCCAGGATCGCCCGCTCCTTCTCCGTCGCGGGGCGACCGACACAGACCCGCATCCCAAAGTCTATGCGATCCCCGGCGTTCCTGCCTCCCTCGCGGATCATCCGCGCGCCGAGTCCCCTCGCCGCTTCAACGAAGGTCACATCATTCAGCAGCAGCAACGCCTGCAGCGGCGTGTTGGTGCGCTTCTGGTTCACGTTGCAGGTGTCTCGCTCATTCGAATCCAGAAGCATCATCAGGGGAGGCTTCACCGCGCGCCGCCACAGGGTGTAGAGACTCCGGCGATACAGCTTCGCGCCGGAATCCCGCCTGTATTCCACCCGTCCCTTGATGATCTCCTTCCACAGCCCTTCCGGTTGATAGGGCTTCACCGGGGGGCCGCCCACCTGGTCCACCATCAATCCGGCGACGAACAGCGCCTGGTCGCGGATCACATTCGCGGGAAGCCGCAATCGCGGCCCACGCGACAACAGGCGATTCTCCGGATCCGCCGCATAGGATTCGGGAGTCCCCGCCGACGACTGGCAATACGTCGCGCTCATCACGATCCGCTTCTGCAACGCCTTGACGTCCCAACCGGAATCCATGAACTCCGAAGCCAGATGATCCAGCAGGTCCGGATGCGAGGGCGGTTCGCCCTGCGAACCGAAATCCTCCTGCGTCTTCACCAGTCCCACGCCAAAATAACGCTCCCAGAAACGGTTCACCGCCACGCGCGCGGTCAGCGGGTTGTCAGGGGACATCAGCCATTTCGCCAGCCCCAGGCGGTTGTTGGGCAGGTCCGGGGACATGGGCGGCAGACTCGCGGGCGTCGCCATCGCAACCTTTGTGGTCGGCTGATTGTAAACGCCGCGATTCAGGATGAAGGTGTCCCGGGGCGTTTCCATCTCGGTCATGATCATCACCTTGGCTCCGCTTCGCTTCAGCGCCGTCAACTCCCGTTCCATCGGCCTCATCGACTTCCTCAAGTCCGCGGCGCCGGAATGGAGATTGTTCAGAAAATACGCGCGCGCCGCCTTCTTCTGCGTCGCATTCCATTTGGCGACGGCGGTCCTGGCCAGATTCCCGGGCAATTTCTTCAGCGTCGCGGCGTCGAGCCCCTTTTCCCACCGTTGATAGGCCGCTGCAAACCCGGCGCTCCCGCCGATTCGATCCAGTTCCTTCTTCAAGGGCGCGTATCGGGCGTTCAACTGCTCCAACCGTTCAATATCCTCCAGCCGCGACACCTCCAACATGGGATGCGCGTCCCGGGAGCCAACCGCCCGCCCCGACTCCGGCACATTGTGAAAATACGCAAACAAACCGTAGTAATCCGCCTGCGTCACCGGATCGTACTTGTGGTCATGGCATCGCGCGCACCCCCAGGTCAGACCAAGAAAAACGGTCGCCGTCGTCTCGGCTCGATCGCAGATATACTCCACCAACCACTCCTCCGGGAGAATGCCGCCCTCGTTGTTCAACCGATGGTTGCGATTGAACCCTGTCGCGAGCAACTGAAGCATGCCGGGATTCTCCAACAGGTCCCCCGCCAGTTGCTCGATCACGAACCGGTCGTAGGGCATGTTTTCATTGAACGCCTTGACCACCCAGTCGCGCCACGGCCACATCGTGCGCAACGGATCGCTTTCGTAACCGTCGCTGTCCGCATAGCGCGCCGCGTCCAACCATTGCACGGCCATGTGTTCCCCGTAGCCCGGCGATCGCAACAACCGGTCCACCACGCGTTCGTAGGCCGCCCCATCCGGCTCCGGGTCGTTCAGGAACGCCTCGCTCTCATCGGGAGTCGGCGGCAGCCCTGTCAAATCCAACGTCACTCTTCGCAACAACGCCCGCCGACCGGCCAACGGCGACGGCCTTGCGCCGTCCCGGTCCAACCGCCTCAGCACAAAGGAATCAATTGAGTTGCGCGCCCATTTCGAGGTCGATTGCGGGACCTCAGGTCGGTTGACAGGAAGGAACGACCAGTGATCCAGGTATTCCGCGCCGGCCGCCACCCAGCGTTTCAGAAGGTCCGCCTCCGCCGAGGTGACCGCCTTGTGCGTCTCCTTCGGCGGCATGACCTCATCCGCGTCCTTCGACAACACGCGCGCCAGCAGTTCGCTTTGTTCGGGCGACTCCAGGTCGATGACCGCCAGGGCGTCCTCCCGCACATCGAGCCGCAGATCCCCCTTGCGCGCCTTGGCGTCCGGCCCATGACAGGCGAAGCACTTGTCGGAAAGAATCGGCCGGATGTCCCGATTGAAATCAACAGCCGGCGAAGCCGCGGCCCAGCCCCCCAGGAGCAGCAGGCCCCATGTGAGACGAACGAACGTCCTCAGTCCCCGTCCACTCCAGGCCTCATCTGACACGGTGGCGCTCAATCTTTTTCGACCTCCTCGCGGCCCTCGATATCCGCGGCTTCCGGTCCGTCCGAGGTTACGGCCTTTTCCGCGGCCGACGGAAGCGATGGCCGGACGACCTTCCTGAAGAGTTTCACCAGACCGCCCTCGGCGTCCCTTGTCTCGGATTCCACCTCCTTGATGGCGCCTTCCCAGGCCGGACCAAAGCCCGGGGCCCTCTCGTTCATCAACGCAATGGCGCGATCATAGACCTTCAGCGTCTTCAACTCCGCGCGCCCCGCCTTCTGATCCAACGCCCCCAGGTTCACGCGCAGGTTTTCATTCTGCTGCTTCAGCGAAGCAAGCTCCTTCTCCAATTCCTCGCTGCCTTTGGCGGTGATCTTCATCTGCCGGTTGAGGTGCCTGTTCAGATCGTCGATCTCGGATTTCAGCTCCCTGATCTCCTTTTTCATCAGCCGCTGTTTCATGAAGGCGGCGCGCCACACGACGATCGCCAAGGCTCCGCCGATGGCCAATCCCCAGGAGAACGGGTGTTTCAACAATTCCAGGAATGGTTCCATATCAATGTGCGATTCTGTCTGTCAGGTTCCGACGCCCGGGGGCCGGACTTCGTTCATTCAAACCAATGTCCCGCCACCATCACCCGCTCCGGCCTGTCCGTTTGATGGACGACCGCCTCATGGGCAGCCTCCAAGGCGCCCTCGTGCGTAACAGCAATGCAATCGGCGGCGGACCCTCGGCCCAACTCCCCGACAACGCGCCCGACGCCAAGCGCATATGCCCCGTTCATTGTGCCCATCCGGACGATCTCCTCGGGCGCCACATCGGGAAACGCGGCGGCAAAGCGCCTCATCTCATCGAACAGGTTCAAGCGCGGCGGTCGATCGCCGTCGCCGTCAACGGACGCCAGACTGTCCGTCCCCAGGCAGACCTTCACGCCGGCCTTGACGAGCTCGTGATAAGGAAATGGCGAATGCGAGAAAAAGACATGACTGCCGGGACAATGCACGACCCGGCTTACGGAAGCGGCCAACAGCCCGGCGTCCCGCCGGACGAGCCGGTTCACATGCGCCGCAAGAAAGTCCGGCTTCAACAGGCCCAGATCCTGCGCCGCCTCGACGGGCGAACGCCCGCCGCAATCGCTCATGTCCCGCCCGATCTCCCTGAGCCAATCATGAAGCGCCCCCCCTCCGTTTTCGAACATCTCGAATTCCTCATCCGACTCGGCCAGATGCATGGTCGTCGAAAGCCCTTCCTCCGCCGCCTTTCCGGCCGTCATTGCCGAAAGCCCCCGGGCCGTGGAATACAGCGAATGTGGGGAAAGTCCGATCTCGTCGCCATCCGGACAAAGGCTGTCCACCGTCCGCATCGCGGAATCCAGGATTTCCCCGGCGGGACGTCCCCCCAACAACCCGGTCAATTCCAGGAAAGGCGTCACGCGAAGGGGGGCGTCATCCCAGACCTCCGCCAACAGGGAATGATCGGAGACGATGTCGCCGACCGACGTCGTTCCGGATTTGAGCAGCATCACCGCGCCATCGCGCCAGGATTGAAGGAATTGATCCCGGGTCCAGGACGCCTTCAACCGGATGATCCGCCGCAGCCAATCCGCAAAGGTGTCGCCGGCGGGCGTCAGACCGGCCATGCCGGTGTATTCGAGATGACAATGGGCGTTGACCAGCCCCGGCATGAGAACGACCTCGCCGAGATCCTGAACGGGGGTGTTCGCCGGCGCGTCAATGTCCCCGAACGCGCCGACAGCGGCGATCCGATCCCCGGACACAAAAACCGCGCCGTTGTCAATCGGCCGGCTGGAAACCGGCAGGACGACGCGGGCGCGGAGAATGAAACCGCTTGGGCGGTGGGAACTCAAAGATTCGCAGCCTGTTGTTCTTCCTTCAGACGGGCGGCCTCGGAGTGATTCTTGGCCTTCTGCTTGCTGTGCACCTTGCGGATCTGCTGCTGGACCTTCTTGGTCACCAGGTCGATCGCCGCATAGAGATTGTCCTCATGATCCTCCGCGTAGAGGTCCGGCCCCGGCATGCGGAGCAAAATGGCGCACTTGAACGCCTTCTCCGGCGCCTTGGTCTTGTCGTGCTCCAGCGTCACCTGGGCGTCGATCGCGTTCCCGTCAATGTGCTCGAGCTTCTCGATGCGCGAACGCACATGGTCTTCAATGGCTTCAGTGAGGGTGAGATTGTGGGGTGAGATGATCAGTTTCATAAAACAGTGTTTCTATCGATGGTGAAGCGGTTGCTGCGAAGCGACAACATTAGGAAACAAGGGGAAATCGGGTCTCTTGTATCCTCGTGGGATGTCCGTCTCAACCGTCAAAACCGCCGGCAAGTTAGCGCCGATGCCCGCGCGTGACCAGCGATAACGTCCATCCTGCATCACCTGCACAGTAGCCCGCTCCGCCATCATTCGCCGCACGTTTCTTGGGATTGCAAACGCACAATTTGATCAGACCGATTCCAGGAGGCTGGCTTCCAGTCGCGCATAGCGCTCCAACACGCCGTTGTAGACCGCGTGCGCCTCGGCATTGGGCCTGGCGGCGACCGACATGGCCGGCTCCCCGGTCAGCGCGTCCGCGAAGGGGATGAACTCCGCCTTCTCCGCGCAGACGGCTCCATGCAGGGCGCGATAGGCGGCTCCCAGCGACGCTGAATTCGGTTTGTCCGCCGTATAGACATCCACGCCAAACACATCGGCGATCACCTGCAGGATGGCCGGATTGGCGGAAGCCCCGCCCGTCGCCAGAATCTTGGACGCCTCGATCCCGATGTTGGCTCCATGAAGACGCATCGACAGAAACTGCCCCTCCACCACCGCGCGGATTTCAGCCTCGTCTGCGAAGGAATCGAGCGCCTGATCGTCGGATCCGAAGCGGTTGGCCCCGGTGGTCAGGATCGGCGGTGTGATTTCGGGCTCCATTCGATAGAATCCGATCCTGCCCTCGTTCCCGGCCGGGGTGTTCGCCAAAGCCTGATTGAACTCATCCCAAGACCCATTGGCGCAACGGTTGCGGATGTCTTCGCGGGTCATGGAGCCGTTCTTGTAGCAGACCAGGGCCATGTAGCCCTCTGGATCGACCGGACTCGCAAAGATATGCCCCTCCGACGCCGAAGGCTTCGGCTCGCTCAGCGCCGCAAACACGGTGTCGCTCGTTCCCAGGCTGATGGCGATCTCGCCCGGATGCTCCAGTCGCAGCCCCGCCAGGCTGCAGGGATTGTCGCCGGAAAACGCGATCACCCGGCACTCGGCCGGGAATCCGTATTTCTCGACGAACCAGCCGTGAATGTTCCCCACGCAGGTGTGGGAAAGGACGATGTCGCCCAGTTTCTCCGCCAAGCCATCGCCGCATTCCGCCACAGCGGCGTCCGCCCAATCGCGGCTGCGGATATCCATGAGGTTCATCCCCGAGCCATCGCTGGCGTCGATCGGAGCGTAGTCGCCGAGAAACAGCGAGGCCGCAAAGGAACTGACCAGGTCGATATGTTCGGTCTGGTTGTAACCTTCCGGTTTCACCTGGGAGATCTTGGCGATCTGGTTGCCTGTGAATCGCTCGTAGGCGCGCGATCCGGTGAGCTCGGCCACCGCCTGCGGTCCGCCCAAAGCCTCCTCCAGGGCGCGGCATTGATACGACGTGCTGGAATCCATCCAGATCGGCGAATCGCCGATGGCGAAACAGCCCGCAAGATTCTGGCTAAGGCTCTTCTCAGGCTTCAATTGCCGCAGCGAGATGGCTGAATCGAATGCCCAATAGACGCTCCCGTGTTGTTGACCGGAGCCGGACAAGGCCGCCACACGACCAAACTCGAAACCGTCCGCCTTCATGCGATCCAGCAGCAGGTCGAAGGCTGCGACCCACATGATCGCGGGCGACGTGACAGTCAACCCGTCCTCGCCATGATGCACCCCGGCCTTGGTTTCAAACTCCGGCAGGTCCGCCTCAAAGTTGACCGCTGTCTCGTAGACGATGCGCAGGTCCGCGTCGATGGCCGTCGCCTTCAGGCTCTGGGTCGAGGAATCGAAGCCGAGATAGAGTGGGGATTGGGTGTTGTTCTCTGAATCGCTCATGGTTTTCTTCAAGTTTGTGCAACGCGAAATTCAATTCGCGTCACCGTCATTCGGTCGCGGCCTCGGAACAGCTCATCGCAATCTCCCCGGCGTTGAAGCGGAACAAATTCCGCGCTCCTGGCGGACTGCAGACGCGGTCGCTTCATTGCAGCGCCCCTCGAATCGATTCCACGGCCATGTCACGCGCAAACCGCAGTTCCTCGCGCGTCGCCAGGACCTTGAAGACGATCTCCGCTTCGCCAGACTCGTTCTTTTCGATCCGCGCGGTGGTCTCCGCGTTCAATTCCAAGGCGCGCTTGAACTGCTTGTTGCCCTTCATCGGCGTCAGGGAATAGTCCACGCAAATGCCCACGTCGCGCAGTTCACTGATCAGTTTCAAGGATTCACCGCGCAACGCCTCATCCTCGACGAGGAAGCAAACCTGGATGTGCCCGGTGAATTCAGGCATGAGCCCGCGTTCGTTGAGGAGGTCGGCCAGGACAACATCGCCGAAGCCGAAACCCAGCGCCGGCAGGTCCACCTTGCCGGCGGAGATCAGTTTCAACAGGTTGTCATAGCGGCCGCCGCCGGCGATGGCCCGAAACTTCCCCTTCTTGTCGAAGGCCTCGAAGACCGGCCCTGTGTAGTAGGCCAAGCCTCGAATGATGTTGTAATCGATCCGCACAAACCCGGCCAGATCGCGCGCGGCGAGATTGTCGAGAATGACCTGCAGATCGGGCGTCGGCTCCGCCTTGTCGATGAAGGCCTTCACCTCTTCCAACGAAAACCCCAGCCCCTTCAGCTTTTCATCGCTCTTGACCGGATCCTCGCGCTCCAGTTTGTCGATGACCTGATAGAACTCGTAGGCGCGTTCCGCGTCGCCGCGCCCACCGTGGAAATCCTCCCAGGCATTCCGACTGCTGAGGCGAATTTCAAAATCCTCCGAGGTCAGATTCAGTTCCCGGAGGACGTCGATGAGGAGGGCGATCAGCTCGGCGTCCGCCGCCGGATCCGTTTCGCCGACGATGTCCGCGTTCAATTGAAAGTGCTCGCGCTTGCGCCCTTTCTGCTGCCGCTCGTAGCGGAACAACTGAGGAATGGAGAACCACTTGATCGGCTTCTTGTACTGGCGTTCGCTCGAGACAACCATCCGCGCAAAGGTCGGGGTCATCTCCGGACGCAACGCGATTTCTTCATCGCCCTTGTCCTTGAAGTTGTAGAGCTGTCCGACGATCTCATCGCCGCTCTTGGCGGTGAAGAGCTCCAGCGACTCCAGGGGCGGCCCGTCGTACTCCCGGAAGCCATATCGCCTCGAAACCCGGCGCCAGGCCTCAAAGATGTAATTGCGCGCGTCGGCGCTCCACGCGTCCTTGTCAGGGAGCGGTTCTGGATAGAAATCGCGAAAGCCGGGGAGTCGGTCCATGCGTCAGGGAAGATGAATGCGGAAATGCCGGAAAATGCGTCGAAGGTCCGGCCGGTTCAGCCGGAATGAGAAAACGGAACTCCCCAACTGCTCAATGCGCTCAACCCGGGGATTCTCCCGATGGAGCCGGCTCCCCCGGGGCCGGGCCTCCAGAGGATTCCGCCTGCTGCGCGCAGCGCATGACGGCCTCGCGCATCTCCTTGCCGGGCTTGAACTTGACGACAGCGCGCGGCGGTATCGGCACGTCCTTCTCCGGGGCGTTGGGATTGCGGCCGATCCGGGCCTTGCGGGTCTTGACCTCGAATACGCCAAAATTACGAAGTTCGACGGTTTCACGCTTGGTGAGCGATTCAGAAATATAATCCAGCGTCTTCTGGATCACTTTCAGCACGTCCTGCTGCACCAGCCCGGTCTCATTGCTGATTCGCACAACCAAGTCACGCTTTGTCATCAGGTCAGGGGGCTGAAGGTTTAAGGGAGGGTTGGAACGTTCGCGGTATAACTCCTTGAGCCATAGCGGTCAAGGGCATCCTAAACATTTTTTGCCCGCCCGGAACGGCCTTTGTGGAACCCCCGGTTGCGCCACGCCCCCGGGATCAGCCGTCGATGACGTTGATCTCGACCGGCTCCACACTGATGCCCAGTTTCTCCAGCCACTTCACCGCCTTCCTGATCTCGGCCCGTTCCCCATCCATTTCGAGGCAGGTGATGCCGATCTCGTCAGTGACGCTGACCTGGCGGATGTTGGTGACAATCTTGAACTTCTGGCCCAGCTCCCAGATCACCGGACGCTGGATCAGCTTGGAGGGATACATCAGCCAGAACCGTTGGCCATCCATGCGGTGATCCGGCTCCTTGCCGCCGCCCGCTTTGGCTTTCCGCGCGGGAGCCTTGCGGCTCGCGACTTTTCTCGCCGGCGCGGCCTGCTTCTTTGCCTTGGCTGCCATGACGCCTCTCAACCTCCCGCGATCGCGGGGATGATGCTGATCTCGTCGCCGTCCTTCAGCGCCGTGTCCTTGTTCTCGAGGAAACGGATGTCCTCCTCGTTCACATAGACATTGACGAAACGTCGCACCTCGCCGGCCTCGTCGACCAGACGCTCCTCGATGCCGGGATACTTCGCCTGCAGGGCTGCGATGGCGTCGCCAATGGTGTCCGCTTCAAGTTCGATGGAATCCTCCCCGTTGGTGAGCTTCTGGAGAGGCGTGGGAATGCCGACTGTAACTTTTGCCATAAAATATCTGTTTTGAATGAATCAGGCCTTGGCCGTCTTTCTCGTTTCGTCATCAAGCATCGCCTCAAATTCACGGAGCCGCGGCCCGATGGTGGCCGCCTCGCCGGCGTGATCAATCACGGCATCAAGGGTCTTCAGGCCGTTGCCGGTGACGCACAGGACGGCCGAATCATCCGCGGGAATCCTGCCCGAGGCAATGAGTTTCTTGGCCACGCCGACCGTCACGCCGCCCGCCGTTTCGGCGAAGATGCCCTCGCATTCCGCCAGCAGGCGGATGCCCTCGCGGATCTCGTCGTCGGTGACATCCTCGGCATGACCGCCGGTCTGCTTCATGCAGCGCAGGGCGTAGAATCCATCCGCCGGCGTTCCGATGGCCAGGGATTTTGCGATGGTGTCCGGTTTGACCGGCTTGAAGAAATCCAATCCGGCCTTTTGAGCCTTGGAGATCGGCGAGCAGCCTGTCGCCTGCGCGCCGTGGACGGAGTAGTTTCCTCCCTTCACAAAGCCCAGCTTCTCCATTTCCTGGTAGCTCTTGTGAATCTTGGTCAGGAGCGAACCCGACGCCATCGGGACGACGGTGTGCTGCGGAATCTTCCAACCGGATTGTTCCAGGATTTCGAATCCCATGCTCTTGGAGCCCTCCGCATAATAGGGGCGCATGTTGACGTTGACGAACGCCCAGGGAAACTTGCCCGCGATCTCCGCGCAGAGACGGTTCACCTCGTCGTAGTGCCCGGTGATCTTGATGACCTTCGGATTGTAGATCAGCGAGTTCACCACCTTCCCCTGCTCCAGGTCATGTGGAATGAAGACGTAGGCCTTCAATCCCGCGGCGGCCGCGTTGGCGGCGACGGAATTGGCCAGGTTGCCCGTTGAGGCGCAGGAAACCATCTCGAATCCCAGCTCGCGCGCCCGGCTCAAAGCCACCGAAACCACGCGGTCCTTGAAGGACAAGGTCGGGTAGTTGACCGTGTCGTTCTTGATCCAGAGTTCGCGAATGCCCAACCGCATGGCCAGCCGGTCCGCCTTCACCAGCGGCGTGAAACCCACCTGCTGACCGACCGTCGGATCTCCGGCAACCGGCAGCAACTCGCGGTAGCGCCACATGGTCTGCGGACGCGACTCAATGGCCTTCCTGGTCATCGACTCCCTGATGCGGTCGTAATCATAGACCACCTCAAGCGGGCCAAAGTCATATTCACACACATGCGTCGCCTCGAGCGGGTATTCCCGCCCGCACTCGCGACACTTGAGCGCCTTCATGAATCCGTCGTTCTTTGCCATGTTTTCTTCTTTCGTAATCTGTGATTCGCGCCCGGGCCCGACATCACCGGGTTCTGGACGCCGCTTGCAAAAACAAAAATGCCCCGACTCAACGATGGATGAGAAGGGGCAACAAGCCATTGACGCTGCTTCTCATCTTTTCCCAACCGAAGCCAGGCTGGATTTGGCACCTGGCCGTTGAACTTTGCGCCGTTCAACCGGTTGCCGTGACGTCATCGGGCCAGTCCCTCAGTCACTCTTAATGAGACTCCGTTGAATCGTTTGATATCAACGAATGCGGATATATTGATTTCAAACTGAAAACTGTCAATCGGATTTTTTTTGAAAACATGAAATCTCCGAGACCTGGAAGCCTCAACTGGCAAAGCAATTGCTTCCAGCAAACCTGTGAAACTGGAAATCGCAGAATACAGCTGGACGAAATTCGAACCTGAGATCAACCGTCGCCCGCCCCGCGTCACGATTCCACAGGTCGTGCTGGAGCTTGCCTCGGCTGGATGGCTCGGCGCGGATCGGCCCCATCTGGCGATTTCCGGCGGCACACTTGCCGCAACGTCGCGTCTGCGCGAGGCGCGTCGCCCGCCCCTGCAATCTTGAAGTCTCTGCAACCGCCTACCCGATCGGCCGCCAATCGAGGACATTCATCTGGGGTTTTCGCCTGCCGCGGAACTCGTTGATCTTGGGGCGGAAAGCGAGGCTGAAGGCCCCGTCCGGCAGGCTGCGTTCCCCGACATTCCACCACAGGGCCTCCACCTTCTCCCTGCCGTCCGTGACCACCAGCTTGACATGCTGCCGGTCCTTTCCGATGCGGCGCGGCTCCTCGGCCAAGCAGACCTCGCGGACCGCCAGGCGCACGGATTCATTTCCCTGTCCGGTCGGTTCCATTCTTTCCAGTTCCTCCAGCCGGGCCACGGTCAGTTCGGACAACTCCACAAAGGCATCCACCCGGATTTCCGGCTGCAGCATCTCCGGACGGATGTTCCTGCGGGCGATCTCATTCATACGCGCACGAAAGGCGTCCAGATTGTCTGGATGAATCGTCAAGCCGGCGGCCATGGCGTGCCCTCCGTGACGGATCAGCAGGTCGTCGCATTCCCGAAGCGCCGCCGCGAGATCGAATCCCTCGATGCTGCGACCCGACCCCCGCCAGGAATCCCCTTCCCCGCCAAGGATGATGGTCGGACGATAGAATTCCCGCAACGCCCGCGAGGCGACGATGCCGACCACCCCGATGTGCCAAAGCATCTGCCCCTCCACAATCACGAAATCGTTGGCCGGATCGAAGTTGGAGCGCACGGCGCCGATCACCTGTTCCGCGATCCCGCGATCCACCTGCTGCCGCTCACGGTTGTGGGACTCCAGTTCCTCCGCGAGCCGGGTCGCTTCACCGGCGTCCTTCGCCAACAGCAGCCGCAAGGCCGCCTCCGCATTCTCCATGCGACCGGCGGCGTTCAGTCTCGGCCCCAGTTGAAACCCGACGTGATAGGCGCCGACAGGAGCCTCCACCTGCGCAATGTTCTTCAGAGCGACCAACCCCGGACGACGCGTGGTTTCCAAACGCTTCAGACCGGCGGGAGCCAGAATCCGGTTCTCGCCGGTCAAGGGAACCAGATCCGCAATCGTCCCCAACGCGACCAGATCGAGCAGCGGACGAACATCGTAGTCCCGGGCCTCCGGCAGTCCCTTGTCCCGACCATCCTTCACCAACGCGTGCGCCAGTTTGAAGGCAAGCCCTGCGGAACAAAGCTCCCGAAAATCAGGCTCCCCCTCCGCGGCCAGCTGAGGATTCACCAACGCCACCGCCGCCGGCTCGGGTTCCGACACCTGATGGTGGTCCAGCGCCACCACGTCGATCCCCCGCTCCTTCAGGGCCGCGATCGACTCCACGGCCGTCGAACCGCAGTCCACGGCGAGCAGGAGATTCACCTCATGTCGTGCGAGACAATTCTCCACCGCCTCCCAACTCAGGCCGTAACCCTCGTCCATGCGATGCGGGAGGTAACATTCGACCGTCCATCCGAGTTCGCGCAGAAACTCCGTCAGCAGGGTCGTGGATGTGACCCCGTCCACATCGTAATCGCCGAACACGACGACCCGTTCGTTGTTCTCCCTCGCCCGCCAGAGGCGATCCGTCGCGGCGCGCATGTTGGGAAGCAGAAACGGGTCGGCCAGCCCCTTCAGCGCCGGACGCAGAAATGCGGCGATCTCCTCCTCGCCGTCCAGCCCGCGATTCAACAGACATTGCGCCAACAACGTCGAGATTCCGTGCCTCTCCGCAAGTTTGCGGGCAAGCGCGGGCTGGGCTGGAGCTATGGACCAGCGGTGTTTCATGGGTTCCCCAATCGCATACAAGGGCATCGAAATCCGACAGCGGCCGCGCATCGTCCACCGGCCTTCCGATCCGGGCAACCAAAATCACCAACGGGGCCGGATTCGCGCGGGGTTGGATCTCTTTTCCTTGCCAAAACAGGCGCTCCTTCCAATCCTGCACCGTCGTCCGAGGCCGGGCGGCGCGACGTAAACCACCATCCACCCACCCTCCGCCCTCACGGTTCATGAGAACAATCCTTGCCCTTGCGCTCACCTGCGCCCTGTCCGCCGCCTCACTGACCGCCGCCGACGCCCCGGCTGCGATCCTGACGGTCAAGAATCACAAGACCTTCCTGGCCGCGGTCTCCCGGATCGCCGAGGCGGCCCGTCCTGGGATGGGGGCGGCGTCCGCCGCCATGTTGCCGGCCTTTCTCGGCGCGCCGCAGCTGGCGGGCATTGATCCCGACCGGCCCTGGTTGGCGGCGGGCTGGCCCCGTCCCGGCGAAGGCGGCGGCGGCGCGGCGATGTATGTTCCCGTCAGCGATTTTGCCGCCTTCAAGGCCGGACTCACCCCCGGGATCCTCGCCGGCGGCCAGAACGAACACACCATCACGGAAAAGGACGGCTACGCGGTGATCTTCAATCCCAACAGCCGCGGCTATACAGATGAAGACCGCGCCAAGGCCCTGGGATGGAAGGCCACCCCCGCCAAAACAGACGCAGCCGTCCACCTGCATTTCGCGCCCGACGCCCGGCTCAAGGAAATGATGTTGGGCGGATTCCGCGCCGGCCGGGAACAGGCGCTGCAAGGCATGATGATGGGCATCAAGGCCGCGCCCAATAACGCCAGTCTCGATCCCGAGACCTTCGAGGAGTTGATGCAGCTCTATTTCTCCTTCTTCGACACCGCCCTCGAAGGATTCAAGAGCATCGACATCGGCATCTCCGTCGCGGACAACGACATCGTCATCCACGAGCAGATCGCCGCCAATGACGGAACCGACCTCGCCCGTTGGCTGGCCCCCAATCCCGACGGCGTCGCTGCGGACATCAGCGCGGTGGATTGGAACTCCACGATGGCCTTTGCCATCGCCCTGCGCGGGGATGAAACCCTTTCCTCCTTCTTCGAGAAGGCCATGATCCTCGGATTCCGGATGCAGGGCCTGAAACAGGATCCCGAGGCCGCCAAGGAGACCATGAAGCTGATGGAAGACATGCTGCCCCTGGTGACGGCCGGCTCCATGGGCTTCGACAAGGACGGCATGACCTTCGGCGGCTACTACCGTTTCCCCAACCGCGCGCCCGCAAAGTTCCACACCGCCCTGCTCGACTTCATGGATTCAACCATCAAGAACCAGGTCGGCGACGACAAGATGTACAAGTCCTACGACTACGAAAAGGGCGTCCGCAAGATCGACGGCGTCTCAGTCGACCGCCTCACCATGGCCTACAACCTGGACAACCCGTTGTTCACGGCTCCCGGGCAAAAGGAACAAATGAACGCGATGTTCCCCGGAGGCAAGGTGACCGTCGAATACGCCGTCGCCGATGGGAAACTCTTCTTCACGATGGGCTCCGCCCAAATGGAGAAGCTTCTCCAGCAGAACAAGGCCGCCGCCGCGCCGCCGCGCCAGAAGGTCGGCTCCAATACGACCTTTGTCGGACAAATGAACCTGCTGCACATGGTCAAGGGCGTGGTCGCCAGCCTGCCGGCATCCCCCATTCCGCCCGCCGTTCTCGACGCCATCGACCCCGACGGCACCGGCATCCGCGCCCGCGTCGATCAGACCGGCGGCCTCGACGTCGAGGTTCGCGTGCCATTGAAGATCATCGAGACGGTTTCCAAGGCGGTCATGTCGGCCAAAATCCCGGCGGCGAATTAGGTTCGCACATTGCATCCCGAAGACGACATACCCGAACCCGATACGTCCAAAGTCTGGTTCTTCATCACCTGCGTCTTCGAGGCAGGGCTGCTGCTCGTCGCCTGGGCCGTCGCGGCCATGGCCGGCGTCCCCGTCTTCGCCGACGTTCATTGGGACGCAATGGACGCGCTCAAGGGCGCCGCCGCCGCCATCCCCCCCGCCCTGTTCTTTGTCTGGAGTTGTCAATCGGACTGGCCCCCTGTCAAAAGGATCCACGAAGCCCTGGAAGCATTTGCGAGGCCCATCTTCGGCGATTTCTCCGCGCTGCAGCTGCTCGTGGTTGCCGTCATCGCAGGCGTGGCGGAAGAAACCTTGTTCCGCGCGGCTCTCCAGGGCGGATTGGCTGAGCCAATGGGGGAAATCGGCGCGCTCATCGCCGCAAGCATCCTCTTCGGAATGGCGCATCTCGTGACGCCGGGCTATGCGATCGGGGCCGCGATCATGGGCGCCTACATGGGCTGGATCTGGATGCAGGGCGGCAACCTGCTCATCCCGATCGCCACACACGCCGCCTATGACTTCGTGGCGTTGATGTGGTTCGTGAACAAGACGCGGCCGACCGCGGAGTAGAACGGGATTCATCCCGTTTCACGCGAGTCGCGCAGCGACGAGAAAGAAGCCTGACGACGACGATCACTTCTCGTCGTTTCACGACTCGAAACAAACGGGATGAATCCCGTTCTACGTCGCGTCATCCCCGCCCAATGCCTTCCACACCCGCAACGCCTCCGTCGCGCCCCATGCCTGCGCGTCGCAGCCCCGCTGCCAATGCGGCGCATCGCCATCCATGACCTCCGGCAACTGACCGATGCCCCCCTCGTCCAACAGACGTTTCATCGACCAGAGATAGTCCCTGGCGGCGCGGAGCGCTCCGGTGTCCGCCGGATGCGTGGTCGAGATGACGCTCTCGCAGAATGCGGGAAACGTCCAGGTCCACGCCGTTCCGTTGTGATAGGCCGGTTTTCTCCGCGTGTCTTCATCGCCCTCATACCGTCCCCAGTATGGATGCAACGGATCGTTCAGCGGCTGCCCTTCATTACCGATCACGGCCAACGGCGGATCGACCGGCAACGGCGCAATGGAACGCAAGGCACCCGGGACAACGAGATGCCGCCGGGCCGCCTCGACACAGCGTCGCGCCTTGTCTCCCCGCAGGAATCCGAAGCTCACCGCCAGCATGCAGTTGCTTCGCAAAGCGTTGTCCTTGATGCACTCCCTCGCCGGTTTGCCGGATTCCCCGATCAACAAGTCCGCCAACCAGCCCTTGTCTTCCAACCAGAACAATTCCTGAAACGACGCTTCGGCCAGCTTGCGAATCTCCGACAGGGCCATCCCGTCCCCCGCCGATCCACGCGGTTCAATCGCTTCCGCGTTCGACAACAGTCTGATCCACAGCGCCTGTATCTCGACCGGGTATCCTTCCCGCGGCGTGCCGGCCGGATAATTGGTGTCCATCCAGGTGAAATGGCTTGGACTCCAGATCAGGCCGGATCCCGCATCCATCCGGATCCCGTTCGGCGTCCCCTTCATGTAGTTTCGGGCAATGGAGAACAGCACGTCTCCCACGGTTCTGCCGTCATCGTTGACGGTCTGCGTATAGATGGGATGCCCGGAGCCCGCAAGCTCCCCGCAGACCACGCCATACCAGAGCGGCGCATCCGAGGTGTCTCGGTTCGAAACGTCGTCGCCGTGGATGGTGTTGGGCAGCGTGCCGTTCTCCTCATAGCGACCGAAGGTCGTGAGAATCTCGGCGACCTCCTCCTTCATCCCCGCCGCCAACATGCCGCGCGCGGCGATCAAGGTGTCGCGTCCCCAGTCCAGGAACCACGGATAGCCCGCGATCACCGTCTTCCCGCCATCGCGATCGACAACGAACGAGCGGATGGCCCGCTCCAAGGCGGCGGTAAAAGTCTCATCCTTTCCTGCTCCATCCCCTTCGTGGCCGGCAAGTTCTGTCGCGCCCTCCTCAAGTCCCCAATCTTCCTCCGCCGTGGTCAGGATCGTCGCGTGTCCTTCGCGCTCCAGAGGAATATCAAACCAACCGGGACTGTAGGCGTCGCCCGCGCCCTCCTGCCCGCGTGTCTGCTCGACGAAATGCTGGATGTTCTCCGACCACTCGCCTTCATGATGGTATTCGCCCTGATCGGCGACGACCGTCAGTCTTCGATCCTCAGCCGGCGTGAACTCAAATCCCGGTTTGTCCTCCAACGGGCGCGAGTTCGTCGTGAAATGAGCTTCCGCGCCATCATTGCGCCTGGTCTGCGAATGAAAATTCCGGTCCTCGACATCAAAACGCACCGTCAGGCTCACATGACATTCCGGGGGCAACTCGAACCCGATCTCGGAAGACTGCTGCAAACGCGCGAAACGGATCACCGTTGCGTTTTTTCCAGGGAGCATCTGCGCCGTCAGCAGTATCTCCACACTTCGTCCATCGCCGGCTCCGGCGACGAATCGCCACTCAGCGCGATCGCCGGCTTCGAACGAAACCAAGTTGTCGGCATTCAGCGGCGCGATGAAGCCGTCTGCGTCCAACCACGCGCGCATCCGTTTCACCAGGACATGCCGGTCAACCGGCAGGGTCGGATGCAGGTTCGCGCCCAGCACGCAGTCGTACTTCGAATTCACCCGCCCCAGGTCCGCGCACATGCGGACCATGGCTCCGCGGCCGTTGGTGAGCAGGGCGATCGATCCGGGGTCGATCGTCTTCGGCGTGCCGTCGGACGGCCTCAATGCGGCATTCACGCAGCGCAGCGTCCCCTCCACCGTCGTGGCGTCCTCGTCATGAAACTTCACGATCAACCGGGCGTCCGAATCGACATCCCCTGAAAAGAACACCGCTCCGTGAAGACCGCCCATGGCGATCGAATCCTGCACGACCGGAGCGCCGCCATCGACGAATTCGAGCCGCGCCCGAAACGGGGTCGAATGGCTCTCGACCAACACCCAATGCCGGGATGGCACGACCCTCACCCGTTTCAGGTCTGCCGTCGTCCAGACGACGACATTGGGATACGCTGCGTCGCCGTAGACGCGCCGTAATTCACCCGCGCAATCCTTCGCCAAGGCCGCAGGGTTCAGCCGACGCAGACACGCAAGAAACGCCGTCGGATCGTCATCCAGCATCGTGGCCAGCGTCGTCCAATCGCAGGGGCCGATCTGGCGCAAAGGCGCGTAGACGTTGAGTGCCTGCAGGGCCAGCGCCGCGCGCGCCCGGGCTTCGCGATAGTCCTCCCCGGACAGTCCGTTCATCCCATCGCCCTCCGCCAGACAATGGCAGGCGCCCGGTTTCAACCGGAAGGAAACGAATCGGTCCGAACGCTCCGCCGCAAACTCACCGGCTCCCAACAGATCCACGAACCCGCCCTCCCACACTTCATCCGCGTCGATCCGGAGGTCTCGCTCGTTCTCCATGTCCGTGTTGGCCAGGACCAGCAGACGATCGGCTCCGTCCCGCGAAGTCCGCCCCAGGGCATAGACCGGCGACGCCTTCGGACTGAGGCGATTCAGTTGCGCCCCGTCGAAGAAACAGGGGTGGTCGTTGACCAACATCACAAGCTTCCTGAGCTCCGGGATGATGTTGCGCTCGTCGCCCCAGGACATGCCGCGACTGGAGTGCACGTTCACCCGCTCCGCCGCCAGCCATTCGACGCCGCAGGTGAAGGCAAATCCGCCGGTGACGCTGGTCAACGCGCAGAGCCGGTTCCGAAGCAACGACCAATCGCGCCCCCGCTCCGCCAGGCGGAGATTGTCGTGCGTTTCGCTGAAATGGATCAGGGCGCCGACGCGGTCGCTGTGCGGCAACGCGTGGTCAAGGTAACGCTGCACGTTCTCGCCCGAGTATTCCTGGAACAACTCCGAGTAGGCCCACTGCATGCCGCCATGGGTGAGCAGGTTGTCCGTCGCCTCCCACGAACCGCCCAGCCCCTCAAGGAGGAAGAGAGCCTCCGGGAATTCCTGTCGGACTTTTGCGGTGATGTATTGCCAGACATGCATCGGCACCTTGTAGCCCGCGTCGCAGCGAAAGCCGTCCACACCGCGCCGGCACCAGGTCAGGAAGACCTCCGCCAACTCGTCCCACAATTCGGGATGACGTTGATCCAGCTCCACCAGATCCTCCCAGACCACGCCCCAGGCCCCCGGGCTTTCAAACTCCCCGTCGTCCCGACGCTTGAACCACTCCGGATGGTTCTCGTGCAGCGTCGAGCCCCAGCCCGTGTGGTTGATGACCAGGTCGATGAAGACCTTCGCGCCCTTGGCGTGCACGGCCGTCGCCAACTCTTCAAACTGCTCCACACCCGTCGATTTCTTGTCGAAATCAATCAGAGCCGGATCAATGTCGATCAAATCCTGACAGGCATAGGGGCTGCCGTAGCGACCGAAGCGCGCCATGACCGTGGGCGTCGAATTGACGGGCAGCAACAACAGAATCCGGCAGCCAAGCTCGTCGATGATATGAGGCAACTGCTTCTTCAGATCGCGCAGTTTCCCCGACGGCGGGATCACCGTGTACCCCTGATCGTCAAGCGCCTCGATCTCGGGCGTGGAGTGCCGCTCCTTCGTGCTCGCCCTCGATTTGCTGGCTCCGAACATCCGTGGGAAGGCGCAATAGATCGTGCTGCCCGTGCGGCAGTTGTCCGGATTCACCGAGACGCCGAAATCTTCCCCGCCGGGCCAGTGTTGCCGGTTGCTTTCGTCGATGGCGTAGGCCTTCGCCTGGAAGAAGCCCACCTCCGTCAGCGGAAGGTCCAGGGTCCATTCGCCATCCTGCATCTGCCAGTCCATCTCGATGTCGCGCCAGGAGGCCCCCGCCAAGGGCAGCTTCTCAAAATGGGATCGCACGATCTCCTCTCGTTGCTGGGCCGCGCGCCCCAGATTGGTGCGCAGCCTCGCGCGCCAACCTTCGGGCGGAGGCGCGCCATCCGCCGGCTTCAGCGTGAAACGGATTCGATCGCCGACAAAAAGTTGGCGCCGTTCGCCCGGCGCCGGTGTCATTTCAAATGAGGCCATGAATTGATGAAAAAACTGCCATTGGACCCCGGTTGGATCCGGCGGAAGCCTTGGTCCTCCGGCCCCGCAAGTCAAGCGCGGCGCTGTCGGCTCACGAATGAAGCGTCCACTCTCCGTCAACGGGACCGTCCGCCGCGCGGGGCGCATCTGATTCGCGCAGTGGGAACCCCCTGGATTTGGGCAACCTCCGAAACCGCCGCGGCAAGCCTTCCTGTCAGCGCGCGCCTCCGCGTCGGAGCGGTCCCCAGCCTACCGCCTCAGCAGCACGCGGATCTGATCGCGGCCGCCGCCTGCGGCAAAGTGGAACGAGATGGTGCGCCGATCCCCGGAGAGCTCGATCCGGTCACGCTCCTCCAAACCTCGCAATTCGGACAGCGTCGCGCCGACGCGCTTGATGAGATAGTCCTCCGCGACCTGCCGGACCAACCGGCCGCCGCCCTTCACCGCCGCCGGATCGACATCGCTCGGCAGGGCGAACAGGGAATCCGAATGTTGCAGGGACGCCGCATTCACAATCAGGCCGGCCACTTCGCGCCCGAAGCGGATCGTGCCCCGGCGCGGTCTCTTTGAGCGCGCCCCCGCCGGGTAGCTGTGGACCTGGACGAGATAGCTGTCCAGGGCCAGTTTTTCTCCGGGCTCCACGGTCAACTCACCGGAGCGCAACTCCGCGAACCGGTCGTATGCGCCCGGCTCCACGATATCCACCCGCAGGGATTCACCGACCCGCACATCCATTCTCTCAGGAAGGATGAGCACATTTTCGGGATCCTCGTAGCGATACGGATCTCCGGGCGCGCCGGGCGTCTGAAAGACCACATTGCCATACATCTGGGCCACCCCCGAATTCATCCGCCAGAGCCGGTCCAAACCGCGGACAGCCTCTTCCAAGGCCAGCGTTCCGATCTCCCCGCTCTTCCGCGTGGACTCGACGGCCCGCCCCGCCTTCACCAGTCGACGCGCGCTGGTGGATCCGGTCTCCGACGGCTTGTCCACCTCCACCTCGCCGTCGAACACGGCCACCCTGGTTTCCCCGTTCGCCACTTCGATGCCGAAAGCCGTGCCCAGATCGGCGAGATTCATGGCCTCGGTCTCGATGATGAACCCCCTGCCGAGTCGGGAGACCTCGACGCACATCCGTCCCTCGCCCAGCCTCGTCAACACGCCGGACTTCAATTCAAATTCCGCCGGCCCCTCCAGGGTCATCCTCACGCCCCGGTCCGTCTCCAACTGCACAACGCCCCTGGCCAGACGCAGGATTCCCGCGGTGATCCGCGCGCCGGGCTGCAAGGGCGGTTGCCGCTCGTGCCATTCGACATCGAGCATGTCCACCACCGTCGCCACCGCCGGGCGGGCCACTGCCACCGCCTGCACCGGGTTTCGCCGATGGAACCAACCGGTCAGTATGGCGCTCAGCATCACGACAAACGCCAGCGAGGCCGCAATCGACATGGCCAGGACCGGTTTCGTCCAGACCTTGTCCCGCGGGCGGCCCAGCCCCGCCAGTCCGCTGACAAGCCCCTTGAAACGAATCTTCTCAATCTTCTGGTCCCCGGGATGGGCCTGAGATTCATAGACGAAGCGCGCGTCCCGGCAGATTTCGATGAAAACCCGCCGCTTCTCCGGGTCGTTCCGCAACTCCCGGTTCAATGTCCCCAATTCCACACCCCCAAGTTCGCCGTCGAGATAACGCAGAATCCGCTCGATGAACTCCGTGTCCTCATCGCCGAGATTAAGATCCGGCCGCTTCATATCGAATAGCCCTCCGCACCCCGATCCAACTGACGCCGGACGCACTCTCTCAGACCGATATGGATCCGGGTCAAAGCCTTGTAGATGGTGTCCACCTTGCGGTTGAGCGTCTCCGCCACCTCGGTTCCGGCCAGCCCTTCCATGTAACGCAGCCTGAGGATTTCGCGGCTGTAGGGGGTCATCTTGTCCATGCACCGGCGGAGCGCGGCCACCGACTCGGTGGATTCCTCCGGCTCCATCTCCGGCCAGTCGCTTTCCAGCAGTTCGAGAACCTCCTCATTCAGGACAACGGCCTGGTTCTCCTTGCGACGAAGGGCGTCAATCGAGCGGTTCCGGGCGACCCGACGCGCCCATTTGCTGAGGTGCGTCCGATCGGCAAAGGTCTCATGATGCTTGATCGCCCGGACACACACGTCCTGAAAAACATCCTCAGCCATGTGGATGTTCCGGACAATCGACTGGATGTAGGCGGTCAACTCCATTCGTTGCTGCAACAAAATGCGCGCCACCGACTCCTGATCAAGCGTCTGTTCAACGCTGTCTCCGGAATCAGGGTGTTCGTCGTCTTCAAAAACCTGCATACGCGCGCTCAACCCCATGACGTTTCAGGTCCCACAATCTGGACAGCGAAAAACCAGAAAACGCCTCGCACGCGGTCAATCGGGGCAGAAAACGGAAAACCGGCGCCCGCCACAAGGGCGGACGCCGGCGTGAATGATGAAACCCCGGGCGCAACCTCAGTCCTCCAGCGCGGCCTGGGCGGCCGCAAGGCGGGCGACCGGCACACGAAACGGCGAGCAACTGACGTAGTTCAGCCCCATCTTGTGGCAGAATTTCACGCTGTCGGGATCGCCGCCATGTTCGCCGCAGATGCCGAGCTTGATGTTCTTGCGGGTCTTGCGGCCCTTCTTCACCGCCGTCTCGATCAACTGGCCAACGCCGGTCTGATCCAAGGTGGCGAACGGGTTCTTCTTGTAGATCTCGTTCTCCGTGTAGGGGAGCATGAAGTTGCCCATGTCGTCGCGCGAAACGCCGAGCGTGGTCTGGGTCAGGTCGTTCGTGCCGAAGCTGAAGAACTGCGCCGTCTCCGCAATCTCGTCGGCGGTCAGGGCGCCGCGCGGGACCTCGATCATGGTGCCGACCAGGTAGTCGAACTTGACCTTCTTCTCGGCCATGACCTCCTTGGCCACGCGGTTCACAATCTCCACCTGCAGCTCCAGCTCCTTCTGGAAGCCGACCAGCGGGATCATGACCTCGGGCTTGACCTTGATCTTCTCCTTCGCGACATCGGCCGCCGCCTCAAAGATGGCGCGCGCCTGCATCTCGGTGATCTCCGGATACGCGATGCCCAGGCGGCAGCCGCGATGTCCCAGCATCGGATTGAACTCGTGCAGATCCTCAACGCGCTTGGCGACCTTCGCCGCCGAGATGCCGAGCTTCTTGCCGAGATCCTTCTGCTGAGCGCTCGTGTGCGGCAGGAATTCGTGCAACGGCGGATCCAACAGACGGATTGTCGCCGGATAGCCCTTGAGGGTCTTGAAGATGCCGGTGAAGTCCTCGCGCTGGAAGGGCAGCAGCTTGGCCAACGCCGCCCTGCGATCCGCCTCGTTGTCGGCCAGGATCATCTCACGCATCGCGTCGATGCGGTCGCCCTCGAAGAACATGTGCTCCGTGCGGGTGAGGCCGATGCCCGTGGCGCCGAACGCGATGGCGTTGGCGGTCTGCTCCGGGTTGTCGGCGTTGGTGCGGACCTCCATGCGGGTCACCTTCGAGCACCATTCCATGAGCTTCGCAAAGCTCTTGTACTTCTCCGTGCGGCGGGCGGCCTTGTCGCCCTGCAGCAGTCCGGTGATGATTTCCGAAGGCGCGGTCTTGAGCTGACCGCCATAGACCGTGCCGCTGGTGCCGTCGATGGAGAGGTAATCGCCCTCCTTGAAGGTCTTGCCGGCGACGCTGACCGTCTTCTTGCCGTAGTCGATCGACAGGGCCGAGGCGCCGCAGATGCAGACCTTGCCCATCTGGCGGGCGACGAGCGCCGCGTGCGAGGAAACGCCGCCCTTGGCGGTCAGGATGCCCTCAGCGGCGATCATCCCGCGCAGATCCTCCGGGGAGGTCTCGGTGCGGACGAGCAGGACCTTTTCGCCCTTCGCCTCTGCGGCGGCGGCGCGGTCCGCGTTCAGGTAGATCTTGCCGGAGGCCGCGCCCGGTCCGGCGGGCAGGCCTGTGGCCAGAGCCTTGGCCTTCTTCAGGTCGTCGACGTCAAACACCGGCGCCAGCAACTGGTCGAGCTGGTCGGCCGGGTTGCGCAGGATCGCAGTCTTCCAGTCGATGAGCTTCTCCTTGACCATGTCCATGGAGAACTTCAGCGCGGCCATCGCGGTGCGCTTGCCGTTGCGGGTCTGGAGCATGAAGAGCTTGCCCTCCTGGATGGTGAACTCGACGTCCTGCACATCCTTGAAATGCTTCTCCAGCGTCTTGCGGACCTTGAGCAGCTCAGCGTAGGCCTTGGGCATCTCCTTCTTGAGCTGAAGGACAGGCTCCGGCGTGCGCACGCCGGCAACCACGTCCTCGCCCTGCGCGTTGATCAGGAACTCGCCGTAGAACTCGTTCTTGCCGTTGGCCGGGTTGCGGGTGAAGGCCACGCCGGAGCCGGACTCGGTCCCGGTGTTGCCGAAGACCATCGCCTGCACGTTCACCGCCGTGCCCCATTCGGCCGGGATTCCGTATTTGCGGCGGTAGACGATCGCGCGATCATTCATCCAGGAACCGAACACCGCGCCGGCGGCGCCGCGCAACTGATCCCACGGATCACTCGGGAACGAGTGGCCCGTGCGATCCTTGACCAGCTTCTTGAAGCGTTTGACCAACTCCTGCTGATCCTCGGCGCTCAGGTCGCTGTCGATGATGTCCTTGCCGTATTTCTCGTGCTTGAACTCATGGATGACCTCCTCGAAGGGCTCGTGGTCCTCGCCCTCGCGCTTCTGCACGCCGAGCACGACGTCGCCGTACATCTGGACGAAGCGACGGTAGCAGTCCCAGGCAAAACGCGGATTCTTGGTGGCGTTCTCCAGGGCCTGCACCGTCTCGTCGTTGAGGCCGAGGTTGAGAATGGTGTCCATCATGCCGGGCATGGAGTCGCGGGCGCCGGAGCGCACGGCCACCAGCAACGGGAACCCCTTGGAGTCGCCGAACTTGCAACCCATGATCTTCTCCATGTTGCGGATGCCCTTCTCCATCTGTCCCTGAAGCTCGGTCGGGTACTTCCGCTTGTGGTCATAGAAATACGTGCAGACCTCCGTGGTGACGGTGAACCCGGGAGGCACAGGGAGACCGATGCGGGTCATCTCGGCGAGGTTGGCTCCCTTGCCGCCGAGCAACGGCTTCATCGTGCCGTTGCCGTCCGCCTTGCCGGCGCCCCAGGTGTAAACGTATTTGGTGGATTTGCCGCTCTTCTTCGCGGCTTTCGCTTTTTTGGCCATGTGTTTTTTGCTTGGGTTGTTGGTTCGAAATTCGGGTCCATTTTGGCCGTTGCCGGGCAAAATGAGCGGAGAAAATACCAGCCGCCAAAGGCGTGTCAACGGGATTCATTCCTCCTTGTCAACCGGCGCAGGACATAGTTCCTTCCTCCGGACCATGCGATTGAATCACGGCCTCCATCTGGCTTACTGCACCAACATCCACCGCGGCGAGGACTGGCCAAAGACTTTTGCGTCCCTCAAGACCGACGTCATGGCGGTCCGCGAGCGCGTCTGCCCGGACAAACCCTACGCCATCGGCCTCCGCCTCAGCGACCAGGCCTCGCGCGAACTTCTCGCCCCCGGCGAACTCGACCGCTTCAAGGCCTGGCTCGACGAGAGGAACTGCTACGTCTTCACCATCAACGGCTTTCCCTACGGCCAGTTCCACAACACCCGCGTCAAAGAACAGGTCTACACGCCGGACTGGCGGACGCCGGAACGCCTCGACTACACCCTTCGCCTGTTCGACATCCTGGCCGAACTTGTCCCGGAAGGCGTCGAAGGCAGCGTCAGCACCCTGCCCGGGTCGTTCAAGGAGTTCATCAAGGACGATTCCGAACTGGAGCCGATCTATGACAATCTCTGGAAATGCGCGGAGTATGTGGACCGGCTTTCCAACCGCAGCCGCCGTCATCTCCATCTGGGTCTTGAGCCGGAGCCGCTCGGCCTGTTCGAGAACACCGAGGAGACCTGCCATTTTTTCGAGGCGGCGAACAAACGCCAACCTGGCGACGAGCGCTTCAACAGCGTCATCGGCGTCAACTACGACACCTGCCATCTGGCTGTAGAGTACGAGGAAGCGACCAACGCCATGGCGCTCCTGCTGGCCGCCAACATCTTCATCAGCAAGCTTCATCTCAGCTCCGCGCTCAAGGTGAAGCCGACCCCCGAGACCCTGGCCGCGCTGGAATCCTTCGGCGACGACGTCTACCTCCATCAGGTCATCGCTCGCCGAAACGACGGCTCTCTCATCCGCGCCAAGGACCTCGACATTGCCCTGGCGGAAGGATCCGACTTCCGCGCGCCCGGAATCGAGGAATGGCGCGTTCATTTCCACATCCCCCTGCACAGCCCGGCGACGGATCTGTTCGACAACACCTCCGATCACATCACCGATGTGATGGATCTGTTGCGGGACGCGCCGGAACTCTGCTCCCATCTGGAGATGGAAACCTACACCTGGGAGGTCATGCCCGGCGAAATGAAGAACCGCAGCGTGGTGGACCAGCTCGTCGGCGAGTATGAATGGACGCTCGCGGAACTCGGCAAACGCGGACTGAGGTGAGTGGAGCGCATTGACTTACACATTCCATTGTGTAACTGATTGTGTATGCCAACCAATCTGCAAATCGACGACGCGCTGCTCACGGAAGCTGTGGAACTGGGCAGCGAGAAGACGAAGCGGGCAACCGTCAATGCGGCGCTCAAGGAGTTCATTGACCGCCGCAAGCGTCGCCGGATCTGGGAATTGGAGGGCGCGGTCAGCTACCACCCGAACTACGACCACAAACGTCAGCGGCGGCGGCGATGAGCGTCATTGCGGACACGTCGGCCTGGTCGCTTTTTCTGCGCCGCCGGACGGGCAGGGAGAGCGGCGCGTTGAAGCGGTTCAAAGAGCTGCTTCAACAGGACGCAATCGTTCTTCTGGGCATCGTGAAACAGGAACTCCTTTCCGGTGTGCGGGAGGAGGCTCAGTTTGACCGTATGGCCGACATCCTGTCCGGCTTTGACGAAGTCCTCGCTGAATCTGAGGATCACACGACCGCCGCGGAATTTTACAATGCCTGCCGCACAAACGGTGTCCAGGGGTCGGCGATCGATTTCCTCATTTGCGCCATCGCGTCACGTCGAGGCCTGGCAATATTGACAACGGACGCCGATTTTGCGCGCTACGCGAAGCTGCTCCCCGTATCGGTTGAAGGCGTTTGAGCTACGGTTGGGGCAACGTTCCCGAATGTGAAGTCGTTTCAATCCGCCAACTCACCCCGGCTGTCCCTGAAGGAGACTTCGGTCGGCCCACGATCTCTGCGCTGCGTCACGGCAAGCCCGATCGAGGTTGCCGGCGGGCTTGGCGGATGTTGAAGTGAGCGAATCGACGTTCCCGGCGGCAGGCTGAAACTAGAGCTTCTCCCTGCCCGCGCCGGACTTGGTCATCTTGGCGATCAGGCGGTTGTTCAATTCCTCGGCCGGATTGCGGCCGGAGTTCTTCAGCTTGGCCTGAAACGCCGCGACTTCGACGAGTCGCGCCAGGTCGCGCCCCGGGCGCACGGGGATCAGGGTGTGGGGGATGTTGACGCCGAGCACCTTGACTGTCTCCTGGTCGATGCCGACGCGATTGACATCCTCGACCTCGCTCCATTCCTTCAGGGTCACGATCAAATCCAGGCGTTTCTCCTTGCGGACGCTCTTGACGCCGAACATGGCGGCCACATTGATGATGCCGATGCCGCGCACCTCCATGTGCTCGCGCATGATCTCATCGCCGGAGCCGACAACCTGGTTGCCATCGATGACCGTGACCTTCACGGCGTCGTCGGACACGAGGCTGTAGCCGCGTTCAATCAGGGCCAGCACGCATTCGCTTTTCCCGATGCCGCTGTCGCCGCGTATGATCACGCCGACGCCCAGGATGTCCACCATGCTGCCGAGTTCGAGGCCCCTGGGCGCGAACATCATCTCCAGCGCCAGCGTCGCCAGATTGATGAACTTCATGGTGATCAACGGGCTTTCGAAGACCGGGACGCCGTTCTTCTCCGCGGCCTCCAGCAACAGCGGATCCGGAGGCAGCCCCCGTGAATAGACCACGCAGGGAATCTTATGGGAGAACATCGCGGCGTAGCACTCGCGCCGGGTGTCCTCATCCAATGTCTTGAGATACGTCGTTTCGACATAACCCATCACCTGGATCCGCTTGCTGGCGAAGTATTGGGTGAAGCCGGACAACACCAGCCCCGGACGATTGACGGTCGGTTCGCGGATCAACCGATCGAGTCCATTTTCCCCGGCCAGGAGCTTCAGCCCCAAGGCCTCCGCCTCGACCTCGTAGAACTTCTCGACCGAAACCGTTGTCCGTTTCATCGCATTGTCTTGTCTGCGCGCCCGCCGTGGGCGCAATGATTCACATGTTGAATTCCGGACCGAGGTAGATTTCCCGCGCCTTGGGATCGTTCGCCAGAAAATCGCTGGTCCCTTCACGCACCACCTTGCCGTGACAGATCAGATAGGCCCGGTCCACGAGCTTCAGGGTCTCCCGCGCATTGTGGTCGGTGATCAGGATGCCCAACCCCCGCTCCTTCAACCGCCGGATGATCTTCTGCACCTCATACACGGCGATCGGGTCCACGCCGCTGAAGGGCTCGTCCAACAGCAGGACCTTCGGGCTCGTCACCAGCGCCCTCGTTATTTCCAGACGCCGCTTCTCACCGCCGCTCAAGGTATAGGCCCTGCTCTTGGCCACCGTCGTCAGGTCCAATTCCTCAAGGTGATGCTTCAGACGCGTCTTCCGCTCCGAGCGCGACACCTGGCAGGTCTCCAGAATCGCGAGAATGTTCTGCTCCACCGTGAGTTTGCGAAAGACCGAAGGCTCCTGGGTCAGGTAACCCATCCCCTTGCGGGCGCGCTGATGCATGGGCAAGTCCGTGATCTCCTCCCCTCGATAACGAACGTGTCCGTCGTCGGGGCGGATCAGTCCAACCACCATGTTGAAGGTCGTGGTCTTGCCGGCGCCGTTCGGCCCCAACAACCCGACCACTTCCCCCGCCCTGACCTCGATCGACACGCCGTTGACGACCCGGCGCTTGCTGTATTCCTTGGCCAGGTTCTCCGTCGAGATCAGGCATTCGCCATTCCCGTCGCCGGATTCCAGGGTCCTGCTTTCCAAGTCGCTCATTCGGTTTTCTTCTTCCGGCTCTTCCGGTATTTTTCCAGGGCCTTGTTCACATCGATCTCCATCCGCGCCTGCCCGGCTCCCTTCCGCGTCTTCAGACTGTAGCGGAAGACACTGCCTCGGATGACGCCTTCCGGGCTCAGCCCCTTCAGATTGCCGCGCAACTCCAGCGTGTCGGTGTCGGCCTGGTATTCGGCCTCGTCGCACCAGACATCGTAGTCTCCCAATTCATGCCGCATGCGCGCAACCACGTTCTTGCGGGCAATGAAGTCCGGGATGCCGGTCACGCTGCGCTTGTCCGGCGAAAGCGCGACCTTCGCATCGCCGTCAGGCAGCCCCGCATCCAGCTCGTCGCACTGGATGTCCACGCCGGTGTCGTCGATGATCCGCACCTTCCGGCGCAGTTTCGCCAGGCCGGCCTTCTGGTCCACCGAAATCTCCTCCGCGCCCGCAGTGATCTTGCGGGGACCGTCCCTGGATTCCACGACGCCCTCCATCCGCGCGCGGCCGACGGCCCGCACGACGGTGGCCTCAGGATCCGCAATGCTCGCCAGAATCCGGTCGCCGAACACCCGATGCGGCCCGCTCTCGATGTGCCCGCCGCCGGTCAACTCCAGTTCATCGCGCTCCGCCGAATAGACGGCCTTGTCGCCCGTGGCCCGATAAAGCCGCCCCTCGCGCTCCAACTCGACCGTCACATTGCCCTGGGCCGTCATGTCGGAGAGCCTTTCCTCCGGCCTCTCGGGATCCGGCAGATCAGTCACCAGATGATCGCAGCTCACCTTCAGGCCTTGTTCGTCCCGGACCCGCACGGCGCCGTCGAGCGTCACCGTCCCCAGCTTCTGGTCGACGATCACGCTTTTCGCCTCCGCCCGCATCGGCCTGGCCTTGGCCTTTTCATTCTCGGGCACGACGAAGGCCAGCTTCGCCCCGCCTTCAGCCAGCAGGATCTGCCGCCCGTAGGAAAACCGGTCCGACCTCAATTCCACCGGCGACTTCAGGTTCCCGCCGAAATCGATCGCCTTCAGGAAGGTGTCGCCGACGGCCTTGAATCGGATGTCCTCGGGGTTCGACGCGTCGAGCTCAAGCTCGTCACCGCGCAGGATGTTCCTCCCTTGAACGACTTCCGGTTGCGCGCCGCCCTCCCGGCGAAGCGCCACCCGCTTGTCCGCCTGATGAATGGTGGCGGCGGCCGCGCGCGCGGACACCCGTCCCTGCTCCGTCTCCATCTCGATCACGACATTTTCCGCGGCCTCAATCCCACCGAGTTTGGAAGTGTCCGCATCCAGTTCCGCCTGCAGACGCCCGGAGCGGAGCGACATGCCGTCCGCGCCGGCCACCCGCACGTTCCGCTCGAACAACGCCACTCCGTCTTTCTGCTCAAACCGCAGCGCTCCCGCGCGGATGACGGTGGGCTTTGCCTGTGGCTCCTTCCCGTCCCCCGTCCGTTCCTCGGGCGCGGCGACAGTTTCCATCCGCACGTCGTCGTCGATTGTCAGGATCAGGTTCCCCTCCTCCTCGAGGTTGATCAAGGCGCGACGGCCACTCAGCAGATTGCCCTCCGACCGAATGACCGGGCCGTCGGGCATGACGATGCTCCGCGGCGAAACCCGGTAGGTCGCCGAATCGCCGACGGCCTCGAAAGAGCGCCCCTCCATCACGCCGGCGATCAGAACATTGCCCTCGGCGACCACCTCCGCGAGCTCGTTTCGGCCTTCTTCATTCTCTTCAAAGTCCACCCGCAGTTCAAAGCTCTTCAGATTCACGCCCGACGGATCGATCGCCTCCACCATCCGGCGATACCGCGCGAACCGTCGATCGCCGCTCATCCCAAGATGCAGTTCCCACGCGCGTATCTCGATCGGCTTCCCCTCGGCTCCATCCGCCGGGCTCAGGGACTCCTCGGCCATCAATGAGGTGCGCACGCCGTTCGTGACAACCAGCAGCCCCGAGGCCCGCGTCCACAAGAACCCCTTCCCCTCAATGCGAAACCTGCCGTCCGGCGTCCAGGCCGTGATTGTGTCCGCCGAACGCGCCGTCTCCTTCTCCTTGTCCCACACCGACGTGGGCGCCTCGATGATGAGATTGGTCAGACTGGCTCCGTCCACCTCCGGCGAATGACTTTCCAGCCTCAGGTTGGTGACCCGCACCAGTCCGTCACTGCCCTCCCGCGCCTCTTCCCCGATCAATCGCACGGCCCCGGTCTTCCTGCCGGTGGTCTCCTCCCGTTCATCAATCCGGATTTTCCACCCTTTGGCGACCCATTCGCCAAACCCGCTGGCCGCGCGAAGCGCATCCGTCGCGCCGCCGACAACGATCGCCAGCGCCATCAGGCCGACCCGCAGTATTCCGCCCGTGCGAATCACAGCGTCTGCTCCTCGACAATGCGTTCCCACCGCCCCTGCGCCTTGAGGATCACTTCAACAATCTCACGGACCGCGCCGCTTCCTCCCGGTAGATCGGTCACGTAATCGGCGATCTCCCGCGCCTCCGCGAGGCCGTCGGCCACACTCACCGCAAGCCCCGCCCGCTTCAGAGCCCCCAGATCGAACAGGTCGTCGCCGACGTAGCAGACCTCCTCCCAGGTCACGCCCGCCTTCCGCATGATCCCCTCGATGGCACCAACCTTGGGCGCGGATTTCTGATGCAGATAATCTATCTTCAGATCCTTGGCCCGCTTCGTGGTCGCCGGCGAGGGGCGATGCGAGACCCAGCCCACCTTGATGCCGTTCTGCTGCAGCAACCGCAGCCCCAGCCCGTCCCGGATGTGAAAACGCTTCGTCTCGCCGCCCTCGCCCATGCTCACCGTGGCGTCCGTCAACACGCCGTCGACATCGCATAGAAACAGCCGCACGCGGGCGAGTTTCTTCTTCAGGGAAGCGCTGATGCGGGCGGCCATGATCGTGTCAACGCGCGGCTTCGCGGATTCTCAACAACCGTTTCAACAGGCCGTTCATTTCCGCGAGCGGAATCATGTTGGGGCCGTCGCTCAGGGCCTTGTCCGGTTCCGGATGGGTCTCGATGAACACGCCGTCAGCCCCGGCGGCCACCGCCGACGACGCCAGGACCGGGGCAAACTCCCGCTGCCCGCCGGAACGGTCGCCGCCCGCGCCCGGCTGCTGCACCGAATGCGTCGCGTCGAACACCACCGGATAGCCCGCCTCGCGCATCAACGGGATCCCCCGCATGTCGGCGACGAGATTGTTGTAGCCAAAGGTCGTCCCCCGCTCGGTCAACAAGAGCTTCTTTCCTCCGCCCCCCTCCGCCTTCAGGACCACCCGGATCATCTCCGGCGGCGACAGGAACTGCCCCTTCTTGATGTTCACGATACGCCCCGTCGCGACCGCGGCCTCGATCAGGTCGGTCTGCCGGCAGAGGAACGCCGGAATCTGCAGGACATCGGCGACCGCAGCCGCCGCGCGCGCCTCCTCCGCGGTGTGGACATCGGTCACAACCGGCAGGGAAAACCGCTTCTTGATCCGACCGAGTATCTCCAGCCCGCGCGCCAACCCCGGACCGCGAAACGAGTCGCCGGAGGTGCGGTTCGCCTTGTCGTAACTCGCCTTGAAAACATAGACAATCCCCAGCCTCGCGCAGATGCGCTTCAACGTCCCGGCCACCTGCGCGCACAACTCCTCGCTCTCGATCACGCAGGGGCCGGCAAGCAGCAGAAAGCGTTTACGCGGCCGCAGTTGCGGCCACAAACTGGGTATGGGATTCGGCACGCGGTTCTTCTAACAGCCGAGTCAGGCCCGGTAAAACGCAAATTGGCGTTTGAATTCACGTTGCACGCGCCGCAGATTGGCTCTGAAGCCAGCGCGCCAATGAGTTTTCCGCCCATCGTCGAACGCGAGCTGCGCCTGACCGCGCGCAGGTCCGGCGCCTATTGGGCCCGCAGTTTCACGGCCGTCGGGGGGCTGGCCATCGCCGCGGGGACTATTGTCGTGCAACTGGGCGCCGGAAGCCTGCCCGGCGAGATCGGCGAGACCCTGTTCTTCATTCTTTCCCTGATCGCCTTCGGACTCGCCCTGCTCGCCGGCCCCTTCATCACCGCCGACTGCCTCAGCACCGAAAAGCGCGAAGGCACGCTCGGCCTCCTTTTTCTCACCCGGCTCCGGAGTCGCGACATCGTCCTGGGCAAGCTCGTTTCCACCTCCCTTCCAGCGATCTTCTGGCCGCTCGCGCTCATCCCCGTGATGGCCCTCTGCTTCCCGCTCGGAGGCCTCAGCCAGACCGCCTTCTGGCGGATGGCTCTCAGCCTCCTGGCCACATTGCTCTTCTCACTGGGCTGCGGCCTGTTCATTTCCTCCCTCAGCCGCGCCGGCTACCGCGCCATCACGGCGACGCTGGCGGCCGTGGTCGCGGTCAGCTTCGGGATTCCGGCCCTGACCCTGCTCACGCCCGCCGCCAAAAGCCTTCTACCGCTCAGTCCGGCCGCGGCCTGCTGGTTCAGCTTTGACGCCAATCATGCGGCCGCTCCCTGGCTCCATCCCTCCGCCATCGTCGGCGTGCTCCTCGAAGCGGTCCTGCTCGTCGCCGCCGCCATCCGGATCCTGCCGTCCTCCCGCGCCGCCGCCGCCCGAAAACCGCCCTCCCTGCGTGTGTTCGAGTTCGTCGCCAACCTCGGCATGGCGCCGCCCCGAGGCAGGGAACGGAGCGAAATGCTCTCCGAGAACCCCATCCTCTGGCTGGCCGCGCGCCACCGTCGCAAACGGGGATTGCTCTGGTTTGCCTTCGTCGCCGTCGTCACCGGGGCCCTGGGTTCCATCCAGCTCCTGCCCGCCTCCCTGCCGCGGGCCCACCTGCTCTTCTTCTCACTCTTCGGCCTGCACACCATCGTGAAATTCTGGATCGCCCGGACAGCCTGCCATCAGTTCGCCGACGACCGCCAGAGCGGCGCGCTTGAACTGCTCCTTACCTCGCCGCTGCCGGAGCGCGCCATCATCCAGGGCTGGCTCACCGGACTGAAAAAGCGCTTCCTCGGCCCCGTCGTCGCCATCGCCTCCATCGACCTCCTCCTGTTCCTCACCGGACTCGACGGCGGCGTCACCACGGAACTCGACATCGCCTTCCTCGCGACGATCGGGCTCTTCATCGCCGACACCTACACGCTCTGCTGGGTCGGGTTCTGGTTCGGGCTCAACGCATCCACGCCCACGCGCGCATTCTACCGGACCATCGGATTCGTGCTGGTCCTTCCCTGGGTCGGCTTTCTCGGCGTCATCGGCTCGCTCGGCTTGTTCGGGCCCTTCGGCGGCGCGCCGTCCCCCAGCGGCCTCGCCATCGTCTGGTTCATCGCCGGCTACCTCACCGACCTCGCCTTCTGCGGCTGGGCCATCAGCAAACTCGACGCCGGCTTCCGCGAGGCTTCCGCCAGTCAGGCTCCGGCAAATGGATCAAAGCGGATCTGGAGGGCGTTGCGCCGGCCCGCGCCTGTGGTGCAGGAGAACTGAACGAGGCACAGAACCAGGAATCGTTCCCATCTCAATCGACAATACTCCTCCTGCGCCAGCATCCACTCCCGGCGCTGACAAATACGTTTACCGCCCGTGGGATCTCCCATTCCCCAATTGTGTCGGAATTCGATAATCCCACCCGTCTGCGCCATGCCGTAAGATCACCCAAAGTGCCTACAACTAACCGTTTGATGCGGGCCTTTTCATGTGCAACTGGTTCAACAGGCAGTCAGTCAATAGGGATCGTTACGGTGTCTTCCCATGTCGTTCACGGGAAGATTCCGTAATCCAAACACCATGAACCCTACCAAAGAAAGCACACTGACATGCACACCAACATACCCAAAAGATGGCGCAGACTTGCCGCTGCGATCACTCTTGTCCTGACACTGCAATTACCGATTTCATCGTCGGCCATCACCTACGTCGCCACCACATAAGCCCCTTACGGGACGTTCACCTACGCCGCCTATGCGCAGGATTGGACCGGCGGAGCCGTCGCCGTATCCACAGTGTTTACACCGCCGGCGCAGGCGACCCAGCAGATATCTTTCGCCCACACAGCCAACGGGCCGAACGACCCGTCGCTGTGGCTTCAAATCTACGGCCCCAACATGACCTTCGAGGACTTCGATCTCTTCCACGAGTCAGTGGTTCCAAAACGCTGGCAAACCCCATACATCATGACAGTGGACATGCGGGCGGCCGAAGCATGGAACTGGTCAGACAACGGCATCCCCACCCCGCCTCCGCCAGGCACGCCCCGCGTGGTCACCCACTCGATCGTGCCCAACACAGTCGAAGAACCCGGCGGCGGCGCGTTCTCCCTCAACATGGGCGACGCAAGCTCCACCGTCATGTACACCGGCATCAACGACATGGCCACGTTCTCCTCGGGCGGCGCAATACGCCACGTTGATACGACGATCGATGGCGTTGTGGTGTTCAAGAACCACATGACCGCAACCAGCGACCTTTCGGTTACGATCAACTCCCCAACCGTTCCGAAGACAATCGAAATTGCGATGCCGCCGATGACCTTTCTTGAGGACATGAACGGAGGCATATCCATGAGCGGCCTCGAACCGCTTCCCGGAGTTGCGGCCGGCTCAACTTTCACCGCGCCGAATCCGGCCGCCACGGACATGACGATGGAAACGAGCGCCTCCTCTTCCGAAAACGGAACCGAAACCGATCCGGAAGGCAATTTCCATCCGGTCTCCAATATTGAAAGCAGCTCCGGGTCATCTCCCTTTGCCGGAAACAGCCCGCGGCCAATCCGGTTCTACGGCACATCCGGTCCGGCCGCCGCCGCCGCCGGCCCCGGATCCACCCAGCGTTCTCCGCTCGCCAATTACAACTTCCAGACAACCCAAACGGGAGGACTCCAGCAGATCGGATGGTTGGTGACCTACGAGGTTGTCGAATACCATCCCGGCCTTGCCGCTTTCGCCACGCCGCTCGACTACATCAACGAAGTCAGTTGCACCATCGGCGCTGAACTGGCGCGCATTCCGGTTTACGAATCGACAACAAGCGGTGGTTCCGGTGGTTCCGGCGGTTCCGGCGGTTCCGGCGGTTCCGGCGGTTCCGGTGGTTCCGGTGGTTCCGGTGGTTCCGGTGGTTCCGGTGGTTCCGGTGATCCTTGCGATCCTTGTGATCCGGGTTGCGACCCCTATGGCGATCCGTGCGATCCTGTTTGCGATCCCGGCTGCGACCCCTGCGATCCCGGCTGCGAACCGGTCATTTAGCCCGCCATCATGACGAAAAGCCCCACAGGGCAAGCGCCCTGTGGGGCGCTCTCATTTCAATCCTCGTCCGCCTTGTTTGCAGCCCCCTTCACCACCGGCGCGGTCTGCTCTTTTGAAGTCACACCTGGCGGCAGTTCCATGATCTGGATGTTGCGGAAATGGATCTCCGCGCCCTCCGATTCCAGACACAGATAGCCCTTCTTCACCGAGGCCTTGCTGACGCCGTTCACGAACTTCCCGTTCACCGACAGCTTGACCACTCCATCGACGCAGACAACGTCGTAGTAATTCCACTCACCGGCCGGTTTGCAGCGCCGCTCGATGGACTTGCTGCGCCGGCCGCGCGGATTGTCGGGCACGGTGGTGAGGCCGTTGGCTCCAAACAATTCGCCGTGAACATAATCGAAGGTCCGCGGCGTTCCGTCCTTGTCGCGATTCAGCAGGGGCCACTGCAGTTCCAGCATCTGGATCTCCATTCCCTTGGGCAACTGCCTGCCCGGGGCCGCCTTCCCCTCGCTCCAGGCGAACACGCCCGAGTTGCCGCCCGGCTCCATGTGACGCCATTCGATGTGCAGGATGAAATTCTCATATTGCTTCTCCGAACGCATCACGCCGATCGGATGCCCCGTGCAGACCAGCAGGCCGTCCTTCACATACCAGGTGTCCTTGCTGGTGTTGACATCCACCCACCCCGTCAGGTCCCTGCCGTTGAACAAGGACTCAAACTTCGGGATCTCCGTGGCGGCTTGGGCGACGAGGGCGGACCACAGCAGCGCTGCGGCGACACGGATTGAATCGGGCAGGTGTTTCATGACTCACTGGAATTCACTTCTCCCATCATGGGACCAAACATGCGACTCTCAAACAAGACCTCAGTTTCGAAGGGGCGCAGGCGGATCCGTAATTGATGCGCCACCGCGCCCCCTGCTATCAATCCTTCATGACACGCCTCCTCGTTCTCTACGGCCACCCGGAAGATCCCGAAGCCTTTGACAAGTATTACCAGGAAATCCATGTCCCCCTCGCCAAGCGCATGCAGGGACTGAAGAAGTGGACCATCGGCAAGGTTCAGGGCGCGCCCGGCGGCGGACCGTCCCCCTACTACTACATCGCCGATCTCTTCGCCGATTCCCGGGAGCACATTGAGGCCATCCTCGAAACGCCCGAGGGCAAAGCCGCCGTGGAAGATGTCCCCAAGTTCGCCAGCGGCGGCGTCACCTTTGTCTACACGGAGGTGGAAGACGTCATCTGACAACCGATCTTTGTAGCAGCGGACGTGAGTCCGCTCATTTGGAAGGCGGAAGCAATGGATTGGTGGTTCAGCGGAGTCTGTTTAGGCAGTTGCCACGCTTATGCGCAATCAGCAAAGAAAAGAGCGGACTCACGTCCGCTGCCACATCCCTTCTCACGCACACCACCGAGGAATCACCTCGCCCGCAACATCCGTCAGCCGAAAATCGCGCCCTTGGAATCGATGCGTCAGCTTGAGGTGATCCAGACCGAAGCGATCCAGGATCGTGGCGTGGTAATCGTTGATATGCGTCTTGTCCTTCACCGAATACCAGCCGATTTCATCGGTCTCGCCGTAGACCTGACCGCCTTGGATCCCCCCGCCAGCCATCAAGACCGAGTAGGCAAAGGGATGGTGATCGCGCCCCGTGTTGGTGCTGCGCCCGCGTCGATTCTCCCCCAACGGCGTGCGACCGAACTCACTGCCCCAAAGCACCATCGTGTCATCCAACATGCCGCGCTGTTTGAGGTCCTTGATCAACATTGCGATCGGCTGATCGACGGTGGTGGCATTGTAGGTGATCTCCTTGTCCAGGCCGCTGTGTTGATCCCATGAAGCGTGAATGATGTTCACGAAGCGCACGCCGCGCTCGACCAGGCGCCGCGCCAGCACGCAATTCCGCGCGAAGGTGTCCATGGTGTTCTGCTGCGGCAGGGAACCGCGCCAGTTGCCCTTGGGATCCTCGCGGCCAACGCCGTATTGCTCCAGCAGCTTCGGATTCTCACCGGAAAGATCGATCAACTCCGGCGCCGCCAACTGCATGCGGGCCGCGAGTTCATAGCTGGAGATGCGACTGGCGATCTCCGGGTCGCGCACCTCCTGATAGCGCGCCTGATTCAGGTCGCGCAGGGCGTCCAACCCCTCCCTTTGCAGTTGTTGCGAAATCCCGTCCGGGGTCTGGAGATTCAGGACCGGCTCCCCGGAATTCCGGAACAGCACGCCTGCGTAGGAGGTCGGCAGGAAGCCGCTCTGATACAACGTCGCGCCCCCGCTGGAGCCGCGACCGGCGGTCAACACGACGTAGCCCGGAAGATTGCGCGACTCGCTGCCGAGGCCATAGGTGACCCAGGAACCCATTGTCGGCATCCCGAAGCGCGAGACCCCGCACTGCATCATCAGTTGGCCGGGATGGTGGTTGAATTCCTCGCTGTGCATGCTGCGCACCAGCAGGAGATCGTCCGCCACCGTTCCCAGGTGCGGCAGAATGTCGCTCAATTCCATGCCGCACTGACCGTGCTTCCGGAACTTTCGATTGCTCCCCATCAGCACGGCCGTGTCCCGCTGGATGAACGCAAACCGCGCCTTGTCCAGGATCGACTTCGGCAGGCTCTGCCCGTGCATCTCGTTCAATTTCGGCTTCGGATCAAAGAGGTCAAGCTGCGAGGGCGCGCCCGCCATGAAAATGGAGATGCAGGCCTTCGCGTGCGGCTTGAAATGAGTCGACCTCGGCGTCATCGGATTGGTCGAATCCGCATTCGCTGAGCCGATCAGACCGTCGTCACTCAACGCCGCGCCCAAAGCCATCGCGCCGATGCCGCTGGCGGTCGTGTTCAGGAATTCCCGCCGGGTGTTCAGAATGGATTGGTCAATGGGGTTCATGGTCATTACTCCCGCGTGATGAACTCATCCAGGTTCAGGACAATGCGCAAGGTCGCCACCCACGCCGCGTTCTCCGCCGGATCGACGCCAGCGACCGCATGGCCGCCGACCGCCTTCCTCGCTTCCTCCTCGCGTTTGGCGTCGCCGTACCAATCGCGACTCGCTTTCAACAGCCCTTGCAGGCGCTTCAATTCCGCCTCATTCGGCGGCCGGGCAACACAGGTCCGAAAGGAGCGCGTCAATCGAGCTGCGTCAGTTGCGTATTCTCCTTCCAGCATCCGCGCGGCCATCGCCCGGGCGGCTTCCAGGTAGACCTCGTTGTTCAGCGTCACCAGGGCGCCGATCGGCGTGTTGGAACGCGTCCGCTTCACGCAGGTCACATTGGAATCCGGGCAGTCAAAGGTCGTCAGGTTCGGATGAGGCGCCGTGCGTTTGAAGAAGGTGTACATTCCGCGCCGATGCCGGTCACCGCCAGGGCTGGTCTGCCATTTGAAGGCGCTGTTGTAATTCACGTCGGTCGCCGATTTGGGAATGGGCGGAAAAACGCTCGGTCCGCCAACCTTACGGGAGAGCAGCCCGCTCGCGGCGAGGCTGATGTCGCGCAGGATCTCGGCCTCCACCCGGAAGCGATTCTGGCGGTAAAGCAACTCATTGTTTGAATCGATGTCCGCCAGTTCCGGGCGATGCCTCGACGACTGACGATAGGTCGCGGACATGACAATGGCCTTGATCATCGCCTTTCGCGACCAGCCGAGATCGACGTATTCCCTCGCCAGCCAGTTGAGCAATTTGGGATGAGTCGGACGGTCGCCGCGCACACCGAAGTCGTTGATCGTCCGCACGATTCCTTCGCCGAACAGGTTCGCCCAGAGGTGATTCACCACCACGCGCGGCACGAGTGGATTGCGGCCGTCGACCAACCAGCGCGCCAGATCCAACCGGTCCCCCTTCCCCGCCTCTCGCTCGACCACGTCAGGCAGTGTGGAAAACGTCCCGGTTCCGACCGGATCCATCGGCTGCTTGAACTCGCCCCGACGAAAGATGCGCGTCTGGCGTGGATCCTTGGTCCGCTGCGAGATCACCCGCACATTCATCAGCGGCGCCTTGGGCTCCGCTTTCTTCAAAACCGCCATGCGCTTCCGCAGCCCGGTCATCTCCGGGCTCCGGGCCGCGTAGAATCGTTCTGCGATCATGCTCTTCTGTTCCGCCGATCGCTTGAGCGGATCGACGTCCAAGGCCTTCTTCAGCGCGAGCGGAACGACGCCCTCCGCGTCGCCCGTCACGAGCGTCACCCGGAACCGACCCAGCGTGTGCTTCCCGCCATACTGCTGATCGAGCTTGATCTGAATCCGGTATTCGCTGTCAAAACTCAACGGCTTCGCGAGACGGAAGACCGCCTCGTGCGGCCGGCCCACCCCGCCGCCTACCGCCCAGCCATTCCTCCCGCTGCTGTTCAGGGCATTCACGGCCGGGAACCCGCCCTGCTGGTAGTCCTCCATTGCATCCAGCAACTTCACGCCGTGCTTCTTTGGATCCAGTTTCTCCGTCGTTCCCGCCAGCAACTCCAGATGGGTCAGGACGAAGTTGCCATTGTCCGCGCGGCCGGGACCGGACTTGGGCAGCGCCTGGTCGGGTATCACCTCCAGTCTCACAGCGGTGACATTCCGCAATGAAGACCGGCCCTTGATCGTGTAGGTCGCCTTGTCCGGATGCGGCCCCTTTCCACGAAAGGATCCGTCCTCCAATGCATCGAATTTGCCCGTACCCGACACGACCGCGCCGCTCAATTCATGAAAGGTCAGGGCTCCCTTCTTCGCGTCAAGCGACTTCGCGTACCCCTCCGCCCAGGCCTCCCGTTCCGGCGTCAACTTCGCGGCCAACGCATCCACGTCGTGCTGCAAGGCCGCGACCTTCCCATCATGAGACGCCTTGGCGCGCCGATACTTCGCCATTTCGATTTCTGAGCGGGCGACATCGACGGTGGTTTCGTCGCCATTGTTGAAGTAGGCGAAGAGCTCGTAGTATTCCTTCTGGGTGATCGTGTCGTATTTGTGCGTGTGGCAGCGCGCGCACCCCACCGTCAACCCGAGCCAGACCGCGCCCAGCGTCTCCGTCCGATCCATGACCGCCGCCACCCGCCATTGCTCCCGGTCCGTGCCGCCCTCGGTGTTGGTCAGGGTCTGTCGATTGAAGGCCGTCGCCAATCGAGCCTGCTCATCGCCGGGAGACGCCAGATCGCCGGCCAGTTGTTGAATGGTGAATTGATCGAAGGGCAGGTCCTCGTTAATCGCCTTGATCACCCAGTCCCGGTAGCGCCAGGCATTCGGACGATTTCGATCCTTCTCATATCCGTCCGAATCCGCATACCGCGCCTTGTCCAGCCAATGCCGGCCCCAGCGTTCCCCGAAATGCGGCGAAGCCAGCAACCGATCCACGACCTTCTCATAGGCGTTGGCATCGCCGTCACTCACGAAGGCATCCACCTCCTCCACGCTCGGCGGCAACCCGATCAGATCGTAGCTCAATCGCTTGATCAAGGTGTGGCGATCCGCCTCCGGCGAGGGCTCAATCCCCCTCGCCTCCAGGCCGGCGCGCACAAAACGGTCGATCTCATTCACGACCGACCTCCCGTCCTCCAGCTCCGGCGCCGGAACCTGCTCCAACGGCCGATACGCCCAATGCTCCGGCCACTCCGCGCCTTCCGAAATCCATCGACGCAGTCTTGCAACCTGATCCGCGTCCAACGCCTCAACCCTGCCCGGCGGCGGCATCCGCTCGTCCGGGTCGCGCGACAGGATCCGGCGCACAATCTCGCTGGCGTCCGCGTTGCCCGGGACGATCCCGCGCGCCCCGCTCTTCAATTCACCGGTCGCCAGGTCGCGATCTGTCAACCGGAGTCCCCCCTTTGCTTCATCCGGTCCATGGCAGAGCACGCAATGCTCGGCAAAGATCGGCCGGATATCGCGGGTGAAATCGATCCCCGCCTCCGCCGCCAGAGCACCGCCCTCCAAGCCGCCCATGACGCACGCAACGCCCATGACGGCGCCCTGCCATCGTTTCAATGCCAAACCCATGCCAGTCATCTGTGGAACGGATACTAACCGCTCAACCGATCTTGGCAATCCCGCCGGCAAGGATGAGCGGGGCGGGATCAGGGACCTTCACTCCTCCCGCTTCGCCGCAAACGCCGCGACATCATCGATCAAGGCGTCGTATTTCCCGCTGCGTTCGGGGGCCAGGTCAGGTTGATTCAGCTGATTCAATGTCTCCAAGGCCTTGTCGTGCTCGCCGGACAGGAGGTCCTGCAGCATCCCGCCCAGTTCATCCGACTCCCACTGACTGAGTTCCGAATTCTTGAAGGTCTCCGTCAACTCCCGCACCCGATCCTGGATGCTGGCCGCCAGCTTCTTCAGCCCCTCATCCGCCGACGAGGCCACGGACACCTCCAGCTTCCCGGTCAATTCCTCCGCCTTCCGCCGCACCGCATCCTTGGCATCCTCCGACAATTCCTGCGCCTTGGCCCTGATCGCCGCCCTCGCCTCCTCCTTGAATTCCTCGGCCCGCTCGGCGGCCCGCCGCTTCATTTCATCAGCCTTCCTCCGTGCGGCGTCCTGCATGGCCGCCATCGCCTCATCCGCCTCGCGCCGGACCGCCTCCCGGGCGCTGTCCACCGCCCGATCGAACATGCCGCCGATGCCGTCCCGCTCTGCCGGTTCCCCGCCGCCGACGCCATCGTCCTGCCCGGCCCCTCGTCCACCAAGAAACAACCACATGGCCGCAAACGTCGCCGCCGACACCATCAATCCCAGGAACAGCTTCTTCATACCCGATCACGAATAGCGCCAACCCGGGAGATTGGAAAGCCGGGGGCATCAGGTCCCTGGGCTCACCCCGGTCCAATCAGACCACGCGGTAATCCGCCGGACGGCGCCTGCCCAACCCCATCAGAATGGCAAAGGCGACGAGGATGCCAATCAACAACAGGAGCCTCTGCCCCAATCCGCTGCCGCCCTCCTCGGAGACCTCCAGTTCCAGCTTCAGATCCGAGGATTGTTCATCGACGATCATCGAACGGGTGAAGGTCAGACGCTGACCATATTCCGGCAGGGCCGCCTGAATCGCCTCGGGGGTCGCCTGCGCGGCCTCCTGCTGTTCGACGAGTTCCTCGGCCAGTTTCATCAGGGCGGCGTTGGCGTCGGCCGCGTTCCGGTTCAGCGCCTCGCGGACCTGCTTGTCGGTGTAGCGCAATTCCTCACCCTCAGCCTGGATCGCCACCGAGTTCGACGGCGCCGCAGCCTGGCCGACGAAGGCGCCGTTCGCCCGGTTGTTCAGACCGACCAGCGCCTGCTGCAGCTTGAGATTGTGCAACTGGACGCGGGCGTCCTCATTGAACGCGTCATCGTGCTGCGAGAGATTCAACGCCGACTTGAACGACTGCAGCGCATTGCGCTGATTACCCTTCACGAGCGAGTCGTTGCCCACGGCCAGCATGCGCTCGGCGTCCTTCATCTTCTGCTCCTGCCAGGCCGTCTGGCTCTGCACGTAGCGGTTGACGTCGATCGCCGCCCCGCGCGCAGCGACCTGCGCCTCCTGCAATTGCATGCGTTCGTCCTCCTCCTCCAACTTCCAGGTCGGCGGCAGAAACACATTCCAGGTGATGTTCTGCAGGGGCAGCTCAAACACCGGCCCCGAAACGCCCAGGTCAAATTTCCCGCCGGTCTTCAAGGCCGTCTGAATCGAATAGAGAAACTCCACCCGGACCGGATTGCCCTTCTCGGCCGGAGATTCGAACGGGATCAGGATGAAATCGCCCTCGGCCCAGGGACGCGCGCTGAGACCATCGACAAACCCAAACCAGAAGTCGGCTCCTGTGGGCAGCTTGAAGCGCAGGATGCGCCGATCGCCCGGATGCAGCGTCAGCCTGGTCTCGGTCAGCATCATCCCCTTGTCCGAAACCAGCGAGGACAGCTCGATGCTTTCCACCCGCGATGGCAGGGACGCAGCCGCCGAATGCCGGGTCACATTCACGCCCAGTTGATACCGAGGATTGATGGCATGGAAGGTGAAGCTGCCGCCGGTCTTCCCAGCCTCGCGCCGCACCTGGACCGGCACGGACTGCCAGTCGACGCGCTGCAATTCGCCCGGAACCCTCCCCGGCGTCACCTGCAACCGGCCGCCAGCCCGGATCGTCAGGTAGGCGCCCTGCATGTTCACCTCGGCCGCCTGGACGCCGACGACGTTCTGCTGTGTCGGCTGTTGCGGCGTGGCGACCTGATAGTTCAAGCGCAGCTTGTAGCCATCCTGGAGAATACGGCGATCCAACTTCACCTCCCAGCGGGTCAGACCGTTGTTGTCATCCTCCGACTTGATCGAATCGGCGACATGATCCCCGGTGAAACGCACCGATTCCGCGGCCGTGGGCAGATCAAGAAACAGCGACTTCACGCCGGCGTTCTCGATCTTGTAGTGCAGGTGGACCGTCGCCTTCAACTGCCCCTCGCGAATCGTGACATCCTGCAGCGACTCGACCTCCACCCAGGGCGTGACGGTCTCGATGATGAACCCGATCTTCCAATCCGCCTGCAACAGTCGGAACGCCAGCGCGCCCTGCTGCGTGATGCCCTCGCGCTTGGGGTCGAGTTGCATGACCCCTTCGCGATCCTCGGACCGCAGTCGCATTCCCTGCTCCGGGCTCACGATCAACTGGCCATTCTCCTTGTCCGCCTCGACCAGGCTCAGACGGGGCGCTTCGATGGCCGCCTTGCCGCTCGTCCCCGGGCCGACGAGATTGATCGCGAAGGAAACCTGTCCCGTGGTCTTGCCGTTCAGATGGAGCTTCACCAGGCGTTGATTGCCCACCGTCAACTCCGTCCAATGACTCAGCTCCTGACCGGTGATCGATTCCACATCCATGCCGTCCGGCAGAGCGAAGCTGAGATTGAAGACGCCGGCGCGCAGGATGGCGACGGTCAGGTTCGCGCCCAGCACGACGCGATCCTCGCTGAGCAGCAGGTTCTGCCTCGACGCGACGCGGATATCCGGCACCACCGCGTCCGCCGACAACCCCACGGTCGCCGCCGTATCCGCGTAGCGAAATGCGCGACGCAGCGTCAACCCGGCGACCTGTTTTGCGCCCTCAGCCACGAGGTCGCCAGGGAAGTCCTCCAGATTGATCCGCGAAAGCGCCGTCGTGGTCGTGTCGCCCAACTGCACATCGGAGCCGGTCGCGACGCCGACCAGACCGATGTCCCTCGCCGCATCGTCCACCGAAATCATCCCCACCGTGCGTTGATACGGCAACGGGCTCGTGGAAACCTGCGAATGGATGCGCACGGCAAATGGCTTCGTCTGCGGCGGGGAAAACTCGACGCGAAGCTTCCGCGCGTCGGGATCGAAACGCCAACTCCGCAACGCGGTCGCCTTCACATCAGTGATGGTCAGGGTTTCCGGCGTCGTGAACACCAGTTCGCCCACCTGTCCCTGCGCCGGTCGGATCTGCGCGTCGTGCGCCCCCTCGATCACGCCGGCCGTCGGCACAAACAACTGTCGCATCTCGGCGAAGAAGACCGTTTTCTCATCGCGCGCATCGCGGGAACGAGGACGCCATTCAATCCGCGAACCGGAAACCGGCCCCAGCGCAAGCTCGAACCGGCTCTCGCCGTTCTTTGCCTGAAGACGACGCACAGACACCACATTCGCGGAGACAATCTCCACGTCGGCGCTGTCTAGGTTCAGGGTCAGTTGGTTGACCAGGCCATGATGCGTCGGCAAATCAAACCCAAACACCGTCTTCCGCTGCGCAACGCCGACCTGGTAGCCGAACCTGATCTCGACGCTGCCTGCCTTGGTCGCCTGCAACCGATAGACCGTCGTCTTGCCGGCCGTTTCCTGGACCAGCTTCACGATGTTCGTGGAATAGGCGATCTCCGTCAGCACGGCGGAGGCCTTGAGAATGTCCAGTTGATCCCCCTCGCGGGCCGTCCAGTTCACGACCGCCTTCACCGAGGCGATGTCATCCGCCACCCTCGCCTCCTGCCGCACCGAGGAGGGAATGGCCGCCGGTTCCTTTTCCTGCGCGGCGTTCAGATCGCCTGCGCCGAACAGCTGCGCGATCAGGAGCAACGCCGCGGCGCCAGCTGCAGGCGCCGTCGAATCGGAGCCGCCTGGCGCGTCGGGACCATCCGGTGCATCCGTCGGAGCCTCCGGCTCGGGGTCAGGATCAGAATTGTCCGGACGCTGGGGAAGATCGAGTTGCCGGCGAATCATGGGAATGGCGAGATGGAAAAAGACGACCGCGGCGCCGACCAACACGAACAGCCAGCCGCCATTGGGAATGCGCAGCGCGCCCCAGGCATGCGACGCCCAGCCGGCGGCGACGAGCATGTGCCTCTCAAATCCGGCTTCCTTGCCCAGCGCGTAGAACCACGCCGCCAATCCAAGCAGGATTGGCCAGGCCCGCAGCCAGCCCAGTCCGATGCCGTCCATTTCAATGTTCTTCAAGGCCACGCCAATGCCGCTCCCCGGCGTCTGCACCGGCAGCGTGTAGGCCAGTTCGACTGAAGGCGCCAGGTATTGGTCCGCCCGCGCGGAAAACTCGAACAGGATCGCGATCAGAATGGCTCCAACGACAAAGACCCCGCCCCCGACGATCAGGCCCAGAATGTTGCGTTTATCATAGCGATGCACGCCCTCTCCGGTCGCCCAGCGCCAGATCACCGCGCCCATCGCCAACACAATACAGATCCCCAATGGCAACGCGCTGCGATCCCGCCCCCAGCGTCCGTTCAGCAGGTGTTGCAGCCAGGCGAATCCCGAGACATCCGAAGCCCGCGACTGCGCATTGGGCGCCGCCTGACCGCCCTCGTGAACCAGCCGACACCCCGGATCCGGGCGGACATTCCAGTCCGCCAGCAACACCGGCGCCTCCACCTTCGGCAACTGGAGTTGAACCTCATCCGACTCAGCCCCCGGCACGCCGAATTTCAGTTCAATGGGAATCACCGTGTTGGGCCCGACATTCTGCGGCAGCGGGGCCAACGTCGCCTCGCCATCCTTGTGCAGGACCGCCTCCTTGCCATTGACCGACGACGACCAGATCTTGGAGCCCTGCGGCAGGACAATCCGCAGGTGCGACAGCCCCACGCTCTTCACGAAATACTTCGCCACGGTCAGGGCCTGTCCCTCGCTGGAAATCCGGGTTTCAAAAGTCGCGCGATCCACCACCTGCCGCACCGTCTCGTCCTCCTTCAACGAGGTCAGCTTCAACCCCGCCTGGAAGGGCCGGCTGGTATATTGGAAGGCCGCGAGAATGGGGGCGTCGAACAGCAGCCGATACTCCGCCGGAACCTCCCCCGTCTCAAGCCGGATCAATTCCGGCGAGATCACCGCGTCCTCGACCAGGAACTGATTCGGGCTCACCACGATCACATGGCCCTGCTCCGACTGAACGCCCAGCGGCGTCACGCCCTGAAAATCAAGCGTCGCGCCTTCGGGATCGAACTGCAGGTCGTAGGTCGCCAGCATTGTGTAGGCGCCGGAGATCGGCGTGTGCAGTTCGATCTCATAGCCATTCGTCGTCGCGCGCCAGTTGCGCACCTCGCGGCCGGTGAACTCGATGTTGGCGTAGTTCGTCAAGGCGGCCACCTTGAGCTTGGACACCGGCGCGCCGGAAATCAGGTAGTTCATCACCGCGCTGCCATAGGCGATGCCCTCGCCGATGGAGAACAACTGCAGCGCGTCCGCCTGGATCGAAAGGGCCAACCGCTCGCTCGCCACGGCCGCTGTCCAGGCCGCGTCGCGGATGCGCCAGGCGAGTTGCAGGTCCTTGATCTGCCGGGGAAAGAAAGCCGTCGCAATCTCGGACGCCCCCCCCACCTGCCCAGCCGAAAGCCTCAGCCCGGCGTCGGCGGACACCCCCACAAAGCCGCGCACCGACTTGACCTGTTGCGGCCGGATCGGCGGCAACGACCAGTTGGCCTCTGGCGCGTCGTGGTTGTGCGTCAAGCGCACCGACATCACCTGCCGTCCCATCAGGGGCTGCGTGAACTGCACGCGGAGTTCGGTCGCGCCGCTTGCGTTGGCGCCGACGTCGTAATTCGCCAGGTTGGGAACATTCAGTTGCGACACGCTGTAATCGGCCGGGATCTCGATGGCAAACTCCCTCAAGGGAGCCTCGCGGATCTCCAATTCCAACTCCGCCTCGATCCGGGTCTCCGTCTCGCCCAGATGATAGACCAGAAGTTCGGATACGGTGAGTTCGGGCAGGATGTTGTCGGCGCGCACCTCCAGATCAAAGTCCGCGCCGGAGAATCGATAGGCCTGCGGTTTCTGCTGGGAGGCGAGCTTGCCGATGATCTGGTTCTGAGGAAATCGCTGCGGCGACACCTGCACCAGTCCGGCGGCATTCACCACTTCAAGGCGGACAGCCCCGCTGTTCACCACCCGCAGATGGCCGCCATAGCGGATCGCGCCCTCAGGGATCACCCGCATCGGCTTGGCATTCAACGGAAAGGCGCCCAACGCGAATTCCGACTGTATGGTCAGCATGAGCGCATCGGTCTTCGCCTGGTTCAACTGGACGGTCAGCAGACGCGTCCCCGCCTCCTCGGTGTCGTCAACGCGCCAGGTGAGAATGCCGTCGCAATGCACGCGGGTGACCTCGCCATCGCCGATCAACTTCAGCTTGAGGCTCTGCATCTTGCCCTGCATGACCTTGTAGTCCATGACCTGCGTCTGCCGGATCAGGCCGGGACTGACCGAGATCTGCGACAGCCCCGTCACTGAATAGAAGAGCCGACTCTCCACATCCTCCCGCGCCGGCTGCCACTGCAGCGTCAAAGGGCCTTTCGGCGCGAGATGGCTGACATAGGCGTCCCCCTTCAACTCCGGCTCGGCGGCACCCGACATGATCAACTGCGTGCCCTTTGGCAGCCCCTTGATCGCAACCGGACGCAGGGCCGCGGCCGGCGGGTCGAAATGAACCCGCTTCATTGCCCCCTCGTCCGTCACCTTGGCGTCGAACTCGATCTCCACAGGAAACTCGCCGCTGCGCGCGAAGCGCAGGACGTATTTGTTCCCGTTCCATCGCAGCGTGACATTCGGATACTCGGTGTAGCGCTTCAGCGCCACCGGTCCGAACAGCTCGAACTCCCCGCCCTCCGGATGGTTCACCTGCGCCGTGCCGGTCAGGGTGAACGACGCGTTCTCCTTCGCGATCTCGCCTGTCAGTTGAAAATTCTTCAGCCGGATCTTCCGGGCGTCGGGATCGGATTCCGCCACGCTGATCCGGAATGACCACGGAACCGCGGAATACTGATAGGCCTGCTGCTCGTCCGCCCCGGCGACCGGACGCGTCTTGGTCACCGACTGAAACTCACCGGGCTCGATCGAGACCAATCCCTTCCGATTGCTCACCGTGTAGGTGATCCGCGACGTATTGGGCTCAATGCGCAGCGAACCGGTGGTCGAAACCGCGCCTTCCGGCTCATGACTCAGCGGCGTGAAGGAGGCGGGCAGTTGCTTGAAGGCCGTCTTGGTCTGGATCTCGAACTGCCAGACGTCGTTGGTCTGCTGCGCCGGCTTGATCCGCACGACCATGGTCTTGCGATTCTTCTCATCCCACATGATGCCCGAGCTTTCCCGCGCGGCGCTCTTGACCAGGTTCGGCTGTCCATCGCCGTGCATCATCAGGCGCAACTCCTTCATCCGTCCCTGATGCCGCCGGACCGTGATCCAGTCGCGCTGGGTCGCGCCGGTCTGCCCCAGGATGATCTGCGTCTTGATCTCGGCGGAGTAGATCAGTTTCGGCTCCTTTTCCTCCGGTTTCGTCCCCGGGAAATGCCCCTCGATGATGATCCGCGCGCCCTCGTCCTTGGCCGATTCTTCTGTTGCGGCAGCCGGCTTCTGTGTCGCGTCCTTCTTGGGCTCGGCGCCGAGGGACGGGATGGCCAGTGAGAGAGCAACGAAGGCAACGGCCGCAAACCTGAGCAATTCTCGGATCGGAGCGCCGAGCATTACTCGGCCCAGGCCCTGGTTGCGGTCCAATGCCGAGCAATGCTCGGCGCTCCGGCTGGCGAATTGTTTCATGGCATTCATAAACTTGGGAATCTCGCGTTGGTGTTCGTCCAGTTAAGCAGGGTTTTGTCAGGAAAGTTCAACGGCCTTGTAAGAACTTCGTAAGCAATCACGGTCCGCCGGTGGCGCCGGCTGTTTGACGGGCTTGGCGGATCATTGCTTCCAACTGTTTGGGCCGTTCGTCATTCGGGTAGTTCTCCGCCACCCCGCTCAGCAGGTTCTGCAGTTCCACCGGCGACACGCCGCCGGCATAGGGACTCTTCGCCAGCCACTCCGCAAAGCCCGCCGCCGCGCCCGCCAGGCGCATCGAGGGCTTCGCGTCCGCCAAGGCGGGCGCGTCCTTGCGATAAGGCAGCGGCCATTCAAGTTCCTCGTAGGCGCCCGTGCCCGGATTCTGGAACCGGATCCGCGCCACGCCCAACGGCCCCTGCCCCTGGTGGTTCACCTGGATCGAGTAAAGGGCCGTGCCCGATTCCGCCGCGCCGATCTCCGCCGCGTCCACGGTGTTGTCGCGGAACTGCTCCTTCTTCAACTGGTGTTTCTCATAGCCGATCTGACGGAAGGAGATCACCCGGCGCGGATTGAACTCCACCTGAGCCTTCACATTGGAAGCCGCCACCTGCAACGCGCCCGCCAGTTGATCCGCGAAGTCCTCGCGCGCCTCGCGCTCGGTGTTCAGGAAGCCGTAACGGCCGTCGGCGTTCCGCGTCAGGGACTCCAGCATCTCGTCGTTCAGCCCCTCCCAGCCAATGCCGAAGCAATCCAGGGCGATCCCCTTCTTACGCTGCGCCTCGGTCTTGGCCTTCAGTCGCTCGGGATCGACATCGCCCAGGTTGGCCGCGCCGTCGGTCAGCAAAATGACGCGATTGTTGCCGTCGGCCCGGAAGTGCGACTGCGCGACCTCGTAGCCGAGATCCAGGGCCGCCTCCAGATTGGTGCCGCCCTGCGGAATCAGGTTCAACACGCGCGCAACCAGTTGCTCCGGATTGCCGCCCTTCATCCCGTTCACCCACAACCGCGGCGTCCGCGCAAAGGCGACGATGCTGATGCGATCGTTCGGCGTCATCTGCTCCGCCAGGGACAACAACGCCCGACGCACAATCGCCAGGCGATCCGCCCGCTCCATGGAGCCCGAGTTGTCCAGCAACACCACGATGTTCAAGGGGCGGCCGCTCTCCCGCCCCACGGCCGCGGTCTGGATCGAAAAGCGGATCAGGTCGCGGTTGTGCTGGAACGGATCGCCCGCGCGCTCCCAGGCGAAGGAAAGCTTCTCCCCGCCCGTCGGCGCCGGATCACGGTAGTTGAAGGCGTTCACAAACTCCTCGCTCCGCACGCTCGCCGGCTCCGGAAACTGCCCCTTCTCCAGACTCGCCGCCGCCAACTTGAACGACACATCACTCACGTTCAACGAGAAGGTCGAGAAGGCGTTGTCCCTGGTCTGGATCTCGGGATTGGGCTTGGATTGCGCGGGTTTCTTGGCGGGGGCGGAGTCCTCTTTGGCTGCTTTCGGAATAATCAAACGATCCCCGGGTTCCAACGCGACATCGGAATTCAACCCCGTCCCCTCAAGAATCGCCTCCACATTCACGGCCTCAATTCCCACGCCTTTACGCAGGACTTGCACCCGGGACAGATCTCCATCCTTCGTCACCCCGCCCGAACGCAGAATCGTGTTGATCAATGTGGAAGAGAACCCCGAAGTTGGCGCCACCGTAGTCCCTGCATTCAGAAACTCGCCTTCCAAGGTGATTCCCGCCGCTCGATCGCTCGTCACAGTCCCTTTGACCTCGCCCGCTTCAAACATCGAATCTTGGAACTTTGAAAAATCTTCCGGCAAACGACGCCACTTTTCGTTTTGCCCCACCGCCGCACCGGCCCCGCCGAATCCACCGCCTCCCCCCATACCGCCGCCAAGAGCCTCCCCCAACGTCACAACCTGCTGTCCGACCTGCGCCTCCTTGGCCTCCAGCAACGATTCGGAGTCGTCCAACTTCTTCACCCGCTTGGCGAGCGTTTCACTCTTGTCGGCCGGCTGCTTGAACATCGGTCGCAAGGCCGCCCGGGACAAGTTGTCCGCAATGGCCTTGGACTCCGCGCGACGGCCCAATCGCTCAACTTCAGCCAAGTCGCGCTCTGCCGCCTGAAAACCGAATCCTTTGGTCGCAAAGTGCCCCTTGTTTTCAGTCAGCAGAACATCCTCGCCTGAGGGGCTGACCAAACGCAGGGCCAAATCCGATGCACGTTCATGTTCAATGCGGATCCCCGCCCGGACACCAGCCATATCCCGCGACTTGAGGAGAATATCCGTGTCGTCCGGATTGACCGTCATCGCCTCCCGCGAAATCTGCCCCTGCAACTGCTGGCCGCGTTCCTCATTCATGATCTGCACCGGCTTGCCGGCGACGATTCCCTGGTTCGCCTTGGCAAAGTCATATTGGTCGTTCAAACCGCTGACGACCACGGCGCCGCCCTTCCGGGCGGCATCTGCAACCGACAACCCCGTCATCTGGCCCACCGCATCCGCCGCCGCGGTCGCGCTTGTTTCGGGCGCCGCACCCAAGCCGCTCATGCGACCGCGAAGCATGCCGGCGAAGGCCGGCGAATCCGTGGGCTCCGGCGAACTGAAGTCTGCGTTCTGCCCACCTCCCGAAATCTGCCCCGAAAGATCCATCACGCCCGCAAGGATCGCGGGGGCGGCCGGGGGCTGCATGGTGGGCGGCGGGACCTCACGCGCCACCTCGCGGCTGAGTTTGCGCTTCGCCTTCTCGACGCCGTCAGATTTGAACCAGGCCGTTTGCGACGATTTGGCGTCCATTTCAAATTGCTCGTTCAGGGCCGGCAGTTCCGCGACGGCGAGTGGCCCCGATTGCTGCAGCTTCACGATGCCGCGGGACTCCGCTTCCTTGGCCACGGGCGCGTCGAACGTGGCCCGCGCGGCTGATTCACGATCCTCGGCCGCCGGCGCCTCGCCGGGTTGCATCGCCCAGGCAAAGTACGCAGTCCCGGCCCCGCCCGGTTGAGAGCCAGCCCGTCCGGCGCTGAAACCTCCCGGCGCCGGAGGAATGGCTATGAATCCCGAAGTCTTCGCGCCGGACGTCAAAGCTTCATTCCGTTGCGATCCGCCGAAGGCCGCGACCTGTCTGTTCTTCGTCGCCTTTTCGAAAGCCGCATCCATCTGGCTCCGGTTCATCGTGTCGGCGGCCAGTCCGCCGATCGGGGAGCCGAAGGCGTCCATGAGATGGCTGTCATCCCTGACCGCCAACGCGCCGCTGTCGGCCGCTTCACTCTTTCGCCGCAACTCGACCTGCATATCGGACGCCTCCTGCCCGGCGACAACGGCCCCGAGAAACTTCGGCTCGGGCTTGGCGAGCGACCGCCGTCGTGTCGCGCCGGCGAATCCTCCCGGGACGACGGCCTGGCCGCGGTTGACATTTGCCTCAGCCGATTCGGCCAGGCGGGTTTCATTGTCCACACGAATGCCGCCCCGCAGATTGCCGATGAAGAAGTTCCCATTATCGGAGCCGCCCGCGTCACTGGATACCGCATTCCCAAAATATCCTTTTGGCGTTGCGCTCTGTCCCTGGCCCGGCGCCTGCCCCGGGAGAAACAGCTTCTGCTGCGGCGTGCTGGCGGCGAAGCTCACATTCGGCGTCGCTTCGTCCGCGGCGTCCTGGAGTCGAACGGTGTAGGACTGCGGGGCCTGGGGAGCGGGCGGTGTAGTGAATTCGGCGGCAGCTGATGAACTCGCGCGGTAGGTGAGCTCATCCGGCGGCCCCGCGCTCGGCAAGGCGACTTTGAAGCCATCCGCCGGGGCCTTCTCGCCCCCCCATTCTTTATCACTCTCTTCGGAAGCCATCTGCGCCTCAAACATTTCATCGGACGTCACGATCTCACTCATCGCCCTCGACTTGCTCTTGGAACTGCTCACTGAAGGAATAAGGATCGCGCCGAGCACAAGTAGAATCGCCACAGTCGCCGCCAATTCCATCAGCGTGAGTCGATACCATGGTCTCCCGCCTCGGGCTCGCGATTCGTCTGACGTCACAGACACGGATTCGTTCCCCGTATCCTTCTGATTTTCCCCAATCACCTCCAACAAGGCCGCCCGCCGCGAATCATCCAGTTTTAGCCGCGCGCCCGGGACGGCTTCGGGTTTCACGTCGGCAACCTGATGCGCCTCGCCCACCACATCGATGGTCTCCTTCATCTCGTCATGAAAGGCCTTGAGGCTGGCGTCGGCCTGCATCAACGCCTTGATCTCCGCGGCGTCGTTGTCGGAAAGCTCGCCCAAAAGCAGCGCGATCACGCGCTCTTCAAGAAGTTCGCGGGGCGAGGGTTGGGGTGTGTTGGATTCAGGAGTCATGGTTGGTCCTCCGTTTGGCGCGGATCTCCGTCGCAAGGAATGCGCGTTGCAAGTCCGGGCGAACCCACCCCGATTTCGTTCTCATTTCCCGCTACGCGGGAGAACGAAATATCCCCTCCCTGGAGGGGACCAACGCGCTGGAATGCCGGACGGCAGGTCCCCTCTCGGGAGGGGATATTTCGCTCCGCCGACGAATTCGGAGTTAAGGAGCGAAATCGGGGTGGGTCCGCCGGAACTGACAATGCGTCACGGAATTCCAAACTAGCACCCCTCATCCCATCCCCCCTTCGCGCTTCATGGCCTTCCCCAGTTCCTTCAAGGCGTGGTGCAAGATGAAGCCCACATTGCCCACGGTGATCTGCAATCGCTCCCCGATCTCCTTGTAGCTCAGCCCTTCCTCGAATTTCAGCCGCAGCGCCTCCCGCTTGCGCTCATCGAGATCCTTCAGGGCCAGCCTCGCCTGACCGACCGCCTCCATGCGTTGCAGGTATTCATCCGGCAGCGGTTCCACATTCACCGACACCTCGGCCGGGGCCTCCTCGGAATCAAAATCCACGGGCACCACCTTCTTCCGCGCCCGATGGTGGTTCATGGCCAGGTTGTGGATCGTGCGATACAACCACGGCCGGGCCAGGCGGACGGTGTCGAATTGTGCGTGCAGCTTCATAAACGCTTCCTGAACCAGGTCCTGCGAGACATCCTCGTCCCGGGTCAGCTTGAACGCGTAGCGCAACAACGGTTCCTCCAGAGCCGCGAACAGCTCCGCCACCGACTCCGGCTCCAGCGCCTCTGACCCTGCTTCGTCTGGCATCGCGATCGACATCAACTCGTTCGGATTCAGCGGGTTATCGCGCCGGCGCCTTCCCCGTCCTGGGACCGCATTGGAAAACGCATTCGTTCATTGGGACACCGGGGGCAGCGGGTTCTTAGTGAAAAAGTGAAAAAGAATAGGACGGTTTGGTGAAATCGAAGGCTTTGGAGCCAAAAACTCGAAATCCTAACAACGAAATCCGAAACAAATTCGAAATTCAAATACAGAAGATCTCAAACGAAATCACCAACGCCCAATTGGAATCGAAGGCTCAACATCGCCGGACAGACTGTTTCGAGCTTTCAAATTCGGATTTCGAATTTTGAGATTCGGATTTGTCTGAGATTTGTTTCGGATTTCGAGATTCGAATTTCGGATTTCCTAAACGTATTTCCTGAGAATCGGCTCCAACTCCCGTTTCGTCTCCGCCGGCCAGGCCTTCCGGTCGGTCATGATGGCGTTGGCGAGGGCGGAATGGCAGGGCCATGACGGTTGCCCGGGAATCCGCGGAATCACATCCGCCACGATCTTCTTCGCCGTCTCGGCGTTCTTCATGAGATTGTCGATGACCATCTCGACAGTAACGTGCGCCTCGTCCTCCTTCCAACAGTCGTAGTCGGTGATCATGGCCAGGGTGGCGTAGGCGATCTCCGCCTCACGACAACACTTGGCCTCGCCGAGGTTCGTCATGCCGATGACATCGAAGCCGAGCTTACGATTCGTATTCGACTCCGCCCGCGTGCTGAAGGCCGGCCCCTCCATGTTCACGTAGGTCCCGCCATTATGCGCCTTCGCTTTGCAGGCCTTGGCGCTCTTGAGCAGCAATTGGCGCAACTCTTCGCAGATCGGATCCGCGAAGGCCACGTGCGCCACGATGCCCCGGCCAAAGAAAGTGTGTTCCAGGGACTTCTTGGTCCGATCGAAAAACTGGTCGATCAGCACGATGTGCCGCGGCTTGTATTTTGCCTGAAGGGAACCCACGGCGCTGACGCTGATGATCCATTCCACCCCGAGCTTCTTCATCCCCCAAATGTTGGCGCGATGATTCAGTTCGCTGGGCATCACCTTGTGGCCGCGGCCGTGGCGCGGCAGGAAGACCACCTCGCGCCCGCCCAACTTTCCGGTCAGGTAGCTGTCGGACGGATCGCCAAAGGGCGTCTTCACCTTCTTCCACCGCTGGTTGGTGAATCCCTCGATGTTGTAGAGTCCGCTGCCGCCGATGATGCCGATCTTCGCGGACGCCGCCTTGGTTGCCTTTTTCTTCGCTGCCATTGCGGGGCAGACCATCGGCAAAGCCGGACCGGAAAGCAACGCAAAGGGCGGCATGCCGGCCAATCTCCCTCGCAAGCCATGGGACGCATCGTATCCCCACGGATGGCAATGCCGACCCACGGATAGGAATTCGGCATCCGTGGGTCGGCTTTGCCATCCGTGGGGCCATGTCCTCCGAAAGCCCGTCCGCTCAAAGTCCACGTGTTTTCTGAAAAGTCTGTTCATTCGTGTCCAATTTCCCGAGCATTCGCGTTCGAGTTCAAATCACCATGAAACGAATCCTGATTCCCCTCCTTGGTCTGTTCGCCTTCACCGTGGCCGCCGCGTCCAAGCCCAACATCGTCTTCATGCTGGTCGATGACATGGGCTACGGCGACCTGTCCTGCTACGGCGCGCCGGATGCCAGGACGCCGAACATCGACCGCCTCGCCACCCAGGGCGTCAAGTTCACCCAGTTCTACGCGATGGGCGCCGAGTGCACACCTTCGCGCACCGCGATCCTGACCGGCCGCTATCCGCAGCGCGCCGGCGGCATGGAATGCGCCATAGGCACCGGCAACGTCGGCCGCTACGACGACGCCATCCGTCTGGCGGAGAAGAACGCCCTGGGTCTACCCTCCAGCCAGGCCGTGCTGGCGCCGGCGTTGATCAACGCCGGCTATCTCAACGCCGTCTTCGGCAAATGGCACCTCGGCTACGAACAGAAATTCAATCCGCTGCGGCAGGGCTTCGACGAGTTCACCGGTTTCCTCGGCGGCAATGTCGACTACTTCACCCACACCGAACTGTCGGATCTCACGGTCTACCTCAAGAGCGAGGCGCCGCTGAAGCGCAAGGGCTACATGACCCATCTGATCACGGATGACGCCGTGGATTTCATCAACCGCGTTGACGAGACCTTCTTCCTCTACGTCCCCTACAGCACGCCGCATTTTCCGTTCCAGGGGCCGGACGACGATACCGGCAAAATGCATCCGGAGGATCAGTTCACCGTCGGCACGCGGGAGAAATACGTGGAGATGCTCGAGGACATGGACAGAAGCGTCGGGCGCATCCTTCAGGCGCTGGACAAGAAGGACCTGAGCAAGGAAACGCTCGTGGTCTTCGCCAGCGACCACGGAGCCATGAAACCCGGTCGCAACCTGCCGTTCAATGGCTGGAAAGGCGGCCTGATGGAAGGCGGCATCCGGACGCCCTGCATCGTCCGTTGGCCGGGAGAGATCGAGCCGGGAACGGTTTCAACGCAAGTCGGCTCCCTCATGGATCTCACCGCCTCCTTCCTGCGCGCCGCCGGCGCCAAACCTCCACGCGGCATCAAACTCGACGGCATCGACATCCTGAAACACGTCCAATCCGGCCGCCACAATTTCGATCGCACACACTACTGGCGCGCCCGGCGCGGCGACCGCACCTGGAAGGCCATCCGCGACGGCGACTTGAAATACGTCTACAAGATCGAGGGCGGCAAGGAGGAGGAATGGATGTTCGACCTCGCCACGGACATCGGCGAAACGAACGACCTCAAGTCAGAGCGCGCCAAGGATCTTGCCCGATTGAAGAAGCAGTTGGCCAAATGGGAGAAAAACGTCCGTCCCATCCGCTGATCCACATCCTTCCCATCTTTCTCAGTCCTCCCATCCACCGCCGCCTCCCATGACCACAAAACCACAGAACATTGCCCTGGCTCTCGCCCTCGCCATGCTCGCCGGCTGCGCCACCGGCGAGAAGGCCTACAACCGCGGCGACTACGACAAGGCGGTCCTGCAGGCGACCAAGCGCCTCAAAAGCGACACCGACAACGGGGACGCCATCGCCACGCTGCGCCAGGCCTATCCCGCCGCGCAAAGCCTGCATCTCCAGAACATCGCGCGCGCTTCACGCTCCTCCGCGCCGTTCAAGTGGGAGACCGTCGTCGCCGAATACTCGCAGTTGAACATCCTCGCCGAAGCGATCCGCCGCACCCCGGCCGCGTTGAATGTCATTCCCGCGCCGGTCATCTACGCCGACGACCTGGAAGCGGCCAAGGAAAGTGCGGCGGAAGCCAGGTATACGGCCGGAGACGCCGCTCTGACCAAGGGCGGTCACGAGAACGCGCGCGAGGCCTTCCATCACTTCTCCACCGCCCTGCTCCATCGTTCCAACTATCGCGACGCGCGGGACAAACTCGAGATCGCCCGCGAAGCCGCCACCATCAAGGTCGTCATCAATCCCATCGCCTGCGCCAGCCGGGACATCGACGTTGCATTCGTGGAGAACAACCTGAAGAACTTCCTGAACGACTACCGCCCCGGCCCATTCGTGCGTTTCCTCACCTCGAACGAGGCCGCGGTCGCCGGCATCAAGACGCCCGACCACATCATCGACATGAAGTTCGACGGCTTCGCCGTCGCGCAGGCGAAGCTGGAGGAGAAATCACAGCAGGTGCAAAAGGACAACGTGGTCATCGGCCAAACGCGGAGCAACCCGCCACAGGAGGTGATCGGGACGGCCAAAGCCACGGTGATCACCTACAAGAAGACGGTCAGTTCCAACGCGCAACTCGACTTCAAGATCACCGAAGGCGCAACGGCCCGCGTCCTGAATCACAAGAAACTCCCGGGCTCCTACGTCTGGAAACATGAATGGGGAACCTTCCGCGGCGACGAACGCGCCGTGCCGGCCAACCTCCGCAAGATCGTCAACCGCCGGGAAGTCCAACCTCCGGGAAGACAGGTCCTTTTCACCGGTTTCGCCGAGCCCATCTTCCAGCAGGCCTGCGATGAACTGAAGCGCTTCTACAGCCGGTATCAGTGATTCTTCACCAGTGGAAGCGAATGCTTGCCGCGCCGAAGTCGCACGAAGGTGGGTAAGTTCGCTCACTTCTTTCGAGCCACGGAGCGCCGAGCATTGGCCCGCCAGTCGCGCCGCCACACACCCCAAGCCCCGCAAAGCTCCGGGCGCCCAA
>JAYPEY010000014.1:82041-86506 GCA_038126035.1 Verrucomicrobiales bacterium | reverse complement strand
GAACCGAGAACCGAGAACCGAGAATCCAGCGCCGTCAGAACTTCCACTCGTAGAGCGTCCGGCCGTCGGCGCTTTCGACACGCGCCGCTCGGATTACTGCCTCACCCTTGCCGGGAAAGGGGTCCAGGCGGAAATTTACCGCCGGTTGCCTTGTTTCGAACGGGATTTGGCGCGTGTCGAACGCTCTTTCCGTCCGGGGTTTGAAATCGATTCGACGCGAGCGATGGAACGCGGGGCGCGAGCCTTTCTCCTGCCAGAAGAACTGCGCGCCTGAATTCACCGAGGTCTTCATTTCCAGGACAAAGACCAGTCTGCCGGCGGGAATCGGCTTGTCGGGCGTCAGCGAGAGATGCGGGTCGGGGCCTTTGCCGGTGATCAGCAGCAGGCCCTTTTCGATGCGGAGATCGCAGTTTCGAATGGCGGCGACACCGGCCTGGAGTTGGGCCTGACCAGCCGGCCGGTAATCTGGATTGGGCCGGGGGACGACCGCGGCGGCGTCCTCAAGGAAGTTCTCGATCAGCGCGTCGAGCCGCTTCACGCGCTCCGGTTGGACCGACGCCAGGTCGTTGGTCTCGCCGATGTCGTCCCTGAGGTTGAACAGGTTGTACAGGTGCGCGCCCTTTTCTCCCTTATGAAACTGCCGCACGAGTTTCCAGTCCCCGACATGCGCCGAGACAGCCGGGGGCAGGTTGTCCGGCACGCGGACCTGATGCGGGAAGAAGGTGAAAATCGGGCCGCGGTCGAATGGGCGGCCTTCGAGGGCGGGAACAATGGAGCGGCCGTCGAAATGCGTCCCCCGCGGTTTGGGCAGATCGAGCAGTTCAATCAGGGTGGGGAAGAGATCCGTGCTTTGGATCATGGCGTCGGAGCGGGATGCGGCCTGGATGCGACCGTTCCAGGCGAAGATGGCCGGCACGCGCACGCCGCCTTCCCAGAGATTGCCCTTGCCTCCGCGCAATGGCGCATTGCTGGTCGGCGTCGTGCCATCGACCTCGTTGTACATGTTGCCGCCGTTGTCCGAGTAGAAGATGACGATCGTGTTGTCGGCGATGCCGAGGCGATCCAGGGCGTCGAGCATCTTGCCGATGTTGTCGTCGAGCGATTGCACCATGGCCGCGTAGGTGGGGCTGCGTTGCGGATCCTTGGGGTCTATGCGTTTGCGGTGGCGTTCGATGTATTCCTGTTTCGCGTTGAACGGGGCGTGCACGGAGAACTGCCAGTAATTCAGGTAGAAGGGCTCGTCCCTGTGTTGCTCCATGAAGGCGACCGCCTCGTCGCCCATGCGGTCCTCGATGTGTTCCCCGGGTTTGCGTTCCTTGAAGTTCGGGAACTTCCAGGGCGCGACAAAGCTGCCTGCCGGGCCAGGACCGGGCCAATGCGGCACATCGACATCGAAGCCGTGTTCCAGGGGCGACCACGGAGCCGGACCGAGATGCCACTTGCCGAAATGGCCGGTGACATAGCCTGCCTTCTTCAAGGCCTTGGGCAGGGTGAAGTGATTCGTTGAGAATCGGGTGACGCTGTCGCAGATCAAGGCCTTGGCCTGGGGAGGGGCCTTCTCGCGGACGGCGGCCTTGAGGCGAACTGTCTTCGTGTGGCACACCGGGGCCGTGATGCCGACGCGCGCGGGGTTCAGGCCGGTCAGGATGCTGGCCCTTGTGGGGGAGCAAAGCGGGCTCGCCGCATAGGCGCGGTTGAAGGTCATCCCGCGTCTGGCCAGGCGCTCGAGATTGGGCGTCTCATAGAGTTTCGTGGTCCCATGGAGCGTTGTGTCGCTCCAGCCGAGGTCGTCAGCGAGGATCAGGAGAATGTTCGGCCGGCGGGGGGCTGCGTGGAGCGGGGGAAGAACCAGGGCCAGGCTGAGGCACAGGAGCAGGAGGCGCTTTCGCTTGAACATGTGAGTGATGTTGGGGGATGGCGGCCGGCCAAGGCAAGTCCCGGCAGGAGGGCGGGATCCGTCGTTTTGATGGGGAACTGCGGAAGACACGGAAGAAACGGAAAGGAGAGAAACTCGGCGGGGCGATGGGAAGGATTCCATCGATGCGGGCGTCCGCATGCGCGGGGAGCGGATTCCTTTTCATTGGTCTTTCTTCCGCGTGTTCAGCGCATTCCGCCGTTGTTTCACTGGAATCCGGATTGACCTCGGGGGCGCTATGCTCTGAGAATCCGCAGTCGATTCACTCAAAGCAAATCCATGAAAAAGATCCCATCCTTCCTCTTTTCCATCGCGTTGTCCCTCGTCGTCAGCCTGCAGGCGGCGGAGCATCGGAAGCCGGTCACATCGATCGAGTTGAACGACGGCGACACGCTGGTGTTTCTCGGCGACAGCATCACGCACCAGTGCCTCTACACCCAATACGTGGAGGATTACTTCTACACGCGCTATCCGAATCGGCGGATCCGCTTTCACAACGCCGGCGTCAGCGGCGACAAGGCCACGCACGCATTGCGTCGCTTCGACCGGGACGTTGCGGCTTTTGATCCGAAGTATGTGACCATCCTGCTGGGCATGAACGACGGTTCCTACCGCCGTTTTGAGCAGGACATCTTCGACGACTACGAGCGGGACATGTCGGCTTTGATGGACCGGTTGACGAAGCTGGGCGCGACGACCGTCGCGATGGGGCCGTCGATGTATGACTCCCGGGTGGCGCGGACGAAGCCGCCGCGGTGGCTGAAGGACCAGGAGCAGTTGAAGCAGGCGACGCGTTACTACAACGCCGTGCTGGCGTTCTATGGGACCTGGTTGCGCGACGAGGCGATCCATCGCGGCATGGGTTACGTGGACATGATCGCGCCCCTGGGCGGGCACACGACGCAGGTCCGCCTGGAGGAGCCGGACTTCACGGTGATTCCCGACGCGGTTCATCCGGACGCCAACGGGCAGGCGATCATGGCCTTCGCGTTGTTGGAGCAGATGAATTCGCTGCGCCAAGTCTCCGGCGTTACGGCGAACCAGGTCAATGGAAAGTGGCGCGTGAGCGGCGGGAAGACGGGCAAGATCAGCGATGTGGAAGGCGACGCGGACGGCGTGGCGTTCACCTTCCTGGCTCCGGCGCTGCCATGGGTGTTGCCTTCCGAGGCCGCGCGCGGCTACGTCCTCACGAAGGCCGGACACAAGATGAGCAATGAGCGCGTCGTCGTGCGCGGGCTGAAGCCGGGGAAGTATGAGTTGAAAATCGATGGCGTCGCGGTGGGCCAATACACGCATGCGCAGCTGGGCACCAAGATCGAATTGCAGAGCAACGAGAAGACCCCGCAGTATCAACAGGCGCTGAAGGTCGCCCTGTTGAACAAGGAGCGCAACGAGAAGGCGGTGCGGCCCTATCGAAACCAGTTCTCCAAATTGAAGGGGCAGCAGTCGCGGGAGATCGACCAGAAGGATCCGGACGCATTCGCGAAGTTCATGGAGGGCTTCGAGGCGGAGTTGGCGCGGTTGAAGAAGCTGAGTGACGAATACGAGGCGAAGATCTACGAGGCGAACCAGCCCCAGCCACGCCGCTACGTGATCTCGCGCGTGGAGTAGGCGTCGTCGGTCGGCGAAACTCCGGTTGTTGGAAGCTCTGCCGGCTGAAGGCGCAGCTGATTCCTACACCCTTTACTCATCCGGCCTCGACGGAACGGACAACGGCGGCGATCCGACTCCCGAGGAAAAGGGCGCGGATCCGTTCTGGTCCGGTCGCGACATGGTCTGGCCGGCGAATCCGGTGAGGAGGCAGGCCCCGATAGGGGAACTACGGAATACGCGGAATACACGGAAAAGACAGAATTTCGGAGTTGGCGATGTGGGCGAGGCAGGTCAAACAAGCTTGGTGTGACCAGGGTGAGTGGTTCGGTTTTCGGTGTCTTCCTTCCGCGTATTCAGTGTATTTCGCAGTTTATCAATCGCGCCGTCCGAAACGTTCTTCCAATGCGACGATGCGTTCGATCTGCATCTTGGGGTGGTGACCGAAGTTGGCGAGTATCCCCAATCTGAGTCCGGTCGCCTTCAGGTAGTTCTGCACTTGGGCGCGGTGTTCGTCGGCGAGTTCCTTAACCGCTTTCAGTTCGAGGACGATCCGATCGAAACACAGAAAGTCCGGTTCGTATTTCGTCTTCAGCGGGTTGCCCTTGTATTCCAGATCCAAGGAAGGTTTCGATTTTCGAGGGATGCCGGATAGACCGAGTTCCAGTTCCATGCACTCGTGGTAGACGGACTCCAGGAATCCACACCCCTTCTCCGTGTAGACTTCAAAACAGGCCCCGCGAATTCGATAGGTTTCATTCTCCAAGATCAGTTTCTTCTCCATCTGAGAAGGGTAACTACGGGATACGCGGAAGACAGGGAAAAGAAGGTCTTCGGAAGCGGCGACGTGGACGAGTGAGCGGAAGCAAGGCTGTGGCGACGAGGGTAAGAAGCTGCGGTTTTCGATGTCTTCGTTCCGTGTTTTCAGCGTATTCCGTAGTCAAAAAAGGGTAACTACGG
>JAYPEY010000014.1:55201-81941 GCA_038126035.1 Verrucomicrobiales bacterium | reverse complement strand
ATGTCTTCGTTCCGTGTTTTCAGCGTATTCCGTAGTCAAAAAAGGGTAACTACGGGATACGCGGAAGACAGGGAAAAGAAGGGGCTTCGGAAGCGGCGACGTGGACGAGTGAGCGGAAGCAAGGCTGTGGCGACGAGGGTAAGAAGCTGCGGTTTTCGATGTCTTCGTTCCGTGTTTTCAGCGTATTCCGTAGTCAAAAAAGGGTAACTACGGAATACGCGGAAGACACGGAAAAGAAGGAACTTCGGAAGAGGCGACGTGGATGCGTCAGTTCAAGCAAGCCCGGGGATAAGGTTGAGGACTCGGAATTCAGCGTCTTGTTTCCGTGTATTCAGTGTATTCCGTAGTTGCCCCCCCGGCCGCGCCTACTTCAGATTTTCCAACAGGTAATCCGTCATCAGTTTCCGCAGATGCATGGTGGTTCCCTTGCGTTCGCGGATGGAGTGGGTGCGGTTGGGATAGGCCATCATTTCGAACTGCCTGCCGTGGGCGATCAATTCATTGATCAGCTTCTCCATGCCCTGGTAATGCACGTTGTCATCGGCGGTGCCGTGGATGAGCAGGAGGTTGCCTTTCAGGTTCTTTGCGTAGTGGATTGCTGAGCCTTCCTTGTAGCCCTCCTTGTTGTCGTCGGGCAGGCCCATGTAGCGTTCCTGGTAGATGGTGTCGTAGAGGCGTTGGTCCGGTACTGGCGCAACGGAGACGCCGGTTTGGTAGAGGTCGGGATACTTGAACATCGCGTTCAGGGTCATCGAGCCGCCGCCGCTCCAGCCCCAGATGCCGACGCGCTTGGGATCGATGTAGGGCGAGTCTTTCAGGACCTGTTTCAGCGCCGCGGCCTGATCTTTCGGCGCAAGGATGCCGACCTGGCGATAGACAATCTTGCGCCAGGCATTGCCGCGCGGGGCGGGGACGCCGCGGTTGTCGATGCTCATCAGGATGAAGCCCTTCTGCGCCATCATCCAATTCCACATCCCACCGCTGCCTTTCCATCGATCGGTCACGGTCTGTCCGGCGGGTTCGCCGTAGACGTAGAGGAGCAGGGGATACTTCTTCTTCGGATCGAAGTTCGGGGGGAGGATGCGCCAGGCGTCGAGTTTGACGCCGTCGCCGATGTCGATGCGGATGAATTCGGACTTGGGCCGGTCCAGCGTTGCAAGCTTCTTCCGAAGTTCGCGATTGCGCTCCAGTCGGCGGACGATCTCGTGATCCGGGAGGCTGATGAGGTTCTGCCGCGCGGGGTTGTTGAAGTCGGACCAGGAATGAACCGCCCATTTGGCGTCGGGTGACATGGAGTAGCTGTGGGCGCCCGTGCGTTTGTCTGGCGAAACGCGGGTCGCGTCGATGCCATCGAGGCCGACCTGGTAAAGGTATTGCTGCGTGGGGTTGTTCGGGGACGCGTAGTAGTAAAGCAGGTTCTTGTCGCGATCGACGGCTGCGGCGCGGATGACATCGACTCCGGCCGGAGTGATGGGTTTTGGCGCGCCGCCGTTGCGCGGAACGAGCCAGACGCGTCGCCAGCCGTCGCGTTCGCTGACGAAGGTGAAATGCTTCCCGTTGTTGACCCATTGGGTGAAGTCGAAGCGCACATCGACCCAGGCGTCGTCGCGGTCGGTGAAGACGGTTTCGGCGTCGCCGGTCCAGGTGCTGGCCAGCATGACCTTGTTGGTGTTCTGCAGGCGGTTGAGCTGTTGGATGAGAAGCTGGCGCGAGTTGTCCGCCCATTGCATGCGGGCGATGTAGTGGTTGCGCGGATCGCCGGGGATCTTCATCCAGGTGGTTTCGCCGGACTGCAGGCTGGCGACGCCGACGCGGCCGTGGGCGTTGCGTTCTCCTGTCTTGGGATACTTGAAGGTGACCACCTTTGGGTAGAACCCGGTGAGGTTATCCATCATGTGCATGTCCTTCACGCCGGACTCATTGATCTGCCAATAGGCGATCGACCTGCTGTCGGGGCTCCAGCGGAAGCCGTTTCGCAGACCGAGTTCCTCTTCATAGACCCAGTCAAAGGTCCCATTGATCTCGGTTTCGGACTTCGCGTTGGTCAGCGCTTTAATGGAGCCATCGGCAAGGTCTTCGACGTAAAGGTTGCGCTCGCGGACGTAGGCGACCTTTCTGCCGTCGGGGGAGAAGGTCGCGAACATCAGGGTGGAGGGTTTCGCGTCCTTGCCTCCGAGTTGGTGGAGCTTCTTCGCTTGGCGATCCAGAACCCAATAGTCGCCGCGGGTGTTGGCGCGCCAGACGCGCTTGGTGTTCGTGAAGATGAGCAGCTTGGAGAGGTCCTTGGTGAAGCTGTAGCTGTTGAGGGCCAGCGAATTGGTCCGGCCCTTGGGGATCAGCAGCTCGGCGGCGACGAGGATGTTGGTCGCGCCGGATTTGGGATTGTATTGGACGATGTCGCGGGCCTTTTCAGTCTTGGCGGACTTGAGGAGTCGGACGTAGCCTTGGTTGGCTTCGAGCCATTTGACGCTGTAGGACTTGCCGCCGAACTCGGGCTTGCCGTAGATGCGCTCCAGGGAGAGACGGGGATTGGGTTTTGGTTTCGCCTTCTTTTGGGCGGGTTTCTTGTCCGCGTCTGCGGCCGAGGCGAGGCCGGGGAGGGCGAGGGCGAGCAGGAGGAGGGCGGCGACGCGCTTAGTCTGGTGTCTCATGATGAGCAATTGCGGGCGATGTGCGGTTGTTGCATTTGGAGCGCCGGGCATTGCTCGGCCTGGGCTGTCGAATTGCGCCCATGCCGAGCAATGCTCGGCGCTCCGATTCGTTGGTGACGAGGCCAAAGGTAATTCCGGGCGAGCCCACCCCGATCTGCCGTCTCAACCCGACTGCGTCGGCGGCGACAAAGATCCTCTCCCCGGAGGGGATCTGAGAGATCGACTCGCGACTGTTCAATTCAATCAACGCCCGCTTTAATAGCGGCTTATGAGACACGCGCCAATCAATTCCAAGCTCTTCGCCGCCAATCGAAAACGGGTCGCCGGGAGGCTTGAGAAGAATTCCCTCGCCGTCGTCAACGCCAACGACATTCTGCCGACCAACGCCGATGGGACCCTGGTCATGCAGCCCAACGCGGATCTGTTTTACCTGACGGGCATCGAGCAGGAGGAGTCCATCCTGCTGCTGGCGCCGGACGCCTTTGACGAGAAACATCGGGAGATCCTGTTTCTCCGCGAACCCAGCGAACATCTGAAGATCTGGGAGGGGCACAAGCACAGCAAGGAGGAGGCGTCCAAGATCTCGGGCATCAAGCAGGTCAAGTGGCTGTCGGAGTTCGACACGATCTTCCGGATGCTGATGTGCGAAGCGGAGCAGGTGTATCTGAACAGCAACGAGCACAAGCGCGCGGTGATCGAGGTGGAAACGCGGGATGCGCGGTTCGCCAAAGACTGCCAGGCGAAGTTTCCGTTGCATGACTATCGCCGTCTGGCGCGGATCATGCACGAGATCCGGCCGGTCAAATCGAAGTATGAGATCGATCTGATCAAGAAGGCCTGCGGCATCACGAAGGCGGGCTTTCTGCGCGTGTTGGATTTTGTGAAGCCGGGTGTAAATGAGACCGAGGTGGAGGCGGAGTTTGCGCATGAGTTCATTCGCAACGGCGCCAAGTTCGCCTACACGCCGATCATTGCGTCGGGGGCCAATTCCTGCGTGCTGCACTACCTGCAGAACGACCAGAAGTGCAGGAGCGGCGACGTGCTGCTGCTCGACGTGGCGTCGAGTTATGCCAACTACAATTCCGACCTGACCCGCACCATCCCTGTGAAGGGCAGGTTCACGCGCCGCCAGAAGCAGGTCTACAGGTCGGTGCTGCGCGTGATCACGGAAATGATCAAGGCGACCACGGTCGGCAAGTTGGTCAAGGACTGGCAGAAGGAGGCCGAGGCCATGGTCGAGGAGGAGTTGCTGAAGCTGGGCCTGTTGAAGCCGCGCGACATCAAGAAGCAGGATCCGGACAAACCGGCCTTGAAGAAGTATTTCATGCACGGCCTGGGGCATCCGATCGGGTTGGACGTGCATGACGTCGGCTTTGCCAGCACGGAACTGGCCCCGGGATGGGTGATGACGGTGGAGCCGGGCATCTACATTCCGGAGGAGGGCTTTGGTGTGCGCTTGGAGAACGACGTGCTGGTGACCGCGGATGGACCCGTGGACCTGATGGCGGATATTCCGATCGATCCGGATGAGATTGAGGAATTGATGAATCGCTGAGCGGGGCGGGGCGCATTGTCAGTCCCGGCGGACCCACCCCGATTTGTTCCTCAACGCTTCGCGGTCGGAACAAATATCCCCTCCCAAGAGGGGACCTGCCGTCCGGCGTATCAACGTGTTGGTCCCCTCTTTGGAGGGGATATTTGCCGCCGCTGACGAAGTCAGTTTGAGGCGGTAAATCGGGGTGGGTTCGTTCGAACTTGCCCAAGGCTTCGGCTCCAATCTTGCCATCAATCCAACCGCCCCTAGACTTCCCCCATGTCATGGAATGTTTTACTGACGGCCGGCGCGTTGAAGAACCCGGCTGTGGGAGAAGCCGCAAAGGCTGTCCTGGAGGCGGCGGGCTGCAATCTCACCATCGCGCTTAATGCGGGAATCACCGACGCCGAGGAACTGCGGCAGGCCTTGACTGGTAAAGACGCCGTGCTGGCCGGGGTGGAGCCCTACACGCCCGAGTTGTTGGGCGATGAAGCGACCTCCGATCTGAAGGTCATCTCCCGCTGGGGCGTGGGCTTCGACGCGGTCGATCTCAAGGCCGCGACAGAGCAGGGGATCATTGTGGCCAACACGCCCGGGCTTCTGAACAACGCCGTGGCGGACTATGCCTTCGGTCTGCTGCTGGCCTTGGCGAGAAGGTTGCATGAGGGACACCTGGGCATGCGGGCGGGCGAATGGACGCCCTCGTGGGGTGTCGATGTCAGCGGGGCGAAACTGGGAATTGTCGGACTGGGTCGCATCGGAAAGGTGGTGGCGAAGCGAGCCTCGGGATTCGGCATGAAGGTCCTGGCCTGCGATCCGAAGGAACAGCCGGAGGCCGAAGCCTTGGGCGTGGAAATGGTCGGGATGGATCGCCTGCTTGAGGAATCGGATTTTGTCTCCCTGCACATGGCGCTGAACGACCAGACGCGCGGCCTGATCGGGGAGAAGGAATTGAAGGCGATGCGCGATGACGCGTTGCTGATCAATACCGCCCGCGGCGCGGTCCTGGATGAGGAGGCCCTGGTTCGGGCGTTGAATGAGGGCTGGATCGGCGGCGCGGCGTTGGACACCTATTGCGTGGAGCCGATGGCGGTGGATCATCCGTTGCGTTCGGCGCCCAATGTCCTGCTCATGCCGCACCAGGCTTCGTTTGGTGTGCGAACCGGGCGCAGTGTCAGCGAGATGGCGGCGCGGGCGATTGTGGATGCGATGAATGGGAAGCAGCCGGAGTCGGTGGTGAATGGGGAGGTTCTGGAGAGGGGGAACCGGGCGGGGTTCTGATGGAGGCGCTTGAGGGGATTGGATGCGCCAATTCTTAACACAGAGGACACAGAGGGAAGGAGAACCACAGAGAAAGGCATTTTCCCTCTGTGGTTCTCTGTGTTCTCAGTGACCTCGGTGTTGAAGAAGCGAGGCAGTCAGTGGTGTCTTGACCTCAGCCTGGCATCGAGCGATTGACCTCGCGGCAGCGTCTTGGAGTGCGGCGCTTTGTGCCGCTTTGAAGCGCGTCCGGCCACGCCCAACTCGGTGTCAACGTGTAAGCCAATGACACTCCCAGACATACGCCAAGCCGCGTCTCTGCGGCATCCTTGCCACTCACGCCCAGTCCAAGCCGCTTCGCGCGGCGTCGAAGTGATCGATGGGGTGGCAACCATATCAGCCAACCAGCAATGCGGTTGCGCCTCTATGAATTGCCAGTTCCAGAATCACGTCTCCCAAAGCAGCTTTCCGATATGCGCCCGAACACAGTTCCAGCGCCGGGCGTGATATCCGGTGCAAAGACCAAGAATGTCCATAACAGAGCCTGAGTCTGAGGCTCGCCAGAGAATTGCGGCAGTGTGGGGATAAGACCGATTGCCAAGCCTCCCGCCACAGCGCCGAGAATCGGCATTGGTGAAGTGCCTTCCCAATGCCGATTCATTCGACGAAGCGCCACGTGGCAATTGCAGCACAGGCACATCGTCCAAAGGATCGCGAAGGGCAAAGCCAATGCCCATCGGACGATGTTTGAAAACCAGTCCTGACTGACCACTCTAACAATTGAACGTGGCGAGTTCCTTGTCGTTGGAGGCGTTGAGGATCTTGAACTGTTCGGCGTGGAAGTCGGGGTCGGCGCGGAAGGAGAGTTTGCCGAAGTAGCGTTTTTCCATGTCGATGAGCAGTTGTTCGTCCTCGGTGCGGAGGCGGTTGAGGACGCGGGAGTTGACGACGATCTTGAGTTCGAAGTCGGCCTGCTCGCGTTTGCGCTTCTTGAGGATCTCGGAGAGCTTGCGCTGGATTTCGACGCTCATGGTCAGGGGGCTGCGCACCTTGCCGCGACCCTTGCAGTAGTGGCAGTCGTCGTAGACGGCCTCACGGACGCTCTCGGAATGCCGCTGGCGGGTCATCTCCATCAGGCCGAGCGGCGAGATGGGCAGGACGTGGGTCTTGGCCTTGTCCTTGCGGAGATTCTCGCGGATGCGCTGGTAGACGGCGTTCTGGTCGCGGCGGGACTTCATGTCGATGAGGTCCAGCACGATGAGGCCGCCCATGTTGCGCAGGCGGAGTTGGCGCGCGATTTCGTCCACGGCCTCCTCGTTGACGTTGAGGATGGTGGATTCCTGGTCCTTGGATCCCTTGTGGCCGCCGGTGTTGACGTCGATGGAGACGAGGGCCTCGGTTTCGTCGATGACGAGGTAGCCGCCGCTGGGGAGGGGGACCTTGCGGGAGAAGGCGTTCTCCAACTGGCGGGCGATCTTGAAGCGGTCGAAGATCGGTTGGTGATCGTTGTAGAGCTTCACCTTGGAGACGGAGCGGCGGGAGATCTTGCCGATCATGTCGTGCATGCGCTCGCCCTCCTTCTTGTTGTCGATGACGATGCGTTTGACGTCCTCGGTGAGGAAGTCGCGGACGGTGCGTTCGACGAGGTCGGGTTCGTGGAAGACGCAGGCGGGGGCGGGGTTGCGGGCGATCTTGTCGCTGATGATCTTCCACTCCTCGAGCATGAGGGCGAGGTCGCGGATGAAGAAGCGCTTCTGCAGTCCTTCGCCGACGGTGCGTATGATGACGCCCATGCCGTCCGGGATGTTGAGCTCGCGGACGATCTTCTTGAGGCGTTGGCGCTCCTTGCCGTTTTCGATCTTGCGGGAGACGCCGCTCTGATCGGAGTTGGGCAGCAGCACGAGATAGCGGCCGGGCAGGGCGAGATGGGTGGTCACGCGGGGGCCCTTGGTGCCGATGGGCCCCTTGGTCACCTGGACGTAGATCTCGCTGCCCGGAGGGAACACGCGGGGGATGTCCTTTTGCGTGATCTTGGGCTTGCTGCGTTTCTTGCTGTTGGCGCGCTCGACGACCTCGACGCCGCTGTCGAGGTTGCTGGGGACGATGTCCCAGTAGTGAAGGAAGGCGTTCTTCTCGAAGCCGATGTCCACGAAGGCGGCCTTGAGGCCGTCCTCGAGGTTCTTGACCTTGCCCTTGTAGATGCTGCCGACGAGGCGCTCTGTCCCGGTGCGCTCGATGGTGAAGTCCTCGAGTCGGCCGTCCTCCAGCACGGCGACGCGGGTCTCCAGCGATTCGGCGTTGATGACCACCTCCTTGTGGACGCTCTTGTCGGGTTTGATGATGTTCTTGACCTTGCCGATGACCTTCTCGGCAGCGGCGCGCGCCTTGTTGACGAGCCCCTTCTGGGGGAGCTCATCGACGGGCACCGGCTTGTATTTGTCCTTGGGCTTCGGTTTCTCGGCGGGTTGAGAATCCTTGCTTTCGGCCTTGTTGTCGCCGTCGCGTTGGTCGCCCTTGCCGCGCCCTCGGCCGCGCCCTCGGCCGCGGCCCCGGCTCCTGCCTGCCGGTTTTTCCGGCGGTTCGACACCGGCGGCGAGATTCTCGGATCGTTCGATCTCGCCTTTGTGGCGTTGCTCGCTGGAGAAGACGGGTTCCTCGGAGGATTTGATTCCGAGGGCCTCGGCGCGCGCATCGGCGGCCTCCTTCTCCTGTTTCTTGCTGACGGGTTGCAGCCCTTTGTTGGGACGGAAACGCATTCCGCCTTTTCCGCCGCCGCGGCGACGTCCGAATTTTTTTTGTTCAGCCATGGTCAGTAGGTTTTTCTGTAGATGTAGACGTTTTGCAGAATGCCCGCCGCGATCAGGGAACTGAGCGCCGAGGAGCCGCCGTAACTGAGGAGCGGCAACGGCACGCCGGTGACGGGCACAATGCGTATGTTCATTCCGATGTTGATGAAGATTTGGCTGAAGAAGAGGGCGACCACGCCCGCAGCCAAAATTCGACCCAAGCGATCGCGCGCCTGGCTGGCAATCCGTATGCCGGAAAAGAGGAAGATCGTGTAGAGCCCGACGACGACGACGCTGCCGGCGAAGCCGGTCTCCTCCGCGATGACGGAGAAGATGAAGTCGTTGTGCGCGACGCCGCGGGGAAGGAATCCGAGGGCGTTTTGGGCGCCCTGTCGGAAGCCCTTGCCGGTGAGGCCGCCGGAGCCGACCGAGATCAGCGCCTGGCGGACGTTGTAGGACATCTGGGATTTGAGGTTGCGGGCCTTGCGTTTGTCCTCCTCGGAGGCCGACTTGGGCGCGAAGTCCATGTCGAAGTAGACGAGGAGTCGCTGGCGTTGGTAGTCCTTGATGGACCATTTCTGCATCTCGCGGGGGACGAAGAGGATGTAGGAGACCATGAGGATGGCGATGGTAAGGGACCAGCCGACGAGGCGTTTCAGGGTGGCCGCGGGAACCCCGGCGACGAACATCATCACGAGTCCGACCGGCAGGAAGAGCAGGGCGGAGCCGAGGTCGGGCTCGACGAAGATCAACACGACGGGGATGAGGATCATGCCAAGGCACTTGATGAAGACGGTGCGCATGCGGAGTTCCTCAAGCGGACGGCTGAGGAAGTGGGCAAAGGCGAAGATGAAGGCCAGTTTGGCGAACTCGGAGGGCTGGAGGTTGAACAGGCCGAGATTGATCCAGCGTTTGGCGCCCCAGATGGTCGCGCCGATCACAAGCACGAGGATGAGCAGGAAATTGGAGAACCAGAAGGCGACGAGGGACCAGCGGGAGAGGGTGCGGTAATCGACGAGGCAGAGGATCGCGCCGGTCAGGACGCCGCCGACAGCCCAGATGATCTGTTTGACGTGAAACTGGTTGAGCAGCGGCTTGGCGGCCTCGGCGGGATCGACCATGGTGGCGCTGAAGATGAACACCACCCCGATGGTCACCAGCAGCGTCGTGCTGGCCAGGAGCAGCCAGTCGATGCGCGGTTCGGGTTCTGTGATGCTGAGGCGCGGCATGGTCAGTTGGTGAGGGAGAGCGGGTTGGCGACCTGGAGCGAGGGTTTGTCGCGCTCGTATAGGCGGCGATAGATGGCGCCGGCGACCGGAGCCGAGGTCTTGCCGCCGGAGCCGCCGCTTTCGACCAGCACGACGACGACATACCGGGGCTGGGCCTCGCCGGGATAGCGGCCGAAGGAGACGAACCAGGTCTTCTTGTCGATGACCACGCCGCCCTTCTTCTCTTCAGCGGTGCCGGTCTTGCCGCCGATGCGCATCCCGGGAACGGCGGCGAGATTTCCGGTGCCTTCGGAATCTTCGACGTCGGCGAGCATGGCGTCGAGGACGAGCTCCAGGTTCCGGGGCTGGACATTCAGGCTGCCCCGGATCTTTCCGGGCGGATTGAATCTGCCTTTGCGCGTCGCGCGGGATTTGTGAGGGGCGATGCGCTCCACCAGACGGGGCCAGAACACGGTTCCGCCGTTGGAGACGGCGGAGGTCATGATGGCGGCCTGAAGCGGGGTCATGTCGATGGGCCCCTGGCCGATGCAGAGGTTGGCGGTGTCGCCGTCGAACCACTTTCCTGGGCGGATGTTTTCCAGCTTGGGGAAGTTGCCGGCGTAGTCCTGCCAGGTGGGGATCTTCGTGGGCTGGCCAAGAAAGAAGCGGTCGCCCATCTCGATGACGGCGCGCACGCGGGCCTCGAGCCCGTGGTGGATGAAGTAGGAGTTGGAGGATTTGATGAAGGCCCTCCGGAAATTGTAGGGGCCGGGGCGCGCGGTGTCGTCGAACCGACGGCCGACCTGGATGAAACCCTTGTTGTGGTAGATCTCGTCAGGTTTCATGGTGCCTTTTTCCAGGCAGGCGAGGGCGACGACGATCTTGAAGATGGAGCCCGGTTGGAAGTTGTTCTGCGTCGCGCGAGAACGGAAGGCGGCGCGGGGTTCGGAATTCTGAAAGTTGTAGTAATCGTGGGAGACGCCGGGGAAGCGATTGGGGTCGAAGGCGGGCAGCGAGGCCATGGCCAGCAGGTCGCCATTGCGCGGATTCATCACCACGACGGCGCCGCGGACATGGCGGCCGACCTTGGACTTCAGTTCCTCCTCCGCGATCTTCTGGATGTCGAGATCCAGCGTGAGATAGAGGTCGTCCCCGGGAAGCGGTTCCTGGTCCATGGTCTCATTGCGGCGGTAGCCGATATGGTCGATGAGCACGGATTTTCCACCGGGTTCGCCCTGGAGATAGCGGTCGAACACGCTTTCCACGCCGGTGCCTCCGCCCTTGAGACCGGGCAGGGGATAGTCGAATTCCGAATCGATGTCGGAGTCCGCCCCGTTGTCGGTCTTGAGGTAGCCGAGGACGTGGGCGGCGGTCTCGTTGTGGGGATAGTGTCGCTGGAGTTGGGAGTCCAGGGTGACTCCCGGGTGGTCGAACGGAGACTCCGCGAAGCGCGCGACCTCGGCGGGGGTGAGCTTCTCGGCGATGGGCATGGGCAGCGCGCGGCGGCGGATCCAATGGATGTTGACCTTGGTTGCATCCAGTTCGATGGGGCGCTGAATGACCCGGGCCACCTGCTGGGCGGCGCCATTGATGACGTTGAAGCGGGCGAGCGGCTCCAGCGGCGATCGTTCGGAGCGGCTGAGCTTGCGTCCGAGTTCCTTCTCCCGTTCGGCGCGAAGCCGTTCAAACTCCGGTCGGAACAGGTGGCGGAGGTCGTCGAGATAGACGTTGACGGTGAAGCCGGCGCGGTTGGCGGCGAGGACACGGCCGTTGCGATCGAAGATCTGTCCGCGCACGGCGGGGACGCGGACGGTTCGGTAGGACTGGCTGTCGAGGTTTGCCTGGTATTGTTTGGCGGAGATCACCTGGACATGCCAGAGCCCGGCCATGAGGGTGAACAGTCCGGCCAGGACCAACAGCGAGAAGACCCGCAATTGCGGCTCGCTTTTCTTGAGTTGGTCGAAGATCAGCATGGTCCGTTCAGTATCCCCTGCCACGTTTGATCTCCCGGTCGCGGCGGGCCATGGATTCGTTGTAGGCCGGCGCCGTGGAGTAGTTCAGGGCGAGTTCGAGCCGGTCGAAGAGCTGGAAGAAACAAGGCGTGGCGACGCCGCCGATCAGCGCCATGACCAGCCATTGCCAGAGGGTTTCGAGTCCCACGATGGGGCGTTCCCCGAGGGCCCAGAGCCCGACCAGCGTCAGCAGGGGCATCGAGGCGGAGACGCAGCAGCCAACGATGAACTGGGCGTAGGCCATGTCGCGGAGGATCAGGTCGTGTCGGAGTTGGAGAAAGACGCCGATGAAGAACAGGGGAAGGATGCTGACGCCCAGCGGATTGGCGGAAAGGGTGTCGAACAGGACGCCGCCGACGATGGCGAGCGTGGCGACCGCGACGAGGTCGGCGCTCAGGGCCACGCAGGCCATCAACGCGGGCAGCAGGTCGAACTGGGCGTGAATGATGTTGCGGAGCCCCTGGAACGCCGTCTGCGCGTAGACGCAGAAGAAGGCGGCCATCAACACGACGATGAGATTGATGCGGCTCATGGCGTCAGTTGGTGAGCACCCAGACGTGCTCGAGGCGGTTCAGGTTGACGTGGAGTTTGACGCGAGCGTCCTTGGTGAGGCCGTAGTCCAGGGTGCGGGCATGGATGACGGTTCCGACCGGGATTCCCTTGGGGAAGACCGGCCCGAGGCCGCTGGTGAGCACACGGTCGCCGGGCTTCAGTTCGCTGTCTCCGGCAATGTAGTTCAGGGCCACGATGTCGCGGCCGAGGGCTCCGGATTTGCCCGGTTCGACGACGCCGGCTTCGCCGGTGGTCTCGATCATGGCGCCCACCTTGCATTTGGGGTCGCCGATCAGCACGACCTGGGAGCGGGTCATGCCGACGGAGGAGACGCGTCCGACGAGGCCTTCGTTGGCCACGACCGGCATGTTTTCGGTGACGCCGTCGCGGGCCCCGCGGTCGATGTGGATGACCTGATGCCAGTTTGAGGGCTCCCGGCCGATCACCTTGGCCAGGGTGACCTCCCAGCGGGTCTGTTTCCGCCAGTTGAGGGCGGCGCGCAGGCGGTCGTTTTCGCGGGCGATGACGCCGGCCTGTTTGAGTTGGAGGCGGAGACGCTGGTTTTCCTCCTGGAGGTCGGCGAGCTGTTTGCCGAGCACCTTGCGGGGGGTGACGGCCACACGGGCCTTGTCGGCGACGGTGTCGGCGGCCTTGGAGGCTCCGAATCCCACGACGAAAACCGTGCCGATCCAGCGTTTGAGCTGGCTCTTGCGCCGTTCCGGCAGGCTGAGAAGGATCCCTGCCAGGACCAGCGTCAACAGAATTGTCAAGTATTGCGGTTTCTTAAACATCGATCACTCCGGGGCGACCGGAGCGAACGCATGTTGGATCTGTCCCGCCAGCGCTCATGTTCATGTGGCGCTTGAGGTTGCCACGGACTTGAGGAACTGGAGTTCATAGAGGACGCGGCCGGTGCCTTCGGCGACGGCCGTCAACGGGTCGTCGGCAATATGAACCGGCAGGCCGGTCTCTTCCGCGATCAGGCGATCGATGCCCCGGAGCAGGGCGCCGCCGCCGGCGACGACGATGCCGCGGTCGACGAGGTCGGCCGAGAGTTCGGGGGGGCAGCGTTCGAGGGTGATGCGGATGGACTCCAATATGCTCGTCAATGGCTCTTTGAGACATTCACGGATTTCTTCTGAACGCACTGTAATCGTCCTTGGGAGGCCGGCGCTCAGGTCGCGGCCTTTGACTTCCAAGGTCAATTCCTGTTCCAGAGGATATGCGGATCCGACGCGGACTTTGATTTCTTCCGCCATGCGTTCGCCAATCATCAGGTTGTGGGCGCGTTTCATGTGCCCGATGATCGTTTCATCGAATTCGTCGCCGCCGACCCTCAGGCTGCGGCTGAAGACGATTCCGGCGAGGGAGATGATGGCTATCTCACAGGTCCCCCCGCCGATGTCCACGATCATGTTTCCAGCGGGTTCATGCACCGGCAGGCCGGTTCCGATGGCCGAGGCCATGGGTTGTTCGATCAGGTAGACCTCGCGCGCGCCGGCGTGGGTCGCCGAATCCTTCACCGCGCGTTTTTCCACCTCCGTGATGCCGGAGGGCACGGCCACGACGACGCGCGGCGCGATGAGCTTGCGGTGGTGAACCTTCTGGATGAAGTGTCGCAGCATGGACTCGGTGATCTCGAAGTCCGCAATGACGCCGTCCTTCATGGGGCGGATGGCGACGATGTTGCCCGGAGTGCGGCCGAGCATCCGCTTGGCCTCCTCGCCCACGGCGAGGACATTGGTGGTTCCGGCCTGGATGGCGACGACAGAAGGTTCGCGGAGCACGATGCCCTGATCGCGAACGAACACAAGCGAGTTCGCAGTGCCCAGATCTATTCCAATATCGTTGGAAAAGAGGCCTTTAACTTGCGTGAACATGAATGCTGGGAATCACAAGCGACCAATAAAGGGATGAGGGCAGGGGAGGTCAAGCCTATTCACGGTGACGACGCGGCGCTTAATTGCCTGATTATCAACGGGCAAGGCTTGGCATGGTCGGCGGCCGGGGCGAGGGGCTCGGGGAAAGACGCCCAAGGGCGGGGAATGGTGGCAGAGGGCGGATTCGAACCGCCGACCTTGGGCTTATGAGTCCCCTGCTCTAACCAACTGAGCTACTCTGCCACACGGCTTCGATGAAAATCGAAGGGGCGTGTTTTTAGGGTCTTCAAATCCGCGACGCAAGCGCTTTTTATCGGCGGTTCAGATCCCTTCACCGCTGTGCGCGTCCAGGGGGAGGCAATCGACGATGCGTCCCTTGTTGAGATCGCCGGGCGACATCTCCAGTTTGACGCGGTCATCGACCTTGAGGCGGATGAAGCTTCTTCGCATCTGACCGGAGATATGGGCGAGCAGCTGGTGTCCGTTGTCGAGTTCAACCCGGAACATGGTGCCGGCGAGGATCTGGGTGATCCTGCCTTCAACGTCGATGTGTTCCTGCATGGGATCGAAACCCTTGAAGAGCGAAATCGATCGCGCCCGGGCCGATGCGCTACGAGGAATGGTTGAGATGTTTGATCTCGACCAACTGCGGCGTGTCGAAGCCGAAGCGTTCGGGCAGGCTGATGTAGGCGATGCCGATGACGAACAACAACGCGAGCGGCGCGGCAAGGAGCCAGTTTGTGGACAGCAGGGCGACCACGAGCGTGAGGTCAGGGGGGGGCGGGATGATTTCCAGATTGGTCAGGGTTTCCGGCCGATACAACAGGGCTGCGCTTTTCTGAAGGGCGATTCCCAGCGAAACGGGGATCGCCATCAAGGCCACGCCAATCTTCTGGTGGTGCTGCATAATGGGAAAATAGGCGGCAACTCCCGCAATTCAAGCATTTCTTGCGAAAGAAACCCGCTTTCTTGTCGCCGTTTTTTTGGGTTGGACCGCCAATGTCCAATCAAGTGGCGTTGAATACGGCCGATGAATACAGAAGACACAGCCATGAAAAACACTCATGAACGATTGAAACCGGTGGCCCGTTTTGGGGCGCTGCGCCTGATGAAGGACAAGTCCGGGATGGCGACGATCGACGGGAAGGACGCCAGCGCGCCAACAGAGGTGAAGGAATGGATCTCCCTGTTTGGGCATGAACTCGTGCTGAAAGCGCCTCGTCGGCGGCCGGATTGTTTCCTGCCGTGGGTTTGTTGACGCTCAGGAACGCGCTCTTACCGCGGGATGGTGGTATAGGGGCCGCTTTGAATGAAGCGGAAGCCCTGATTGTAGGGGAAGCGTGCGGCATCGGAACCGGCGGAGGTTGGTGAGGAGCCCACGTTGGCGGTCACCGGGCCGACGTTGAACTGGATTCCCGATCCGGATCCAGGGATGACGTTGCGCCTGACCGGTGTGCGCCTGACGGGCTGAGGCCAGTAGTAGTAGACGGGAGTTGTGTAGTAGGAGGGCTGTGGAGCCGGTTGATTGATGGTGATGTGCGTGGTCTGGGGGGCTGGCGTGGCCATGGACGCTTCAGCGGGGGGAGCGGCCTGAATCTGGCGCGCCTGCTCAGCGGCCTGCGCTTGGGCGATCTCCGCGCGGCGTCGGGCGGCGGCTTCGGCCCGGGCGCGACGATTCTCAGCTGTGCGGCGCGCGGCTTCCCTCGCCGCGTCGAGATCGATTTCCAGATGTTCGAGAACTCCGGGGTGCACTTCCTCCACATCGAATGCCCGGGGCTGGTTGTCGGCGTCGCGAAAGACCAGTCGGCGACCGTAGATTCCGCTGAAGCGGACCTGCGAGGCGAGCGGTTCACCCGAGGGGGAGAGGAGTTCCTCGAAGGAAGGGAGCAAACGGCCATCCGTCCCGGAATTGACCATCACCGGGGCGGGTATTTGGCCCATGGCTTCCGCAGAACGGGCGGAGCGGCGTGATTCCGTTGAGTTTTCCGAAAGCCTCGCCATGGCGTGGTCGAGTTGCGCGGTCGTGCGGTCGAGATTCCGGGTAAGCTCCGCGACCTTGGTCTCCAGAGCCTGTGTATCGGCGTCGGATGGCCCCGGGGATTGGAGCGCTTGTGCGGCGACGGGCGTTTCAATCGCCCGTCTGTTTTGCTCCACGACGAGGTAGAGGACGCCGACACAGGCGGAGAGGCTGCACAAGGCCAGCAGGAAATCGGATCGCGATTGTTTCATGACTTGGGAGCGTTCGGCGATTGGACGCGGTCTGGGCCATGTCTATTTGAACCAATTGGCCGCGGATTTCAAGCGCGGTCCGTCCGTTTCCGTTGAGGCGCACAGAAGCTGGACTGCGTCGCGTTGAGGCGCGGAACCAGGGGGGGCTTCAATTCTTGTCGGGAGCGCGGTGGAAATTCCCGGGAAAGGGGGCGGCGCCGCTGCCGCCCTCGCGACGATGGAGGAACTTTGTTCCCCGGTCCGGCGGCAGGGGGACGTGATCGCCGCCGGTTTCCTTGAGAATCTCAAACAGCCGCCGGTTCAGCTTCCTGATCAATTCCTGTTTGTCGGGGGCGTCGATCAGGTTGCGTCGTTCCTCTGGGTCGGCCTTGAGGTCGTAGAGTTCGTCCACGTCCCAGATGCCGTGGTAGCGGATGTACTTGTAACGGTCGCCGCGGAGGGCGTGCATGGTCGGGGTCTGCGGGTAGTTCCTTTCCCAGAGGTATTCGTAGAGCAGGTAGTCGCGCCAGGGGGCGTCCTCGCCCTGCGCGATTTTCCAGAAGCTGCGGCCGTCCATCCGCCCGGGCGTTCGCAGACCCGCGACTTCGAGCAGGGTGGGGGCGATGTCGATGTTGGCCACGACCTGCGGTCTGGCTTTGCCTTTCGCGATGACCTCGGGGCAATGCATGAGCAGCGGGACGCGGATGGATTCCTCGTAGGCGCATCGTTTGTCGATCAGGCCGTGTTCGCCGAAGAGGAAGCCATTGTCGCCCATGTAGACGAGCAGCGTGGAATCAAGCAGTTGTTTCTTCTCCATCCAGTCGAGCAGGCGGCCGACGCTTTCGTCGACGGCCAGCAGGGTTTCGCAATAGCGGCGGTAGTATTCGGCCATGTTGAGGTCGGTGTAGTAGGCGAACTCGACGCCGTGGCGGCTGTTGCGCTGATTGCGGACCCACATGGGCGGATTGTGGAACAGATCGGGGTGCGTGGTCGGGCTCGGTGGCTGGATGATTTTCTTATTCTGGTAGCGGTAGGCGAAGCGGTTGGGCGGGAGGAAGTCCGCGTGGGCGGCCTTGTGGGAGAGGTAGAGGAAGAACGGTTTGTCGGGGGCGTTGCAATCGTCCAGCCACTCGAGCGCGTAGTCGGTGAGTTCGTCGGTGATGTAGCCCTTTTGCGGGACGCGTTTGCCGTTGATGTTGATGCCGCTGTTGTGGGCCTGGGGCACGTAGCGGCCCTTGACCTTGAGGCCGGTCTTGTGCGGCCAGTAGACGCCCTGGCCTTTGAATCCCACCCAGTGGTCGAAGCCGGCGCGGGGATCGTCGATGTCGCCGCCGAAGTGCCATTTGCCGACGAAGGCGGTGTTGTAGCCGGCCTTCTGAAGGTATTGCTGGATGTAGAGGTGGTCGTCTGGGGCGGGGTTGTAGTTGTCGACCACGCGGTGGTTGTGCGCGTATTGGCCGGTGACGATTGAGGCGCGGCTGGGGGAACAGAGCGAGGTGGTGACAAAGGCGTTGGGGAAATGCGCGCCATCGCGGGCGAGACGGTCCATGTTCGGCGTCTCAATGAAGGGGTGCCCCATGAAGCCCATCGCGTCGAAGCGATGGTCGTCGGTCAGGATGTAGATGATGTTTCGCGGTTTGGCTCCGGGGATTCGTTGAAGGTCCAGCGGGGCGGCCAGGGAAGCGAAAGAGAGGAACAGGTGGAAGCCGGCGAGAGCCCGGGCGAGGCGCGACGTTTTGAATCGGGACATGCTCACGTTGATAATCCGGGACGCGCCGCTCGGGAACTCAAAAAGCCGTGTTTCGCTCGGAAGCGGGTTGAACGCATGATGGACAAAGCCCCGCCTTCCGGGTAAAAACCACGCCTCCTATGAAACACTCCAGCAAGATTCTCTGTTCGGGACTGGCCGCGGCCATGGCTTTTGCCGCGGGTTGCGGCAGCAAGGAAGAAATGACGCCTGCGCCATCGACGGGCGGCGGCGGGGACGATTCGTTGTTGTCGGTCGAAAAGAAGGCCGAGGAGCAGGGTGATTATGTGATCCTCGGCACGTTGACCGACCAGTTTGACCGCGCGAAGGCCAAGGCCAATGTCGAGGACACCCTGGCCAAGCATACGGACATCGACGGCATGGTCGGCTTGTTCGCCTACAATCCGCCGGCGATCCTTGAGGCGCTGAAGCAGGCCGACAAGACCGGCAAGGTGAAGGTCATCGCCTTCGACGAGGACGACGCCACGCTGCAGGGAATCATCGACGGCACGGTCCACGGCACGGTGGTGCAGGACCCCTACATGTATGGTTACAAGTCGATCGAGGTCCTCAACGCCCTGCACAAGGGCGACAAGAGCGTCATTCCGGAGAACAAGTTCATCAACATCGACGCCCAGCAGATCCGGAAGGACAACGTGGAGGAGTTCTGGAAGGTGTTGAAGGAGCGCGTGGCCGGCGGCGGGGACAATCCCCAAAAGGACGGCAAGCCGAAGTTTACCTTTGTCTCCAACGGCGTGGCCTCGTTCTGGACCATCTGCGGCGTGGGCGTGCACAAGGCCGGCGCCGACCTGGGCGTGAACACCGAGATGCTCATGCCGGCTGAGGGCATTCCGGATCAGAAGCGCATCATCGAGGACCAGGTCACCAAGAAGGTCAACGGCATTGCGGTGAGCCCGATCGCCCCGTCCGACCAGACGGAATTGCTCAACGACGCGGCCTCCAAGCTGAATCTCATCACGGCCGATTCCGACGCCCCTGATTCCAAGCGGCTCGTCTACGTGGGCATGGACAACTACATCGCCGGTCGCATGTGCGGCAAGCTGGTCAAGGAAGCGCTGCCCAATGGCGGCAAGATCATGATCTTTGTGGGGCGCATGGAGCAGGACAACGCGCGGCTCCGTCGCCAGGGCGTGATCGACGAGTTGCTCGGCCGCTCCGAGGATTCTACCCGTTTCGATCCGCCGGACGCGGTCCTGAAGGGACGTTGAGTTTTGCCCGGCGCATTGCTGCCCATTTCACATGACCGATCAGGCCGAGCCGCCGCTGCTTGAGGTCCGCCAGGCGACCAAGCAGTTTCCCGGCGTCAAGGCGTTGAAGGGGGTCGATCTGACCCTTCGCAAGGGCGAGGTTCTTGCCGTGATCGGGGAGAACGGCGCGGGCAAGAGCACGCTGATGAAGATCCTCGCCGGCGTGCAGCTCCAGGACACCGGTGAATTCCTTCTCGATGGCGAGCCCGCTGAAATTCAATCCGTCCATGACGCCCTGGCGAAGGGCGTGGCGTTGATTCACCAGGAGTTGAACCTCGCCGACAACCTCGATGTGGGCTCGAACATCTTCCTTGGTCGAGAGCCCCTGCGGATGGGCTTGATCGATCGGGGAACGATCCGACGCGAATGCCGGAAGCATCTGGAAGCCGTCGGTTTGGAAGTCGATCCGGACACGATCGTCGATACGCTGACCATCGGCCGGCAGCAGATGGTGGAGATCGCCAAGGCGCTTTCGATCAATGCCCGCGTGTTGATCATGGACGAACCCACCTCCAGCCTTTCGCAGGCGGAGACCGAGAACCTGTTCAAGGTGATCAAGGATCTGCGGAGCCGGGGAGTGAGTATTGTCTACATTTCCCATCGGCTCGGCGAGGTGAAGGAATTGGCCGATCGCGTGACTGTCCTTCGCGACGGGGAGAACGCCGGCGAGCTTGGGCGCGAGGAGATCAGTCACGATTCCATGGTGCGGTTGATGGTCGGGCGCGACGTGAGCCAGTTTTATCAGCATGAGGCGCATGAGCCGGGCGAGGTTGTTCTCGAGGCGAAGGCGCTGCGGACGCCGGTGCATCCGGGGCATGAGCTGAATTTCAGCGTGCGCGCCGGGGAGATTGTCGGTGTGGCCGGACTAGTCGGCGCGGGACGCACCGAACTTCTACAGACCCTGTTTGGCGTGACGCCGTTGGTTGACGGCGAGATTCATGTCGGCGGTCAACGCGTCGATCCGCAGAATCCGATTGAGGCGATTCGCGCCGGATTGGCGCTGGCGCCCGAAGACCGCAAGCAGCAGGGGCTCGCCTTGGAGATGTGCGTTCGGGAGAACATAAGCCTGCCCAGCCTGCGTCGCGATCAGCGGATGGGATTTCTGAATCGCGGACAGGAGGACGCCATCACGGCCGAGATGACCCGCGACATGCGGATCAAGACGCCGAGCCCGGAACAGATCGTCCGTTACCTCTCCGGCGGCAACCAGCAGAAAGTCGTGCTCGGCAAGTGGCTGGCGATGAAGCCAAAACTGCTCATGCTCGACGAACCGACCCGTGGGATCGATGTCGGGGCCAAGCAGGAGATCTACGGTCTGATGGAGAAGCTCGCAAAGCAGGGCGTGGCGATCCTGTTCGTGTCGAGCGAGATGGAAGAGGTGCTGGGCATGTCGGATCGCGCGCTGGTGATGCATGAGGGGCGCATCACTGGAGAATTGAAGCGCGAGGAACTCAGCGAGGAGGCCGTCATGCAATTGGCCACCGGCGGCGCGCAGACCACCGCCCATGCGGAATGAATTTCAACCACGGATGACGCGGATGAACACGGATTTGGGAATTGCGCTGACGCGTGAGTCGTTCGGAGAGGGGATTGCCCTCACCCTCGGTCCCTCTCCCTCGGGAGAGGGATGTCTTCGTTCGCGTTGCAAAGCCCCAACGGGGCGAGACAGCAAAGCCCAGGGTGAAACCCTGGGTCGCCGCAGAGCGGGCATGAAGCCCTGCAAGGGCGAGACAGTCTTGCGGGAGACGCTGGCTCCTGTGACGGGTTTGTCCCGCCCTTTCAGGGCTCGTTTGACTTCCCTGTTTCAACCCAGGGTTTCACACTGGGCTTTGTTGTCCCGGCCTTTCAGGCCTGAATCTCGTGACCTCTGTCACTCATGAAAAAGACACTCGGCATTTTCGGTCTGCTCGTCTTCGTGTTTTTCATCACGTCGTTGATGAGCGAGTCGTTTCTGACGCCCTACAATCTGGAGAACCTGATCCGCCGCACGTCGTTGTTCGGGATCATCAGCATCGGGGTGGCGTTCGTGATCATCACCGGCGGCATCGATCTCTCAATCGGTTCGGTGATCTGCCTGGTTGGCTGCGGTCTGCCCTGGTTGTTGACGGAGCAGGATTGGTCGGTGGGCGGGGCCTTGTTCATGATCGGGTTCATCTCCCTGGCGATCGGATTGATTCACGGGCTGATGATCGCGAAGCTCAAGCTGCAGCCCTTTGTCGTGACTCTATGCGGGCTGTTGTTCTATCGCGGCATCACGCGCGGGTTTACCGCGGACCAGACGCAGGGGCTGGGCGACGCCTATCCGAAATTGCGTCTGCTCGCCACGGCGGAACTGGCCAAGGTCACCGCGGCGCAGGCCTTGTTCATTCTGGGCGCGATCTGTTTGCTGATCGTTGGAATCTGGTTCTTCGTCGCCCGCAAGCGTGGCGGACTGGTGAAGGACGTGAAGCTCTCGCTGGGCGTGACTGCCTTGCTGGCCTTGTTCTTCTTCGGGGCCGGGGTGAAATCCGCCAATTACCAACCGGTCGTTGAATTCGCCGCGAGCGAGACGGAATCCGTAGCGGTGGACCTGCCGGATGGGACGTTGAAGGTGTCCTTGGAGGGCAATGCCGGCGGCGGGTGGCAATCGCTGGCGGAACTGCCGATCCAACCCTCCGATGATAAGCAGCAGCTCAACGTGCCCTCGCTGGCCAAGCTGCGCTCGCAGAAGCCGGGTGAATGGACTTCCCTGCGGATCGTTGTGACCGAGCGTGTCATGACGAAGATCGGCATCCCGGCGCCCTGTGTAATCCTGGGCATTGTTGCCGTCTTGGCGGGGATCTTTCTCAACCACACCATTTACGGGCGCTACCTTCTGGCCCTGGGCAACAACGAGGAGGCCGCCAAATACAGCGGCATCGACACCGACAAGATGATCATCCTCGCCTACGTGATCTGCTCGGCCTGCGCCGGACTGGGCGGGATGTTGTTCGTGTTGGACGTGAACTCCGCGCAACCGGTGGACTTCGGCAACTTCTACGAACTCTACGCCATTGCGGCGGCGGTGTTGGGCGGTTGCAGTTTGCGCGGCGGCGCGGGAAGCATCGTCGGCGTGCTCATCGGCGCGGCCCTCATGCGCGTCCTGCGTAACACGATCACCCTTGTCGACTGGATCCCCACCCACATTGAATACGCCGTCATCGGCATCGTCATCCTCGGCGGCGTCACCGTGGACGAACTGCTCAAGCGCGTGGCTGCGAAGCGCAGGGCCGCCGCGGAGGCGAAGCGGGGGGCGTGAAAGCGGTGAAACAAGACGCCTGAGTTGGCCGAGTAGCCGCAACCTTCAGGTTGCGATTCGAGCGCGTTTCGCGCGAGAAGTCGGTCCACGTTCGGAATTTCAACCGCTCGTCCCGGCGGACTCGCGGCGCAACCTAAAGGTCGCGGCTCCGGCTCCGGGTTGGATTCAGTCCAGCGGTTCGACGATGATGGTCGGCGGTTCCGCCTGACCGGGCGGCGGCGGGGGCGGGGCGGGAGGTTGATTGGCCGGCCGTGAAGGGGGCGGCGGCGGTATGGAAGGTTTGGCGGAAGGTTTGATCTGCAGGCGGCTGGTCTCGGATTTCAACTTGGGCGATTCCTTGGGAGTGTCGGTTGGTGCTGCCTGTAGCGGGGTGGCCATGGCCGGCGTATCCCGAATCGGCGTTTCCGGCGCAACATCCTCGTCCCCCTCGTATTTCACCAGGGCCTGGCAGAGCGTGACGCTTCTGCCGTTGTAGGCCGAGTAGGGGGCGCCGTAGGGCTGGTAGCCCATGTCGATGAGATTGGTCACGCGCTTGTCGAGTCCGCGGGAATCGTTGTCCTGGGCAGTGGTGTATTTGACGATCTTCTTCATCTGTTCTCCTTGTTGACTGAGTGATTCGGCTGTCCGCGAGATTACGGAAGAGAATGGAACGCTCAATGGTGAATGGGACGGGGAATTGTAAAACCGTTGTGAAAGTCGGCGCTTGGTCGAACCGGATTGTGGATTAGTCCCACGGACGGCAAGGCCGACCCACGGATGAAAGAACTCCATTTGCGGCGTGTTCCCTTCTTAGAGCTTCGCGACCTTGCCAACTCTTTCGTCGCGCGTGGAGAAAGGGGCGGGAAAGCTCGCGTCAGAGGGGCGGTTGGGTCAGTCTTGGCGTGTGAGCGAGATGAAGCGCATCTGTGTGTTCTGCGGATCAAGTCGCGGTGACAATCCCGCTTTTGTCGACGCGGCAAAGGACATGGGAAGATCGCTGGCAGATCGGGGGTTGGGCCTGGTCTACGGCGGCGGCAATGTCGGCCTGATGGGCGCGGTGGCGGACGCTGTCCTGAATGCCGGCGGCGAGGTGATCGGGGTGATTCCCGAGGCCTTGGAGGAGAAGGAACTGGCGCATCGCGGGGTGACAGAGCTGCGCGTCGTTCGATCCATGCACGAGCGGAAGGCCATGATGGCGGATTTGGCGGACGGTTTTGTCGCGCTGCCCGGAGGTTTCGGAACCTTTGAGGAATTCTGTGAGATCCTGACCTGGGCGCAGTTGGGCATCCACCGCAAGCCCGCTGGCATCTTGAACGTCGCAGGGTATTACGATCCCTTGTTGGCGATGTTCGATCAGGCAGTGGAAAGCCGCTTGCTCAGTCGCGCGAATCGAGACCTGGTCCTTTGCCACACCTCGCCGGAACAACTGTTGGATCTCATGGCGGCCTTCGAACCGGGCGACTCGGAGAAGTGGCTGGATCGGACGATGACCTGAACCGGAGGTTCAACCGTTTCTGTTCATTTCGTCCCGGCGGCCGTCGACATAGGCGCGGAAGACCATGGCGATGTCGTCCCTGACCTTGCGAAAGAACCTGAGAATCTCCTCCTCAGAGCCTTCGGCCTTGGCGGGATCGGGGAATCCCCAGTGGTGACGGTTGACCTGACCGGGGAAGCTGGGGCAGGCCTGATCGGCGTTGCCGCAGACGGTGATGACGGTCTCCACGTCCTGGTCAAGAAACTCGTTGAGGTGTTTGGAGGAATGACCTGAGATGTCGATGTCGACTTCCCGCATGACCTGGATGGCCATGGGGTGGACGTAGCCGGCGGGACTGGAGCCGGCGCTGGCGACGTTGAGAAGATCGCCGGCCGCCTCGCGGAGAAGACCTTCGGCGAGGTGGCTGCGGCAGGAGTTGCCCGTGCAGAGGATCAGGACGGTTGGTTTGTCCATGGCGTTCATTTGGAAGCGGAGCAGGGGGCGTGGTTGGGCGCGGATTCCGCCGGCGCGCTGCAGCAGCCGGAACATTGCACGCAGCGGCAGGAAAGCACGGCGACCAGGGCTCCGAGGCAGGGGGCCAAGAGATAGACCCAGAGATGTTGAAGGTTGCCGCTCACGACGGCTGGGGCCAGTGAGCGAGCGGGATTCATGGAAGCGCCGCTGATCGGGCCGGCGAACATTGCTTCCAGCGCGATCACGGAGCCCACCGCGATGCCGGCCGTGATCCCCTTTTCCTTCGCGCCGGTTGAGACGTTGAGAATCACGAACATGAGGATCGCTGTGAGGATGAGTTCGAGGACGAAGCTCTGACCGGCCGTTCCGGAGGGCAGGGTCGCGCCGAGATTGGCGTGTTCGGGAAACAGGAATTTCAAGGCGCCGCTGGCCAGGAAGGCTCCGCCGGTCTGCGCCGCCACGTAGCCGGGTATGTCCGATCCGGGCAGTCGGCCAGAAGCCCAGAAACCGAAGGTCACGGCCGGATTGAGATGGGCTCCTGAAATTTCGCCTATGGCGTAGATCATGGCCAGGACGATCAGGCCGAAGGTGATGGCGACCCCCACATGGGTGATCGCCCCGTTGCTGACGTCGTTGATCACGATCGCACCGCATCCCGCAAAAATGAGGCAGAAAGTCCCGATGAATTCAGCTGTGAGTCGTTGGGAAAACGTGCGCATGGAATGACGCCATCAAATTCGACCATGGCGGTTGCTGACAAGCGAATTCATGTGACGGAACGGCGCCGGTCTTGGGTCAGGTCTTTGGCGAAATCCGGGAGACCGACGCGGTCGACGCAGCGTTCCGGCCATATTCGTATCGGATTTCGAGCGTGATTCCCCGGGCGGCGGGAAGCGGCGCAGGGAGGAGATGCACGGGGGTCTTCCAGTGATGATCCGCGCCTGAGGAAGTTGGGTCCGCATCCAGGGAAACGCCTTCCGCGAGGTCCAGTTCGAACCAGAGCATCACGCCGTCGATTTCGCCCGGGGAATCAATCTCGGCCTCCGCCTTGAACTCGACGATCGAGGAATCCAGCCGGGCGAAGTCGATTGAGGGAAAGCGAACGGGGGCGGAACAGCGTTGGATCTGCTTCAGGTCGGCGCGGTTTGCGATGAAACGATCGGGGGCTTGCGCCTGCCATGCGGTCAGCGCTGAGAAGTCCAGATCGTAGGCGGCCTGCCATTTGGCGAGGGATTCGACTGAAATCCGCCGCCTGGCTCGAAGTTCGGGAGCGAGCCGGACGGGGGCCGCGAGGATGGACATGGCGCGCGGCAGGAACCGGGCTCCTGGTTTCAAATGGCGGCGTCCGGCGTCGAGAAAACTCTCGAGAACGTTCTCCTCGAGCGGGTCATGTCCGAACAGTTCCCCGATGACGATGTCCGCGGGTTCCGGCAACCCGATGGCGCTCGAGTTGCCCCGGATCAGGCTGACGCGGTCGGCGACGCCGTTGTCGGCAAACAACGTTTCCGCGGTGGTCGCGATGGCGGTTTGTTCGACGGCGTAGACCTTCCGGGCCCCGGCTTTGGCGGCGGTGGCTGCGAGAATGCCGGAGCCGGTTCCGATTTCGAGGACGACATCCTCCGGACGGACGGCTGCCTGAATGCCGCGAATGAAGGCGTCGGTGCGGCGCGCATCGTCCAGCATGGCGATGTGAATCGCCGGGGAGGCAAAACCTGCGGGGATGGCGGGGGCGTCGTCCGTTTTGCCTGACTCCACAAGCATGCCCTCCGATTCCAGTCGGGAGACCAGGCGCCGGCATTCGATCCAGTCCTGGGAACTGTGGAAGCGGGGCTTGACGGCGCTCAAGGCCTCGCCGGCGGTCGTCGCTTCGCGGAAGCAATCCAGCAGGGCCAGACCATGGTCGCCGAGTTCGACGCGTCTGCCCTCCCTGGTCGCCGCCGGGTGGAGCGCCGGACCGAACTCGATTCGGCAGCCGGCGGCGAGGACGAGGAGAGGTTCCGGGGCGGGAGCTTTCATGCGGTTGGCGGTCGGCGATCCGGGGGAAGAATGAGATTGCGTGCGGTGCGCGCGGCGCGCCGGGCGATCTTGCCGATGCCCACGAAGGGCACGGCGCGCCAGTCGCCAAGCTGCCACTCGCGCTGCAGGTAACGGCAGAATCCGATGGGGCCGTTGAATTCCGGCCAGTCATCGACGCATACCCGGTAGCGGTGGAAGTGAAGTTCCAATGCGTCGAGCAGCGTGGCGTTGTCGTCCGAGTAGATCTTGCGAAGGAACTGGAGGCGTTCGGAGGGGACGGGGCAGTGCGCGTTCAGGCGGCGGATGGTCTCGTCGGGGATCGGAAGAGAGAAGTCGAAGCGCAACAGGGTGAGCGCGGCCCGCAGGGGCAGGAGCAGTTGTAGTCCGGCGGCGCGGGCGAGCATGCGGTCCCAG
>JAYPEY010000014.1:11553-55101 GCA_038126035.1 Verrucomicrobiales bacterium | reverse complement strand
TCCCAGCGGACGCCATGGATGCAGGCGGTGAGAAATTCGTCGGTCCAATCGAGGGCCAGGGCTTTGACGCCGCACACATCGAGGGGGACCGCATCTTCCCAAAAGCCGGCGTCCGCGTCGGCCTCGACCCTTTCGGGGAAGATGTGCCAATGGAGGTCGAGGCGGGTGTCGTCGGGGCCGATGAAGTTCAGGGAATGGTGGGTGGAGAGCCAGTCCCGGTCGAGGCGGGACCGGATGAACGGGGCCTTCCAGCCCTGGGACAGGAGAAATTGAACGGTGTCCCAGGCGTGCTCTGTGGGGATCAGCACATCGAAGTCCTCCATCGACCGCAGGCCGAGGTTGTCATGGCAGCGCAGCAGGAGGGAGGCGCCCTTGAGCGCGATGCCGGCGCTTCCATGGGCGGCCAGTGTGTCGAGTATCTGCGCCGCCCGGTTCAGGTGGATCTTGTTTCTGAGCCAGATGTAGCGATGGATCGGCTCGATGTCGGCGAGGATGGGGTGGTCGATGCCCAGACGCCGGAGGTTGTGGGCCAGTGGGGGGAGCAACCGCCAGGAGGCCGCGTCGAATGGCCGCCGGTTCATCTTCCGCAGCCATTCATCCAGCGCGGCTTCCGCGTCGTCGGCGTCGGTCAGGAGGCTGGCGCGGAGCAGGGATTTTTGCGCGGGAGAGGGGAGCCACCCGCCGACTGTGTGGTCCGGCGGATCGAACGGGATGGCGGGGGCTGCGGGCATGTCGGCCGGTCAGGTGGCGGCGCGGGGAATGCGGCGTCCGTCATTCAATGGCAGACCGGGGGGCTCGATTCAACGTTTGCCGTTGAGAAACTTCACAACGGCCTCCGTGCGGGAACTGACCTGCAGTTTCTCATAAATGTTGCGGAGGTGGCTGCGGACGGTGTCGAAGCTGATGCCGAGGTCGTTGGCGATCTCCTTGTAGCGATGGCCCTTGGCCAGCAGTTCCAGAATCTCGAGTTCGCGCTTGGAGAGGTTGTATTGATCCGAGCTGGCCGCGGGCTTGCCCTGGAAGTATTGCACGACGATGCGGGCGATGCGCGGTGAGAACGGCGCGCCTCCTTCGGAGACCAGTTCCGTGATGGACTCAAGGACTTTGGAGGGCGGGTCGCGCTTGAGCAGGTAGCCGTTGGCGCCGGCGGTGAGTGCCTCGAAAATCTGGTCCGCATCCTCGTACATCGTCCACATCAGCGCCTGGATATCGGGGGACGCCTCCTTCAGTTGGCGGACGCAGTCGATGCCGCTGATCCCGGGCAGGTTGATGTCCATCAGGACGACGTCGGGCCGCAGTTTCGGGATCTCGGTGAGAGCCTCTTCGGCGGAACCATGGTTGCTGACGCAGGAAAATCCGGGCGCGCCATTGACGAGGAGCGTCAGATGCTCGCGGGTTTCATCCTGATCTTCGACGATGGAAACGGTGATGGCCATGGGGAAGGGGCGTTGCTGATGGAGGACGACGGCGCCGCGTTTTGCCGGGCCGGAGAACCGGGGTCAGCCCTTGGGTTGGGGCGCGGATTCGGGCCTGGCGCGGGGCAGGGGGATCTTGGGCAGGTCGGGAGCCGCATTCGTGGCGGAGTTTCGCTCCGGCAACGGCGTGTTTGCGCCGGCTGAGTCCGGGGCTGGAGCGGGCGTCTTTGCCGCGTCCTCGGAGGGGGCGGATTTGTCCGCGTCGGGCGTCGGCGCCGTTCCGGCCTTGTCGGTTTCCGGCTTGGCGTCCGTGTCTTTGTTTGTGTCGGGCGTGGTTGTGGCGTCCGTTTTTTCCGGCTCCGGCTCCGGTTTCGGTGCGGGAGGTTCCTCGACCTTCAATTCCTCGGGCATAATGACGAGGGTGATGCGGCGGTTCTGGGCGCGTCCGGCCTCGCTGTCATTGCTGGCGATGGGATGGTATTCGCTGTGGCCGACAGCGGCGAGGCGCATTGGGTCGATGCCGGCCTCGGTCTGGAGGTATTGGACGGCGGCGACCGCGCGGCCGGCGGAGAGTTCCCAGTTGCTGCGGAAGCGGCCGGAGCCGCCTTTGAACGGGATGTTGTCCGTGTGGCCGATCACGTGGATGGGGCGGTTGGGGAGCCCCTCGAGGGCGGTGGCGACGTCGCTGAGGATCTGTTTGCCCTCGGCCTTGAGCTCGGCCTTGCCGAGGTCGAACAACACGCGGTTGAGAATGTCGACCGAGAGTTTGCCTTCGAGCTGGCTGATGGTGACATCCTTGGTCTGCAACTGGGCCTTGAGGTCGGTTTCCAGCTTGGTTTTCAGCGCATCGGCCTCCTGGATCTGCTGGCGGAGCCGGGTGATTTCTGTGGAGAGGCTGTTGTTGGCGTTCTCGAGCGTGGCCTTGGCCTGTTCGAGCGAGGACTTCTGCGATTCGAGGCCCTCGACCATCTTCATGGTCTCCTGGAGGTTCTTTTCCAAGGTGGCGTTCTTGGTTCTCAGGTCGTTGACGGACGCGGCTCCATTGGTCTTGGCCTGTTCGGCCTTCTGGTGTTCGGCCGAAAGGTCGTTGTTGGCTTTGTCGAGCAGGAGCTGTTGCTGGTAGACCTTGAAGCCCAGGCCGCCGATGGCCAGGATCGCCAAGAACCCCAAGAATATGTTCCAAGCTTGTTTAGGCATGGTCGGAGCGTAGCAAACGCGTTCCGGCAAGGCCAGCGTTTGAAGCCGCAAATGTTGCGGACCTTTTCGCCTCAATTGCGGGTTGGGGGGGCGTCGTTTTCGGGCTAGGTTTGGCTCCGTCCATGTTGCGCATCCATCATATCGATTCGCTGGAAATGCCGGGGTTGGAGCCCTACCGGACGCTTCAGCGGCCCCGGGAACATGTGGAGCGGCGCATCTTCGTGACGCAGGGGGAGAAGACGGTCCAGGTCCTGCTGGGGAGCGGGTTCAGCGTGGTTTCGCTGCTGGTTTCGGAGGAGTGGTTTGAGCGTGTGAGGCCGTTGTGCGAGCGACGATCCGAGGTGATTGATGTCTACCTGGGTGGGAAGCCCCTGCTACAGGAGGTCATCGGGCACACGATGTATCAACCCATTCTTGCGGTGGCGAAGATTTCGGTGGAGCCGACGATGGAGCAGGTCCTGATGCACAGCCCGCGGCCGTATTTGTTCGCCGCGTTCGACGGGGTGAGCAATTCGGAGAATCTGGGCGCGTTGGTGCGAAATTGCGCCGCCTTGGGCGCGCAGGCCCTGCTGGTGGGCGAGACGTCGAGCAGTCCCTACATCCGTCGATCCGTGCGGGCCTCGATGGGGGGCATTCTGCATCTTCCCACTGTCCATCTGACCAACCTTGCCAGGACCTTGTCCGAACTGCGTGAGATCGGGGTGAAGTGCGTCGCCGCGCATCCGCGCCCAGACAGCCGGACGGCGATGGACGTGGACATGAGGGGCGATTGCTGTCTGGTGTTTGGCAGCGAGGGGCATGGCATCTCGGCGTCGGCGTTGGCCGCCTGCAACGATTGCGCGGCCCTGCCTCAGATGGACCGGGTCGATTCGCTCAATGTCGCCAACGCGGGCGCGGCATTGCTTTACGAAGTGTGGCGTCAGCGGGGCGCGTTCAGCGGCCCCTGCGCGATGCCGCCTTTCTGCGGGATGGGGGAACAAGAAAAACCCGCCTGAGCGGCGGGTTTGGAAATCGTGGTCGGACAGCGAACTGCGTCAATTCTTGTTGATCAGCAGGCCGATCAAGAGACCGACGCCGAAAGCGGCGCCGAGGGCCTCAAAGGGATGTTCGCGCACGAGTCGTTCGGTCGATTGCGCGCCGGCCTTGGCCCGCTCCTGCACGGCCTCATACTTTTCCCTGATCTGATCGACCGCCTTGCGCAGTTGGTCGCGGGTCTTTTCGGGGAGTTTTTCGCCGGCGTCCTTGAGCAGGGTCTCGGCGTCCTTGACGACGCGGCCCAGGTCCTCGACGAGTCGGTCCTTGCCGTTTTCCTGGGGCGTGATGTTGTTGAAATAGGTTTCCATGAATCTTTCCTGGCGCGGCGCCGACCGGTCCCGACCTCGCGACGGGGGCCAATCTACATCCGATGCCGGTTTGGGGAAACCTGAAATTCGTGTCGCGGATTGAAATGCGCCGCGCAAGCAGGCAGATTCCCGGCGCTCCCGGGTGGGACGCAGGGCTCGAAACCACAACAATGAACGATCTGGCGACCGACAACCTGACCCTTGGCGATGTGCCGGCTACGGCGCTGATGACGCTGGCGTGCCGCGTTGCGGAGACGCGGTCGGCGGCTCCGATTCTGCGGGATCCGCTGGCGGTCGATTGGTTGGCCCGCCTCAAACCGCGGCTCCAGACGTCCGGAATCGATCTGCATGAGCGCGCTGCGAGGTTGAGCACACATCCCGAAACGCAGGTCTATGTGGCCCTGCGCGCCCGGGAGTTCGACCGGTTGACGCAGGGTTTTCTGGGGCGACATCCCGGCGGGACAGTGGCCACGTTGGGCTGCGGTTTCGATACGCGGTTTGATCGGCTGCAGGGCTCCGGTGGACGATTCTTCGATCTGGACACGCCGGAGATCATCGGGTTGCGGCGCGGCCTGCCGGGGGGCGATGCGGGAGCGGCCGCCGTCGCGGGCAATGTGATGGACTTCGGCTGGATGGATGCGCCTGCCCTGAGCGGGGATGGCCCGGTCCTTTTTCTGGCGGAGGGGCTTTTCATGTATCTTGAGAACCATGAAGTGGAGGCCCTGGCGGGGGAGATGTGTCGACGTTTTCCGGGGGCGGAGCTTGTGTGCGAGGTGTTCAATTCATTCTGGCTTGATCCGCTGCGGCGCGGAGAGGTGGAGAGGAAGCTCATGGCGGAGTTGTGCTTCGGACCCGGGGCGATGTTTTGCTCGGGCGTGGCCGATGCGCGGGAGATTGCGGCCTGGGGCGACGGCATTGAGATACTGAAGGAATGGATGCATCTGGACGAGGATGAACCGAAGCTGGGGAGGCTGGCCAAGTTGCGGCACTTTCCGCGATTCCGCCGACGGCAATGGGTGGTCCATGGGCGGCTGGGCGGCTCGTGTCCGCCAGCGTCTCATCCGGCCGCAGGAGGTGAATGACTTGTTCGCCGCGGCTGGCAATGCCGACCCGCGGATGAAAGCCCCGACTCCGGGTTTTGTTTTCCGGTGCGAGGGGACGCATCGATCCTTTTCAACCGGTCGCTTCGCGGGTAAACCCTGCGCATGTCCGATTCAGAAACGAGAGCGGGTTCGACCGCGTCCACGGCCGTGGGGCGCGCATGGGAGCGGGTGACCGGCCATCCGGCGGGGCTCTCCACGTTGTTTTTCACGGAGATGTGGGAGCGCGCGAGCTACTACGGCATGCGCGCGCTGCTGGTGTTGTTCATGGTCGCCGAGGTGGAGAAGGGCGGCATGGCCATGGACGGGAAGACCGCGGGGGCGGTCTATGGGCTCTACACCGCGTTCGTGTATCTGGTGTCGCTGCCTGGCGGCTGGATTGCGGATCGCCTGCTGGGCGCGCAACGGGCCGTCCTGGTCGGCGGCATCGTCATCACGGCGGGACATTTCACGTTGGCCCTGCCCGGGACGGCGGCGTTCTTTGTCGGGCTTGTCCTGGTGGTGATCGGAACCGGGTTTCTGAAGCCGAACATCAGCGCCCTCGTCGGGGAACTGTATCCGGAGGGCGGGGCGCGGAGGGACGCGGGGTTCACGGTCTACTACATGGGCATCAACATCGGCGCCTTCATCGGCCCGCTGGTGTGCGGTTATCTGGGCGAGGAGGTCAACTGGCACCTGGGTTTTGGCGCCGCGGGCATCGGAATGCTGTTTGGCGTCATCCAATACGGGATGACCTTGAAGGACATGGGCGCGGCCGGGCGCGATCCGGCGCATCGATCGGATGCCAAGGGGATCGATCCCGGTTGGTATTGGGTTGCAGGCGGGTTGGCCGCGGTGGCGGTCGCCGTGATCCTGGGACTTGCAGGAGCGGTGGATTACCACCCGATCGATCTGGCGGCGAACACGACCTACATCATCGTCGGCATGGCCGTATTGTTCTTCGGCTCCGTCTTCATGTTCGGCAAATTGGACGAGACCGAAACGAAGCGAACGATGGTGATCGTGGTCCTGTTCCTGGCGGCGGCCATGTTCTGGGCCGGTTTTGAGCAGGCGGGCTCTTCGTTGAACCTGTTTGCCAAGGATCATACTGACCGGATGCTGGGTTTCATCAGTTTTGAGATTCCCGCGAGTTGGTTCCAGTCGTTGAACCCGTTTTTCATAGTTGTGCTGGCGCCGTATTTCGCCTGGGTGTGGGTGAGTCTGGCGAAGCGGATGTTGGAGCCGTCGATGCCGGTGAAGTTTGCGATCGGCCTGATCCTGCTGGCTGCGGGATTCCTGCTGATGGTGGCGGCGGCGAAGATCGCGACCGCCGGAAACAGCGTCGCGCCCTTCTGGCTGATCCTGACCTATCTGCTGCACACGATGGGGGAGCTCTGTCTGAGTCCGGTGGGATTGAGTTCGGTGACGAAGCTGGCGCCGAAGCGGTTTGTCGGGCAGATGATGGGGACCTGGTTCCTGGCGGCGTCGCTCGGCAACCTGATTGCCGGATTGATCGCCGGTGATTTCAGTTTGGAAGAGGAGGGCGGCGAGCCGGGGTTTCTGCTGGGGTGGTGCATGAGGACCTTCAACATGGAGGTCCTGCCGGCGTTGTTCCTGCAGATTGTGGTGACGGCGATCGTGACCGGGGTCCTGCTGCTGATCTTCGCCAAGCCGATCAGGAAGCTGATGTGCGGGGTGAAGTAGGCGGTTTGTCCCGCCTGGCTGGGCTGATGGCGGGGACAGGGCATTCCGGATGATTCTGACGCGACACAACCTTTACGATTTCCTGGTGGCGCGCGGTCTGATCGATGCGACGGCGCCGTTGGACGGGCGTCTGGAAATACGGGATCGCTCCGGTCGTAACCGCAGTTTTGTGGCGGCGCACGGAGAGGGGAACGGCTGTTTCGTCAAGCAGGCCGGCTTGGGCGTGAGCGCTGGCGGGCGTCATTCGGAGCGGGAGGCGGCCTGTTTTCAAATGGCCGGCGATTGGCCGGAATTGCGCACAATCCTTTCGGAGTTGCGGTTGCATGACAAGGCCGTGCGGACCTTGGTCATGGAGTTGATTCCCGGTGACAACCTGCTGCGCTCCCAAGCCGCCCGCAGGGAATTCGACGTGGAATACGCCGCCTCGCTGGGGGGGGGCATTGGGCGCGCTGGCCGGGTCGGGCGCCGCGCGGAAGGACCGATTGGCGGCGAACACGGTCTTTCCGTCGGCCATGCCCTGGATCCTGCACGCCAACTGGCCGGAGCGGCAGTTGAAGTATGGCGCCCCCACCGGGGGACAGGCATCGGTGGCCGGCATTGTTCGTGAGTATCCGGAGGTCTTGGAGGAGACCGCGAAGATCGCGGGGGAATGGACCGCCAATGCGCTGATTCATGGCGACATGAAACTGGAGAACTGCCTGCGGCGTCCGGGGAAGGCGTCGGATAATCCGGTCGCCATTGTCGATTGGGAGTTTGCCGATTTTGGGGACGCGCTCTGGGATGTCGGCGGGGTGATGCAATCCTGGTTCAACCAGTGGCTCCACTCGGTAAAACCGACGGGCGCGGAGGAATCCCTGGCCGAAGCGGTGCGATCATCGGAATTGCCCATGGATTCCATGCGTTCCGCGATCGGGGCCTTCTGGGCTGCTTACGCGAAAGCGAATTGCTGGAATGAGAGCGAAGACTCCGTGGCGTTCGAAAAGGCGCTGCGGTTTGCGGGCGCCCGACTGGTGCAGACGGCCTACGAATGGGCGCGCGGACGCGCGCGCCTGACCTGGCACGCGGTCCGCCAGGTCCAGGCGGGTGTGAACCTGATGTCCAAGCCCGCCGAATCGGCGGCGCAATTGCTGGGGGAACGAGGATGAGCGCCTCCGACGACGTCAGGGAGAGCCTGCGGGAGATTGCCGGGGCGACGGAGATCGTCTCCCGGCATGAATTTCAATTGCATGGGCGAAGCGTGGACGTGCGCGATCAGCCTCCGCCGACCGGGCGCACCGCGCAGTTGGGTGGCGACGCGTTGAGGACCCGGCTTAGGAACTCCCTCTACAGCGGGTTCTACACCGGGGCTGGGGCGGACCCGCTTCCACAGGTGGATGGGGAGGGGGCGAAGTCCGGGGACGACGTGTCCAGTCTGCTGAGCGCGGCGAATCCGGGGCGGACGTCCTGGGATGAGGGCTGGAAGACGATCGCCAGACTGCCCGATGGTCGGTTGACGACGGTGAAGGACTCCCGGGCGCGGACATGGTCTCCCGGGCAGTACGTCCACGACGCCAAGCCGCATGCGCCCGGCGCCGGCGATATCGTTCGCGCGTTGACACTGTCCGAATCGACCGCGGCGCAGCCGGGATTTCATTTCTTTTTCGGGGAGGCGGCGGCGGACGATGTGGAACGGGCGACGCAGATCAGGATCTACTGGAACCTTCGTTGGGAGGGGGCGGTTCGACTGGTCGGGATCCTGGGGCGGGTTCTCAACCGATGGCGCATTCCGTATCAGTTCAAGTGTCCGGCGAAGAAACGGCATTACATCCGGCGCGATTCCGGGGTCCTGTATGTGGGCGGTCGGAGGATCGGGTTGTTGCGGGAGTTGTTGCCGGAGATCGTGACCGGGGTGGCGGACGATCTGGACGACGCGACGCCGCTGTTCACGCGCCGGATTGCTCGCGGAGTCGGGGCGGCGGAGAACCCGGAAGGCGGCGAGAGTTTTGGAATGGATCGCTGCGGCATCGTGGCGGACGGCTTGATCGATGCCTTTGAAGAGGGCGGGGCTTCTGGGGGCGGGTTGGCGGCGATTGAGGCGCGATTTGAGAAGCGGGGCATTTCGCTGGATGAACCGTGGTTGAATCGAGGCGGTCGGGATCCGCATGGATTGGGGGAATTGACGTTATGACGGACGATGACCTGTTTCTGGCGGCGGCTGACGAGATCGGTTCGCGCATCTGCGCCGACGCGATCCGTCACGACGGTCGGTGCGCGTGGTTGGGCGATCGTCAGGCTGGCGGGGCGGGAGCCAGGCGGCGCTTCGACACCGTTTCGTTGGATGCGGGGCTGTATTCGGGGAACGCGGGGGTGGCCTGGTTTCTTGCTGAACTGGCAAAGGTCACCGGCGAGGCCGTTCACAGGAAGACAGCGACGGCGGCCCTGCGACAATCCTTGTTTCAAGTGACGAGGGCGCCGCAATTGGCGGCGGGATTCTATTCGGGCGCCGTCGGCGTCGGGTGGGCTTTGGCGCGCGCGGGCGAGGCGCTGGCGGAGGGGGAGTTCATCGAAGGGGCCCGCAGGTTGCTCAGGGACACGCGCGGGAACGGCGCGCCGGCGAAGAATCCTGATGTCATTGCGGGCGGAGCGGGAGCGATTCCGGCGCTGCTGACAATGGGGGGGAGCCTGGATGATGGCGCGCTGATCGAATGGGCCGTTAAGCTGGGTGATGAATTGATCGGGCTGGCGGATCGATCGGAACACGGTTGGAGTTGGCGTACGGTTTCAGGTTCCGGGCCGGAACTGACCGGGTTGGCGCACGGCGCCGCCGGTTTTACGCTCGCGTTTTCCCGCTTGTTTGCGACGACGGCGGAGGTCCGGTTTCGCCAGGCGGCCATTGAAGCCATGCGCTACGAGCGGCATTGGTATCGGGATGATGTGAGGAACTGGCCTGATCTTCGGGAAGCCGCTGTGGATGTGACGCCCGCTTCCGAGGGCTTGAAGTTCATGCGGGCCTGGTGTCACGGGGCCCCGGGAATTGCGTTGTCGCTGATCGTTGCCGCGGGCGCGTTGTCTGACATTGAGGCGGCGCGTGAGGCGGATGCTGCGCTGGAAACGACAGCGTCGTCGGTCAGCGAATTCAACCAGCATCGCACGGGCAATTTCTCCCTCTGCCATGGCGCGGGAGGCAATGCGGACCTGCTGCTGTCGGCTGATCGACTCTTGGGACGTCCGGAGCTGAGGGATCTGGCCCGGGAGGCGGGGCTGGCTGGTTGGGAACGGTTCGGTGAGAACCGGTTGGCCTGGCCCTGCGGCTTTGCCGGAGACGCTCATACACCCAACCTGATGATCGGACTCGCAGGCATGGGCCTGTTTTTCCTGCGCCTGCGCATGGGGGCGAAGATTCCCAGCGCCTTGCTGCCGGGCGGGGAATGACCGTTCAGTCGAAACGGATCACCTGCCGCACGACCTCGCCGCGGTCGAGACGGTCGAAACCTTCATTGATGTCCTCCAGCCCGAGGAAGCGGCTCTTCAGGAGATCGACGGGCAGGAGGCCGGCCCGGTACATCGAGATGAAGCGCGGCACATCGCGGCTGGGCACGCAGGAGCCCATGTAGGAGCCGCGAAGCACGCGTTCCTCGGCGGTGAGGGACACGGCCTGGATCTCCAGTTTTCGTTCGGGATGAGGGAGTCCGACACTGACGGTCGTGCCGCCGCGAGCGGTTGAGGCGTAGGCCTGCGCCAGGACCTTCTCGCTGCCGACCACCTCGAAGGCGAATTCGGCGCCGCCTCCGGTGATTTCACGGACGGCCTCGACGGCGTCGTCCCGGGAGGCGTCCACGGTGTGGGTGGCGCCGCATTGGCGGGCCAGATCGAATTTGGACTCCAGCCTGTCGACGGCGACGATCGGGCCGGCTCCCGCGGCGCGAGCGCCCATGACCGCGCTGAGTCCGACGCCTCCCATGCCGAACACGACGACGGAGGATCCCGGCTGCACACGGGCGGTGTTCACCACGGCGCCCACGCCGGTCATGATGGCGCAGCCGAACAGGACGGCCGTTTCCAGCGGGACCTCCGGGTCGATCTTCACCAATGACTCAGGCATCGTGACGGTGAACTGCGAATAGCCGGACACGCTCTGGTGGTGGTTGATCGGTTCGCCGGCGGGGTTGTGGAATCGACGGGCTCCGTTGAGCAGCGTGCCGGCGACATTGGCTTCAAAGCCCGGTTCGCAGAGGGCTGCGCGTCCGGCCTGACAGGGCTGGCAGTGACCGCAGACGGGGACGAAGGAGAAGACGACATGGTCGCCCGGTTGGAGACCGGTCACCCCGGCCCCGACTTCGCGCACTGTCCCCGCCGCCTCGTGTCCCAACGCCATGGGCATGACGCGCGGTCGGGAACCGTTGATGACCGACAGGTCGGAGTGGCAAAGACCGGCCCCGCCGATCTCGACCAGGACCTCGCCCGGGCCGGGACCTTCGAGATCGAGTTCCTCGATGACGAGCGGCTTTGACTCGGCGTAGGGCTTGGGTTTCTCCATTTCGTAGAGAACGGCGGCTTTGGTCTTCATGCTGGATGGTTGCGGTCTACAGGGGAATCTGATCCGCGAGTTCTTCCGCGGGGTAGGTCCAGATTTCCGCCAGGGTGGGGTGGTAGTGCGGGGTTTCGGCCAGTTGATGGACGGTCATCTGCGCCTGCATGGCCACGATGATCTCGTGAAGGAGGTCGCCGCCCATCGGGCCGACGCAGGAGCCGCCGATGATCTTACCGGTCTCCCTGTGGGCGATGAGTTTCACGAAGCCGTGGCGCGCTTCCATGATCAGCGACTTGCCATGGTCGTCGAAGGGGTAGCTGTCCGCGAGGAACGGGATGCCCTGTGCGGTCGCCTCCTTCTCGGTCAAGCCGACCTGGGCGACCTGCGGATCGGTGAACACGATGCTCGAGATGACGCGGTAATCAATGCTTCTGGAGCGGTCGGGATGGACGATGTTGTGAGCGGCGATCTCGCCCTGCTGGATGGCAATATGCACGACCTCGTGCGGTCCCGCGCAATCGCCGGCCGCGTAGATGTGCGGGACGGTCGTCCGCATCTCGGGGGAGGTCTTGATGTGGCCGGAGCGTTCCCGTTCCACCCCGACGGCGTCGAGGTTCAACGCCCCCGTGTTGGGCGATCGTCCGAGGCCGTTGAAGATCTCCTCTGCGGCGATCTCCTTTTCCCGACCCTCGTGCTCGAAACGGATGATCTTCCGTCCGTTTTCCCGGTTTGCGGACAGCAGCCGCGTTCCGGCGATCACCCGGATCCCCTCCTGTTCGAACGCCTCGGTCAGCGCCCTGGCGGCATCGGGGTCGAATGTCTTGAGGATCTGTGGGCTGCGTTGGATCACGGTGGTCTCGACGCCGAACCGCGCGAAAAACTGGGCGAATTCCAGCGCGATCGGGCCGCCGCCGAGCACGACGATCGATTCCGGAAGCGTCGTGAGCCGCAAGGCCTCGTCGCTGGTGAGACAGCCGACGACATCGAGATCCGGGAGGGGTGACGGGGAAATGCGGGAGCCCGTGCTGATGACGATGTGAGCGGCGGTGAGGCGGCGTCCGCCGGCGAGCCGGAGTGTGTGCGCATCTTCGAATGACGCCGTGTCGCGGATGAATTCGAAGCGTCCGTCGGTCAACTGTCCGCGGCGATAGTCGGCAAACTCACGGATCATCTCGTCCTTGCGGGCCATGGCCTTGGCGAGATCGATGCGCACCTCGGGAACATCGATGCCCCAGGTGGCGGCGTTGCGCGCGAGATGGGCGATCTCGGAGGCGTAGAGCAGCGCCTTGGTGGGCATGCAGCCTCGCAGAATGCAGAGGCCGCCCACTTCCTCGCCGCCTTCGATGACCACGGCCTTCAATCCTTCCGCGACGGCGGTGCGCGCGGCGGCGTAGCCTCCGCTGCCGCCGCCAATAACGGCGATATCGAAGTCGTAAGGCGCTTTGGCGGGCTCTGTCATGATCCAGGGCGGACGAAAACGGCCGGACGGGGAGCCCGTCCGGCCGGTGTTGATCGGGTTGACGTCCGGACGATCAGAGTCCGGGCAGATTCTGGCCGGCGGCGGTCCGGGAGATTTCCTGCTCGACCGTGCGCACGAGGATGGCGATGACGCGCCGTTGGTTCTGCTCGTGCTTGTTCAGCGTGTCGGACTTGGCGAGGTAGGCGACATGGCCCTGGATGCCCTGCAGCGCAATCAGCGAGAGGTCCAGTTTTTCACGCAGGGATTCCCCGTCCGGGGTCTTGTGGTCCAGGTAGCCGACGATCTGCTCGGAGATCGCCTTGGCGAATTCCTGGCCGGCCTGCGGGTCGTCGGCGGTCTTGAGGAGATCGGCGATCGAATCGCCGTGCGCCTCGAGATAGGCGTCGAGTTGCTCGCCCATGTCGTTGGAGGTCTGACCCGCGTAGGTGCGCATCGATTCGACGATTTTGGTCTGGATGTTCTGCCGGTAATCCGGAAGTGATTCCAGGACCTTGTCGGGCAGCGGGGCCAGTATTTCGGGGATCTTGGTGTCGACCTGTTCGAGGAGTTGGGAGGTGTAGTTGTCGACCTGGGGTTTGGCGTAGCCCATGGCGAGGTCTGCGGCGATTTCCGGATCGGTGAACTTGCCGATCTGGACCGTGATGAAGCTCATGTAGGTCAGGACGATCAGCGCGACGACCGACATCGCGATGCGGGTCGTGTTGAGGCCTTTGCGCGCCTTGATGAGCTGCTCGTTGATGTAGGCTTCAGCGGTCGCGCCGCCTCCGGCGCTGGCCGCGCCTTCCGGTTTGTTGGACTTTTCTTCACTCATGACAGTAGGGGGATGAAAATTCTTTTCGGAATCAGGTTCAGGGCAGCTTCAATCGTCCGTCGAACTCCTCTTTGACGATCTCGAAGATGAGGGTCGCCATCTCCCAGGGAGCGTCCTGGTCGTGGAGATCCAGGTCGTCGTTGTCCTCCTTGATCATCTGGATGTGCTGCACGATGCCGTCGACCGCCTCGAGGTGCTCGATGAACATCTCCTTGATGAGTTTGTTCAACTCGGCCTCGATCTCGGTCTGCAGGTTGGCGACGGCCGAGGTGATCTTGGCCTCGGTGACCTCGGGATACATCTCGCGTATCTTGGCCTCGCGATCCTTGAGCATCTTCTCGAAGGTGTCCTTCATCACGACGTCAGCCTCTTCCTGCAGAGCCTCGGCCAGGGCCATCGCTTCGGCCTGGGCCTTCGAGGTCAATTCGGGGAGACGGTCGCTGAGCTTGTCGAGCTCGGCCTTAAGCGCGGCAGTGGCCTTTTCCTTGGCCTGGTCTCCGGCGCGCTTGAGATCCGGAATGATCTGGTTGTCGATCCCTTCCTTGACCTTCGCGATCAGTTTCTCCTGTTCGGGGCTTTTCTTGGCCAGGGCGGTGACGCCGCCGACAATCTTGCCGACGCAGACCAGGACGATGACCAGAATGGCGATGGTGCCGCCAAGCTTCCATCGTCCCGCCTCTTTCTTGAGCGCTTCCAGCTCCTGTATCTTTTTGTTTACCTCATCAGATGAACTCATGGTTGTTGCTGTGTTGTTGGTTGGTTGGTTGGTTTTGTTGGTGAAAGGGAAGTGGGCTTGGGAGATGTCACACGTACATGGCAGCCGTTGGTCGGAGGTCCGATTTAATCGGGTAAAATTGAAAAGTCAATTTCGAATGGGCAACCGGCAATACGGCGCCTTTCGCAGTGATTTCCATGTTGAGACATGATTTTTTTTGGAGGCCCGGGGCGGTTCAGACCTGATCCGGCACGACGTAGGGTTTGCGGTAGTCGCGGGTGAGCAGTTTGTCGGCATCGGGGGCGCCGATGAATTTTTCGACTTTCGGGTCCAGTTGGAGGACATTTCCGAGGACAACCTTGTCCTTTGTGATGTCCACTTCATTGGCGGCGAGGTGTTCGGCCATGCGGTCGAAGGATTCCTCGGCTCCGTGGAGGCTCTTGATGTTGGCCTTGATGGCGTCGGGCGAGGCGCCCTGTCCGAGGCGATAGGAGATGTTGCCGGTGTGGCAGAGGCCGCTGGAGATGTGGCCCTCCCAGATGTCGGCGTTCAGATCGGAGACCTTTCGGCTGCGGCAGGCGTTGAGGAAATTCTCGAAGTGATCGACGGTGGCCTCCCACTTTTCGATCTGTTTGCCGTTCCTGTCGTAGGCTGTGGCGCCGCGGTAGTTGGAGACAACGATCTGGCCCTCCTCGCATTCGACGACGACGCCGATGCTGGCGCCGCGTTTGGGGTCGGGATACTTGTCCATGTTCTTGCGCCAGGTTCCGGATTCCTTGTGCGCGGCCCTGTTCTTCGGAAGTCCGCGGACCTCGAAGATCAGCGGGGCTTTTTCGTAGCCCTGGTAGACGATCTGGGTGTTCGGGGTCTCGCCGTTGTCCTCGTAGCCGACGCGGCAGCCGACGCTGAAGACGGTGGGCGCGAGATACTGCTCGCCGAGGAACCAGCGGGCGACGTCCATCTGGTGAATGCCCTGGTTGCCGAGGTCGCCGTTGCCGTAGTCCCAGATCCAGTGCCAGTCGTAGTGGATGGGCCCGTAGTTGCCGTTGCGTGTGGGCGGACGGAGCGGGGCGGGGCCGACCCAGATGTCGTAATCGATGTGGGAGGGGACGGCTTGGGAGCCCTTGACGTTGCCGATGCTGAGGCGCGGCTTGTAGCAGAGGCCGCGAGCAATCTTGATCTTGCCGAGATTGCCGGCCTGCACCCATTCGACCGCCTGTTTGATGCCGGTCGCCGAGCGGCTCTGGGTGCCGGTCTGGCAGATCTTGTTGTATTTGCGCGCCGCTTTGACGATCTGGCGGCCCTCCCAGACATTGTGGGAAACGGGTTTCTCCACGTAGACGTCCTTGCCCGCCTGAATGGACCAGATGGCGGCCAGCGCATGCCAGTGATTGGGCGTGGCGATGGTGACGGCGTCCAGGTCCTTGTGCTCGAGCAGGCGTCGGATGTCCGTGTAGGCGGCGACCTTTTTGTCCGCCCGGGCGAAGGAGGCGACGCCCTTGTCGAGCACGGTCTTGTCGACATCGCAGAGCGCGGTGTAGGCGACATTGGAGGAGGCCTCCAGTTTGCGGATCGCGCCGATGTGGCCGCCGCCGCGACTGCGGAAGCCGATGGTCGCGACGTTGATGCGTTCGTTGGCGCCCTTGACTTTGGCCCAGGACTTGACCGGGATGCTGAGGGAGGCGGCGGTGAGGAAGGAGGACTTCAGGAACTTGCGGCGATTCGTCTTCATTTCGGCAGGCTGATTCAAACGATGGAGAACGACGCTCGGTCCTTTGCGGACTGAGTGGCAGGAAACTATCCGGCCGGTGGATGCGATTCAAGACAACTTGTGCCGCGCCTGTGGACGGCGTGACAGTCTGTCGCTGCGATCAGAACTGGGGGAGGGGCTTGCCGTGATGAGGTTCCGGGCGCAGATCGACTTCGAGTCCTTTCCAGCATTTTTTGCCGAACCGGTCCAGGAGCCCGAGGCGATAGCGCCAGGACCAGCCCCAGAAGGGGTTGTTGGTGGGCCAGAAGGAGATGAATTCCACGCCGGCGTCCCTGGCCATTTCAATGGCGCGGGCGAGGTGTTCTGGTTTGTCGTTCCAGTTGAAGAGCAGGTATTTCCACTCGAGTATCGGCTCGGTGAGGTTTCGGGCATTGCGGAAGGCGGCCATCTCTTTCATGGCCTTTTAGGCCTTTTCGAAATCGCCGTTCCGCATGTATCTGGCGGACATCTGGTTGCTGATTCCGTGCACCGAGAAAGCGATATGGCTGAGGTTGAGCGCCGCCTCGCGCTTGGCGTCCTTGTTCGGCAGCACGCCGTTGGTGGAGGTGTAGATCCGGAGGTCGGGGTTCTTTCGCCGGAGCATGTCCAGTTCCTGCCCGATGTTGGGGGAGAGGAACGGTTCTCCAAGATTGAGGAAGAACAGTTGCCGCATTTCGAGTTCGCTGACGAGATCCGACATCTTCTCCATGTCCTCCAGAGGCATCAGGAGTTGCTTGTTGACGCGGATGGCGGCGGCGTTCTCGCGGGCGCAGCCGGTGCAATCCACATTGCAGCGGACCGTGTTCTCCAACAGCATGCCCCGATAAGGCAGGCGCGCCGCGGGCGGTTCGTTTGGGGAGTCCGGCGGAAGCCGTTTCAGGTCGCCGCAGCGGGAGCAGGTCGGTATGGGCAGGTTTCCGCGGGCGAGTTCCGAGCGGAACTGCTGCGATCTGGAGCCGAAGAAGACATCGGAGAAGGAGTCCTCGCGGAGACTGCCGAGATGACCGAGGCCGTCGTAATCCTGGCAGTTGCAGGACACGGTCAGATCGCTGTTGATCGTGATGTTGTATTCGGAAACGCCGTCCAGGGCGGCGCAGGAATAACCCCGGCCTGAAAGCCGGGCCTGCCACTCCTTTCTCCAGACCAACGCGCGACGATACAGATCGCTGAATCTCCAGTTGAACCTGCGCTTGGAATTGGCGGACCTGGGTCGCTTCTTGGATCGTTTCTCCAGCAAAACACGGGAAATGGCAGCATCGACCGGGCCCTGCAAGCAATATCACCACGGATGCAATAGAAACGAAACAAGCCGGGCATGACGCCCGGCTTGTTTGTTGTTGAGATGGCTCCTGGATGTCGAACCCTTACACCCGCGCCGGCACGACGAAGGGTTCGCGGTATTCGCGGCGGAGGAGCTTGTCGGCGGCGGTGTTGCCGATGAACTTCTCGACCTTCGGGTCCATGGTGAGGACGGGGCCGAGGGTGAGCGGGGTCTTCTTGAGGTCGATGTTGTGTTTGCCGAGGTGCTCGACCATGCGATCGACGGAGTTGGTGGCGTCGTGGTCCGGCTTGATCACGTCCTCGATCTGTTCGCGGGAGGCCGCGGCGCCGAGGCGGTGGGAGATGTTGCCGGTGTGGCAGAGCGCGCTGGAAAGGTGGCCCTCCCAGATGTCGGCGTTCAGGTCGGTGTGCTTCCGGGAGTGGACCGCGTTGATGAAGTTCTCGAAGTGGTTCACCGCGCCCTTCCATTCCTTGATCTTGTTGTCCTTGTTGTCGTAGGCCTGCACGGAGTTGTAGTTGCGGACGGCGACCCAGCCCTTCTCGCATTCGATGAACACGGCGACGCTGCCGCCGCGATAGGTGGGGCGGTCCTTCGACTTCGGATTCTCGGTCAGACCGCGCACCTCGAAGATCAGCGGGGCCTTTTCGTAATCGTGGTAGACGACCTGGGTGTTGGGGGTCTCGCCGTCATCGACGTAGCCGAGGCGTCCGCCGACGCTCCAGACGCGGGGGGAGAGCCCGTCCTCGCCGAGGAACCAGCGGGCGATATCCATCTGATGAATGCCCTGGTTGCCGACGTCGCCGTTGCCGTAATTCCACATCCAGTGCCAGTCGTAGTGGATCGGGCCGTTCTTGGTGTTGCGGGTGGGCGGGACCAGCGGGGCGGGGCCGCTCCAGAGATTGTAGTCGATGTAATCCGGCACCTTCTGCGGCGCGTTGACGTGGCCGATGCTGGGACGCAGCTTGTAGCAGAGGCCGCGGGCCACCTTGATCTTGCCGAGGTTGCCTTCCTGCACGAATTTGACGGCGTCGCGGATGCAATGGCTGGATCGGGCCTGCGTGCCGGTCTGGCAGATCTTTCCATATTTCCGCGCGGCGCGGACGAGTTGGCGGCCCTCCCAGACATTGTGGGAGACGGGCTTCTCGACGTAGACGTCCTTCCCGGCTTGGATGGCCCAGATGGCGGCGAGGGAATGCCAATGGTTCGGAGTGGCGACGGTGATGACGTCGATGTCCTTGCGATCGAACAGTCGGCGCATGTCGCTCTCGCCCTCGACCGGGGAGTTCTTGTCCTTCTTCTTGTATCGGTCGACGCTGCGGGTGAGCACCTTGGAGTCGACGTCGCAGAGGGCGACCATCTTGACGCCCTCGGGGTTGAGGCCGTCGACGTAGCTCATGTGGGACTTGCCGCGGCCGTTGAGACCGATGGTGGCGCAGCGGACGTATTCATTGGCGCCCTTGACCTGGGACCAGGATTTGGCGGTCCAACTGACCGTGGCGGTCGCGGCCAGGGTGGATTTGAGGAAGGAGCGTCGGTTCTGTTTCTTGTTCATGGATGTTGCGGTTTCTTGCGGTTGCTGGTTTCGAAACTGTTGAAAGTCATCTTGCTGACAGCGGACGGAGCGTGGTTGTGCCCCGTCTTCGGGGGCAGCCGCAGCAGCCTCCGTCCTGCATGCGCCTGACAACCGCCCAAGCCTTGGTTGTCGGCGGCGTGGCTGCGGCTGGTCTTCGACACAGCCGCGCTCCGGGAACGCCAAGGGCGCTTCGCATTCCGCAATGACTGTCAAATGTCTGCAAGTGAATCACACTCAGGATGGGCTCACCTGCCGGCGGCGAACTCGCGCCAGCGTTGTTCGACCTTGCCCTGTTTCTCATCGCCTTCGTGCCAGTAGAAGCGGTATTTCCAGGTGCGGCTTCCACCTTTGGCAATCTCCAGTTCGCCGGCGGCGGGATCCTTGAGTCGTTCGAAGTGGCGTTTTCCGAAGGCGTTGGCGGTGATCAGGCCGTAGGTGCGCGCGTGCCACCAGGTGGGGAAACGGGGGTTGTCCGGATGGTCCATGATGGCGACGCCGAGGTGTTTGTCGCCGGCCATGCCATGGGCGTCGAGCCACTTGGCGGCCTTGCCCCAGCAGTCGATGTCGCGATCGCCCTCGCTGTTGACCATGTGGCCGCCGGCGGCCTTCCTGCTGCGGTAGCTCACCTTCATGGTGTGGGGAACACGGATGCCCATGCCGGCGTCCTTGTCGTCCTCCATGACGATGTCCTGATTCGTGGCCTTGACCGTGACATTGAAGTCCAGCATGCGGCCTTCGGGGCGGCGATGGATGCGGATCGTCCGGACGTCGGAGCAGATCTGCTTTCCTTCCAGGGAGATGTATTTTGTCGCTTGGCGGATGACGCCGACGTCCTTCCCGGATTGGATCTCCAGGAATTTGTCATGAACGATCCTGCCGGACTTTGGCGTCTCGCCCCAGAAGTCGTGGCCGCTGACGTGACGGTGGGCGAACCAGACGCCCCGATGATGCTTGTGGTCGGTCTCCTCGCCCTTGACGCCCTCGACCATCGGGTAATTGCGGGTCATGCCGGTTTCGCCGTCGAGCCAGTTGACCGGGTAGAAAAAGGGGCGGGGGACGTCGGCGAAGCGATACTCGGTGAACAGCCTGCCGTCGATCTCGACGCGCAGCCGGTCCTTGAGTCTGGTGATCTTGACGCCCTGGTCGGCGGCCTGGGCGGTTGTGGTGAAGAGCGTCAATACGACGGACGCAGTGAGAATGGAAACGGCGCGATGCACTGTCATTAGGCTGCGCATGGTAGGCGTCGCGGGAGTCGGGTCAATTGGAAAAGAGGAGGGGGGCTAATCGGTCTCCACGACCAGGGCGGTGAGGTTGTCGCGGCCGGAGGCATCCATGGCCTCCTTGATCAGACGCTGGGCCGGGGGGAGGTCGATCAGGTAGGGCGGGGGATCCTGGATGTAGCGCTCCATGCCGTGGTCCCAGATGCCGTCGGTGACGCCGTCGGTGCACAGGGCGAAGCGGTCGCCGACGCCGAACTGCAGCGAGACGATCTGGGGCTCCACCGGATCGGGTTGGGCGCCGATGGAGCGTTCGAGGAGATGCTTGTTCGGGTGATTGCGGGCCTCGCGCTCGCTGATCCTGCCCTCGCGGCGCAGTCGGCCGGGGACGGTATGGTCTTCGGTGAGTTGGTTGATGCCGCCGCCTTTGGGAAAATGGTAGGCGCGACTGTCGCCGACATGGCCGACCGACAGGGTGTTGCCGCTGAACCAGCAGAGAGTCATCGTGGCCCCCATGCCGCGGCATTCCTCGTAGTAGCGCCCCACATTCTGGACGCCTTCGTGGACAGACTGGAAGAACTCGCGCAGGACGCTTTCCTTGTCGATCTGGAGGTCCGCCTTGCCGCGATGGAACTTGCGGGAGATCAGGTGGGTCAGGGTCTGGAGCGCGGTCTTGCTGGCGTATTCGCCCTTCTTGGCACCGCCCATGCCATCGCTGACGGCAAAAATGAAGTCGTTGTCGTCCGACGGCGCCTCGCCGATCTTGCCGAGATAGTGCATCTCGTGCTGGTTGAACATCATGGCGAGGAAGGCGTCCTCGTTGTTGCGACGCACGCGGCCCTGATGTGTCTGGCCATTCCAGGTGAACTGCCGGATCGGGGCGCTCACTGGTCGGCCTCCTGCCTGTGGAGCCGCTCGAGGTCCTCGATGGTCAGGCCTTCGCCGGTTGAAGGAATGGTGGCGAATTCGAAATCGATGATGCAGAAGCGGCCCTGGCGTCCGTCATAGGTAACATTGCGGGCGAAAGGGTCCCCGTGGCGGACACCGAAGGACTCGAGTTCGCCGAAGAGTTCTTTCAGCTTGGATTCGCTGAGTTTCTCGACGATCTGGCCGCAATTGGTGGTGACGAGAATGAGGCGCTCTTCGTCGGCGGAAACGACCCGGGGCACGAAGTCGCAGCCGTTCTCCTCCAGAAAGCGCAGGACGCGAACCTCGTTTTCGAAGCGTTTGTCGGCGCAGAAGCCGTGGTATTGCTTGTGGACGCGGCCGTCGAATCCGACCCGGACGGTGGCTCGTTTGGTGTCTTTGACGTCGCGCATGGGGTGTTGGAGGGCCGGACGCTAGCAGAGGCAGGGGAAGGGGCCAAGATCGGGAGATGACCAATTCTTGTTGGAAGGCGCGAGGAAACCGTCAATTTCGTGATCGGGCCGATTCAGAAAAATCTGGCACGGGGTGTGCTTATGCTTGGCTCAAATTCGAATCAGGGCTAAAAGCCTTCGCTCCGAAACCAACACTCAAACGAGAAAGACACAAGACAATGCCTAGACACAAGCTCGAGTATATCTGGCTCGATGGCTACACGCCGGTGCCGAATCTCCGCGGCAAGACCAAGATCGTTGACGAAGAACCCAAGTCCGTGGACGAGTGCCCGGAGTGGGGATTCGACGGCAGTTCCACCCAGCAGGCTGAAGGCAGCGATTCCGATTGCATCCTGAAGCCCGTCGCGCTTTACGCGGACGGCGGTCGCACGAACGCGTCAATCGTTCTCTGCGAAGTCATGCTTCCGAACGGCGATCCGCATCCGTCGAACGCGCGCTCCACGATCCTGAACGACCCGGACGCCTGGTTCGGTTTTGAGCAGGAATACTTCCTGCACCGCGGCGGCCGTCCGCTCGGTTGGCCGGACGAGGGATTCCCCAATCCGCAGGGCGAATACTACACTGGCGTCGGTTATGTGAACGTTGGCGACGTGGCCCGTGAAATCGTTGAGGAGCACCTCGATCTCTGCCTGCACGCGGGCATCAATCACGAGGGAATCAACGCGGAAGTGGCCAAGGGACAGTGGGAATTCCAGATCTTCGCGAAGGGTTCCACCAAGTGTGCCGACGACATGTGGACGGCCCGCTACCTCCTTCTGCGCGCCTGCGAGAAATACGGCGTCGATGTCGAGTGGCATTGCAAGCCCTTCCAGGGCGACTGGAACGGCTCCGGCATGCACTGCAACTTCTCCACGAAGCACATGCGTGAGGTCGGCGGCGAGGATTACTTCAAGGCGCTGATGGCGGCCTTCGAGAAGAATCGCGAGGAGCACATTGCGGCCTACGGCCCGGACAACCACCTGCGTCTGACCGGTCTGCACGAGACCCAGTCGATCGACAAGTTCAGCTGGGGCATCGCCGACCGTGGCGCGTCCATCCGTGTTCCGCACTCCTTCAAGAACAACGACTGGAAGGGCTACCTGGAGGACCGCCGTCCGAATTCACAGGGCGACCCCTACCAGATTGCTTCGCGTGTTTTGAAGACGATCAGCGAGGTTCCGACCTCCTGATTCTGAGGCGAATCAGACATTCAAAAGCGGCGTTCTTCGCGTGAAGGACGCCGCTTTTTCTTTGTTGTATGCATGAATGTTTTTGATCGATGTGATCAAAAAGGCACACTTGTTTGCGGTTAAGCGCTCAAAAATAGCCAGCCGACAGGACCTCGGCCCACCACTCCGAAAAAAAGATCGGTATAATCCCGGTGAAGCATGAGTAAAATCCATTGAAACGATGCATCGCGCGCATAATGGGCGCCCGATCTGCTAGGGTAGCCCCCATTCCGACAGTCGCGGCGACCTCTCACAGAATGAGAGGGGTTTCCGTGCGCCGGCATCGCACACCACCAGAACCAGACGGAACCAACCAACCAACCAAGAAAGACAATGATCCCTATGCGAAAACTGATGACAGGATTATGGCTCGCGTTTGCCCTATGCGCGTGGACGGGCGGCGTTTTGCAAGCCCAGGACGCCGCTTCTGCGGCCGAGGAAGCCGCAGTTGCGGCGGAAGAGATGGAGGAGGAAGGCGGCGACATCACCGCGGGGGAAGTGTCGGACGAGGGCGGTTCGGGCAGCATCGACAAGGCGGACACCGCCTGGATCATGGCGGCGACAGCCCTGGTGTTGTTCATGACGATTCCCGGGCTTTCGCTTTTCTATGGCGGTCTGGTGCGCAGCAAGAACGTGCTTTCCGTCCTGATGCACTGTTTCTTCATCACCTGCGTGATGACCATCTTCTGGCTGGTCTGCGGCTATTCCCTGGCGTTGACCGAGGGCTGTCCCTTCATTGGCGGATTCGACCGGTTCTTCCTCAAGGGGCTGGATCCGGAGGCGGGCGACGGCATTCCGGAATCCCTGCTGTTCATGTTTCAGATGACCTTTGTCATCATCACCCCGGCGCTGATTGTCGGCGCGTTCTGCGAGCGGATGAAATTCTCGGCGGTGGTCGCGTTTTCGCTGATCTGGGCGCTGCTGGTCTACGTGCCGGTCTGCCACATGGTCTGGCAGGAAGGGGGATGGCTTTACAAGATGGGCGTGATCGATCTGGCCGGCGGCATCGTCGTCCACATCACGGCCGGCGTCGCGGCCCTGGTGCTCTGCATCAAGGTGGGCCCGCGCAGCGGCCACCTGAAGGAGAAGATGGCTCCCCACAACCTGCCGATGTGCGTCATGGGCACGGGCATGCTCTGGGTCGGATGGTTCGGCTTCAATGGCGGCAGCGATCTGGGCGCGAGTCCGGACGGCGTCATGGCGATGCTGGTGACCCAGGTTTCCGCGGCGACCGCGGCCATCGTGTGGACCTCGATCGAGTGGTTCAAGAACGGCAAGCCCAGCGTCCTGGGCGGCGTCACGGGAGCGATTGCCGGTCTCGCCGCGATCACCCCGGCGTCCGGCGAGGTTGGGCCGGTTGGAGCGCTCTGCATCGGCACGGTGTCGGGCATCGTCTGCTGGTATTTCTCGGTCGTGCTGAAGAACAAGTTCCGCTACGACGACTCGCTTGATGTCTTCGGCGTCCACGGCGTGGGCGGCTTTGTCGGCACGATCCTGGTGGCCATCTTTGCCGCGGAGCAATTCGGTGGGATGAAGGACGCCTCCTACTCGATGGGCGCGCAGCTGGGCATCCAGATCCTGGCGGCCTTCGGCGTCGCGGGATACACCCTGATCATTTCGGTGGCGCTGGCCATCGGCATTGAGAAGACCATCGGGCTGCGGGTGGATGAGAATGACGAGCGTGAGGGATTGGACGTCGCCGACCACGGCGAGCAGGCCTACAACTCCTGAGCACCGGGAATTGAACTTGAGACCATAAACAACGACAATCAACGAAATGAAAAAACTCGAAGCGATCATCAAGCCGTTCAAACTGGAGGAGGTCAAAGAGGCCCTCGCCGAGATCGGCATCGAAGGCATGACCGTCAGCGAAGTCAAAGGCTTCGGTCGTCAGAAGGGCCACACGGAGATCTACCGCGGCAGCGAATACACCGTGGATTTCCTGCCCAAGCTGAAGATTGAAACCGTCGTCTCGGACGATCAGTCGGCCCAGGCGGTCGAGACCATCGCGAAGGCTGCCAAGACCGGCAAGATCGGCGATGGCAAGGTCTTCGTCCTGCCGGTGGAGGAGGCCATCCGCATCCGCACCGACGAGAAGGGCGACGACGCGGTCTGAAGCGCCGGCGCACGATCGCCGGACGAATCATCAACAATCAAAAGGCGCGGGAGCGATCCCGCGCCTTTTTTCGTGAGGGGGGCGCGGATGAATTCTGCAGAGCATCCGTTTGCGACCTGCCTGCGAGGGTGAAACCCTGGCAGCCCCCGGCTCGACATCCGCCGCTTCAATCCGCAGACTCGCGCGCGTGAAACAATCGATTGTCACCTTGGATCTGGAAGGGGTCCTGATCCCTGAGATCTGGATTGCGTTTGCCGAGAAGACCGGCATTGAGGAACTGCGCCTCACGACCCGGGACATTCCGGATTACGATGAACTGATGCGCGGGCGTCTGAAGATCCTGGATGAACGGGGACTGAAGCTCTCGGACATTCAGGAGGTGATTGGGACGCTGGCGCCGCTGGATGGGGCAAAGGCGTTTCTCGATGAGCTCCGTTCCATCACCCAGTGCATCATCCTGTCGGACACCTTTCTGCAGTTTGCCTCGCCGCTCATGCGGCAACTCGACTGGCCGACCCTGTTCTGCAACAGCCTGGAGGTGGTCGATGATCGGATCGTGAACTACCACCTTCGCCAGCCGGACCAGAAGCGGAGATCGGTGATGGCTCTGAAGACCCTGGAATACAAGGTCATTTCGTTTGGCGATTCCTTCAACGACACGACGATGCTGAAGGAGGCGGACGTGGGTTTCCTGTTCCATTCGCCGAAGTCGATCCAGGAACAGTTTCCCCAGTTCAAGGCCTTTGAGGAATACGCGGATCTGCTGGCCGCCATCAAGGCGGAGCTCTGAGCGGCGCGCGTCAGGCGGTCTTCATCTCGGGCCGGGCGAGGCAGACGCTGAGTTTGCGCCCCTCGTATTCCTGCTCGTTGAACAGTTCGATCGCCTTTTGGGCGGCCTCGGCGTCGGTCATGTCCACGAAGGCCATGCCGTGGGAGCGGTCGTTGCGACGGTTGCGGAGGACGTGCACATCGGCGATCTCGCCGGCCTGCGCAAAATGGTCGCGCAGATCGTCGTTGCGGGTCTTGAAGGGCAGGTTGCCCACGTAGAGTTTGGTCGACATCTTGGTAAGGCGGGGACTATGGGAAAAACGGAGGGCGTGGCAAGCGCGCAGTCGCGCGTCAGTCGAAAAGGCCCTTGATCTCCTCCCAGCTGAGGCTTTCGGCGAACGCTGTTTCATCGCCCAGCATGCCCTTGGCGATGTCGCGTTTGCGGCTCTGGAGGCTCAGGATCTTCTCCTCGACGGTGTTGCGGGCGATGAGTTTGTAGCTGGTGACCACGCGTTTCTGACCGATTCGGTGGGCGCGGTCGGTCGCCTGGTCCTCGACCGCGGGATTCCACCAGGGATCGAAGTGCACGACCGTGTCAGCCCCGGTCAGATTGAGCCCCGTGCCCCCGGCCTTGAGACTGATCAGGAAGACGGGGATGGACGCGTCCTGCTGGAACCGGTCCACGACGGCCTTTCGGTCGCGGGTGGATCCGTCGAGTTGGCAGAAGGGGATTTCCTCGGCGTCGAGGCGTTCGCGCAGGAGGTTGAGCATGCTGACGAACTGGCTGAAAACCAGGATGCGGTGGCCGCCATCGACGGCCTCTTCCAGCAGTTCAGCAAACAGGTCGAGCTTGGCGGAGGCCTCGGCGTCGTTGGTTTCGGGGAGGTCGAGCAGACGCAGGTCGCAGCAGATCTGACGGAGGCGAAGCAGGGCCTGCAGGGCGACCATGCGGCCCTTGGCGGAGCCCTGCTTCTCATCGGCCTGGAGGATCGCCTGTCGGCTGGAGGTCAGGATCTGCTCGTAGACAGCGGCCTGCTGCGGCGTGAGATCGCAGTAGGAGACCTGCTCGATCTTGTCCGGCAGATCCTTGGCGACCTCTGTCTTCAGGCGACGCAGGACGAAGGGGCGCAGTCGGCGCGCGAGGCGGTCCCGGGTCCTGGCATCCTTGTCGCGCGTGATGGGGATCTCGTAGCGGTCCTTGAAATCCCTGGCCGAGCCCAGATAGCCGGGCAGGAGGAAGTCGAAGATGGACCAGAGGTCGAGCACGGAGTTCTCCATCGGCGTGCCGGTGAGCACGAGCCGGTTCCGGGCGCGGACGGCCTTGACGGCCCTGGCGTTCTGGGTCTGCCGGTTCTTGATGTGCTGGGCTTCGTCCAGCACGACCGTATCAAACTCGTGTTTCCGGTATTGTTCGAGGTCGCGTCGGGCCAGGGCGTAGCTGGTGACGACGAGGTCGGATTCCGGGATCCGGGCGAAGTCGGCGTGGCGATGGGGGCCGTGGAGTTTGAGCGACTTCAACCCGGGGGTAAACCTGGCGGCTTCGGAGATCCAGTTGGCCACGAGGCTGGTGGGGCAGACGATCAGCGAGGGGCGGCGTTTCTCGTTCTTTGTTTCCAGCGCGGCGGCGCGCAGCAGGGCCAGGGTCTGCAGCGTTTTCCCGAGGCCCATTTCGTCGGCGAGGATGCCGCCGAAGCCGTTCGTCCGGAGAAAGTGGAGCCAGCCGACGCCGTGCTTCTGGTAGGGTCGAAGGACCTCTGCAAGGTCGCCGAGGGGCGGCGGGGCGAGGTCGGCCTCGCCGGTCTGTTCGAATGCCCGGCGGCGCCATTCCTGCGGGGCGGCGATGTTCTCGAAGCCCATGCGGAAAAGCGTCCCCGCCAGGTAGCCTGCCTGGCGTTCGTCGATGCGGTAGCCGCCGTCGATCTGGTCGGGTTCGCAATCGAGCAGGACCTGATTGAGTTCCTCGACGGCGCCTGTGTCGAGGACGGCGTTGCGGCCGTTTGGCAGTTTGGTGTGCCCGCCGCCGGAAAGGAGCAGTCGCTGGATGTCGGCCGGGGAGAAGCGCTGGCCGGAGCCGGACTGGAAATCGATCTTCAGGTCGAACCAGTTCTCGCCGGAGGGCACGATCTGGAATTCGGGTTCAATCCGGTCGATGCGGTCCACCGCGGGTTCCAGCGTCCCCTCGAGTTCGCATTTCCATTCCTTCTCCAGCCGGGGATAGAGCCGTCCGAAGAAGGAGAGAATGGCGGGTTCGCCGATGAGTTCGAGGCGGCCCTTGCGGTTGGGGCCCTGAAAGCCCGCGGACCTGAGGCTTTGGAGCGCAGCATGCTCGGCTCCGGGATCGCGGGCGGTGTAGTTCCTGGGATGGTCGGGATCGGGCAGCCAGATCTCCTCCATTGGTTCACTGCCCCCGAGTGTGAAAACGCGCTGGTTGTAGCGGCATTGGAGCAGGGCCTCGAGTTTGTGGAGCGTGCCGCGCAGGCTGAGCAGGAATTGCGGGGCGAGGGTGTCGATGGAGAAATCACCGGGATTGAAGTCGCAGGTCAGTTCGCACTTGGCGGCCAGTTCCGGCCAGTCGGCGTTGAGGAAGCGGGGCACATCGGCGCGGGGAATGACGACCGGCCCGTTCATGGCGTCGGCGCAGGTTCTGGGGACGTCCAACGGACGAAACTCATCGCCGTCAAACAGCCACATGCGTTCGCCGGGCAGGGGGATGGCGTTGGCGTCATTTCGTCCGGCCTCGAGCGTGATGACGCCGTTGGGCTTGAGGCTGGCTGCCAGCGGCGTCTTGAATGGCGCGTCGATCACGCGCAGGTCGCGGTCCTTGCCCATGGCGATGCGCGGGTGGTCGCGCAGGCCGGAGAGCAGGTCGGCGAACTGTGATGTCCGAAGCATGAGCATGCCGGGCGTTTCGCCCTCGGCCAGTTCCTCAATGGCGTCGAGGAGGCGCAGATCGCCTTCGTCCATGAGGAAGGCCGCGTCCATCGGCAGGGTGTTGAGCGGTTGTCGCCCCCGATCCCAACCGCCTTCGAAATAGACCATGACCTTGTCGGCCGCGACGGCGCGTTCGAAGTTGGGCGGCAGAATGACGAAGATCTGCAGCGGTTCGGCTCCGGTTGCCGCGGCGTCGGCGCGGTCGAGGCATTTCTCCGGATTGCGTTGGGGCGACGCGGATTCGAGTTCTTCGGGGCGGGCAGCGCTGCCGGAGTCAAGGGCCTTTGATTCCAGTTTGAAATCGCCCTTGATCGCGTGGATGCCGATGGCGAGCGAATGGGCGCAGATGGTTCCCCAGTTGCGTGATTCCTTGCAGCGGCAGAGGTTCTCGGCATCGATGCTGTTCCTGATGACGAGGCCGGATTGATAGGATGTCGAACCGGCCTGGAGAACGCCCTTGAGCAACGGCGGCTTCCAGTCGGAGCTGAGGACCCTGCCCTCGCGCCAGTAACTGCGGGCGCGCTTCATGGCCTCCCAACCGCCGAGCTTGAGCAGCAGTTTCTCGGTCAGTTCGAGATCGGCCATGGAGATGCGGGATGCGGGATGCGGACCGGAGGCAATGCGGGCACAAAAAAGGCGTCCCGTGAAAGCGGGACGCCTTGAAAGTCGCGGGGCGCGCTCAGGCAGCCGCGGAATTGACTGCATGGGCCAGTTTGGACTTCTGGCGCGAGGCGGTGTTCTTGTGGATGACGCCGTGCTTGGCGGCCTTGTCCAGGACGGAAGCCGCGTTTTTCAGGGCCGCGGCCGCCTCGTCCTTCTTGCCTTCGGAGGCAAGGGTCTTGACGGATTTCAGGGCGGTGCGGACGCGCGTCTTTTCAGAGCGGTTGCGCTCTGTCTTCTTGACGGAGCTGCGCATGCGTTTTTGAGCCGATTTCGTGTTAGCCATAGGTAAATTCGGATTATGAGAGCGGGTGATCGTAGCGGATGCGGGCGGCTTGTCAACGAGTTGTTGGAAGAAAATTGACGGCGGAATGGCCCTGGCGCGATTGGGGTTGTGCTGACCGGCGGGGCCGATGTATGCCAGTCCCATGCGACGAAGTGAATCTACCGTGAACTCTTTGATTGCGGTCTTGGTGTTTGGCGGCTGCCTGGTCCTTTTGTCGGGTTGCGCAACCCGCGACAAGGGCGAATCGACGAGGACCGAGCGGGCCTCAAAATACGAGAAGGTCTATGCGGATCCCGGCTACAAGGGCACCAACCGGAGAAGGAGCCAGACGCACGCGGCGCCGTTTCAGTGACCCGCCTCGTCCCGGGAGGGGCGCTGCCCGTCGTTTTGTTGCCCGCGGCGGCGCAGATTGGGATTCAACGCCGAGCCGATCAGGACGGAGCCATAGATGACCAGCAGGAGGAGACTCATGCCCCAGCGCGTGTAGTGATTCGCGGTTTCGTGGGGAATCTGGTGGCCCATCCACAGATGCCATCTCCAGTTGAGCAGGACCAGGGTGAACGCGGCAATGGAGCCGAAGGTCGTCATGAGGACCGCGAAATACCTGTCAGGCTTCTTGAGACAGGTTCGAACGCTGAGCCAAAATGCCAGCCCGGTGAAGGCGGCGGTCAAGGCAAGTCCCGTCCAATCCCCGACCCGAAACGCCAGGACATACAGCCAGGCTGAAGCGCCGGCAATGCCGCCTCCGAAGCTGCCGTAGACGCCTCCCCGGGTCAGTTCGCCCGGCTGGTTGCCGATGACGGCCCTGGGCTCGATGTAGGTCCCTTCCTCCTTCTGGATCCGGATCTGTCGTCGGTTGACCCAGGCGATCATGGATGTCAGCCCGATCACGTAGCTGAAGATGATGCCGATGAGCAACCCGGCATAGAGCGCGGCGTTGGCGCGGGCGAGGTCTCGGCCGAACAGCGTCACGGCGAGCAGGGCGAGGATGAAGGCGACGGCCAGGCCCATGGCCAGCCACGCGACCCGGATCATGAAGCGCCGTTCGCGCGGGGATTTGGTCGCGTTGATGCCGGCGCGCACGCCGAACGAGGCCCCCGCCAGACCGATGACCGGGCCCAAGACTGCGCCGCCCAAGCCTGCGGAAGCGGCGGCGGCCTTGGCCGCAGGGGCGCCTTTGGCCGCTGTGGCCGCGACCCCGGCGATGGCGGCCTGCGGGACCAGATTCGGCAGGGCCGCCAGCACGGCGATGGTGAATGCCTTGCCGGGGCGGCTGCCGCTCAAGGCGCTTTCCACCAGCGACGCCACGCGCTCCTTCAACAGCCTGCGCCCGCGGGACAGGCGCTGCTTGACCGCGTCCTGCGAAAGATCCAAGGCCTCAGCGACGCGTTCGATCGACTGCTCCTCGCGGTAGAACAGGACCAGCGGCTCCCGGTAGTTTTCCGGGATCTCCTCGAGCGACTGCCAGACCAATTCCGCCTCGTCATCGGAGATGGCCCGGTCGCTGGGCGAAGGGAATGTGTCGGCGCGCTCCGGAACGTCCGCCATCGGAATGGCCCCTTCGGTGGCGGCGCGGCTTTGGCGTCTTCTCGCGTTGGCGATCAGGTTGCGGGCGATGCCGCAGAGCCAGGACTTGAACTTGTCGCGCTCCCGCAGGTCGCGGAGTTTGTTCCACGCGGTGATGAAGGTCTCCTGCGCCAGGTCCTGGCTCTGGGCCAGGTTGCCGCAGCCGCTGTAGGTCAGTGAGCAGACCAGCCCCTGGTAGCGTTCGACCAGCTGGCCGTAGGCGTCGCGGTCCCCGGCGAGGCAAAGCTCCAGCAGTTGGTTGTCGCTGGTTTCCGGCATGATGGCGTTCTCGGTGGCATTCATCGTTGCTCATCAGGTGGCCGGATGCGACGAAAAGGTGACAGGGAAAATGCATGGGGGCGCAGGTCAGCCGCGGAGCGGCGTCACATGAACAGCCGTGTCCGAGGAACGAGGGCACGGTTTGGGAGGGAGGAAACTTCGAGCCGCGTAGCGGCGGCATAGGCAAGGGGAAGGCTGGGCGCGCGTTGCAAGTCCGGGCGGACCCACCCCGATTCGCCGCTCAACGCTTGGCGTTCGCGGTGAATATCCCCTCCGGCGGAGGGGACCTGGCGCGATGTCACGCCCGTCGGCAGGGGGAATTGTCCGAAGGCCAGGCTGACGGCGCAATCCGGCGGGGACGCAAAACGCAAGGGGCTTGGAAAAGGCCCGTCGCGGTTGACGGGCCGGCTTGTCGCGCTGCAACGACGGCGAAGGCGGATTCATGCAGGTATGGATTTGATGGGGTCGCCCCCTTCTCCCCGATCAATCAAAGGCATGCTTCATTCGGTCGGCATTAGCTCGAGCATGTCGCAAAGAAAACATATCAAGAGCCCCGGCAAACAAGAAAGGAAGCGCCACAAAAAAGAAGAAAGACGCAAACACTGGCATCCAATCGTCTGAAAACCAACGACCGCTGATCTGACCCTGAATGATGACATGCGAGATGATGGCAATGTAGGCAACAAGCGCACTGCTCCCGATCGTAACAGCGCGGGAACGACGCGACACAACGCTCAAGACCACTGTCTCGACAAACCATGCGCTGATGCAATTGAACCAGCCGAGTAACTCGCCAACAATCGCAAGGATAGCAGCGAACAATCCGACTGAAAGTCCAAGCCCAAGTGAACGTGCGGTAGTCATGCGATGCCGAACAATTTATCAACAAGTCGATTTTCCGTGATACTCCGTTCCTGCCGGGATTCTCGGGAATCGTTCTTCAATTCAGCTACACCGGAATTCTCCGCCTCAATCCGCCACGCTTTCCAGTTTGATCTTTTCGTAGATGCTGCGGGCGCGGCCGTAGGCGAGTCTGGCCTGGGTTCGTTCGTCTTCGCGGATGCGGTTCTTCTTTTGTTCCCAGCAGGTGTCGACGGCCTTGATGCACCAGTCTGCGCTTTTGCGGCTGGCGCGGATCGGTTGCCCGCCGACCTCGACGAAGACCGGGTTGGTGTGGGCGCTGGGCAGGATGCGCACGGCGACCCAGCTGGAATGCGTGAGGTCGATGTCGAAGCTCATGGGGCGGGTTTTGCCGTCGGCGAGTAGTTGCTTGCGGGCGACGGCCTGGCCGTTGACGACGATTTCGACCGGGACCTTGCGGGTGGCGCCGATGCGGCTGCGCTCGATGTGCCAGTAGGGTTTCGCGTCGAGGCGGGATTTGCGGATGCGCTCGGTTTCGGCGGTGGGCTTCGGAGCCAGCAGGGCGGAGGCGTCGAAGCTGACCTTCACCTTGCCGGGCTTGGCGAGGTTGAGCTGGCTGATCCTGCCCACGGAGCCGGGTTCGCCGACGGCGACGTCATCGACCTTGAAGTCGAGGATGTGGCTCATGCCGTCGCCGCAGTAGCTGCGGCCGGCCTTCAGGCCCTGGACCCAGTTGTCGAAGTTGAGGGGCTGGTCCTTGTCGAGTTTCACGTAGATGCGTCCGAGTCCGACCTTGTCGCCGTAGATGCAGGGGAAATCCGTTTCGCCGCTGATGCGCGCGCGGAAGCCGCAGTTGAGCGTGTGATACCAGATGTTCAATTCCCAGATGGCCGGGGTGTCGACGGCGGAGATGAAGTCGCAGACATCGTGGGCGACGGTGACGACGTATTCGTTGGCGCCGATGCCGTCGAAGCGGGGCATGGCGTAGTCGGGGAGCGTGTCGGCGGCGCGGCCGCGGGGGCCGGGTTTGCGGCGGAAGATCTCGATGCGGCTGCCGTCGGGCGCGTAGTCGGGCAGGGCGAGTCCCCAGCCGCTGTGGCTGTAGCCGACGACGCCGTTCTGCTCCTTGCCCCATTTGAGCACGGGCAGAGTCCAGCTGGGCCATTGTTCGATGCGCTCGGTCCCCGGGTAGTCGTCCTCTTCGAGGCGGAGCAGGCAGAGGTGGCCGGCGTGGGAGGAGGGGAAGCCGCTGACCTCGACGTCGTAGCGCATGAGGTGGTCGCCCTTCGACAGCGCGGAGACCTTGCCTTCGAAGTATTGCTTCTGCGCATACCAGCAGGGCCCCCAACTGAGGACGCAGCCGACATTGAGATCCTCGCCGAGGATGTGACGCATCATGTCCGCGGGCGTGACGCCTTCGGTGGGGTTCTCGTAGTGGGCGCAACCGGCGGCGTGGACGTGGTGGTCGCCGGAAAACCATTGACGCTTGGCGGGGTGGATCCAGCGCTGGAGTTGGAAGTCCGCGCGTTGGCTGGCGACGCCTTCCTTGACGGTCAATTGGTTGGTCTGGACGAGGTATTCCGGGCCGCGGGTGACGGTGACGGAATACTCGCCGGGCGGGAGGAGCAGGGTCTCGCCATCTGCGCGATAGACCTGGTCGTGGAAGAAGAAATCGGGGGCCAGGCGGCGGGCTGGATTCGGATAGACCCGACCATGGGAATCGCGGATGACGAAAGCGGCGGAGGTGGGCCTGCCGTCCACGTCCTTGACGCCGAGGGAGACGCTGACGGCGGGGACGCAGTTGAACAGGATGGCGACCTCGTTGCGGAAGCCGAGGTCCTGGGTGCCCTGGCCAACATTGAAGGCGAGGGTGGCCTCGCGGCGGCCGACGTCGCGGCTGTAGAGCTGGATGATGCGATATTCCGCTTCGAGTCCGGAAAGGCCGGGCTTGAGGGGGCGGTTGTTGAACATGGCGATGTCGAGGAAGCGATGGGCGACATCGGCGGCGGTGATCTCCAGCTTGGGCTCGGGTGAGCTGCGGCTGCGCTTGTATTGGGGCCGGGCGTTCGGGCTCACGGCCTTCAGGATCGGCGTGATGCCGGCCTCATTGTGGACCTTGACCAGGAAGGTCCGCCAGCCCTGCTGCACCAGTTCTTTTTTGGCGGGGCCCTCCTGCACCTTGACGCGGCTTTCGGGATTGATGTGCACCCCCGCCACACAATAGCGGTCCAGCACGGACTGGATCTTTTTCACCGCGCCGGCCTGATCGATCTCGCGCAGGGCGGCGCGGACGGCAGCCTCGTCCTCCGTGGCCAAAGGCGCGCCGACGAAACGCAGGGCCTCCAGCACGCGTTCGGTGGAGGAGGCGAAGGGTTGGAACTCCACGCTGTCGATCTGCGGTAGTTCGGCTATGGCCGTGACGGTGATCGAGAGGAGCGCGGTGAGGACCAGTGTGAGGCCGGCGGCGATCGGGAGTTTGAGGGATGCGACGGGCGCCTCTGCTGGTTCGACGGGCGTCCCCGCCCGGTCGCCCGATTCTAGCGGCGAGACGCTGCTGTAACCCGCTGCCGGGACGGCCGCGCTACGGTGGAGGAAAAGGCATTTTCTCATGGGTATTCTGGGGAGTTGACCGAGTTGAACTTTGAGGGTGTTTCCGCGTCAATTGGCAATTGGGATATTTTCTCCGTTATTCGTCATGAGGCGAGGGACGTTGGCACGAAAATTGCCAACAATTTCGGTCCACAAGACAATCAACCCTCAACCTGGAGAACATATGGCCAAAGTGCTTGTAGTGGACGATGAAGCCCATATTCGCGAGTTGTTGCGATTTGTCCTGGAAGAAGATGGGCATCAGGTGGAAGGAGCCGCGAATGGAGTCGTGGCATTGAACTTGAACAAGGAGGTTCGCGCGGACGTGATCATCACGGACATTCTCATGCCGGGGATGGACGGATTGGATCTGATTCATGAGTTGCGTCAGGAGTTTCCGGAGGCCCGGGTTATCGCGGTTTCGGGAGCGTTGAATGCGGATCAGGAGGAGGATCTGTTTCAGGCGTCCCGGATGGGGGGCGGTCCGGGTGTTTTCGAAGCCGTTCGATCTGCTGGAGATTGCGGAGACCGTGGCGATACTGGCGGGAGAACGGGGCGGCGCGCCGGACGCAGAAAAGCTGGACGGCAAAAAGTTTTGCAATTCGCCGGTATCGGTTACGTTGTGAACCCATGGGTTCACACGACGACCGGACAGCGCGGGAATTTGGCGGATTTGTAGCGGCGGAGACGCTGGTTGCGCAGACGTTGGCGCGGCGGGTGGATGCGGGATTTGAGCTGCGGCATGTCGCAGACCGGGAGGCGGACGCCTCAGGCCTGCGGCGGCTGTCTGTCCCGGAATTGCGGGACCTGGCCAGGTTTTCGGAGAGCGGGGCGTTCCGGCCGCTGAAGGCGAGCCCCGATCTCCGTTCCGGTTGGATCTGTCTGGCGACGGACGAAGCGGCCCTGGTCGAGGCATTGAATCATCTTTATCCCGGCGCGGTGGCGGATTGGGCCGCGGTCCGGGCGGGGCGCGTCGAAGCGACCTCCTATCGCGAATTCACCGGACGGCAGACGGGGATGTATCGGTTGACCCAACTGTTGGACGATGCGTTGGTGGGCGAAACGGTGGGCACGGTCTGCGCGCCGGACAACTGCCTCAAGCGTCGATTGTGGTCGGCTCCGGGATTGGACGAGGACGGCGAGGAGAACAAGAGCGTGATTCCCTGCCTGGAGCCCTGCGCGCCGTTGCTGGAGTTTTCCCGGACGGTGATGCGCGCCGAACAGGCGGGGAGGCTGGATGGGAAATTGACGATCGATGATGGAGAGACCATGCGTCGGGCGTTGGTCCGGGCGCGGGAAAATCCCGTTGACGATGCGCGGGCCGCGGATTTTGGTTCGCCGGACAATCCGTTGCGCGTGCAGCTGGCGTTGAGCCGGTTGGAGGCAGCGTTGGCGGAGGCGGCAAAGACGGAAGGGCAGTGACGATGCGAATAAGAGGGACAGTCTGGTTGACGGCGGCGACGATGGGAATGCTCGTGGCCGGATGTGATTTCGATACGCCATCCCGGGCGGGCAAGGGATACAACCCCAATCCGCCGAAGCCGCCGGTCAGCGCCGAGACGGTCCGGCAGGAGGAGGAGATGGAGCGCGCCAACGCGGCCTGGGAAGCCGTGGTGGCGCAGGCGCAGCCGATCGCGCCGCCGCCGTCGTGGACCAACGATCCGCCCTCGGACGAGGTGTTTGCGGAGTGGGAGCGCAACAATGGCGCCCGGGCGGCCAAGGCGGCCGGGATGACCCGTGAATTCGGGAAGGACTTTCCAGAGCACCCCATGGCGTCGAAGGCGTCGGACCTGGAGCTGAAGTTTCTGAGGATTGCCGTGGAACACGGGCTGACGGCGCACGAGGACCGGATCCGGGAATTGGAGACCTCGCTGGTCGGCGACGACGCCGAGAAACTGTTTCGGTATCGACTCGATGGGGCGATGCGGTCGGCGCTGGAGAAGCGGAGTCCGGAGTCGAATGAACGCATGTTGAAGGAGCTGGAGCGGCAGGCCCGTCGCCTGATGCAGGAGTATCCCGGACGGACGGAGGTCTACGAGCTGCTGCACACGGCGGCCGAGGGGTTGGTTTCTGATTCGATTCCCAGAAAAGATGACATTTCGCATGCGTTGCAACTGTTGGATGAGGTCCTGGCGGTGGAGCTTTCGGAGGAAACCCGGGCGGAGGTCGTGGCATTGCAAAAGGAGGCGACGGGGAAGCTGGAGGAATTGAATCGGTTGGCTGAGAAACGGGCGGAAGCGCTGGCCGGCGCGCCCACCCAGACGCCGGAAAAAAACGCTGCGCCCACGCCGGCCGCAGCAACCTTCGAAGAACTGAAGGCGGCTCCGGTCGGCAAACGCATGGAATTGAAGTTCACCGCGTCGGACGGGCGGGAGATCGACCTGGCGAAGCTGAAGGGGAAGGTGGTGTTGATCGATTTCTGGGCGTCGTGGTGCGGTCCCTGCATCGAGGAACTGCCCCAATTGCGAAAGGCCTACGCGAAGCACAAGGATGCCGGCTTCGAGATCCTCGGGCTCAGCCTGGACGCCAAGAAACTCGATTTTCAGCGGACTGTCGGCGAAGAGAAGATCGTCTGGCCGGTCGCCTACGACAAGGACGGCTGGATCACGAAATTGGCGGATAATCTGGGCATCGAAGGCATTCCTGCAATGTGGCTCGTTGATCGGGCCGGGCTCATCAGCAGCGTCAGCGCGCATGAAGACCCCACCGCGGCGATCGAAGCCGCCATGACGGCGAAATAGGCGGGGGCGATTTCCAGATCTTGTTCCGAATCCCGGATCGACGAGGACGAGTGGGAGGACGAGAGCCTCCCCGCCTTTCGAATCACCGGTAATTTGATTCGGGGTAGAGGAGGCCGATGGCGAAGAGGAGGACGGGGGAGAAGAGGAAGGCGATCAGCTTCCAGGCCAGGAGCATGCCGATGATGGTGAAGGCGGGTTGATGCATGACGGTCAGGTATTTCTCGGAGGTTTCCTCATCAAGGAATCCCATGACGACGCCGCTGCCGTCGAGCGGAGGGAGCGGGATGAGGTTGAAGACGAACATGAGCAGGTTCATGCAGAAGCCCATGCCCAACACGTAGCCGATTCCGGATGCGAATCTGCCTTCGGCGCCGACGATGTGGCCAAAGCTCAGTGAATCCGGGGCGTAGAAGAGGCCGGCGATCATTCCGGCCTTGATGCCGAGCGCCGCGACGATCAGCAGGAGCAGGTTTGCGGCGGGGCCGGCGGCGGCCATCAGGGCCGCGCGACGAGGATGGCGCACGGCCCACATGGGATCGTAGGGAGCGCTGGCGAAGCCCAGCGGCCAACCGATCAGGAAGAGGGAGAGCAGGGGGAGGACCACCATGCCGAAGGGTTCGCGCTGGATGTGCGGCGTGGGATCGATGGTGACCTGCCCGCCGTGATAGGCGGTGGGGTCGCCGCCCTTGAGAGCCGCCCAGGCGTGGGCCGCCTCATGCAGGGTCACCGAGACCACGAAGATGATGAACGACAGCAGCGCGTCGGCGATGTCGAGATCGTGAGGCATGTGTTCGGACGTCCCGGCTCTCCGTGGCGGTTGGCCGTGGCGGGGAGCGGCGCGGGCTCAGGGCTCCTTCTTCCAGGCGCGATCGAAGCCCGGCAGTCCGATCTTCTCGTAGGGGAGCGCCTGGAAGTTGATCTTGCTGTAGGCGGGCGAGCCCGCGGTGAGGGTGAAGTTGTTCTTCAGGGAGTCGACGAATCCCGGATCCTGGATGGCGGAGTTCTTGTCGAATCCGGCGGCCTGCCACTTGGCGAAACTGCCCAGGGGGGTCAGAGCCTTGGTGGCCGAACTGAGGTAACCGACGCCCTCCGTCTGCCAGTAGATGTTGTAATCGCAAAGGCTGAGAAACTTCGGCGACCAGCGGCCGGTTGCGCCGATGAAATCGCCTTCGATCAACGTGTATTGCAGGATGTTGCGGATGAAGCTGTTCTTGTCGGCCGAGGCGTCGACGCGGAAGAGGACCTGGTGCTTGAGGCCGTTGGCGAAGACGTTGTTCTCGATCCGGTTGTTCCTGCCGCCGGTGATGCAGAGTCCGCCCTGGGCGTTGCCGACCACCTCATTGCCGACGACGGCGGTCCCGCTGGAGTAGGCGTCGAGCAGGATGCCCCAGCTCAGAAAGGGTTTCTGGAATTCGCCCTCGGCGTTGCAGGTCAGGCCGACGGTGTCATGGATCCGGTTGTATTGGATGACATTGCCGGTGTCCATCTTGTGCGGTCCCGAGGTCTCGATGGCGGCCCCTCCCGCCGTTTCCAGACAGGTGCGGCGAATCTCGTTGTATTCGGCCACGTTGCCGTGGGAATAGCTTCGCGCATTGAGGCTCTTGAAGGAGATGGCGTAGCGGGGGAGTTCCTCGAACAGGTTGTGCGACACCCGTGTCTCGCCGGCGCTGACGCAGTAGACGCCCGCGACGTGCTTCAGGATCGTCCCCAGATGATGCATCCAGTTTCCGGCGATCAGGGTCTTCTTCGGTTGCGATTTGTTGTCGCCGAGCAGGACGACGCCGCCCTGGCCGGTGTGCCCGATCTCGTTGCCGACGATCTCATTGCCGACGCTCTGTTCATCGATGCGGACGGCGTTGCCGCCGAGGTGGATGAACCGGTTGCCCTCGATCACGCAGTTCTTGGCGCCGCTCAACCAGAGGGCTGCATCGACGGGGAGGTAGGGGTTGAAATTCCGGGAATAGGTCGTGTCCATGAAGGTCATGCCCTTGATGGTCACGGAATCGACGTACTCGTTCCTGGAGGGATCGCCCTTGATATGGACGATGCGGTCGAGAAACGGCGCGACGACGCCCTGCTGCTGGAAGTCGAGGGCCTTGGGCCAGTAATAGAGCGTGGTTCTCCGGGTATCGAGATACCATTCTCCGGGGCTGGTCAGGCCTTCCCTGATGTTGCTGACGAAGAAGCGGTTGCCGGGGAGGACTTCCTGCGAGGCGTTGCTGCCGGCCTCGACCCCGACCGTCCGGGTGCGGGGGTCGAGTCCGCGTTGGTAGAGAATCGTGTTTCCGGCGCCGGCGCCGTTGAAGACGTGATATTCCGGGGCGATGGATTGCGCCACGCCGGGGATGTCGCCAAACTTGAATTTGAACGCCGTGCGGGAGGCGGGCGTGCGCGATTCCGGGATGACGATCTCCTGGCAGCCGTGGTTTTCAATGATCTCGGCCTGATGCGTGACGGCCGCCCGGCCGGCGGCGGGCGCGCGGGTCTTGAGCGGATCCCAGACGGGGTCGTCGGTGAGCAGCAGGGCGTCGATGTTCAGGAAGCCGCCTTCGTCGTTGCTCCAACGAAGGATGTGGGCGCCCTCGGTCAGGGTGGCGGAGGCGACCTCGGCCCACGCGGCGCGGGCGGTGTCCTTGAGGTTCTTCAACTTGATGGGCGCGCCGCCATCGACGGAGAGCGACATGCGCTCGCCGACATCGGCGATGCCGTAGCGACGATTGGCCGCCTGATACAGGAACAGGATCCGGTAGGTTCCGTCCGCCGGGACCGACACGGACCACTCCACCCAGTCGCCGCGGTTCTGGATCTTCGAGATCGACGAGCCAAACTTCCCGATCTTCTTCTCGGAGCCTTCGACGTGGGCCCAGCCGCCCTCGATGGGGTTGTTGGGATCGAAGTCGGGATGGCGCGCATTGATCTGCATTTCGTTGCCGACCCGCAGCTGTTTGAAGGCCCAGCGGTCGCGACGCACCTCGGGCAGGCTCGCCGACCAGGCCGATCTGGTTACCTTGGTCCAGGTCAGGACCGGCCGGCCGCCGCTGAGAATGACGCGCTCTCCGGGGTAGGCTTCGTAGCTGCACCCGGAGTCGATCTTCTCGAGAACGAAGGGTTCAGCGAAATGGTAGACGCCCTGTCGGACGATGATCCGGGTCTGGACGGTGTCGTCGCGATGCGCCTTGCGCGCCCGGACGAAGGTCTTGAAGGGGCCGTCGGTCCGGGAGGCGTTGGGCTCGGGGATCTTCCCGGTCCATTCATCCTTGCCAAAGGGCGAGATGAAATAGCGTCCCCGCACGGGATTCGGGTCGATGGTCTCCGTTGTTTGGGAGACGCCCGATGCGGCGAGCGTGAAGGCAAGGAAGATGATCAGGAGGCGTTTCGGTCCGGCTGGCTGGCAGTTCTTCATGCGACGATTATTCTGAGATCCAAGTGCGACTTCGGCAATCTAGGACCCATCCGGGGATCATTCCAGACTCTTTTGCTTTTGACCGGCTCCTCTGGCGCTCGTAGTTTGCCGTTCAACGGGTGGAAGGCCCCGCTTGCGACGCGGCAGGGCGTTCCGGCGCGGCAGATCGAGAAACGCGCCGGAATGACGAATCACCCAGAAACCCGGATCCGAAAGAAGCGCCGATGACGAATCCTGGAACGCCGTGGGCGACGGCTCGACCTCGCCTGCCGCATCTGGCGCTCGGGATCCTGTGCCTGACGCTGTCGCCGTTCATGGGGGGGCGCGCGTCGGCCCAAGGGGCGCCGGAGATCGGTCTGGATCGGAAGATCCGTGAACGTTACGAACAGGTCCTGTTGCGCAACCCGTTTCAGGAACAGGCGTTCGACCGGGTTTTTCAGGGGTATTCTGAGAACGAGGGACTGGCGGCGTGGGAGGCTCGCCTGCGATCCGCCGCGAACGAGAAAGACGGGGCGGAGACGGGCATTGTCCTGGGACGCCTGTTGGCGCGGCAGTTCAGGACGGAGGAGGCCATTGAGGCGGTGCAAAAGGGGCTGGCCGGCAAGCCGGATCGGAAGCCGGAAGCGCAGGCGCTTCTCGGGCGGCTTTGTCACCAGTCCGGACTGATGGAGCAGGCGGCCGGGCATTTAGAAGCGGCGATTCCGGGACTTGCTGATCCGGATCGCCGGGCGGAGGCCTGCCGGTTGCTGGGCTCCATTCACCTGCTTCGGGGGGCGAGGGAAGAGGCCATCGCCGCCTGGGAGCGGTTGATCGAACAGAATCCGAAAGACCTGTTTGCGCTGTTGGAGTTGGCGGCGATCTATGAGGACCATCAGCTCTGGGACAAGGCGGTCGATGCGCATGAAAGGATTGTCGCCCTGGCGGAGGCGGATCCCTATCGCCAGTGCCTTTCGCTGCGCGGCATGGGGGCGGCGCAACTGCGGGCCGGCCGGCATGAGCGGGCGATCGCGTCGTATGAGCGGGCGATGGAGTTGGCGGCCCCGGGGAACTGGCTGCGCGAGGATCTGAAGCGGCGATTGATCGAGGTCCATCGCGACCGCGGCGATCTCGAGGGGCTGTTGGAATATGTCGATGCGCGGCTTGCCCGGGCAGGCGGGGGGGCGGAATGGTTGACGCTTCGGGCGGAAACACTGATCGCGCTGGGGCGTGGGCTCGAGGCGGAACAGGCGTTCCTGAAGTTGCTCGAACGCCAACCGCGCGACGAGGCGACGCACCGGGGGCTGTTGGAATTGCGCAGGGCGCGGGACGACAGGGAGGGCGTCGTGCGGGGATACGAACGCTTGATCGGGTTGTTTCCGGACGACATGGAACACATTCGCCAATTGGGGGAATTTCCTCTCGAAAGCGGCGACGAGCAGGCGGCCCGACGCGCCTGGATGCGGGTGGCGTCCGGCGAACGGGGACGGAAGGCCGTGAATCATGCGCTGCTGGCGGAATGGTTCGAAGAACAGGGGATGGACCGCGATGCCATCCGGGCCTACGGGCGGGCCCTGGAACTGCGGGGCGATCGTGAGTGGAAACTGCGGGTGGCCGCGTTGCAGTTTCGTGTCGGCGAGGCGGCCCTCGCGCGCGAGAGTCTGCTCGGCCTGGCAAAGACGGACAACGATCCGGACGCGATCGCGGAACTGGCGGCGCTGTTGGAGTCCAACGAACACCGGGCGGATGCGATCAGCCTCTATCGGCTGATCCTGCGTGACTCGGCAGACAGGGAGGACCTTCGATTGCGGTTGGCCCGCGCCTTGATGGCGGAGGGACGTCCGGACGAGGCCTTGCCGCACCTGACTGCCTTGGCGGAACGCTCGGACAACGGATTCTTGCGCAATCGCGCCGAACGCGAATGGATGGGCGCCCTGAAGGCGACGGGAGTCCTGGAAAAGCGGATGGCGGAATGGGAGGCCGGGTTGGCCGCGAATCCGGGCGATGTCGCGCTCGTTACGCGGTTGGCGGCCCTTTACGAGATCCATGGCGACCCGGCGAAGGCGTTGGAAATGCATCTGCGGCGGGTGGAGACCGAGCCGCGCAATCCCGTGTTTCTGGCCGGGCTTGCGAATGCCTACTCACGGCGCAGGCGTCCTTTGGAGGCCATCGCGATACTGGAGCGTCTGACCGTGGAGGACGCGCCCCGTGCGCGTGAGCATTGGCGGAGATTGATCGGGTTATACGAGCGGGTCGGCGAGAGCGATCAGGCCGTCAAGGCCGCCGAGTCGATCGTCGCGCTGGCGCCGAATGATGCGGAGGCCCATGTCGAACTGGCGGAGTTGCTGGAGGATCACGGCGACTCCGGGCGGGCGTTGCGCGAATTTCGCGCCGCTGCAAGACTGTCGCCGGATGAGCCGCGCTACGTGGAGGACGAGGTCCGGCTCCTGCTCGAGGCGGGGAGGAATGGCGAAGCCTGGATGGCCTGCCGGCGGATGTACGAAATGGCTGCGACGGCGGATTCGCGCCGGGTGGCCTTGCGGGAACTGACCCGGATCGCGCAGGCGGAGCAGAGCTATCCGGCCCTGGCGGAGGAGTTTTCGGAGCGCGTTCGACGGACGCCGAAGAAGCTCGCGGCCTATGTGGAACTGGCCGAGATTCAGGTCGCCGGCGGGGAACACAAGGAGGCGATCGCCACGCTGGAACGGG
>JAYPEY010000014.1:8562-11453 GCA_038126035.1 Verrucomicrobiales bacterium | reverse complement strand
GGAACGGGTCGCGGACACCGAGGGGGCCATGGAGGCGCTGCTGCGCACGAGCATCGCCCTGAATGATTATCAGGGGGCGTTGACGTGGCATCGCGCGCTGATCGAACGACGGGGCGATCCCAGCGACTCGGATTACGAGCAGCTTGGCAGGATCCAGGCGAAGCTGGGACGCAGGGCCGATGCGGAGCGGAGTTGGCGCAGGATCGTCAAGAAACACCCCAACGATCCCCGGATGACGGCCCGGGTGGCGACCTTGTTCGAACAGGCCGACATGCCGGAGCAGGCCGAAGAGTTGCGGCGGCGGTCGGTCGGGTTGGCGCCGGACGATGTCCGCCTGCGCTATGCGCACGCCCGGACGTTGACAGCCATGGGGCGGCACGACGATGCCGTCGGGCAATTGTTGACCTTGCTGCGGTCGGCCGTGCGCGATGGTCCGGCGCGTTCGCCGGGCGGCGTCGCGACGATTCCTCTGGGGAGTCGTTCGCAACTGACGGCCTATTTGTTCAGCCGCCCCCTGGCGAATTACCTGAGGCCGCAGACGCCGTCCCGCTCGGGAGCCTCGGGCCGGGCGCCACCGGCGGCGCCGAAGAATCCGGCGACGGAAGTGGTGTGGGGCGGGGACCCGGAATCGCGGCGCGGACTGGTCTATGACCTGGCCGGGGTCTATCGGGCGAAGGGCGATCAGGGGTAGCTCGCGCTCAGATGGCGGGAGTTGATGACGGCCTCGCCGGAAGACAGGCGATTGAAACGGGATTGGATCACGGTCCGCGAGACCTCGGCCGATCCAGCCCTCGCCGCGGAGGCCGGGTTGGAGTATTTGAAACTGGATCCCGGCGACCAGGAGGTTGGCATCCGCACGGCGCTCTTTCTTTCATCGGCGGACCGCCTCGCCGAGGCGATTAAGTTGTTGGAGCGGCATGTTGGCGCGGGGACGGAGTTCGGGCCGCTGGCGGCAACCGGGTTGGCTGCGGTTTTGTTGAAGGACGGGCAGCGCGCCCGCGCGGTGAGGACCGGCGACTGGTTGTTGGAGACCTTTGAGGATCCGAAGTTGTCCCACACCATGACCCTCGCCAGTCTGTTCTTCTCAGCGAAGGAGTACGGCGGCGCCCGCAGGATGTATGAACGCCTGGTCCGAACCGGGGAGAACTGGATCCCGCAATACAGCGAATTCCAGCTGGCCGAGATCTCCCGGTTGGAAGGCGACACGACCCAGGCGGTGGAACGCTACAAGAGGATCCTCTTCGGAGAGGTTGCAAGACCTGCGGTCGTGGGGTGGTCCAACCCGGCGCTCTACACCCCGATGAATTTCGCCCGCGTCCAGAGCAGTCCTCACTTTCTCGGCCTGCCGCCGCAGGTCCTCCGGTTTCCGGACACCTATCGATCCCGGTCACTGTATCATCTTGATTCCCTGGTTCCCGATTTCCATAAGACCCCGGATTCTCTTAAATTGGAAAACGCGTGGGAAGGCTATCGCGACAAGAACCCCGATGCGCGCGAGTTTGCCTGGAACTCGGTGAAGATGGCGGTCGCCTATCATTTGAGGGATGACCGAAACATGGAGGCGTTGGCCCTTTTGGGAAGGATGATCGAGGCGGGGCGGAACGATGTCGAGGTCGTCAATCTCAAGGTGTTTGCGCAGCAGAAGGAGTTCCTCTTCGACGAGATGCGCAGGACTCTCGAAAACTACGGAAAACGTCATCCCAGGAAGGCCAGGGATGTCCGCAGGGCCCTGCGGGGCGTGAGCGACATCGAACGGGCGCCGAAACGCATCACGCTGGGCAATCCGAAGCCAACCCCGCCGTTGTACAGTCCGCTGGCCTATGTTTCCTCCACCACGAACAAGCTGGAGGCGATCCGACGCATCCGCCGGGATCAGAAGGGACGCGCAAAGACGATGTTGGACCGTCATCTCGCGACCGGCGGGCGGGATTCAGACTCGCTGCATCTGGCCGCGCAGGTTGCCCGTGAGGACGGGCGGAAGGGCGACGCGGTCCGGCACATCGTCGAGGCATGGATGAAACGAAAAAGGGATGCCCCCCCCGGCGTGTCCTGCAATCCGTCACATCAAAGAAGTCGCGTATCCGGGTCTCGATCCCGGTCGAGCAGCTTCTGTTGACCATGCACAAGATCTACTTTGACGCGGGCAGGTTGCCGGAATTGATCCAGTTGCTGGAACGGACGGCGTTGACCAATCCCTCCGCCCGGGCCTGGGCGGATGTAACTCAGATCCACGCCATCAACGGCGATTTTGAACGCGCCGCCAATGCCTTCCGAAGGTTGGCCAAGGATTACCCGGACGCGGAGCCGACGCGGTCGGGCCTGATGAAGCTGATGCAGGGCGGGACGCGCAGGTGACAATGGCTGGATGGCATTGAGGCGAATGCGGCGGCCGGAGGCGCGCGCAAAACAGGAAATTCCGGAAGTTGAAAGAGACATCGAGGCAGATTAGCTTCAGGCCGCTTGCGACAATTTTCCATGGCCCGAATCCACCTTCTTTATGAGCGACTTCAAATTTGCCTGCCCTCACTGCGAACAGCACATGACGGTCGATGACAGCTGGATCGGGCATGCCATCGCCTGTCCCGGTTGCCAGAACCAGATCACGGTGCCGGCGCCGTTGACCGCTTCCGCGCCGACGTCTGCGCCGGCAGCGCCACAGGCAGGGCCGTCGGAGCCCCAGCCGTCGGCGCATGCGGCGACTTCGCCGGGAGGCGGGGGAAAGACGCTCATGATCGCGGCGATCGTCGGCGTTGTCGCGGTGGTCGGCGCCGGCGTCGGGGGCTTCCTGTTCATGCAATCGAAAAAAGGGGACGGCCCGGGCTCTCCGGCCGCGCAAGGGCTGAATGGCGGGGCGTCCGATGGCGGCGGGATGGACATGGGCATGGGAATGG
>JAYPEY010000014.1:0-8462 GCA_038126035.1 Verrucomicrobiales bacterium | reverse complement strand
ATGGGCATGGGAATGGAGCAGGGAGGCGCGTCCGGCGGACCGTCTGCAGGCGGCGCAACCGCGGTCGCGGTGAGCGGGGACTTTCCAACGGAGCACAGCTGGCCGCAGTGGCGTGGTCCGAACCGGGATGGACTCTCGACGGAGAAGGGGTTGGCCAAGCAGTGGCCGGCGGGAGGGCCTCCGCTGGTGTGGAAGGCCAACGGCTGCGGCGGCGGTTTCTCCAGCGTGGCCGTGGCGGGCGGACGGGTGTTCACGATGGGCGACGGCGGGCAGGCCAGCGCGGTCCATTGCTTCGAGGAGGCGACCGGGAACAAGATCTGGAGTTCGCAACCGCTTGGGCGCACCGGCGGGAATTACGAGGGGACCAAATCCACGCCAACGGTCGATGGCGATCGTGTTTATGCCCTGGGCCAGTTCGGCGACCTGGTCTGCCTGAATGTCAGCGACGGCAGCGATGTCTGGCGCAAAAATCTGACGCGGGATTTCTCCGGTCAATTTTCGCGATGGAACTACTCGGAATCCGTCCTGGTGGATGAGGACCGGCTGATCGTCTCGCCGGGGGGGCGCGGCGGGTTGATGCTGGCGTTGAACAAGGCGGATGCGTCGCCTCTCTGGCGGACGCGCGAGTGGACGGACGAGGTGCAGTATGTGTCCCCGATGATCGCCAATCTGGGCGGACGCAAACAGTATATCCAGTTGACCCAGCGCGTTCTGGCGGGCGTCGATGCCGAGACCGGCCGGATCGTCTGGAGCGCGCAGCGGCCGGGCAAGACCGCGGTCATCCCGACGCCGGTGGTCCATAACAACATCGTCTTTGTCACCTCGGGCTATGGCGTCGGCTGCAATGCCTTTCAGGTCGGCGGTTCAGGCGGCAGGATGAGCGCGCGTCAGATCTACGCAAACCGGGAACTGGTCAATCATCACGGCGGCGTGGTTCTGGTCGACCGTCATGTCTTCGGGCATTCCGACGGACGCGGCGGAGGTCAGTGGAAGTGCCTGGATGTCGCGAATGGCAATGTCCTGTGGTCGGAGGGCGGCGTGGGCAAGGGCGCGGTGGTCTACGCGGACGGGCATCTCTATTGTCGGAGCGAGGGCCGCGCGGGCACGGTGGCCCTCGTCGAAGCGACCCCGAACGGCTATGTGGAGAAGGGGCGTTTCGATCAACCGGACCGCAGCGGGCGGGAGGCCTGGGCGCATCCGGTGGTCGTGAATGGAAGACTGTTCCTCCGGGATCAGGATGTCCTGTTGTGTTTCGACGTGCGGGGGTGACCGGCTCAGCCGGCCGTCCAGTCGCGTTTTCCGAAGTGGTCGAGGGCCACATTCTCCAGGGTGTATCCGGATAGGTCCGATCCGATCCGCTGGATCACGTCGGCGCGAAACGCCTCGCGTCTCTGGTCGATGTCCTCAAATGTTGATTCCCGGACCGCGCCGGCCAGGGATTCGGCAAAGCGCGACTGGAACAGGCGTTCAAGTTCCTCCTGATCACCGGCCTTGGCGGCTCCGATGGTGGACGCGACCCGCAGGACGTCCTCCGGCGACTGGGCGATCCGGATGAAGAACGCGGCGACCGCCTCCACCTGGACGCCGTCCCTTGTCGTCAGCGACTGCTCGTCGCGGAAGGATGCATTGATCCGCTGGATGGTGATGTCGATGAATTCTGTTCGGTGGAGCAGCGGCAGGCAGAACATGCCGGTGAAGGAAACCCGGGTTCCTCCAACGCCGTTTCGAACCAACGCCTGCCCCTGACCGACGCGCCGGTAGAAACGGGCCAGGGCCGCGAATTGAACTGCGATGATCAACAGGAAGACGACAAGCAGCATCGCCGCAGGCGGGATGGGGAAGTCTGGCGGCGTCATGGGTGAAATTGGAGGTTCTCCGCGGGCTTCAGAAACGTGCCACAGGGAATGGGGTTGAAACACAAAAAAAGGGCTTCGCATTTCGCGAAGCCCTTTTGAGGAAACGGGAGCCGGCTCAGGAGAGCGGCAGGGTGCCGTAGGTGATCGGCTTGAGGACGGTGCCTTCGCCGGTGGTGATCTTGCGGGTCTTCTCGTCGAAGAGGCAGGTCACGTTGAGGCGCTCGGACATTTCCGCGAGGGAGACGACCGTCTGGGTGCGGATGGCGAGATCGATGCCGCAGTTCGGTTCGCGGTTCTCGCGGATGGCGTCGACGAAGTCCTTCTCATGCACGAGCACGTCCTCGCCCGGGGTGAGGTTGGTGAACTCCTCGCGGTCGAGTTCATCGGCGAATGGACGCTCCGGGATGAGGTTGACGCGGTTGCCGCCGAATTCGAGGCGTGCGTGATGGCCGCGCATGACGCTGTCGAGGCCGTATTCGCTGACGCTGGAGGTGGTGACCAGGAGGACCAGTCCGCTCGGGAATTCAGCGAGGATCTGGGTGCTGTCCGTGCAGTCGCGATCCAGGGAGATCTTGCGGGTGCCGGTGCAGACGACGCGGCTCGGGAACTCGGGGTTGCCGGAGGCGATCATCAGCGGGTGCAGACGGTGCGGGGCCAGGTCGCCCAGCAGGCCGGCGCAGTAGGGGAGATACTTGCGCCAGCGGAAGTAGTGGTCCGCATTGAAGGCGGTCTTGCGGTTGATCGGTCCCATCCAGCGCTTCCAGTCCAGGTTGTCGGGACGGGCGTCGGGGTCGATCTTGTAGTTCCATTCACCGCCCTTGGCCGCGGCGTTGCGCATGTAGGAGTCCTGACCGAGGACCAGCGGGCCGATCGCGCCCTCGCGGGCGAGTTCGCCGGCCTTGTGCCACTTGGCGTCCGAGGCGGCCTGCGAGCCGACCTGCACCTTTCTGCCGGTCTTCTTCGCGACGTCGTAAACCTGGAAGGCCTCGTCGAGGTAACGGGTCATCGGCTTCTCACAGTAGACGTGCTTGCCGGCCTCCATGGCGTCGATCGCGCACTGGGCATGCCAGTGATCGACGGTGGCAACGACGACCGCGTCAATGTCCTTGCGTTCGCAAAGCTTGCGGTGGTCGGCATACATCTCGACCTTGTTGCCCTGGTTCTTTTCGGCGTTGGCCTTGTGCTGCTCGCGGCGCTTCTCCCAGACGTCGCAGATCGCGACGGACATCGTGTTGTTCTCCTTGTGCTTGCCGGTGAAGCCGCGCACGTGACGGCCGCCCTGACCGCCCACGCCGACGTGGCCGATGACAATGCGGTTGTTGGCGCCCTTCACGTTGGCCGACGGGGCCTGGCTCTGTCCGTAAACCGGCGTCTTGAACGGGTTGACCGCAGCGGCGACGGCGGCGGCGCCGGCGGTCTTGCGGATGAATTTCCGGCGGTTTTCGCCGCCGGCCATCGGGGAGTTTTGTTTTTGGTCCATAATTAAAGTGACAATTCAGGCTTCGGGTCAGACTTAAAGGAATCGGGAGCTTAACGCGTCGTTGGACGCGGTCAATTCTGAATGATTCAAAAGCCTTGTCATTTCTTGTCGGCCCATGGGCATCAATGGACGGGGAAGGTGGATTCACTCAGGCATGGATTCGATCTGAAATGAGCCGACTCACGTTGGCATCTACCAAGATTTTGGACTTTTGAGACAGTCCCTTCTCTGTGGTCCTCCTTTCCTCTGTGCGCTCTGTGTTCAAGGAAAGGGCAGGCGCATATCCTAAAGCCTTTTCCAAATGGGCTCTCGCGAGGGGAGGTAGCGGGGTGTTTCAGCATTAAGTCTGCGCCAATTTGACGCGATTTAGGGCTTGCAGATGGTTTAACCTGCATTACTCTTTAAGCGTCAATTTGGCGCATGAAAAGGTGATGAACGCACAGAAATCCAGTTTTCTCGACAAGGTGTTGGGACGGATCGACCGCTTGGATGCGGACGGACTGCAGACGGTGGTTCAGCGTCTGGCGCGTGAGCGTGAGTTTCTGGAGACCTTGTTCAACACGATTGAGGACGGGGTGTTGGTGGTCGATGCGAAGCGTCGGATCAGCTATTACAATCATGCGATCACGGAGTTGCTGGGGTTGCAGCCCGACGCGGCGGAGGGGGATCCGATCCGGAGGCACCTGCCGGATCTTGACTGGGGGGAATTCTCCCGGGCCTGGGAGGCCGGGGAGCGGACCCTGCGGCGGGAATTGGAGGTCTCCTATCCGAAGCGGCGTTTCTTGAGGCTTTATGCGGCGCCGCTGGACCCGGAGGGGAGCGGCGCTTCGGGCTGGGCGTTGATTCTGCACGATGCGACGGAGGCGCGCCAAAAGACCTTTGAGACGATTGAGAGCGAGCGCGTGCAGACGCTGACCCTGTTGGCGGCCAGCGTGGCCCACGAGATTGGCAATCCCTTGAACGCGCTGCACATCCATCTGCAATTGATGGAGCGGGAGATCGGCAAGCTGCGTCGGAGGGCCGGGAGTTCGCCGGTCGAGGTCGGCGGCGCGGCGAGGTTGGAGGAGCCGGTGTCGTCGGGGGAGTTGTCGGACGTGGTGGACAAGCTGGACGGTTATCTGGACGTGGCGAAGGGGGAGATCACGCGATTGGACTATATCATCACGCAATTTCTGCAGGCATTGCGGCCGTCGCAGCCGAATCTCCGTCCGCATTCGATGAACAAGGTGGTGGAGGATGTGGTGGAGTTGCTGGGGCCGGAGATTGAGAATCGGGGGATCGAGATCCAAGAGAAGCTGCGACGTCGGCTGCCGAACGCGCGGATGGACGCGGAGCAGATGAAGCAGGTGCTGGTGAACCTGGTGAAGAACGCGATCCAGGCGATGACCAACGGCGGAGAATTGAACCTGCAGACGGGGACGGCGAAGGACGGCGTCTGGGTCACGGTGTCGGACACGGGCGGGGGCATTGACGACGAGAAGTTGAAGCGGATATTCGATCCGTACTACACGACGAAGAAGAAGGGAACGGGACTGGGGCTGATGATCGTGAACCGGATCGTGCGGGATCACAACGGGCTGATCGATGTTAGCAGCCACACCGGGCGGGGGGCGACGTTTCGGATCTGGATACCGCTCCGGGAACCGCAGCCGCGGATGATTGCGGCCGGGACGGAGGGCGATTGAAGGGAATGAACGAGCGCGTCCGCCTTCGCCTGGCCCTGCGCGAAAAGCGTTCGTTTTCACAAGTCTGGCTGAAGGGAAGATCATGGAAAATGCGACGATACTGATTGCGGATGACGAGAAGACGACGCGCGAGGGATTGCGGGCGGCGTTGGAGGATCGTTATGACGTCTACGTGGCCGAGGATGCGGACGTGGCGCTGGAGTTGTTGGCGAAGGAGCGGTTTGACGTGTTGTTGACCGATCTGAGGATGCCGGGCGACGACGGCATGAAGCTGATCACGCGAGCGAAGGCGTTGAGCCACCCGCCGATCTGCATTCTCATGACGGCCTACGGCTCCGAGGAGGTGGCGGTCGAGGCGATGAAGAAGGGCGCCGACGACTACATCGCCAAGGGGCGGCTGCAGATCGATGAGCTGGAGTTGCGGATCGCGCGCGCATTGAAGCGGCGCAACCTGGAGAGCGAGAACGAGACGCTGCACAAGCAGTTGGACAAGAAGTTCGGCATGGAGAGCGTGGTCGGCGAGTCGCCGGCGATGCAGGAGGTCTTCGACATCGTGCAGCAGGTGGCGCCGACGAAGGCGACCACGTTGATTCTGGGGGAGAGCGGCACGGGCAAGGAGATGATCGCCAAGGCCATTCACCAGTTGAGTCCGCGCAAGGGGAAGGCGATGGTCACCGTGCATCCGGCCGGGCTGTCGGCGACGCTGCTGGAGAGCGAGTTGTTCGGCCATGAAAAGGGCTCCTTTACCGGCGCGACCGAACGCCGCATCGGACGCATCGAGCAGGCCGAGGGCGGTACACTGTTCCTGGACGAAATCGGGGAGATTGACGCCTCGACGCAGATCAAGCTGCTGCGTTTCCTCGGGGAGCGGACCTTCGAACGCGTCGGCTCCAACAAGACGATTTCGGCCGATGTGCGACTGGTCGCGGCCACAAACAAGGACCTGGCCCAGATGGTCAAGGATGGCGATTTTCGCGAGGATCTGTATTTCCGTTTGAAGGTGGTGGAGGTGCGGTTGCCGAAACTAAAGGACCGCGGCAGTGATATCACCTTGTTGGCGCAGGCCTTTCTGAAGGAATTTGCCGATGAGAACGGGAAGCCGGTCGAGGACTTCAGGCCCGAGGCGTTGGAGGCGTTGCTGGGCTACGACTGGCCCGGCAATGTCCGGGAGCTGCGGACGGCGATCGAGCATGCCGTTGTTTTCTGTCGCGGGAATTCGATCAGTATGCGAGACCTCCCGGCCAACATCCGCGAAACGGCGGGCGACCTGGGCGTCGGCGGCGGGGATCAACCGCTGTTGGGATCGGATCAACTGACAGTCAAACAGGCCGAGAAGCAACTGATTGTGAAGGCGTTGAAAGAGAACGAAGGCAACCGGACCAAGGCGGCCAAGGCGCTTGGCATCAGTCGCCGCACACTGCACCGCAAACTGCACGAGTACCACCTCGAGGGCTTCTGAATCCAGCCCCGCATCCCGTATCCCGTATCCCGCATCCCGAAAACCATGTCACGCCTACAGGAGTGGATTCACACGATGGAGGAGGGGGGCGGCGCAAAGCTGGTGCGCCTGTTCGCGGCCGGACTTGTGTTTGTCGTCATCGCCCTCCTGTTCCACCTGCGCCAGTTTCAGAACTTCTCAGAGTCGGCGGCGATGGACGCGGCGCAGGTCGGGCGCAACCTGGCGGAGGGGCGCGGGTTTCAGACGGATTGGGTCAGGCCGTTCAGCCTGCATCTCCTGCGCGAGCATTCCGGGGGGAAGGCCTACCCGTTGGGCGGTCCGATTCCGGACCTGAACCAACCGCCGGCCTATCCCTGGTTGTTGTCGATTCTCTTTCGCGTCTCCCGGCCGGACATGGAGGTTCCTCGGCTGGCGGCGTTTGACGACGAACAGCCGGCGGCGCTCTGGCGCCATGAGGCGGAGACGCGGATCGCCATCCTGAATCAGGCGCTGTTTCTCGTCAGTCTGGTGTTGCTCTATCTGTTGGGGACTCGGTTGTTCGATCCGCTGGTCGGATGGATTGCCGTGATCGCCCTGGGGGGCGCGGAGTTTTTCTGGCGGATCAGCATTTCAGGACTGCCGACGATGTTGTCGATGGCGTTGATTCTGGCCTTGGCGCATCTGCTGGTCTCGCTGGAGCGGCGGGCGAATGAGAAGGACGCCGGATTCAGCCGGGTGGGTGGGCTGGCCCTGTTGGCGGGTGTGTTTGTTGGATGCGCGGCCCTGACCCGCTATGGACACGCCCTGCTGCTGGCACCGGCGATCTTGTTTGTCGGGGCGTCGTTGAAGGAGAGGCGCGGGGCGGCCTGCGCGCTCCTGTTGGCGGGATTTGCCGTGACCGTGTCGCCGTGGATGGCGCGCAATGTCTCCGTCTGCGGGGCGCCTCTTGGCGCGGCGGGCTTCGCGCTGAACGAGGACTCGGTTCGTTTTCCGGGCGACCGGCTGCAGCGCTCCCTGAATCCCCGGAACCTGGATTCGCCGCACGATCTCACCAAGGTCGGACTGGTGGAGCATTGGAGCAAGTTCTGGAAGAACGTGGGACCGATGATTGAAGACGAACTGCCGCGTTTCGGCGGGAGTTGGATGACGGCGTTCTTTCTTGCCGGACTGCTGGCGCCGTTCAGTCGCGCCAGTTGCGCGCGGTTGCGGATGTTCGTCGTCTTCTCCTTGGCGGCGCTGGCGGCGGCGGCCCTGCTCACGCGATCGGCGGGCGAGAGCAATGCCTCGTCGTTGCTGACGCCACTGGCGCCGCTGGTCTTTCTGTTTGGGGCGGTGTTGTTTTCGATCCTGCTGGACCAGGCCGCCGAGCCCTACACGCCGAAGCGGCGGATGGTTGCCGGCGTTTTCTGCCTGTTGATATCGCTGCCGCTGATCCTGTCGCTTTTTTCGCCGAAGAAGGCTCCGCTTGTTTATCCCCCCTATCATCCGCCGTTGATCCACGAGGCGGCGGATTGGTTCGAGGAGGACGAGGTGGTCATGTGCGACGTGCCCTGGGCGATGGCCTGGTATGGCGATCAACCCGCGGTCTCCCTGACCTGGGACCTGGCCGACGATTTCGTCACGATCCACGAACAGAACCCGATTCGCGGTCTCTATCTGACCTCGGTCACACTTGACCGCAAGCTGGTTTCCGAATTGTGGGAGGGCGATGAGATCGTGTGGGGACGATTCGCGGCCAACAGCGTCGTCAAGGGCGAGGTCCCGGACGGATTCCCGCTGCCCCATGCCTTCAGTGAATGGTTTCCGTTTCAACTCCTGATGGCGGACCGGCCGCGATGGGAGGGGGAGGCCGGTAAGGAGTAATCAGTAATCAGTAATCGGTCGTTTGACCACTGACCTCTGACCACTGACCTCTGACCACTGACCTCTGACCACTGACCTCTGACCCCTGACCTCTGACCTCTGACCTCTGACCTCTGACCACTGACCTCTGACCTCTGACC
>JAYPEY010000013.1:0-97894 GCA_038126035.1 Verrucomicrobiales bacterium | reverse complement strand
TCGTGTCCACATTCAGGTGGGTCACTGCGGTATCGATGCTGTTGTCGCCGCCGCCGGCTGCGCCGAGCGCGCCTTCGACGGTCGCGGTCAGCGTCGTGGCCTGGACATCCGGCTGGGCGTCGCCGTCAGTCACGGAGCCGCCGCTGTTCAGGGTCACATTGCCGGTTCCGGCGTTCAGGTTCAGGGTCGCCAGACCGTCCGCCTCATCGATCCACTGATCGCCGTTGGATCCGTTGAGGGTCGTATCGACGTTCAGATGCGTCACAGCGGTGTCGATGGCGTCATCCGCCGTCGTTCCTGCCCCGAAGGCTCCATCGACAACCACGGTCAATGTGGTCGCCCTGACATCGGCGTCCGTGTCGGCATCGAGGATGGTTCCGCCTGCGAGCAGATTAACGTTGCCGGTCCCGGCATTCAGGTTCAACGAAGCCAGCGCGTCCGTCTCATCGAGCCACTGGTTGCCGTCGGCCATGGAAGTGTCGACATTCAGGTTCGTCACGGACGTCTGCAGGCGATGGGCGGCCGTTCCGACGGCGCCGTTGACCGTGGCCGTGAAGGTCCGCGCCTGCACATCAACCATGGCGTCGCTGTCCGTCACCGATCCGCCGGCGGTCAGCGTGGCGTCATTGGCGCCGGCGTTGATATCCACAGCGTTGAGACCGTCGAACTCGCGGATCTCAATCGGGCTGTTGGCCGTTGTGCGAGCCACGATCTCATTGACCTTGGTGTCCAGCGAGATCAGGCCGGGCGCCGTGGCGGTCAGGACGTCGGTCTCTATCGTCGCGTTCACCGTGGTCAACATTCCGGCGATCGATGTGAGGACAACCCGGCCCGTCGCGCCGGTGACAATGTCGACGAGGTCGGCGTCCGCCGGATCGACGTGCGGCGCCGTCGCGCCCGAGCTGGTCACGCGTCCGACCTGGGCGCCGGCCACGACGCCGACAACCAGATCATTGTCGTCCGTGAGGAAGACGCCGCCATTGCCCGAAAGCGCGGCCACGGTATCGACCGCGGTGTCGATGGCGTCGGCCAGGGTTCCGACCGCGTTGCCGGCCACCACGCGCAGGGCGGAGGCCGCGACATCCTTGTCCATCGATCCGCCGTCGGTCACGTTGCGCCCGGCCTCGACCAGCACCGTCCCGGTCGAGGCGTTGAGTCCGCCGATCGCGACATCAACCTCGGCTTCGTAGCGGATATTTCCGCCTGCCGTGGTCGCGGTGGCTCCGTCAGACATTGTCACGCTGCCGGTCTTGGCGTGGACGTCGATTGTTCCGGCCATTCCGACAAAGAGATCGCCGTCAGCGGCCTGGTTGATATTCTGGTTGGCCAGCAGGGAGATGGAACCGACGGTCGCGGTGATCGGGGCGTTGACCTGAAGGAACTTGTCATCCGCGCCGGTCGTGCGGGCCTCGAGCAGGATGTTGCCGCTGAGCGAAACGATGCCGCCGATCGGGGCCAACCCCTCGTTCACCGTGATCGAGCCGTTCAAAGTCTGCAGGACGATGTGCCCCTCGGAAATCAGATCGCTCAAGGCGGCGTCGGTCGGCGTCGAGGCGACGCTGCCATCAAGGTCGATGCGGTTCACTGAGATGTCGGCCGCCGTATCGATGGCGATGCCATCCTGTTCGACGTAGAACTGCCCGCCGGTTCCGGAATTGGCCGCCAGCGTCGTCACCGCAATATCCAGGGCGTCCGAGCCGGATCCAATGCCGGTTGCGGACACCAGGCGCGCGCGACCCGCGGCCACGTCGACATCCTGGTCGCCGCCGTCCGAAATCGCGCCGCTGGTCGCGGTGACACTGACCGCCTCCGCAGCCAGCCCGCCAAGTGTGACGTTCATGGCCGCCTCGACCCGGATGGAGCCGCCTGCGGCGTTGGTCACCGCGCCGTTGGCCATGTTGACCGAACCATTCCGCGCCAAGAGGTCGATCGTGCCGCCGTTTGTGTCGATATCGCCGACCACGATCTGGTCGATGCTCCGATTGGCCAGGATGCTGATGTCGCCCGTTCCGGACGCAACAGCGGCGTTCAATCTGACATCCTTGTCGTTCGCGCCGGAGGTCTTCGCCTCCAGGCGGACAGCGCCCGAGCCATCGGCGACGACCGCCTGAGTCAAGGTCAGCGTTCCGTCTGCGGTGGTGAGAACGATGACTCCATTGCCGGCGGTCGTGCGAACCTCCGTCAAGGCGGCGTCGGTCTGACGCAGCAAGGTCGGCGTGGATCCATTGGAATCGACGCGACTGACGGAGATGGCTCCAATCGCATCAACAGCCAGACCGTCCGTGTCCTGCAGGAAGACGCCGCCCGACGTTGCGCGCGCGGCCAGGACGTCGATGGCCGTCTCGAGGTGATCCGATCCGATGCCGATGCCGACGCCCGCGCTCAACCTCGCGCGACCAGCGGCGATCTCCGTGTGCGTCGAGCCGGCGCTGACAATCGAACCCGCGACCGCTGTCACGCTGACATCGCCGTCGCCGCCGACCAGTCCGCCCAGGGTCACGCCCTGCGCGGCGCGCAGGCGGATGGCCCCGCCCTGCGTCTGAGAGACCGCTCCGTCATCCATCACGATGGAACCGGTCTCCGCCTCGACATCCAACGTGCCGCCGGAAGCGACATCGCCAGCGGCCGTCTGCGTGACGTTGCGGTTCGCGATCAGCGTGACATTGCGCGTCGTCGATGTGACCGGCGCATTCAGCGCAATGTCCTTGTCGTTGGCGCCTGTCGTCCGCGCGGTCAACCGGATGTTGCCATTGCCCTCGGTGACGATCGTCTTCTCGACGGACAGCGTCCCGTTGGTCAGATCGATGACCAGGTTGCCGTTGTCGGTGATGCGGACTTCGCTCAACGCAATGTCGGTCTGGATCATGCCGGCCGGGGTGGTTCCATCCACATCGACCCGGTTGACCGAGATGACCGAAACCGTGTCGATCGCCAGGTCGCCGCCTTCGGTCAGATAGAGTCCCTTCACGGCGCGGGCGGCCAGCGTGACGACGGCGGTTTCAAGATGATTCACGCCCTGGGCCACCGCGCCGGCGGCGTCCAGCCTCAGGCTGCCGCCAATCAGGTCGGTCAGAACGTCGCCGTTGTCGCGAATGTTTCGGCCGGCGGTCAGACTGATATTTCCGGCGCCGGCGTTCAGCGATCCGACGAGGATGTCGATCGCCGCGAGGTAACGGATATTGCCTCCGGCTGTTGTGGCGACGGCGCTGTCGGCCGCATTGTCCACCATCGTGATAGAGCCGTTCTCAGCAAGCGCATCGATCGTTCCCGCGCCGCCGGCGGTCACATCGCCCGCAACATTCTGAACGAGGTTGCGATCGGCAATCAGACTGACGCTGCCCATGGCGGAGGCGACAGACGCGTTGATGGTCAGATCCTTGTCGTGGGTCGCGGATCCGGTCTGCGCCCGCAGGAGGATGTTCCCGGTTCCGGCGGCGGCGATTGCCCGATCCACCACGAGCCCCCCGTTCAGCGTGCGCAGGACAATCGAGCCATTACCGCCTGCGGCTGTGACGCCGGACAGGCTCGCTCCGGCGGGAGCCGGCTCGAGAAGGTCTGAGGCGTCCAACTGCACGCGGGATATCCGCACGTCCGCCACTTCGCCGACGGTCAGGGCGTCGGCCTCGCTCACGAAGACGCCGTCGGCGCCGGCGCCCGCAGCCAGGATGGCGGCCGCCGTGTCGATGGCGTTGTTTCCGGAGCCGATGCCGCTGCCGGCCTCCAGGCGGACTTCATCGCCCATCACATTCAACGCGTCGGGATCGCTGTCGCTGATCGAACCGCCGGCAATCACGCCCACGTCGCCGGAACCGGCGTTCAGGAGGCCGAGGCTGACGTCGGTTCCCGCCTGGTACCGGATGTTGCGGTTGAGCGTCGAAGCCGAGGCTCCGGCGGCCATACCGATGGATCCGGTCGCAGCCGCGACATCGATGGTTCCATCGCCGGTGGCGACATCGCCGGCGGCGGTCTGTGTCAGGCTGCCGCCTGCGGCGAGCGTGATATTGCCGCTTGTGCTGCCGACCGCGGATTGCACGGCCAGATCGTTGAAGGCTCCGATGAGGATGTTGCCGTCGCCGTGCGCGGTCACCGGCTGGATGACGCTGACATCGGCGGCCATGCTGACGAGAACGATGTCTCCACTGCCCTGCGTGGTCTTCAGGCCGGCCAGGGACTGCGCATCGGCGTTCGCGGCGGTTCCGCCAAGCAGTTCGACGCGATTCACGGAAACGGCCGGAATCAGGTCGACCGCAAGGCCATCGGCCTCCGCCACAAACACGCCGCCTCCGGCCGCCTGGGCGGCGATCTTCGCGACCGCCACGTCGATGTGGGCGGAGCCCGTTCCAATCCCAACGCCCGCCTCCAACCGCAACGCCGAGGCGATCACATCCGTCGCCGTGTCGCCGTTGTCAGTGATCGAACCGGTTGCGGCCACGACGCTGACGCTGCCGGAGCCGGCATTGACTCCGCCCAACCTGACAGTCACGCCGGCGGAGAGGCGAACGTTGCCGCCCGCGGTGGTCGCCAGGGCGCTGTCGGCGCCGGTGTCCTTCATGGTGATCGTGCCATGGGCCGCCTCGATGTCGATCGTTCCGTCGGCGGAGGTGGTGATATCTGCGTCCGCCTCCTGCGTCACATCACGGTTGCCGAGGACGCTGACACTGCCGCCGACCGACCGGACCATCGCGTTGAGAAGGAGGTCCTTGTCGTTGTCGCCCGTGGTCCGGGACTCGAGCAGGATATTGCTGGCGCCTGTGCCCCTGACGTCTTCATCGACGGTCAACGCGCCATTCACGGTCCGCACGGCGATGTGGCCGCCGACCGCGCCGAAGTCTCCGCCGGCCGCGGCGGTGAACGGACGCTCGGCCGGGGTGAACTCGACCGCCGTCGAATTCTTCAAGGTGTGATTGTTGACGGCATCGATGACCGTGGCGGCCGTGGTCTCATTGAAGCTGACCTTGATCACGAGGATCTTCCGCGCGTCCATGGCATCGAGCGGGTTCGCTTCGTCGTAGTAGCGGACCTCCGCGACGTCGCCGGACAGGGCGGCGTCATCCTCAATGCGAATCTCGGCTCCATTCCATTCAACGCCGGTCTGACGCGCCTCGAACAGAAGGTCGTTGATGGCCCCGGTTGAGATAATTTCGACCGAGGCGTTGGCGGCGGCCGCGCCGTTGGCGGTGAGGCCATTGCCCGCCGAGACAAACACGCCGACGCCCGGCGCCACGGCAGCCGTCATCACGCCCACGAGGTTCGCCGCCGCCGCGACCGGATGGTCGCTCACCGCGCCGTCCGCTGCGACCCGACTCACCTGCGCCCCAGCGACAGAGCCAACGGTCACCGCATCGCGATCGAGCAGGAAGACCCCGCCGTTTCCGGCGCTCGCAGCGAGGACATCGACCGCCAGATCCAGCGCGTCGCCCGTCCCGACACCGTTCCCCGCCGTGAAGCGCACGGTCATTGCGGTCACGTCGGTTTGCGTATCTCCCGCGTCCAGGATCGACCCGCTGGCGGAATCAACCTGGATGGCTCCCGTGGCGCCGCTGTTCAGGCCGCCAACTGTGATGTCGCCTTCCGCGACGTAGAGAATGGAGCCGCCGGCGGTCGTCGCAACGGCGCTGTCCGGGTTCACGGCAGCCTCGTCGTCAACCATCACGATCGTGCCGCCGGCCGCCTCGACATCGATGGTTCCGGTTCCGCCGACAGTCAGGTCGCCCTTCACCTCCTGACGCACATTGCGATCCGCGATCACCGAGATATTCCCGGTCGAGGTCGAGACAGGCGCCGCCAGGGCGATGTCCGAAGTCGCGCCGACCGCGCGTAACAGGATGTTGCCGGCACCGTGCGCCACGATGCTTTGCGTCACATTGACGCCGCCCGCGAGCGTGTTGACCACAATGTTTCCGTCGGCGGCGGTCGTGCGCGCGCCGGTCAGTTGCGCATCAGTCTGCACGGACGAAGCGCCGGCGGCGGCCACCCTGTGGTAGGCGACCGGCCCCACGGCGCCAACCGTGATCTCATCGTCATCCAGCAGGTGAATGCCGTCGCCCGCGGCCTGCGCGGCGACCGTCGTGACGGCGATATCCAGGTGATTGCCGCTTTCGCCGATGCCGGAGCCGGCGACGAGGCGGGCCAGGCTGCCGAAAATGTCCTTGTGCGCGTCGCCCTGATCGAGGATGTCGCCGGTCGTCGCAATGACGCTCACCGAACCGCGTTCGGCGAGCAGGCCGCCGATGGCAACATCACCGTCCGCGAGGTAGCGGATCACGCCGTCTTCAGCCTCGGATTTCACGCCGTCGGTCATGGTGATGGAGCCGTGGGTCGCCTCGACATCGATGCCGCCGCCCGGGGTCGTGATGTCGCCCTGCGGCATGCCGCCCATGGCGATCAACTGACTGACGTCGTTGTTGGCCAGGATGGTGATACGTCCTCCGGAGGACATCACCGGTGCGTTCAGGGTGATGTCCTTGTCGTTTGCGCCGGAGGTGCGGGCCTCAAGCAGGATGTTGCCCGTGCCGTGGGCCTGCACCGTGCGGGCGACTGTCAGCGAACCGTTGAGCGCCACCAGGACGATCCGTCCGTTCGAGCTTGTGGTGGCCAGGCCTTCCAGGACGGCCGTGTCGTTGATCGCGGCAACGGCTCCGGCCGTATTCACACGGTTCGCGGCAACCGTTCCGACCTCGCCGACGGTCACGCCGGTCTGCTCCGCAAGGTAAATGCCGCCGAAGCCGGCCGATGCGGCAAGCGTTCCGGTTTCAATCTCGAGCGGGTTGCCGCTCTGACCGATGCCGATCGACGCCTTCAGGCGCGCCGAGGCGGCCACCAGATCCAGCGCAATGTCGCCGTTGTCGGTGATCGTTCCTGACAGGACCTCCAGGCTCACCTCGCCGGCGCCGGCATTGACCGCGCCGATCAGAATGTCGCTGGCGGCCTTGATCCGGATGTTCTGGCCGGCGGTGGCGATGGAGGCGGCATTCATCGTCATGGTGTCGCCATTCATTGTCACGCCGCCGTTCACAGCCTCAACCTCGATCGTCCCGGCGCCGGCGGTCTGGATGTCGCCGGCGGCCTCCAACGTGACCCTGCCGTTGGCGATGACGCTGATGCTGCCGGCATCCGACATCACGCCGGCGTTCAGGGTGATGTCCTTGTCGTTGCCTTCGGTCGTCGCGGCGCGGAGGAGGATATTGCCATTCGCGCTCTTGACGCCGACGCCGACCGTGCCCGCGCCATCGTTGATCGTGAGCGATCCGTTCAGCGTCGACACGGTGAGATGCCCGGCTCCGGTCGCAATCAGGTCGCTCAGGGCCGCGTCAGTCTGCTGCATGGCCATCGGCGTGGTCGCATCCGCGGCGACGCGGTTCACGGTGATCGCGGCGACCTCAGCCACAACCAGACCGTCCTCCTCGGAGAGGAACAGGCCGCCATCGCCAGCCGCAGCCGCGACCGTTCCGACCCGGGTGTCGAGCGCGTTGGCCGGGAGGCCGATTGAATCGCCCGCGGACAGGCGGAGATTGTCGGACACCAGGTCGACCGCGCCGTCGCCGTTGTCGAGGATGGCTCCGGTTGCGGAGAGCACGCTGATGGAGCCGCCGCCGGCTTCGAGGCCGGCGATCTCGATGTCGCCGTCCGCCGCGTATCGGATCACGCCGCCGTCTGTGCGGCTCACAGCGCCGTTGGCCATGGAGATGCCGCCGTTCTCCGCCTCGACGTCGACCGTGCCGCCGGTGGTCGTGAGGGAGCCCGCGGCGCCCTGGGTGACGTCCATCTTGGCCATGATTGTCAGGTGGCCGGAACCGGAGCCGACGGCCGCGTTGACAGCCGCATTCGATCCGCCAGCCAACGCGACCAGGCGAACATTTCCGGAGCCATGGGCCGCCACCGGCGAACTCACGGTCAGGTTGCCCATCGCGACCTCCACGACCACGGGACCGTTGTTCGTCGTGGCGACTCCGGACAGCGCGTCGTCGGTCTGCGTCGTCATGACGAGATTGCTGTTCAGGAAGGTCGTCACCACCGAGACGTCCGTGATCTCGAGGCCGTCCACCTCATTGATGAAGGCTCCTGTGGCCGCCGCGCCGGCCAGCCTGTCGACCGTGATCTCCAGCGGATTCACGCCGGAACCGACAGCGTCGCCGGCTTCGAAGCGCAATTCAGAGGCCGTGATGTTCAAGGCGGCGGCGTTGGAGTCATTCACAGAGCCGGCCGTCGCGATGAGGCTGACCTTGCCAGCTCCGGCGTCGAGCACGGTCAGGCTGAGATCCTGCGCTGCGGCATAACGGATGTTGCCGCCGCCGGTCGTCGTCGACGTTCCGGCGCCCATGACGATGGAACCGGCGACCGCCTCGACCCCGATTGAGCCGGAGGAGCTCACGATGTCGTTATCCTGCTGCACCGAATCCGCGGCGCGAAGGATCACATCACTGCCCAAGGCCTCGACGCCCTCGCCGGCCGCGGTCAGCGTGATGCTGCCGGCCGCCGTGAACAGGGAGATATCGCCGTCGAACGCCTTCAATCGGGTCACATCGATGGAGTCCGCTTCACTGATGACAATGTTGCCATTCGCGGAGGCGTGAGCATCGATATCGGCCACATTGGTGTTCAGGCGGATTGATCCGGCGGCGTTTACGTTGAGATCGGTCGTCGTGAAGACCGCCAACCCGGGCGTTTCCACATCGCCGTGGATTGCATTGAGCGTGGCTTCGCCCGCAACGGAGAAGTTGCCGGTGACCTCGATGCTCTTCGCATGGAACACGGCCTTGCTGCCGATGGCGCCCTCGCCGATTTCGAGCGTGCCGCTAAGATCCGGATCCATGGCCGTTGCAGCCGCGCCAAAGGTGGTCGTATCAATCGCAGTCCTGATGGCGGCGATGGTGTGGGCGAGATCCGTTCCATAGTCCGAAAGCCGTGCCGTGATGGTGATCACGCCCAGGGCTTCGACGGCGGTCGGCATCGCCACGTTCGCGTTCACCAGCTTGAAGACGACGCCATTGGCAGCGGCTCCGGCAGCGTCAGCCGTCAATTGGATGTCATTGATGACTCCACCCTCCCGTCCGGAGACCTCCAGCACGGCGGTCGCCGCGGTTGCATCGGAACCGCCGGCCGTCACGTCACTGATGACGGTGACAAACTTGCCGGTTCCGGCCCCGTAGTCCGCTCCTGCGGAGGCGGTGAACGGACGCGTCATCATGGTGTATTCCGTGGCGCCCGTGTTCATCTTGGTGTGGTTGTTCACCGCGTCGAGGACGGTCAACGCCCGGGTGTTGGTCAGGCTCACATTGATGGCGAGGATCTTGGTCGCGTCGTGATAGCGCGCCTCGGCGACATCGGTTGTCAACGTGCCGTCGTCGAAGATCCGGACCACGACGCCGTTGAACGCGGCTCCATCGACGCGGGCGGTGAAGATCAGGTCGTTGAGGTCGCCGGGCGAATCGATTGCCACGGAGGCCTTGGCGGGATCCGCCCCGCCGGAACTGATCGTGGTCAACTCGTTCCAGCCGATGCGCACTTCGGCGAAGTCGGAGTGAATGGCGTCGAGGTCCGCCTTGCTGAGATCCAGGGTGTCGCCCCCGACGCCGGCGGCCGTGCCGAGTTTGATCGGGATGACGTGCGAGATCGGGCGCAGCGTAATGACGCTGTTCATGTCGGCGCTGGTCACCGAACCGACGCCGCCCTTGAAGTTGATCTCATTCGAGGTCAGCAGGATGCCCTTGCCCGCGGCGACGGCGACGGTGGAGTCAAAGGTCAGGTCCGCGGTGGTGATGTCATAGGAATCCGCGGTGACCGCGCCCTTGAAGACGGTGGCCGTGGAGCCGGCATTCTGGATCAGGGCGCCGCCGATGTTGGATATTCCGCTGAAGAGCGTATTGGCCGCGGAAACAACCCGCAGATCGCCGGCCGTGGTCAGGTTCTGCTTGAAGGTGACAGAGCCGTTGACGCCCGTGGTCTTGAGAACCATCGGATTGGCCCCCGTCTGGTTCACATTGCCCTCGAAGATGATGTTCGACTCGGTGGCGAAGTCGAGCTCGCCGACCGTGACGTCGCCTACGGGGCCTCCGACGGTCAACGGCGCGCCCACATCGATGACGCCGGTGGTCCTCACGATCCGGAACTTGCCGCGCACGTTGACGCTGCCATGAATGGTGACCTCGCCGGCCGAGATGATGGTCAGATTCTCCAGCGGTTCAATGCCGCCGATGTCGCCCTTGATCACCAGGTTGCCCGAGCCTGCAATGATCGTGAGGCTCTCAGACAGGCCGCCGCCGTCGGCCGTGCCGTCCAGGCGTCCCTCGATGGTGATGTCGCCGGCCAACGGACCGGTGCTGACGATCACATCCTTGCCCGCGCCGACGCGCACGCTGTCGTTGAACAACTTGTCGTCGCCATTCGTGTAGACATCCGCGTCCAGGACGGTGGTCGCGAAGGCGCCGATGAACCGGATGCGGGCGTCGGCGACCGTGCTGAAGGTGCCGACCACGTTCATGCCGCCCGGCGACTTCGGCGCCCGGATGGTCACGGAATCGCGGAAGGCGTAGGTTCCGATCTCGACCTTGTGACGACCGTCGCTGCGGCCGATGGTGATGCCGTCGAATTCGCCGGTCGCGCTGCCGGCAAAGCCGTCGATGACGTTGTTCAACTCGGAGGCCTTCAGGTGCAGGATGGCATCGGCGGCCAGAGTCTGGTCGCTCAAGGCCTTGTAGGCGTCGTTGCCAAGGCCGATTTCCAGGAATTGGTCGACCGGCTGGATCAGCAGCGTGCCGCGGTTCAGGTCGCTGCCTTCGGTGGCGCCTGTGTCCCACAGATACCAGCTGCGCAGCGGCGCCTGGATGTCGATGAGCTGGGTCGTCAGCGTGATATCGCCGCCGCCGGCCTCAATGCCGACGCCGCCGGTGTTCGCCACCGCCAGCTGTCCGCCGAGGTTCAGGATCGAGACATCGCCGCCCAGGGTGCGGATGCCGGAGTCGGTCTCAGCCTGGTCGTAGCCGGCGATATCGCCATCGATGTCCACATTGCCGATGGAGGTTCCGTCCAGTTCAACGAGGTAAACGCCGGCCGCATTGGCGCCCGAGCCATCGGTGATGATCTCCAGGACATCGCTGTCGATGACGACCGGATGATCCGGCTGGCCCACGCCGGCGTCATGGAGGATCCGCAGATTGTCGACGTCGAGCACGATCGGGCTGCCGGAGCCGTGGTCGAGCGACACCGGCTGGACGACCCGGAGAATCTGCGAGAGATCCAGAAGCAGCCCCGCCGAGCGGATGGAGTCGTTGAGTTGCAGGTTGCCCGTGCGAATCACGAAGTCGCCGGCGAATTCGAGTCGCTCATCGACCGTGACCTGACCGTCGATCGCGACAATTTCCAGGGCGTCGAAACCGACGTACTGGATCGGAGTCTGCGAGCCCGGGGTCAGGTGCTCCGGGCGGAGGGTCAGCGCGGAACCGGGCAGGTTGACATTGAAGCGATGCAAGGCCGGGGCCGCGGGATCAGCGATAAAGTTCTCAATCCGCGCGCCCGCGTGACTGAGGGTGTTCACGCCGTCGGTGATGGCGATGTTGGCCGTCAGCGTCACGGTGACCTTGACGTTGGCGAGGCTCGGATCGGCGAGATTGACGGTGTCATTGCCCTGGCCCGGCAGTTCAACGATGGAGTCATCGCCCCAACCGGCCTTCAGGATGAAGGTGTCGTCGCCCGTGCCGCCGACCAGCGTATCGTCGGCCGCCGTGCTGACGAGGGTGTCGTCGCCCTTGCCGCCGTCGAGTTTGTTGCTCACCGCGGCGTTGCTCGAACCGATGAGATGGTCGTTGCCGTCGCCGCCGAAGGCGATCACGGGCACGTCGACGCTCGGATCGATCTCGAGGCGATCGTCGCCGCCGCCGCCGTCGAAGTAGAAGGCCGCCGCGCCGGTGAAGGTCTCGACCTTCTGGGTGACGCCGTCGATCAGGAAGGTCACCTGATAATCGCCATTCATGAGCTTGGTGATCTGGAAATGCTCACCCACATCGGCGGCGCCATTGGAATCGAGGCGATAGGCGGCGTTGTTGCCGGAGCTGAGGATCACGGTGTTGGCGACGAGATTGGTCTCCGTTCCGTCGAAGGAGGTCACCGTCTTCATGCCGCCGATCTGGTTGCCGAGACGGTTGCCGGTGATCTCGGGAGTGACGTTGTTCACGCTGAGGAACATCAGGCGATCCAGTCCGGTCAGGGTGGTGAAGTAGTCCGTGTTGGAGAAGGCCGTGTTGTCGAGGCTCAGGGCCCGCAAGGCCGCGCGGATCTGTCCGTCGGCCAGCGCGGCGATGTTGCCGCCGACGACCTTCTGGGTCATGGATCCGCCGGACGCATCCCAGGCCCCCAGCGCATCGATGGCGTCGGCCACCTGTTTGCTGGTGGACGAACCGTCGGCATACACGCGCACCGTGATCACATAGGCTCCGGCCAAGCCGGTCTGCGCCGCCGAAACCATTCCCGAGGTCAGGTCCGGCAGAATCACGATCTTGGAGTCGTTGTAGTCCACCCCATTGGCCGCGGCGGTCACGTCGATGAGCACGCCCTCCCCGAAGGAGACTGTCGTCGCGGCCTTGCTTCCGGCGCCGCCGCCGCTGGTCGCCGCGTTGGCGTGGTATTGATCGATGCCCAGGTGGCGCAGGTTCTTCATTCCGACCGTGGCGCCGGTGACGGCGTCCAGCGCCGGGATCAGTTCATCCAGGTTCGTGACCGGGTTGCCGCTGAGGTTCAGGGTCTCCAGGTTGCTGGCGAAACGCAGGCCGCGCAGGTCGCTGATCTTGAGATTGGCCGCGTTCAACTCGGTGAGGATGAACAACTCGCTGGCAAAGAGGCTGCCATGGGTGACAAGATTGCCGTCATAGCCGGTCGTGGTCGCGATATCCAAGGCCCGCGCCAGGGCGGCGCGCAGTCCGGCGTCAAAGATATAGACCTCCGGATCGATCGGCCGCGGCTGGATGACGGAGAACTCGGACTGGTTGGGATCGACGCTGTTCTCGCCGGCGCCGCGATCGCGGACCTCGTAGGGCTCGCCGATGAAGAAGTCTTCGCCGCTGCCGCCGTAGAGATAGTCGCGGTCGCCGTTGCCGATCAGGATATCCGCCCCTTCGCCGCCGGTGATGGAGTCGCGGTCCGACTGCGGATGCGAGGCTCCGGCGAACGGGGCCCAGGTTTCGATGTCGTAGAACAGGTTGCCGTTCAACACGCCGGTGCGACGCAGTTCCGAGCCGCCGGTGCGGTAGTAAAGCGCGCCGCCGGAGGCGGTCAATTGATCGACGGCCGTGCCGGAATGGAACTGCGTGGTGACGTCGCTGGTCGCGGTGACGCGCTGGATCTCGGAGCTGCCCACCTGGGCATAGAGGGTGTTGTCGACGACGGTCAGGTTGCCGATGCCGGTCGGCGCGCCGTCCTTGAGCAGGAGCTTGGCGGTATACTGGTCGGTGTTGTCGAGGATGCGCCAGAGTTGCGAACCGCCGTCGCCGTCCTGGGTCGACAGGAAAAGCACGCCGTCGATCCGCGCGGTGCGCTCGGTCGTGCGGCTGCCGATCGTCACGTAGGTGGTGGTTTCCATGGCCGCCAGTTCGTTGACGGGCCCGCCAAAGCTGCGGAGGTAGCGGGTGAGCTGGGAACCGTCCGCAGCGACATAGCTCACCCAGAGGTCCGAGTTCATCGGCCGTTCCGGGGTCGGCCGGTTGATCACCAAGTAGATCCGCTCGCCGACGCCCATGACCTTGTCGACTGCGCCGGGCAACGAGCTGACCTGGCTGTAGGTGATGGCGCCGAGCGCATCCGTCGAGGAGCGCCAGAGGCTGGGCGCCTTTGCGTTGTTGCCGACGAAGTAGAGGTCGCCGTTGACCTCGGTCAGGTGGCTGACCGCGCCGGACGGCGAGGTCGTGACCCGCTGGGCGGTGTCCTCAATCGCGCGCCACAACTCGGCCGTGCCGCCATTGTTGACGGAGAAGTAGAACGTGGCGCGGGTGATTGTGACCATATGGGCGGCGCCGAGCGTCCAGCTTCCCACCTCCGGCACGAGATTCGCCATCCGGACAGCGCCCTTGCCGTCGTTCTCGACCTCGTCGTATTTGTCGATTTCCGCGGAGAAGCCGGGCAGGGCAAACAGGGTCGCCACGACTTCATTGGCCGTGGTCACCCCGCCCTGGATATCGACCGTCAGGATCTTGGTCGTATTGTCATACTTGGCCGTCGCCAGGCCGGTGGAGATCGCGCCGGAGTCGATGATGTTCACCTTGACCATGTCGGCAGCCGCCGTGCCGCCGACCAGACGGTCGCTGCTGAACAGGAGATCGTTGTTCGCCCCCGGGATCACAAGCCGCACGGTGGAGGCGACGCCGCGCACGCCCGCGGTCCGCGTGATCATCCCTTCATCCGCGAGCGCCACCGTTCCGGCGCCGCTCTCGCCCATTGCGAGCGCGGCGTTCCAATCGTCCAGATCGTTCACGGCGGCGACGATTGCGGAGGCGGTCGTCGTGTCGTTGAAGCGGACCACAATCGTGCGGCTGACAACGGCGCCGTTCTGGTCCGTGACCACCACGTGATCCGCGACCGCCTCTCCCGCCGCCAGGTTGTCATCATCCACGAAGTCGAGCAGGGCGCCGTCCCAATCCGGACCGTCGACGGCGGCGCGGATGATGAAGTCGTTGTCGGCGCCCGCGGGCGAGACGGCGATGGAGGAGAACACCGCGTCCATGCCGCCGGTCAGCCGTCCGGTCGTCACACCATCCCTCGGCAGGGTCCCATTCGAGTCCAGATCAACGGTGAATCCGAAGAGCGTATCCACCGCGGCCGCGATATCCTCGGTCTCGACGGTGTCGATATTGGCGACCACGGTCAGCGTTCCATTGGCAAAGGTTGCAATCACATTGGAGTCCACGGTCGCGGCGACGTGCGTGAGATTGGCATCATGCACGAGGCGGATCTTGAATTGATCGTCGACCGAGAGGAGATCCGCCGCCCCGGGCAGACCCACGATGAGGCGTGTGCCGGCGGCCGTTCCGTCGGTCTGCCAGAGGTAGACCGAGGCGCCCTGATTGACCGTGAAGTAGAGCAGGCCGTTGGCGGCGCCGAGCAGATCGGGCGTGTCGGTGTTCACCGGAAGCTCCTTGACCAGCGTTCCCGATGTTCCGTCCTGGTTGGCGGCGGCGTCGAGTTTCGTGCGCCAGAGTTCGACGCGGTTTGAAGCGCCGTTGTCGACCAGGTAGTAGACGAATCCGCCGATGTTGGCGGCTCCCGAGCCGGGCTGTGCGCCGGGGAACATGTCCGCCGCCGAGGTCTGCATGACCGCGCCGCCGTCGGTGTAATACAGCAGGCTTGAGGACGGAATGCCCTGCGTGAAGTAGAGGCGATCGCCCACGGCCTCGAAGTTCGCCGCGTCGGCGAGGGTCGCCGTCAGCATCGTCACCGCGCCGCTGAAGACGGGCTTCGAGTAGGAAGGCGTTCCGACAACCGCGGAGGTGGCGGTCTCGTCCATGCCGGTCTCGAACAAGGCCACGCCGCGCAACGAACGGCCCGTGGCGTCGACGATGTCCAACTGGTTGTTGGCGGCGTCCCAGCTCGCGTCGAGGGTCAGCGCCGCCAGAGCCGCATCCAGGACCGCGGCCAACGACGCCCCATCCATGGCTGTAATCCCGGTGAGATCAATATTGCCCGTCGGCGTTCCTGCAATGGTGAGGCGGAACGTCATCGTGGTCGCAATCTTGGTCGGGTCGATGGAGACCTCGAACCGGGCGTTGTTGGCGGAGGTTGCCGCGCTGAGATCCTCGTTGGCGGTCCAAAGCTCGTTGCCGATGGTGAAGTAGAGGCGCGAGCCCGCCACCGTCAGGTTCCCCGGATCCACGCCCACGGAAACATCGCCCAGTTTCACGGCGACGCCGTCCAGAATGCGCCACAACTCACGGACCGTTCCATTGGTCCGGAAGAAGTGCAGGACGCCGTTGACATCGGTCAGTTTGGAGGCGTTGGCGCCGACGCTGCCGCCCGCAGCGTCCATCACCTCGAGCGCCACCGTGCCGCTGGTGCGCCAGAGTTTGCCGCCGGATAGGAAGTGGAGCGTGCCGGCGACATCAACCACCTCGGTCGGCGAGGCGAGCGCGAAGCCCTGATCATCGGCCACCGCCGAGCTGCCCATCGCCGCGGACGGATCGTAGACGCGGATGAAGTAGGTTCCGCCCTCAAGGTTGCGGAGATCGATCAGGGTTTCACCCTGAAGGAAGCGACGGCCCTCGCTGGTGTAGACATCGGCCAGCACGCCGCTCTGCTGTTCCAGCGTGATTTCCAGCGCGCTGCCCGTGTCGCGGCTTCCCGTGAAGTCCTGAATCTTGAAGCCCTCCGCGGTCGTGGCCTCGATGCGGACGGTCATGCGCGTCCATCCGCGCTCGAAGAAGGCGCGCATGGCGCCGGTGAGATTGATCTCGGAGGCGGTTCCATCGGAGTCAAAGGAATACAGGGCCGCCGCCGTGCCATCGGCGGGCGTCACAACGCCATCGCCTTCTCCGTTGAGAATATGGACAACGAACGGAGCCAGCAGACCGCCGCCAAAGTCCTCAAACAGCTTGGTCGTGCGGTCGGTGGCGGACGGGGTCGGATCGCTGCGATGGAGCGCGCCGGCAACGGACGGACTGTTCACATCGTCAGCGCCGAAGTAGATCTTGTCCGCGAGCGCGGCCAGGGCCGTGACGTTGTCGACGCCGACGGCCGTGTCGTTGTCGTTCTTTACGGTCAACTGCTTCGTCGTAGCCGTGTCGGTCACCCAGAGTTCGCCGGACTTCACGTAGAACAAGGCGTCGCCGGCCGGGGTCAACCGCTCAAGGTCTCCGGCAAAGCTGTCGCGTTCGTTCAGGGCGGGGGTGCCTTCTTCATAGTGATAGATCTTCCGGTGGTCGCCGGAGGTCTTCACCTTGAGGAACAGCTTGCCGTTCACATTGAACAGTTCTTCAACCGAAGTCTGCGCGCCGGAAAGCACGGCCCCGACATCCACAAGCGTCCGGTTGTCGATGACGCCGGTGGTCGACCAGATCTGCTTGCCGCCGTTGGAGGTGAAGTAGACCTTGCTGACGCCCGTCACCGTGAAGTTCTCGAGCGTAGTGATGGTGATGTCCGGATCAGGATCGGCGGCGAGGTCGGCCCCATCGATCAACCGATCGACCTCGAGGCCGTTGCCGGTGGTAACAAAGACGTCGTCGGCCACCGAGAAGATCAGCTTGTCCCCAAAGGCGGTGAGATTTCCTGGACCGGTCACAATGCCCTGACCGGTGATCAAATCCTCCGCGGTTCCGGTCGTCGACACACGATACAGCCCGCGCGTTCCATCGTCCTCGGCCGTAAAGTAGGCGAAGGAACCGGAGACCAGCGCGCGCATCGGGTTGCTGTCATCGTTGCTGTCAGCGTCCACCTCGATCATCGTAGCGGAGCTGGCTGCAGAGGAGCGGTAGAGCTCAACACCGTCCGTGCCCGGGGTGTCCGCTTTGACCGCGGAGAACCAGGCGTCCGCTCCGGCGGCCGTAAAGTTGGTCGCCTGCGCAAGCGCCTTGGCGCCAACCAGGACCTGCGCCAGGGCGTTGCTCGTGTTGACGGTATAGACCGTCCGGGAATCGCCTCCGGCGCCATTCGCGCCGAGCAGGATGTAGAGATGGGTCGTCGTCGCCCCCAGAATCTCGATGTCAAAGTCGGAATTGGCGGTCTTCGCGGCGCCCAGATTCACCTTGGTCTCGGTGGAGCCGTTCGAATACCACAGCGTGTCACCCTCGTCGGAACCGTTCACTTTCGTGTTGTTCGCCACGAAGTAGTAGGCGCTGTTGAACGCGGCTCCGTTCGTGTCGGCAAGCAGATCGAGATCGGCCAATTGATCGACCGTGTCGCCCTCCTTCGCGTTGATAACGCCGGTGGTGTCGTTGGTGGCGCCGGCGTCGACGGCTGATGTGTCGCCGCCCGTGGCGTTGTAGTCCGTCAGATTGTGCAGGGCCGTCTTGACCTCGGCCGTGGTGGAGCTTCCATCCGCGCGAACGGTCACTGTGATGACGTAAGCTCCGGCGCCGGCTGCCTTGTCGATGGTGGCGGCCGCCGTGCCGCTGGCGAGCGAGGGGTCGATCACAACATCGACGCCGTCGAACTGGGCTCCGGCCACCGCCGCGGTCAGAGTGATGGCGTCACCGGCCAGGGTGAACGAATCCCCGGAATCGAGGTCGATGAACCGCAGCGATTCGAGAGCGGCCTCGGCGCTGAGCTTGCCGTCCGCGTTGACGGCCTGGATGATGCCCTTGGCCAGCGTCACGCCGGGAACGAACGCGATCTCGTAGTCCGATCCTAACTCGGTCACGCTCACCGTGCCGTCCTTGCTGCGCACATATTCGATCGTGAACGCGCCCGTGCCGGAGACCAACTGGTAACGAATCGCGTTGTCGCCGCCGGGCGCGTCCATCACCACGGCGCCCGAGGCGGCGGCGGCGGCGCCGGCCGCCGTGCCCTTGCCGGTATGAATGGTCCCAGATCCGGTGTTGGTTGCCGCGAAGATGTTGTTGGAACCGACGGCCGCGGCGGTCGTTGAGTAGGTCAACTCATTCGTGGCCGCGTCGCGCAGACCTTCGATCGCCGCCTTCACCTTGGCGGCGGTGGTGACGCCGTTCTTGATGTTGATCACCAGCGTGGCGGCGGTCTTGTTGTAGGTGGCCGTCGCGTTGTTGTTGGTGATGGACCCGTCATCGATAAACTTGACGTTGATGGCGGCTTCCAACGCCAGGCTGGTCGTCTCGTTCGTCAGCTTGACGTCCTGGGCGGTGATGGCGACGTCATTGGCAGTGGCGCCGCCCGGCTTCAGCGTGCCGGTCGCCGGCGTGCCGGTCTTGTTGCTGGCGCCGAGCTCCGTGATCTTCTCGACGGTCTTCAGCGACGCCGTAGGCTGAATGAAATCGTCGCCGTTCGCCCGGGTGATGGTCAGCTCGTTGGTTGTCCCGTTGAACGACGCGGAGATCTCTGCGTGGCCGCCCAGAATCGTGGCGACGCTCGCGCCGGTGGTCAGCCCGGTGAGGGTCGTCTCCGAGATGTCGATGACAATGTCCGCCGGCGCGGAAGCGCCACCCGGAGGAGGCGCAGGCACGGGCGGATCGATCTCGATGTGGAAGAGCATTTGTCCGGTCGCCAAGGCCGCCACCTGCGTATCTGTCAGGTCGAACACCGCGGTCGCGAAGGTCGCCGCCGCGCCGGCATTGTCGGTGGTCGTCGCGATGATCGCCTCAGGCGCCCGGACAGCCGCGGCGGACAGTGTGACACCGGTGGCATCGGCCGGAACATAGATCTTGAGCGTGCCGGTTCCCAGGGCGCCGGGCGTCCACATGGACATCAGGCCGTCAGTCATGAACATCCCGTTCATTCCCAGCTTCATGGCCAGGCTGGCTCCGTTTCCAACAGTCACCGTGGTCAGGTCGTAATTTTTCGCGGCTCCGCCATTAATGCTGATGGAGACCCTCATATTCGGAGCGATGTTTGCCTCGGTGATGACAATGCTGGCAGAGGCGTCGACCGCGGCTCCGCCCGGAACATAAGTCGGCGCTCCATTGATTGCGCTGGGGGCCTGCAGCGAGGCCATGGTCAGGTCCCTTCTCATGTGGTCTTCAACGACCAATTTGCCGGCGTCGATCTTGGCGTACAAATTGGAGCCATTCTCGTTGAACGCCGCGTTCTCATTGAGCTTGGTCGCCACGGAGGCGAGGGTGGTCACGCCGGTGAGTGTGTAAGTGGACAGCGAACCGGTTCCAATCTTGATGCTGAACACCATGGTCGGCGCCAACGCGGCGGAATCGACGGTCAGGGTCACCTTGTCGGGCGTGGCGGCTGATCCGTTGGCCACGGTCACGGAAGCATCGACTTCGCTGCCCTCCTTGATCAGGAAGATGTTGGTGAAGTCATCGACGCCGTCGTCGGTGATGGTCAGCTTCTTGTCGGCGTTGTTCCAGGTCGCCGTGAGCCTCGGATTCGCCCCCATGAAGGTTGCGTGCGTCTCGAGGGCCGTCTTGACACCGGCTCCGGTGGTGACGGAGGTCAGATCGATCGGTCCGACCGTCGTGGAGCCGATGGTGAACTTGATGCTCAGAAGTTTCGCGGCATCGGCGTCGGAGATCGTGAACTGGATATTGGAGGCGACGCCGGCGGCGAGATTGACGGAGGCGTTGTTGGTCCCGCTGGAGTCATCGATGTCGTGAATGACGCCTGTTCCGTCAGGGGCGGTCACACTCGCGATCATGAAACGCTGATCGTTGGAAGGCCAGTTTGTGGGGGTATTGACGATCGTCCGAAGATCGTTCGCGGTGGTGACGCCGTTCTGGATGTTCAGAGTGACGAGACTGTTCGAGCCGCCGGTGGTGGACCCGGTCTTCGTGGCGTCGTCGGTCCTCAAATTCGCGTTGGGCGAGGAGAGTCCGAAGAAGGTCCTGAACTCATGATTGGCGGCAAGATCCCGGTTCACGGCCGCGATGATCGTCGACATCTTGGTCATGGCGCCATGTTTCACGACGACGGTCAGATTGTTGCCCGCCAACGTTCCCGTTGTGGCCGACAGATCCACCAGGGCGGTGTTGCTCGAGATGTTCGTCGCATCCTTCACGGTCTTGAACGTGACGCCGTTGTACAGGTCGCCTGGGTAGAGGGCGGCGACCACGAGTGAAGCTCCGCCCGTGAAGCTCAGTGTCTTCGTCGCCACGCCTCCCTCCGTGTAGGTCAAACGGTCCGCGCCGTCGCCGCTGCCCGGAACAGTGGTGTCAATGAAGACGAACTCGGTGTTGTTGTCAGCCAGGCCGGAGTTCACGGCAGTGAAGGTCACGTCATTGTTCGGGCCGGCAAACGGGACGGTCACGGATGCGTTGCCGCCGCCGCCGCCGGCCCCGGCCGAGCCTTTCAGCAGGTTCACGACACCCGCGCCCGAGCCTTCCGCTGCGGCGATGGTCCACCCCGCCGGCGTCGAGGTCAGACCCGCGAGCACGTTGGCGGTGGTCACGCCCGCTTCAATGTGGATCTCAACGGTCGGATTCACGCCGGCCGTGTAGACGACCGATTCGCTGCCTGATGAAACGTCGTTGATCAGTCGCACTTCAACTCCCCGGTATCCTGCCGACGTTCCCGGCGCGGTGACGGAGAAGTCATTGTCAGGGCCCGGGACGAGAACCGTGTAGGCGGGGTTGGCGCCGATCAACAGACGCGGATTTGTGCCGGCAAAATCACCGTCGAAGACATACCGCCCCTTCTTTGAGGGCGTGTCGTCAGCCGTGAAGATCAACACGCCGGCTTCCACGTTCAGATTGATGGGATTGGAATCGGTCATTCCCGCGTGAATTTCCTCAACCCCGACGGCATCGGTGTCGCCGCGCACGTAATAGAGCTCCCTGCCGGTCGCCGTCTTGGTTCCCGCGAAGTAGAGTTCACCGCCGAGGACCACGAGATCCGCAGGATCGTCCGGCGTCCCGGTCACTTCGGTCGTGCCGCCTTGCGTGCCGTTGCTGCGCCACAGTTTGGTCGTCGAACCGTCAGAGGTCGCGGTGAAGTAGAGCATGCTGTCGAACACGGTCAGTTCGGCCGGGTTCGAGCCGTCCGCGCCGGCCCTGATATCTTTGACCACCGCGGCGTTGAGCCCATCCACCTTGAACAGTTCACTGCCGGTGTCAGTGGTCGTCGTCGCGAGGTAGACCTTGTTCATGTAGACCTCGACATCGGTGAAAGTCTGGATGACGCCGCCGCCGCTGAAGGAAACCTGCTCCAGGGCATCCGAGGCGGTCAACCGGTAGAGCCCGACCGACGTACGGCTCTCGGGCGTTCCGCTCCAGGCCGCGATGTAGACCGCCTTGGGTTGGTTGCCGACCATGGCAACCTCATGGAAATCGTAGAAGTCGGAGCCTCCGATGGCGCCGATCGAACCCGAACTTGTCCCCGAAATCTTGAACAGGACGGTCTCATTCTGCGATTCACCGACGTAGTAGACGTCGCCGTCGAAGGTGAACACCCCGCGCGGACGATCGGCGCCGGTGGCGATGTCGCCTCGCACGAAGGTCACGTCCAACTCATCGGCCCGGAAGAGCGCCGTTCCGCCATCATGATCCGCGACGAAGTAGAGCGTATCGTTCGCGCCCTTGGTCAATTCGGCGGGATCGACGACCGGCGAGCCGGCGCCGGCCGGTGTCGTGACCTGTTGCATGCCGGCGCCGCTGGTAAACCACAACCGGTCGTTGTGGACTCCATCGATGTGGTCTCCGGCGACGACCTCCACCAGGTAGAGGCTGTTGCCAACACCCGTGAGATTCGCGGCGTCGCCGGTGGCCAGGGTGTCGATCTGGCTGAAGCTGGAGCCGCCGGTCCGCCAGATCTCCCGGTCCTCGAGGACGAAGTAGGCAAAGTCGCCGTCGCCGGTCAACTGCTTCGGCTGGGTCGACAATCCGCCGATCAGTCTCGTGCCGGAAGGCGTTCCGTCGGAGAAATACATCTGATACGGCTGGGCGGCGGCGGTATCGTTGGCGACGAGGAAAAGCCGCGAACCGACGACAGCGATATCGACCAGGTTCGTGGGCAGCGAACCCTGCGCCGAGGCCGCGGACTTCAGGAACAGCTTCACGCTCTCCAGAGCCTCCGGATCATCGAGATACTGGAGGTAAGGCGAAAGATCGAATTCGGCGATGCCGACGCGCTGGGCAAAGGTGTTGACGAAGACGCTGGACGGGACGGTCTTGTCCGTGGCCGCCGCGTTGTCCGGACCGTTGTACTTGAACTCGAGCACGGCGTCGGCGCCGACCTGGAAGAACTCAAGCTTGACCTTGTAGGCGGTGTCCGCGTCCAGCGTATGCTGCGCCGAGGTCGCAGCGATGGCCGCGTGGATGCCGTCATTGTTCACGATCAGCTCGTTCGGCTGGAAAGCGCCGTCCTTGTCGAGATCGAGGTAGAGTCGGCTGCCGTCGTCGGAATTCAGCGTGAAATCGTATGCGCCGCCTGCCGTGATCTGTATGTAGCCTTCGTAGCGAACGGCGTATTGGTTCCCGCGTTGGGCGACCGAGAGATCCACCTGCGTCGCGGTGCCCGAGGTGATCTCCGCCCCAGTCGCGAAGGCGGCGTCGAGAGTCGTCGGCAGATCGATCGTGGTGTAGGTGTAGGGCACCGCAACCCAACGCGGCGGGCTCTGGAAGGTGTCGTAGCTCCAGTAGTAGGAGGTCACCTGGCGCGGCGTTCCTTCAAACTCATAGTAGGTGTAGGCCAGTCCGAGCGGACTGCGGATCTCAAGCGTCTCGCCGTCGGGCAGCAGGGTGATCGTCGGATCCTCGCCCGCCAAGGTGCCGGTGTCGACCGGAGCAAGGGCCTTGGTTTCGCGGCCCACGAACACGGGATCGAGACGGATGTAATCGCCGGCGGAGCCGTCGCCGAGGGTGGTGAAACGATACCAACGCTCGGTTTCGCCGGACATCAGCGCATAACGGGTGTCGTCAGGGAATCCGTCGCCGTCGAGGTCGGAGTCCTGGAAGATCGAGGGCCGACCGGTGCCGAGGTTGACCAGGAAGTCTCCGCTGCCGCTGATCGTGCGATTGGTCAGGATCGCATAGGCCTGCGGAATTTCGAACAGGGCGTGGTCGCCATACATCACGTGCAGGCGGCCGGCGTCCACCTTGACATTGCCGCTTGCGAAACCCTCGGAGTATTCGGCGCCGACAATCAGGTCATGGACGCGGTCGCCATCGAGATCGACCCCGGCCGCCGGCGAGAGGACGCCGAGCTGGTCGTGTTCATCGGCGCCTTCGACGATGAAGCCGGCGTCGGCGAGCGTGAGATCGCTGCCCTTGCTCATGATGGAGAAGAAGATGTAGGCCGCGCCGCGCTCCTGCTGGCTGAGGACGACCGACGGGTTGAGCTCGTTGGAGTAGTCCGTGGTCTGGAGGGCGGAGGACTGGGTCACCACGAGGTCCATTTGACCGTCCGCATTGAAGTCGCCCGCGGTGGCTGAGAGATTGCCGATCAGGGTCGTGGCGCCGAAGGCCTCGGCGGCGAGCTGGCGGATCTTGAAGCTAGCGGCCGAGTCGGTCAGCCGCACGATGGAGCCTTCGGGGCCATATTTTGCCGTGCCAAGGAACACGAGCACACCGCCTTGGGCGAGGAAGTTGTCCTCACGGGTGCGGCTCAGGGCAAAGTCGTCGAAGCCGTCGCCGTTGAGGTCGCCGAGGGCATAGGCTCCTCCGCCGAGCGAGGTTCCGGAAACCAGCGCGCCGCCGTCGCGGATCAACTGAAGGGCGGCCGGCGCCGCGACGTCCTGGCCAGGCAGGATGAAGGTGGTCGCGGTGGTGGGCGGATCCGTCGGTGTCGGATTCGGAAGATCGTAACGCGTGAGGCTGAAGGCGATGTCCTCCAACCCGTCGCCGTTGACGTCGCCGATGGCGGTCACATCCAGATCCTCGGGCGCAAAGGCAAATTCAAGATCCCAACTCTTGAGTGTTCCGGTGCGGCTCGTTCCAACCTCGTCGTAGATGCGCAACTGCCACTCGCCATTGGCATCCTCGCCCTGGAAGGCGCTGAGGGACTCTTTCGGCGAGAAGACGCCGGTGTAGGGCGCCGCGCCGCCGGACAGGGCCGCGGCTCCGTCGTTGAACTCGATATTGCTCAGGTTGGCTCCGCTCAGATCGTTCTGCTGGACCAGGTCCACCGTCGTGCCCTCGGGCGAGTAGAGTTCAAGGCGCAGGTTGGCGAGTGTCGGATAGTCCAGCGACACGCGGACATTCACGTCTGACACCGTGCCCGGGACACCATTCACGTCGAGGCGCGCCACCGACGGATTCGTGGTGATGTTCAGCTTCCAGTTGTCGAGGGTGCCGCTGTAATCGCCGGCCTCGTTCGTGATCTCGAGGGTCCAGACACCGTTCGGATCCAGGCCGCGGAGGCTGTTGAGTGTCCCGGAGTCCGGTTTGACGATCATGGAGAACGGGCCGCTGTTCCCAAGAGCGACGCCGTCCTCCTGGCTGAAGGTGAGGTTGGAGAAGTTCGCTCCGTCGCGGCTCGCGCTGTCATTGACGAGGTTGATCGTGCGGCTCGCCGGCATGCCAGCCAGGTCCTTGCCGTTGTACTTCAGGATGAATTCCAGACCGCCAACATCCGGGTGGGTCACATTGAGGACGACATCCACATCGTTGATTTCGCCCACGAGGGTATCGGTCGTGATGACGGAACTGATGGTGTCGTCCGTCTTGGCCAGGGCCTCGGCGAAGTAGATGTAACCGGCGGACTCGCTCTTGCTGGAAAGTTTCAGGGTCCAGTTGCCGACCCAGTCAAGTTTGGACATGGTCATCGGATTGTTGACCGCGTCGATCTTGGTGTTCCAGTCGGCGAAGCTGGTGTCGGGCCGCACGGTTTCGTAGTAGGGCAGGTATCCGGTGAGGGCCTGGCCTACGGTGTCAAACGAGTTGTACCAGATCCAGTTGCCGGCGAGATCGTTGAAATCGAACAGCGTGAAGGCGGTGGTTCCGTCAGGCGCGATCATCTCGCCCTTCAGGTCGGCCAGGTTCGGATGATACAGGGCGAGGCGGAAATCGATGTCCGTCAGTTCGCCGGTCCGCCCATTGGCGGCGAGAGGCACGATGCTGTTTGTCACCGCCGCCGCCGGCTCCGCCTTGACGACCAATTGCCAATCGACAAGCGCGCCCTGGTCGGCTCCGGCGTTGTCTGTGACGCTCAACGTCCAGTTGCCGTTGGGGTTCGTTGCGCTGTTGGCCATCGTCGCTCCATCCAGATTGTCGAACATCGAGAGGCTGGTATCGGGAATGTAGCTGGAGTTGAACGGCGCCGCGCCATTTCCGATGTAGTTCGGGGCCTCATCGTCAAAGGTGGTGAAGACAGTGGATGCGCCTGTCCCCGTTCCCAAATTGTCGCCGCCGCCGCCGTGGCGATTGAACAAGGTGACGGACGGGCCGCCATTCGGCGCATAAAGAACAATGGTCAGGTCCCCATCGAAGGTGTGATTCAGCCGGATCCGCACGTCCACATCGAAGACTTTGCCTGCGATCCCGCTGACCGGAACGGTCGTGGAGGCCGTCGAGTAATCCGAGATCGCGGTGGTTCCCGCTCCGGCCACGACGTTTGTCGTCTGGTAAGGATCGCCCGCCGCCCTTACCAGGAACCCAAAGGCATGGGTCGCGGGCATCACGCCGTCGATCGACGTGTAGGGATAGGCCCGCCCCGTGGAGGTCGGAATCAGACCGGACTGGCGGTTGTTCTCCACGCCCTGCCCGGAATCCGGGATGCTCTGGTTGATCGTCCCCGAGCTGAAAGTCGAGGTGAACAGTTCCAGGTCGACGCGTTTGGCGCCGCTGGCGGAGTTGATGGCCACGGTCTGGGCCTGACCGTAGACGTGCGGCGCGGCGCTCAGATCGTCGCCGCTGAAGATGTAGCCGTAGATGGTTTCGTTCCGCGGGGTGTCGCCGACGATCACGATGTCGGAATGGGCGAGGTTGTTCGCCGGGTTGACGTCGCCGAGGAAGTTCAGGACGAGCAACTCGGCGTTGGCTCCGTCGATTTCCGCGTTGCTGAGAACGATCTGACGCGTGTAACGCGGATCCAGGTCGGCGACTGCGTTCACGACGCGCGGGATTTCGTGCAGCACGCCGCCCGAGAAATAGGTGACCGTCGTGTTCATGGTTCCGGCGTCGTAGCGAATGAAGGCGAGATCGGCAACGCCGTCGGCGTTGATGTCGCCCATCTTCTCAGCGGGCTGTCCGAAGGCGGCGAGGTCGAAGATGTGATCCGCGCGCTCCGTCACCTCGGACAAACCGATGGTCTCGAACGGTCCAAAGAAGAGGTAGGCGCGCAGGCGGCCGTAGACGAGGAAATCCTCGGCGTCGTCGCCGTTGAAATCGCCCACCGGAATCAGGTTGGCCAGGCGCTCGTTGCCGTCCACGCCCTCGATCACGAAGGCCTCGGTGACATCCGGGTGGCTGTTGACGCCATTGGAGTCGGAGATGTCGATGCCCTGGTAATTGTTGGCATCCGGCGCAGACAGCACTGGCAGGGCCAGATCGAAACGATAGAGGCGCGGCAGGACAAACGGCGGCGTCGGCTGCGGATTGAAATAGTCCTCCAGTTCCGCGCCGTGATAGACGCGCAGCGTGGAGCCGAGCTGCTCGGCCAGGACCAGATCGGCATGGCCGTCGCCGGCCTTCGCGGTCCGGGTGACGCCTTCAAAGGTCTGCATTGCCATGCCGGAAACCGTGGCATCGCCGCCGGTCGCGCTGTAGTCGGCCAGCGTATCCAACGCCATCGCCACCTCGGCGGTCGTGGTCGAGCCATCCATCAAGGTGTTGACCGTGACAACGTAGGCCGCCGGACCGCCGCTCTTGCTGATCGACACCGTCACAGGACCGGCGCCAAGCGACGGGTTGATCACCACATCCAGATTCTCATAGATCACGCCGGCGTTGGCGGCGGTCAGCGTGATCACGTCGCCGGCCAAGGTGAAGGTTCCCGTGGCGACAGCCCCGGACGGGACGTTGTTCACGTCGCCGACGAAGGCGAACAGTCCGGACGGGATCGAGGCTCCGGCCTCGGCCAGGTAATTCGGCTGCGAACGTTCGAAGACCAGGTTCGGGCTGGCGGGATCGATGCCCGTCATCGTTCCGAGATACAGGATGCCGACAGAGTGCACGAACTGCCCGCCATTCTCGTCCAGGCGCGGAGTCCGCTCCAATTTGACGGCCGCAATGTCGTCGAAACCGTCATTGTTGAAGTCGCCCGCATTGACGAGCTGAACGCCTGCTTCAATGGCGATGGCGTCAGCAGGAGTCATCGCTGCGTTGGCCGTCCGCCCCAGCAGAACGAAGGAGCCGGCCTGGCTGGTGACGCCGAAGTCCTGGATCGGACGACCGGTATCGAGATCCTTGTTGAGGTTGCCCAGCGCGACGATGGAATAGCCGTCCAGGTCGGCGGTGTGATCAAACCGCATCGCCGCCGGAGTCGTATTCAGGGCCACGGTGTCACCGGTGAAGGCCTCGTTCGTGATGACATGCAGGCGGTCGGTCGTCTCGTCGATGACGCCAAAGTCGTCGTTGCCGTCGCCGTTGAAATCGCCGACGCCACCGAAGTCGCCCAACACTCCACCGCCGAGGGTGTAACTGTCAGTCCAGGCGGTCAGGGTCTCGGCGGCCACCAGCGCCGCGCCGGATTTCAGATAAAGCGTGTTGTCGCGACTGACCGCGAGGTCATCCTTGTTGTCGCCGTTCAGGTCGCCAACGATTGCGGCTGCGATTCTGCCCGTCGCCATGTCCGGCACATCCACGGTCACATCCGCAGCGGTGGCGAGGGTGACATTGGCGGCCCAACCATCCGGCTGCGGCGTCGCGGGATCATTGGCCCGACCGTAAAGGACGTAGACAGCCGCCGCCGAGCTGGCGCCGCCGTCGATCCGCGTGACCGTCACCACGATATCGTCAACGTTGTCGCCGTTCACATCGCCAGGCTCGCTGAAGAAGCTGCGCAGCTTGGCGGTGGCGGTTCCGACCGACTCACGCAGGACGGGCGCCGGCAGGGCGAGCGTGAAGTCCGAGTTGTTCAGGAAGTAGGCGCTGGCCGTGTCAAACTTGTCGTTGGCGTTGAGATCCTCGCCGACATCGAAGATCTCGTCGCCGTCGAAGTCCTCATCAATGTGGCCGCCGAGGTAAATGCGGACCTGGGTCGGCCCCGTGCCGAAGATGTTGTCGCTGATGCCGGCGACGAAGTCCCCGAAGCCGTCGCCGTTGATGTCGCCGAGCGGAATGACAACCGGACGATAGGCGGCGAACTGCGAGTTGATGGTGAGGTTGGCGGCGGCCGGCGCGACTTCGATCGTCTTGCCGACGGCCTCGCTGAACACGAGCTTGTAGCCTCCCATCGCAGGGTTGCGTCCTGCATTGGTGTCCACCGGCAGGAAGCCCAGCACATTGGCGGCCGTTCCGGGGTCCGCGGTGAAGGAGATCGAGCCGGCGTCCACACGGCTGATCACGATCTTGCCAAGCTCGTTATAGGCGAAGACCAGGTCGCCGATGTTCGCCGCGACGAAGGCGGTATTGATGTCGTCGACCAGGTGATCGAGCGTGGTGTTGGAGGCGTCGTCGTTGACGGTGATCACGTGGGCGGCGCCGTCGAGGATCAGGGTGAACTTCGCGGTGTCGTCGTCGGCCTTGGACGGGTCCTGGATGCGTCCGTTTGAGGGACCGGCATCGACGGCCTTGACCTGCTGCGCGCGGAGGTTGACGACATGGAGGAGGTAGTATTCCGGCATGCCGCTGAACTTCTCGACCGGAACGACGGACAAGGCCTCGCCGGCGTCCGTGTCCTGGGCCGCAAAGAGGAAGTAGCGGGTGTTGTTGAGCTTCGAGAGGTCGTCGAGGATCGGGCCGCTTCCGAGGTTATTGAACAGGTCGTTCTCAAACGCGTCATCGAACACGACGGAGATCATCTCCTGCGTCAGCCAGCCCTGACCTGGCTCCAGGACCTGCTTGAGCGGCTCCGGTGTGCGGATCAGGTACCAATCGCCCGAATCGCCCTCGTGGAAGGTCAGGCCGTCGACCTCGAGCCCGGCGGTCAGATCCGGCAGGAAGGCGGCAAAGTTGACGTCATCGTTCAGGCCATCAACGAGGTTGCGCGTGACGAACTCGAAGTCATCCGGTTGCGAGGTGGTGTTGCCGGCGAGGAGATCCTTCCCGGGGCCGCCGTCGATGACATCGTCTCCCGGGCCGCCGGCCACGAAGTCATTGCCGTCGTTGCCGAAGATCAGATCGTCGAAGTAGCCGCCGAAGAGCCTGTCATTGCCCGCGCCGCCATGAATCTCGAGGTTGGAGATCGCGCCGCCCTGCTGCACGTCGCCGGCCTTGATGCCCCATTCCTCATCCTGGTTGCGGAAAACATACTCAGCGTCGCCGCGGAAGACGTCGTTGCCGGAGCGCAGGTCAATGACGGTGCGCTCGACCTCGTTGATCTGGTAGTAGGCGTAGGTCTGCGTAAAGACCCGGCGCATGACTCCCTGCTGTCCGGCGGTCAGGCCCAGCCTGGCCGTTTCTGTGGTTGTCCCTTGATTGTCCACGAACCCGAGTTCAGCGGGCGCCGCTCCAACAATCATCAGCGTCGCGGCCGGGGAGGCTCCGATCGTCCGAAGAATAATCCGCCCGTTCTGACTGGCTTGCGCGACAACCTTGTCGGAAATGTCATTCGCATTGCCGTTCGCCATCGTCAGGGCGGCGTTCACGTCTGCGACGAGGTCCGCCAGCGTGGCGTTGCCGGCTGTGCTCGCCATCGTGACGTTGACGGCGTAACTGGTCCCGCCAACCTTCAGATTGAAGACAGCATCAGCCAGCAACTGGAAGTTTGCGGGCGCCGCGTTCACGGCTGTCAGGTAGACCGACGACCCAATTGCCAGCGCCTCATCCTTGGCCAGTTCCTTGGTGACGAAGACCAGGCGTCCCTTGTCGGAGCCGACAGCAAGACGATCGGTCAGATCCTCCATCATGCCGGTCGCCTGATTCATGGCCTTCAGCATGGCGGTCTTGATGTCCTTGGCGAGATCTCCCGCGGAATTGTTGATCGGCGCGCTCTGACCGGCGCCATTGAAGCCGAGATCGGTCAGATCGACGGCGATGGAACCGAGGGCCAGTCCGACGCTCAGTTCATCCGCCTCGACGATGCCCTGCACGCGGAACTTCAAGGCCATGCCGTCCGCTTCGACGGTGACGCTGCCGGCCAGGGCGCTGGCGTCGATCTGCGATTGAATCTGCACGGCGTAGGTGGAGGCCGTGTCGACGCCGGCCGTGCCGGTGACGGTCACGGTCAGTTGGGCGTTCGCGCCAAGGCTCAGGCGGAAGGTCCGGCTGACGCCGTTGTCGAGATCGACCACGTTGCCGCCCGTGAGGATGCCGTCGCCCAGGTTCTTCGGCACGGTGATCGCGTAATTCACGCCGCCAAGGACAATTTCGAAGGTCGTATCCGAGTCCAGGCGGCCATCGACGCTTTCGGGGCTGTTTTCGGCGACGAGCGAGGAACCGGGCAGCGTTTCCTCGACCCATTCCTGATTGGCGGTGTCCCAAAGGAGGGTTGTGAACTCGTAGCGATGCAGGATCCGGTTGTACCGGATCGAGGCGAAGTCCGGAATCGGCCGGCTCAGGTTGTCGAGATCGCCGCCCTGGTAGAGGACGCGATCGTCACCGTCGCCGCCGTAGAGGCGATCCACGGTGGTCGGGATGAAGGTGGCGTCCGGGTTGTTGGTCAGGCTCGGCAGGTAGTCGGTCAGGATCTGGAAGGTGTCGTCGCCGGGGCCGCCGAACAGGAGGTCGCTCTTCTGGGTGTCGAGGCCGCCGGTGATCACATCGTTGCCGGGACCGCCGAAGATCCAGTCCTCGCCGCTGCCGCCCTGGAGGCGGTCGTGGCCGGTTCCGCCAAGGATGACATCCTTGCGGACGGTGTTGACCGAGGCGGCCATGTTGACGGTCTGCGTTTCGCCGGTCGGCTCGAGGATGAAGTTGAGGCTGTAGATGGTCGGCACCTCGTTCGGCGAGTCGATCTTCAGCAGGTAGGGCGTGTGGGCCTCAAGCGGCGCGCTCAAAGAGATGGAGCCGTTGGACTGGCCGGAAAGATTCAGGATGGTGTAGCCATTGCCGCCGACCGCCGGGAAGAGCTCGTAGCCGCGTCCGGTCTCGTAGAGTTCGGCGGTGAAGTCCGCGGCCATCGCGTCGGTGTTGATGGCGTTCATGATCTGCGCGGCCGTGGAGACGCCATCCTCGATCGTCAACGTCAACTCCTTGGTCCCCGAATTGTAGACGGCGGTTTCGGAACCCGCGGTTCCGCCGGTCTGGAAGACAATCTTCACGCCGTTGAACGCGACGCCGAATGCGTTCGCCATCACGGTGAAGGCGTTTTGCGCGCCCTTGGCGTCGACTACGCCCAGGGCCTTGGTCGTGGCGTCGCCGCCAGCCAGGCCGAGATTGTCCTTCAGGTCGTCGGTATCGACCGTGCCCTGGCCGGTGTTGGCGGAGACCTGCCTGATGCGCAGGTAGTGGTCGCCCTTCTTGAGGCCGTCCAAGGGCAGCGTCACCGCGATTCCCTCGGTGGTGTCGGCCTGTTTGGACATGACCACGTTCCCTTCGTCGTCGAGAACGGCGATTTCGAGCAGATCGTCGGCGCCGGTCTGCAGGAGGCTGATCTTGTCGCCTTCGACCGCGTCGGTCGCCAGTTCGAAGTAGAAGAAGTCCTCGTCCGTAGCCGAATGCAGGTTCAAATGCTGGATGCGACCGAGATCGCGAATATCGGGCAGGAGGTAGGCGTCGGCGATGGAGTTGTTGCCGGAGCTCTCGAGATCCGGACCGTCGGGGCTGACCGCCACCGGCGAGAAGGTTCCGAAATTGTTCAACTGGTTCAGGTCAAAGATCGAAAGTCCGAGCCCGTCGAGCGGCGACGCGCTGGTGAGTTCGATGCGCGGCGTGCCATTGGGAATGTAGCCCAACTGGAAGACGAAGTAGTCCACATCCGTGGCGCTGTCCATGGTCAGGCCGGTCAGGTTCGTGTTGCGCGAGAGCACGTAGATCGCCTTGGCTGTCTGGCCGTCGGCGAAGTGCAACTGGTCGATCATCGCGTTGCTTTCCGAGATGACCAGCGAAACGGTCGGATTCTGAATTGGCGCGATCGTGTAGATGCGGACACGATCATCGATGCGGCCCGCGCGCAGCGTTGTCTCCAATCCGGCCTCATCAATGGCGGCGTTGATGTCGGAAATCAGGTCATCCAGCGAACGGTTGGGCGCGCCGTCGGAACCGTTTGTCACTCCCGCCGGCACGGTGATGTTCACGGCGCCGCCATTGTTCAATCGGACGCCGAACACGAGATCCGTGGTCAGCCTGCCATGAATCGGCGCGTCGCCGGAACCAACGAGAATCGCCTGTCCGGCAACATCGCCCGACTTGAACTGCAATTCCGTCAACGGGGAATCCGAGTCGACCGCATCGACTGCGGCGTCCCAGTCACTCAGGGCGTCAATCGCCTCGACCACGGCGGCGGCGGTGGTCACGCCGTCGTTCAATGTGACTGTCAACACCTTGGCGCCCGCGTCATAGGTCGCGGTTGCCTCGTCGGCGGCGAGATTCGCATCCGATGTAAACACGATGGTCGCCCCGTTGGCCGCGGCGCCGGGGATCGCGGCGGTGACAATGAAATCGTTCTTGTAGCCGGCCGGCCTCAGGCGGAAGGAGGCCCATCGCGCGGCGGCGCCCTCGGCCGCGGTCAACGCGGCGGCAGCGATGGTCGCTGAATCCACGACGCCCTCGCCAAGATTGTTGTCGTCTGCATTGGCTGTGATCTGGATTGAGACCACGTTGCCGCCAAGGGTCGGAACAATCGCCAGGCGACCGCCCATGGCGACGGCCTTCACATTGGTCGCGAGGTCGGAGGAGGTCAGGGCCGCATTCACATCCTCAACGAGGTCTTCAAGGTCCATGTTGTCGCCGACGCCCGTCAGGCCGTCGAACGGCAGACTGATCACGAAGGCGTCATTGGACCCGTTGAGTTTCAGGTTGAACTTTGCGATCTCGCCGCTGATCAACCCGAGTTTGAAGTCCGTGATGTCCGCGCGGGAGATCAAGGCGGCCGATCCGAGCGCGGTCGCGAAGTCCGGGATATCGTTGCGGTGCGGACGCTCGGCGATATCGCTGAGGATCGCGTTGCCGGAAGTGAACTGCACGGTGTCGTCGCCCGGACCGGCGTCCACCCAGACCGTCTTCTGCACGGTGGGCCCGACGTTGATCTGGTCGTTGCCACCGAGGGCGTCGACGATGATGGCGATGAAGTCGCCCTCCGGCGGCAGGAGGTTTGCCTCCATCTCCTGCTGCTGGTATTCGAGCTTGGCCGCGGCCATGGAGTTGCCGGAATCGACCGGCTCGCCCATCTCGGCCTGTTTGCGCAGGGCGCTGAAGTCGGTGTAGGCGTCGACCGGATTCCAGATCGGGTTGCCGGCGTCGTCGGTGGCGTTGAAGTTGAGCTTCACCTGGGCGGCGAAAGTGTAGTTGCCGTTGTTGTTGGTCAGGCGGGTGATCAGGTGCAGGTCCTGGAACAGGCCGGGCTCGGTCACGAAATCGACGTTGATGACATCGTCGGCGTTGGTGGCGCGGTAGTACCAGACCTTGTCGCTCTCCTTCGCGTATTCCTTCCATGCGTCGCCGGACAGGCCGCCGTCGAGCGAATCGAAGGTGGTGCCGTCGGCGCGGAACAGGGTGTCGTTCCCGCCATTGCCATAGAGGAAATCCAATCCGGTGCCGCCGAACAACCAATCGTCGTTCGGGCTGCCGAGCGAACGGTTGAGACCGGTGTCGACCTCCTTGTAGAGGCCGTTGCCATCGTGATTGAAGAACTGGCCGGTTTCCTCGTTGATGAACACCCCGAACTTCGAAATCAGCTTGATGCTGGTGGTGAGCGAGCGGAACAGGATGCGGCCACCGCTGTTCTCTGCGATGACCTGGTCGGCCAACGGCGAGGAGGCGATCACCTTGTTGAGGTCGGCGATCAGGTCGTCGAGCGTCTCATTGTCGGCGGTGTCAGCCATGAGGACCGTGAGGGTCGCGCTGGTGATGTTGTTGCGCAACTGGAGCGAGGCGTCGCCGGCGCTGAGTTTTCCATCGGCCGGCGCGGCGCCCAACGCCGTGATGACGCCCTCGATCGAGGACTGCCCCTGGGCGAGGTTCCATTCCGTCGCGGCGGGGTTGCCAGCGCCAAGGTTGGTGATGCTGAGCGTCGTGCCGAGTGTGGAAAGCACGATCCGGTTGAGCTTGCCGCCGTTGACATCCTCGGCGCGGGTGGCGCGCACCAGGCCGTTGTCCGCGCCCATCGGTATGCTCAACGCGTTGTCGATGGCGTCGTTGATGTCGGCGACCAGGTCGTCAATGTTGGCGTTCGGGTCGTCGGCCACATTGGCGGAGCCGTCGGTTGCGCTCTTCGGCACGACGACGTCGAACAGGCGTCCGCCGATGACGAGGGCGAAGTGCGCATCCGCTGTCAGGATGCCATCCACGGGCACGTCGGCCGTCGACAGGATGCTGGCGATGCGGTTGGTGTCGGTGACCGAGGCTTCGAGGCCATCCTCAAACTTGAGCTCGGTGATGGCGGTGTCGTTTACGCCGCCGATGTTCGGATCGATCGGCCAGGCGTAGAGGCGGTTGGTCCCCTGCCCGCCGATCAGGTCGTCATTGCCCGAGCCGCCGAACAGCCAGTCGTCGTCGCCGATCAGTCCCTGGCCGGGGCCGCCGTCACCGAACAGGCGATCATCGCCGTCGAAGCCGTAGATCGTGTCACTACCGAAGCCGCCGTCCAGACGGTCGCGACCAGAGGAGCCGAGCAGCGTATCATTGCCCGGGCCGCCATCGATCACGCCCGCCCAGTCGAAGCTGCGCTCGCTGAGGACGGTCATATCGACCGCCGCGGCGCCGGGCAGGAAGCCGAGGGTGTCGTTGCCGCCGAGCCCGGAGATGCGGAACTGCTCGACCGCCGGATCGCCGCTGGCGGTGCGCCACTTGGTCAGGGCGACAAAATGGATCGGCGCGGAGGTTGTGATGCCGCGGTCCGGCCATTGGTCGAAGGAGATGTCCGTCACGCCGCCGACGAAGAAGTCCACGACGAGGTAGCTCTCGGAATCCTGGCCGGTCCCGGCCATGTCGAAGCCGAGGACGTTCTTCACGTAGTCGTTCGCCCCGCTGATGGTAAGGGTCGTGTCGTCGCCCTGATTGCGGGTGACAAAGGCGATGTTCATGCCCCGGCGCACGGCTTCGACGTATCCGTGACGTTTTCCGTTGGCGTCCTCGTAGTTGAAGAACGGGCTGTTGCCGGCGTGCAGGGCGACGTTCAAGGCGTCCACCGCGTTGTCGATGCCGAGGCTGAGATCGACATCGGTGAAGGTCTGGGTCTTCTGGCCGAGCGTCAGGGTGAAGGTCGCCATACCGGCGATCATGCCGCTTTCCGGAACCTCCACATTGCCAAGAATCACGGACTCCTCGGACATCAGGATGGTGTCGCGGTTGTCGGAGCCCTCGATCAGCAGGATGTCGGTGGCGTTGTCGTCCAGCGTGTCGGACTGGAACTGGTTGCCATAGTGACCGTCGAAGACATCGCCGAAGTTGCGGTAGTTCGGATCGCTGTCGAGAACGATCATGTCGATGTTGCCGCCGCCATAGAGCTTGTCATTGCCCTCCTGGCCCTGGAGCCAGTCGGAATTGGCGCCGCCCCAAAGTTCGTCGTCGCCGCCGCCGCCGAGCAGTTGATCCTCGCCGCCGCCGCCGAACAGCTTGTCGTCGCCGCCCAGGGTGTCGGCGTTCGGGTTGATGGCGTAGCGGCGGGTGTAGAGCCAGTCGCCGTGGATGAACTCGGCTCCGCTGTCGCCGTAAAGGATGTCGGCCCGGATACCGCCGTAGAGCCAGTCGGAACCGGATCCGCCGTGCAGTTCACTGCCGCCGATCTGCGTCTCCGCCTGGAACTGCGCCGGCGTGGAGGCGCCGGTCGTGTGCGAGTAGGCGTAAAGGAAGTCGATATCGTCGCCGCCGTAGAGGCGCTCGCCGCGGAGCGAATCCGGGCCGCCGTCGCCGAACATCCGGTCGCTGCCCTTGCCGCCGAACATCTGGTCCTTGCCGGCGGTCGTGAAGTCGTATTCGACCGTGGAATCAACGCCCTTGAATTTCGTTCCATCGGTCGAGAACTCGCCGGCCAGGTTGAAGTCGCCGCGCATGATGTCGTCGTTGTCGCCGCCGAGCATCACGTCATTGTCCGGACCGCCGAGCAGGTAGTCGTTGTGGACGCCGCCGTCGAGGTAGTCGTCGCCGAGGCCGCCATAGAGACCGTCGATGTCGCCGCCGCCGAACAGCCAGTCAGAATCAGGTCCGCCCAGCAGGACGTCGCGCCCGTCCATGACATCGCCCTGAATTGACAACCCGGCCAGGGCCTTGGGCGTCAGCAACTCGGGCTCGAAACCGGTCGGTTGCGCGGCCTCGGAAGCGGCCCAGTTCGGCGGCACATCAAGCTTGGTCGCCCGATCCGCCTCGTCCACGAAGCGGAAGTGGCTTTCGGCGAGCAGCAGCGAACCGCCCCACATGACGTCCATGCCGGCCTCGCCCTGCAGGACGTCGTTGCCAACGCCGCCGACCAGGAGGTCATTGGCCGGACCGCCGAGCAGGACATCGTTGCCGCGACCGCCCAGCAGGTCGTCATCGCCGCCCTCGGTCGAAGTGGTCACAATGCCGTCGAACGCGCCGGTGATCGTAAAGGTGGTGTTGTCCAGGAGCACGACGGAGACATAGGCCGCGAGCTTGGCGACCTCGACCGCGGCATTATCACCGATCAGCACGTCCACGCTGTCATCGACTTCGCCGCCCTCGATCAGGTCGTTGCCGTTGCCGCCGAGGATCAGATCCGCGCCCTCGTTCACATCGCCGCCAAACGCCGCGCTGTACTCCGTATTGTAGGCGCGTTTGCCGGGCGGCAGGGCGATCGAATCGATCAGGTCGTCGCCGCCGGCGGTCGGATGCAGCGTTTCCACGGTGACGGGGTCGCCGAAGGCGTCGAACACGATACGTCCGCCGTCGCCGAGGATCACATCGTCGCCGGACATGCCCGCGATGGTGTCGCCGTCGACACCCGGCGCGTCCGTTCCGCCGGCGCCGCCGATGATGAAGTCGCGCAGGGGGCTGCCGGTGATTTCATCCGGACCGCCGCGGGTCGGGTCCGTGGATTCAAGCCTCCCGCTGGCGACATCGATCATTCCGTTGTCGCCGAAGATGCGGTGCGAAATCGACTCCAGGCCGGCGTCGATGGTGTCGCCGCCCGTGCCGCCGAAGATCAGGTCATTGCCCAGGGCCGCCGCCGTGTTGGCCATTGCGGCGATTGCGGACTGATCGTGCGGGAAGTTCTTGTCGTAGGACATGTAGTCGATCTGGTCGTTGCCGCCGAACTGGGCTTCATGGGTGCGCAGCGTGATCAGGCTGCCGCCGTCATTGCGATCCATGTAGCCGCCGTCGCCAAAGATGGTGTCGTTGCCGGCGTTGCCGAAGAGATCGTCATCACCGGAGCCGCCCATGATGGTGTCCGGTCCCAGGCTGCCAAAGATGCGGTCGTTCCCGCCGTGCTCACCGTCCTTGGTATAGGTGTCATTCACGTCGACGCCGCCGTTCAGATTGGCGTCCGGCACAATCAGCGGCGAACCGCCGGCAAGGACGCCGTTGTCGCCGATCATGACATCGCCCTCGGTCGCCGTGCCGCCATAGATATCGTCGTTGCCCGTGCCGCCGAAGATGACATCCGCGCCCTCGAATCCGGTCTCGTCAATGGTGTCATTTCCGCCGTGCTCCGGATCGCTCGTCTCGACGCGACGCACATTCAGGGCGGCGTCGCGCCAGATGTAACCGTTGTCGCCAAGAATGGCGTCGGCTCCGCGTCCGCCGCGCAGGGTGTCGTCGCCCGCGCCGCCGATGACAATGTCATTGCCCCATCCGCCGTCAACGGTGTCGCCCCCCCCCGTCAAAGCGGCCGTTGTCGAGACGTCGTAATTGAAGTCGTCATCGCCGACGTTGAAGTAGACCACGCCGTTGTCACCGAGCAGAATGTCGGTCGCAGTGTCGGTCTCGCCGCCGTAGATCTTGTCGTTGCCGGCGCCGCCAATCGCGATGTCGGCTCCACCGGCGCCGGTCTGGTCGATCTTGTCGTCGCCGCCAACCCCTTCATCCTTCGATTCGATCTGGGTGACCTTGCCGGAGGCGTCGCGAGTGATATAGCCGCCGTCGCCAACGATCACATCACGGCCGTGGCCGCCGGTCAGGATGTCGCCATCAACGCCGACAACATCGTCGCCGCCGGAGCCACCCAGGATGAAGTCGTCGCCCAGACCGCCGTCGATGGTGTCGACGCCGCCAAAGGTCGGCTCATGGGTATAGATATCGAAGTTCGCCGGGGTGTTGGCCGCCTCGTTCAGGACGACCACGCCGTTGTCGCCCACGAGGATGTCGGAGCTGGCGTCCACTGAACCGCCGTAAATCTTGTCATTGCCCGTGCCGCCAAACGCAATATCGGCGCCTTCGGAACCGGTCTGATCGATCATATCGCCGCCGTCACCAGCGTGGTTCGAGGCGGTCACACGAACAACGATGCCGGACTCCAGGCGGGCCTCGCCGCCGTCGCCGAGGAGGATGTCCTCACCCACGCCGCCGCTGAGCGTGTCAACCGCAGTCCCGCCGAACAGAACGTCATTGCCCGCGCCGCCGGACAGGGTGTCGTTACCGCCATCGTTGTCATTGGTCGTCTGCAGCAACTGCAGGTTGAAGTTCATCTCGCGCTCGATGACGGCATGATCGCCGAACAGGACGTCATTGCCCTGGTTGCCGACAATGGTGTCGATGCCGTCATCCCCGACCAGAACATCGTGGCCGCTGCCGCCGGTGATGGTGTCGTCGCCATCGTGGCCGAAGATTTCAATGCCGACGCGGGCAGCCTCGGCGTTCAGGGTGTCCCCGCCGGTGTGGCCGCGCACAACCAGGTAACGAGGCAACTGATGCGTCACGGTGATGGTGTCGCCGCCTTCCCAACCGTTCACCTCGGTCACCTCTCGGGCGGCGAGATTGTTTCGGGTCGTGCGAACCTCGATCGTGTCGCCCGCCTTGCTGCCGTAGACCGTGATCGACGGGACAAACTTCTTCGCGCCGGCGTCGTAGACACTCTTGAACCAACCACCGTCGGCTGTGTAGAAGATGTCCGCCGGTGCCAGGCCGGTGACATAATTGTCGGTGACGACGCCCGCCGGATTGGCGTCCGTATCGTGGGCGTCGCTGATCAGGAGTTCGTTATGATCGCCGCCCTGCGCATCGATGTGAATCGTTCCGATGATTTGATCCAGGGAGTGGTAATCGGAGCGGACGGTGATCACATCATTTCCGGCGCCGGTGTAGAGGAAGATCTCGGCGTCGTCGCCATTGACGCCGGAGCTCTTGACCTGGAACGAGTCGTCACCGGAACCGAGGCGCAGGGTGACCTTGTCCGAGCCCTTGAACAGGACGTCCTGGGTCATGCCCAGACCGGCGATCCGGAGATAATCGTCCGTCTGTTCCTGGGGATCCTGATTCGTGTAGTACTTCTGCTCGCCGCCGACGTAACGGACGGCCTCATTGCCCAGGCGCAGCTTCTGCTCGCCGCCGACGTAGGTCAGGACCTCGAAGTCATCTGTCTCAAACGGGCCGTTGCCGACGACGCCGGCCTTCAACTGGAAGATGGGCTCGCCGCGCTTGTGGAAGATCTGGCGACCGCGTGAATCCAAGGTCGAGGTGTAGAGCATCACGTCGCCGTTTTCGTCGGTCTGCAGGGCGCCCATGGAATCGACCTTGGGCTGCCCGACCTGAACGGCCTCGTCGCCGAAGTAGAGTCGCGGATCGCCGGCCGCGTGCCTGGCCTTGGTGGCGATGCTCAGCTTGACCGTGACATTGCCGGTGAAGGAGGCGGGGGCGGCGGTCAAAACCACCGTGTTGGCGGCTGCGTTCACGCTGAACTCATCGGCGGGCAACTGGAAGATTCTGCCGCCGTCGATGACCACAACCGAGACCATGTCGTCGGACTTCAGGTCGTAGGCGAAATCATTGGTCACCGGCAGGCTCAGGGTGTCGTTCGGGCCGGCATTCTGGAAGGTGGGCGGCGTGTAGATCTCGCCCAGTTCGACCTGTTTGCCGGTCTCATCGATCAGGTTGTAGACCAGGTCGCGACGGCTGTGGATCTCAACCTGTCCGCCAACCTTGCGGAACACCGAACCGTCGGCGTTGAAGACCGGCGTTCCGTCCTCCTCGAGCGCCTGTTCGCCGCCGAGATAGCGCACGACATCCCCGGAGAACTGCACGATTGGATCGCCGGCGTAGTGGAGGACTGGATCGCCCGCCGCATGTTCCAGCTGGACTCCGTTGATATCAACGATCGGCTTGGGAACCAACTTGCCGCTTCCATCCATGATCTTGGCGAACACGTCGAAAACCGGCTCGCCGCCGACGTAGACGAGCGGTTCGCGGGTGAACGGATCCAGGACCGGCTCACCGCCGACGTAGTAACGGGCGATCGGAGCGACCGCGACCTCATTGACCTCGTCCCAGACGCCGTTGTGATACTCGACCAGCCCGTCAACGAGAACCGGCACGGCAATCTCATAGTCTTCGATGGCGCCCGTCTCATCCGCGGTGTCCGCCGAATCGTGGACAATGATGGTGTCCACGTAATCGTTGCCGGCGGCATCCTGCGTGATGGTCTGGTGGGTGTCTTCGACCTGGGTCCAGACGGTCTCGCGCATCTGCTGGACCGGAATCAACGACGGGGCGAAGCCGGCGAAGATGATCTCGCGGGTATCGCCCAAGGCCACGCCGCTGTCGTTCGGGGCGCCGGTGGCGTTGACGAGGTTGCTGCCCTTGGAGTTCACGATGATCGTCGGGAACACCGAGGAACCGGGGGATGAGTGGAAGATGCCGACGGAGTCCAGATCGAAGCCGCCGACGGCGCTGTTGGTTCCGACAATCTTGATGAACCGGATGCGATCCCAGCCGCTGACGCCGATGTCATAGGAGCGACCGTACTGGTTGCCGTCGAGATCCTGGTCGCCATTGATCCGGATCACGGGTTGCTCGCTGCTCTTGACGCTGCGCCATTCGGAGCCGTCGAGGCTGACCTGGACATCGATGCGATCGAACTCGACCAGTCCGGCGGTCTCGTAGACATTGAAGTCGCCGGTGATGTTCTGCGTGAAGGTTCCGAGGAAGAACCGTCCGAAGAAGGTGTTGAAGAAGAACGGAATCTGCGTCTGAACGGTGCGATCGACCGCCAGGTAGGCCTCGTTGCCCAACACGCGGTTTCCATCCTTGTCGAGGTAGACAAACTCGGCGTCCGGGCTCTCGAAGTCGGAGATGATCGACTTGATCGGGTAGACGGTCGGATAGAGCTGGGACTTGGGAATGATCTGCTTGGACACGCCAGGTCCAGACCATTTGAGCTGGGCGGTCGCCGCGCCCCGGTTTTCGTACATCTCCAGTTTGATCTCATAGGTCCGGCCGGCCTCGAGATAGATACTGCCCGAGTGCTCGGTCGTGCCCATGTCCAGCCACTTTTCAACCAGCAGCTTGCCGTCGACGTAGAGGCGGGCGCCGTCGTCTGTGTTCGTGTAGAAGGTATAGGTCCCGGTTGAGGTGGGCTGCACCAGGCCGGTCCAACGCACGGAGAAGTTGTCCGGACCCAGGTTGTCGTGCGGCTGGCCGTCGTTCCAGAAGAAGTTGACCGTATCATCGACGCGGGTGTAGGGCGTGCCTTCGAAATTCTGGTTCTGGTAGTATTCGCCCAAGAGGCCGTAACCCGTGTTGTCCATGAACACGTCGTGGCCCTCGCGATTGATGAAGACCGGGCGGGCGGCAATGCCCGTGGCCGCGTCCACAAAGTCCTTGGCGACCTGGACGATCACGGGCACGTCGGTGTTCTCGGTCACCTCGGCTCCGTCGGAATCATAGTAGAGCAACTGGTTGGAGGCATTGCGCTTCTGGACGCCATATTTCTGGACGCCCTTTTCATGGACCAGGTTCTCCACGACCTCGCCGAACTGGTTCACCACCGCGGCGCGCAGGCCAACCTTGTTGTCGTCATTCTTGAAGATGATCGGCTGCAGGTTCGGCAGGGAGAAGTTCGTGGTGGTGCCGGCGCCATCGGTGAAGTTCTGATCCAGCAGTTCGGATTCCCAAAAGATCTTCGGCGAGTTGGCGAGGAGCTGATCGAAGCCTTCCTGATCCGCGGGGACGGGGTTGCTCTGCTCGTCGATGTGGGCGTCGCCGTCGAAGATGAGGCGCGCGCCGATGGTGTTCAGGGAATTGTTGTTGTGGACGATGGCCTGGTCGTCGCCGGCGCCGCCGAGCAGCGTCGTCGTGTCGCTGATCTCCTTCACGCGGAAGGTGTCGTCGCCGGCGCCGCCGATCACGCGGACCTGCACCGGCTGCAGGGTGACGGGGGTGTTGGCGGGCGTGGCGTCGATGGTGAAGTCGTCGTTGCCATCGGCAAGGCGCATTTCGACGATCTCGATGCCGTCGAGCTCGATGCCATGATAGACCACGGTATCCTGCGCCTGGCGGCCGGTGTCCGGGTTCACGTACTGGCCGAGGCCTTCGATGCTGCGGAAGGTGTCGGTCAGGAGCGCGCCAGTCTCGTCCTTGTCCTGGACATAGATCGGATTGCCGAAGTTGTCCTCGCCCATCTGGATCATGCGCGGCGTCGTGCGCGTCCGCAGGAAACCGGGGAGCGAGGAACCTTCCTGGTTGTGGACGATGATGGTGTCGCCATCCTCCTCGAACTGGTCGCCGCCGCGGACGGTCAGGCGGCCGCGAATCGGGGCGATGTCACGCGAGGCGTCGTCCTTGAACGCGAAGAGCGGCGGATCGACGGTGATGGACGGCGGCTGGATGAGCTTGGTGCGCTCGACCAGGGCGCCAATCTGATACGGGATCTGGAAGTTGCTCACGCGGACCTCGACCTTGGTGCGCGGCACGAACCACGAGAAGGTCAGCCGCTGGCGCACGGAGATCTGGGCGGAATTGATGTCGAAGCCGAGGGTGCGGAAGAACGGCAGGGTGTTCTCCATGGCGGCGGCCCAGGCATTGACCTTGTCCTGCAGGAGCTGACGGGCCGCGAGTTGGGCGAGATCGCCGCCGGAGAAGGCGTTCACGATGCTGTCCCAGAAGCCCAGCGAGAACTCAAAGCTGAACCCGTTCAGATCGAACATGAAGTCCTCCCATTCCACTTCGGGAGGCAGGCGCACTTCGATCGGGGGCGGCGTGTAGGTGTAGGCCGGCGGGTCGAACACGATCGGCGGATGGTCGCCGCCGATGTGAATGATATCGTCGCCGGAGCCGCCGACCACCGAGGTCTCGAACTTCTCGCTCGTGCTGAGGACGTAGATTTCGTCGGGGCCGCCCGCGCCATCGACCTCGAGGGCCTCGATGTTGCTGAAGTTGACGATGCGGCCCGCGCCCGCGATATAGCGGTCGGTGATGACAAAGATGTCGCCGATCGGCGTACCGACGATGACGATGGTGTCGATGCCCGGACCGCCGTTGATTTCGACCGGGGCATTCTGGAGGTACTCGTATCGATTGAACCCGGCGCCGCCGAAGAGCGCGGCGAGGTTGGTGACATCGTCCGGATTGTTGGCGTCCTCCTTCAGCACGAGGAAGGTCTTGAGCAGGAAGCGATCATTGCCCGCGCCGCCGTGAAGGAAGAGCTTGGCCTTGTTGTGATTGACCTCGAAGCGGTCGTTCTGGTCGGCGCCGAGCACATACAGATTGGCCGAGTTGCCATTGGTCATGTTCTCGGTGTCAGCCACCGGAACGCCTTCAGGGAACTCAAGGGTGCGATTGCCCTTGTCCGGAATCAGCGGAACAGTGCCGATGAGAATCTCGTCGTCACCGCTGCCCATGTTGATGATCGTGACGCGGGCGGTGTCATTGCTGAGGACGCGATCGTTGCCGGCAAAAGTGTCGACCGTGACGCGCTCCAGATTGCGGAAGGTGAGGATGTCGCGATCGGGGCTGGTGATCTCTCCGAAGGTCACGATTCCGGTCCGGAAGGAGCCGCTCCCGGCCGCGTCGAGAGTCAGGATGTCGGGCTGGTTGGTGCCGCGGACGAGCACGTGATCGAAGCCGGACTGGAGCCCGCTGTCGTTGATGGTGACACGGCCGGCGCCCGTTCCCGTGAGACTGACAATGTAGAACTCGGTGTAGGGATTCTCGTTGTTCGGGCCGTTGTCCAGATTCGCGCCGCCGAGCCACGGCGTCACTGTCAGATTCGTTGAACCGACCGAGACAATTCCGTCGATGTCGCCGATGACGATGGTGTTGTTGCTCTCGCCGCCCTTGAGGACGGTGTAGTCGAAGATGTCATGCAGTTCCTCAACCGTGGCGCCGGCGCGGAAGCGGTCGCCGCGGCTGAAGAAGTTGAAGTCGGGATCCTCCTCGCGGACCAGATCCTTCAGGGTGTCCTCGCTGCGCGGACGCGATGTGGAGAAGTCCGCATCGCCCGTGTCGCCCAGGAGATCGCCCACGATGAAGTAGTTGTTAAAGATCGCGAAGTCGTGATCGAAGGTTTCGTCGAGGGTGTCGAAACCGCCGGCATCGGCAAAGGAATCCAGTCCCAGCCCGCCGGTCACGGTGTCGTCGCCGGCGCCGCCGTCGAGCACATCATTGAACGGGGAGCCGATCAGACGGTCGTGGCCGTCGCCACCGCGGAACTCCAGGATTGCGAGGTCCTGAACACGCGGATCGTCGGCGTTCACAATCTCCCGGTTCAACGGCGCCGCATTGATGAAGTCATTGCCGCCCTGGCCATCGACAATGATCCGGTCACCCTCGGACCGTTTGCTGTTGATCACATTGACCCGGTAATTGTTTTCACGGGTGACGCGGTATTCCTCAAACAGACGCGTTGTGTCATTGGGATTCTCCGGCGACACGACAAAACGATCATTGGAACTGTTGCCCATGACGGTGATGACATCGCGCGCGCCATCGTCGGAGAAGGCGATATTGGCCACCTCGAATCCGTCATCATCGATCATCTTGCCCATGTTGGCGGAGTTGTTTCCAAGATTGGCGGTGATGGATTCCACTCCGCGACCGGAAAGGTCGCCCACGAGGATGGAATCGGCGCCGGCGCGCGCGTCGATGGTGTAGTCTTCAACGCCGTGGCCGGTGATCATGGCGCCGTCGAGCAGCAGATCGACCTGGCGGGCTCCCGCGCCGCGGTTGAGCTCGATCGTATTGTTTGAATCCGTTCCGCTGATGACGACGAAGTCCTGTTCCCCGCCGCCGTCATCGGCATAAATCACGGTGCCGCCGGAAGAGGAGTCCAGTCTCACCACGTCACTGCCGGTTCCTGTGTAGATCGTGTCAGCGCCGCCGCCGCCGACAATGATGTCGTCGCCGGAATCGCCATGGATCGTATCGGGTCCGCTGCTGCCGAAGATCTGATCGTCGCCGCTGCCGCCCCGGACGACAGCTCCGCCGGCGTCATTGGTGTAGGTGACGTAGTCCTTGCCGCCGCCGCCGTCGATCAGGACCGTGTTGGCGCTGTCGCTCTGCAGGTAGTCATCGCCGTCGCCGCCGAGAATGGTGACCGTACCGGAACCGTTGTTGACGACGACATCGTCGCCGCCACCGGTATTGATGAGCAAGGGCAGCATGACGCTGTCGTCGATGTAGATCTGGTCGTTGCCCCCGCCCATGTCAGCCAGGAGGTCGGTGGCATTGTCGTAGGTGCGGGTGCGGCCGAGCGAATTGACCTTCAGCGTGCCGCGGCGGCTGTCGCCGCTGGTCTGGGTGACCAGCACGACCTCGTCGGGAGCTCCGTCGGCAAGGTTTCGGTAGTTGCCGCGGACGTCGCCCATATTGAGCACCAGAGGCCCGCCGGTGTTCGGATCCCAGGTTCTGGACACCACCTTTGATGTTCCGGGTTGCCCGGCGAGGTAGACCGGTTTCGGCAGTTCGATATAGCCGATATTGAACCGTGCAGTCGCCCGGAAGGTGAAGAACAGGAACTTGATCTTGAACTCGACGCTCAACTTGATCGGTTGGCGACCGGCGCCCTCGACATCGACCGCGGCTGCCAGGCTGACACTGGCGAGGGTGAAACCGAAGGCATAGGCCTTGACGCCGGCGCTGAGACCGAGGTGGAACTTGTAGTACGGATTTCCGGTGGCGTCCTTCTGGTTGATGCTGGTGACCTCGAAGTTGAAGTTGCCCTCCAGACCGAAGGATCGGGTTCCCAAAAGGACATTGCCGCTCAACTTGACCGAGAAGTTGCCATCGGAATCGACCCAGCCGCTGCCCATGATGTTGAACACGCCGAAGAAGTCGATCATGGCGGAGAAGTCGAATCGCCAGAATCCGGGCGCGATCTGTTTCGTGCCGTCGGCGAGGGTCCTTCGTCCAACCTCGATCTTGAAGCTCGCGTTGAACTTGAGAACTTTCAGCAGTTCCACCCTCCCGCTGACGTCGAGCAGGAATCCGGGCAGGATGCCGTTCCGTGTAATGCCGGTGGTGTTGATCTCCAGCATGCCGCTGGCCTCGATGAGGAAAATATCCGCATCCGCGCTCAAGCTGACCGCAAGACCGAGGACAAGGCCCGCGTTCGCGTCGGTATAGACCGCGGCCACGCCCTTGGCCTTGAACTGCAGTCCGGCAAGGTCGAATTGCACGTCGAACATCAGACTGAATCCGGAGGCGTTGATCCGGATGTCCACCGACCCGCTGCCCTTCGCCAACCCGAGGAAGTCGACGGCGCCCATGATGAAGATGTGGAGACCGGAATCGACGGTGACGACATCGCCATTTTGCAGGGTGAACGACTGCGCGCTGCCGGTCGTATTGAATTCCACGAGGGCCGTCCCGGTCAATTTGAGTCCGATGTCGCCGCCGATGCCGGCATCCAACATCAGGCTGACGTGAGCCACCAGGCCGCTTGCGTCGATCCGCAGCAGACCGACCACCTTGACCTCGCCGATCGGCCCCAGTTCGAGTCGGGCGAAGGCCTGAACCTCGAGTTTGTCCGGTCGGATCTCCAGCAGGAAGTAGCCTTCGAGCGTGATGGTGTCGGCCAGGACGACTTCGCCCCGAATGATCAACAGGAAGCCCGGCTTGAGGGTTACGGTGGTGACGACAAGATTGTTGTCGGCGTCGCGCTTGAATCCGTTGAAGTTGCCCTCGGCATCGACATTGACGTCGAACGTCTCGACATCCATGTCCGTTCCGAAGGTGTTCAATTCGAGCAGGAACTGCCCATTGATATCGACCCCTGGTATTCCATTGACGCCGAGGGTCAGGTGCACGCGGCCGACAATTCCCGTGTTGGCGCCCAGGAAGACGTGGAAATTCAGGGTGCCGGTGATGGCGCCCAGGTGTTCAATCTCGCCACTGACAGCGCCGTTGACGGTCAATCGACCGCCGGCGCCGCCGGCCGCGGCTCCAGCGCCGGCGGCCACCTGGATCTGCAGGAATCCTGTAAGGGTCAGGACGCCGCCGATGGTCAGTTCAGCCTCGATCGTGACCGAGAAGTAGACTTCCGCCGTGGCTCCGGTGTTCTCCGATCCGTCCAAGGTCGGCGCCGCCTTGAAGATATTGATGACGGTGGGATCGTCCGGACCAAGGAGCGCATGGAACGACTCCGGAATCTCAAACCGTTGGTCCTGCAGCGTGGTGTTGAACATCACGGTGACCGATCCGGATGCGGAGAAGAGCTCGACATTCGGAAGTCCGATATCGGCGCCCGCTCCAACCTTCAACAGGCCGGCGACGCCGGGGATTCCGCCCGGCTGGTCGGGTTCCGCGACAATCACAAGAAGTCCGGTGACTCTGCCGTAGGTGATCTGCGCGCTGCCGATGCCGAAGGAGAGCTCGGCGGTGATGAAGAGCTCAAACTTCTGCGGATTGATCTTGAGGAAGACGCCGCCATTCAACCGGAAGAGGTCGGTGTCGGAATCCGGCACACGGATGCGCAACTGGGCCAGCAACTCCAACTGGAAGGTCTGCGGCTGAAGCATGAAGGTCCGCGTGATGTCGGATCCGCCCGGGCCGAGCCCCTTCAAGGTCAGCGTCTCCGTCTTTTCAAATTCGGTCGTATTGATCTGCAACGTGCCCTTGGCGAACATGAAAACGCCGAATCGTTCCAGGAAGCTGAAGTTGGTCTCCAGGGTCATCACACCCCAGAACTGCGGATCCGGGCTGAGCTCATTGCTCATGTCGAGAATGAAGCGACCCGCTGTGGCGCCGACGGAGCCGAGCTTGTAAACCTTCAGCTGTCCGTTGAAATCGAGCTTGAAGACAGTCCGTTGGAAATCGATCTCCAGAACGACCTCGGCGGCCAGTTCGATCAGCGGTTCATCCAGGAGTCCGCCCGCGTTGAGAATCACGCCGCCGGAGAGTTCGATGAAGAAGGATTCGGCCTGGGTGATGACCTTCACCTGGTCGGTGGAGGCCTGCCCCATGTTGCCTTCGGCGTCCTGCCAGCTGTCGGCGGTGAAGTTCACCGACAGCACGCCGACGTTGAGGATGCCATCGAAGGTGTAGCGGAAGGTGTTCGTTCCGGCGAGATCACCCGGTTGTGTGGGCGCGCCGTTCACAATGATGTTCTCACCCCCGGCGCCGGTGAGCGTGAACTCCTGACCCGCGTCAGTGATGGAGGCGGCGTCGAGCGCGTAGCCGTTGGTCGGGTTGAAGGTGATGTCGATGTAGCCGCGGGTTTCCAGATCCTCGCGATTCACGGTCTCGCCGGCTCCCGGATCGACGAGTCCGGCGGTGGCGCCCTCCAACACAACGGTGTCCGTGAATCCGAGATTGGTCTGCATCCCATCGTCGCTGAAGCTGCCGGCGACAACCTCGATGGTGTATTCGCCGACTGTCAGGGTGTCGGAGAAGGCGTAGCGATAGGCGTCGGTCGTTCCGACGCGGGTCGGAGCGGAAAGGGTGATCTCATTGTCATCGGCGTCCTTGAGGACGATTTCATCGCCGTCGATGGTCGTGTGATCCAGCTCATTGCCTTCCGTGGCGCCGAATACGACCTCGATATAACCGCGATTGTTGACCGAATCGCGTCCGTCCGTGCCGCCGAGCAGCGGTGAGACCACGTTCGCCGTGGCGCCCTGCACGGTGACCTTCTGGCTGAAGGCCGTGTTGCCGCCGGCCATGCCGGTGGAATCGGTGAAGGTGTCGGCGACAAAATCGACGGAGAGTTCACCCGGCGCGAATCCGCTCATGCCCATGACGTAGTAGCGGAAGGTTCCATCGGCCAGCTTGCTGGGCGCGCCGTTGACGGTCATGCCATTGGCCGCCGTTCCGGTGAGATTGAACTCGGCGTTGGCGTCGAGAATCGAGGCGTCGTTCAGGGTGTTGCCCGCGGTCGGAATGAACTCCACATCAATGTAGCTGCGCGCGTTGCTGACGCTGAGGTTGCCCAGCATCAGGGTGTCACCGCCGGCCGTGCCGCCGGTTTCGCTGCCGCTGGGCGTGGTTGTGAAGCCCCAGGAATTGCCCAAGTAGGTCAATGTGACCATGCCGGTCGCGGCGAACTCGCCGTTCAACCAGAATCGGAAGGCCATACCGCCGCCGGAGGGATCGGCGAGCCGGAGCGGAGCCTGGGCGTCATCGAGCTGAATCGAACCCACTCCGGTTCCGGTCAGGCGGAACTCGGGTGTCAGGTCCAGAATCGTGTCCGGGTCGAGGGTCAGGCCGGACGGGGCCATGAAGGTGACATCCAGATAGTTGCGACGGTTCAACGCGTTGACGTCAACGCCGGTTCCGACTGCCGGACTGATCACATCGGCCGCCGTTCCATGAATGGTGAAGGTGCGTGTGGCCTCGGAATTGGAGGTTCCGGTGACGTTCGTGCCGTCCTCCATGGTGGTGTCCGCGTTCTTGAATGTTCCGTCGATGATCCTGCCTTCCACCGTCCCGCGCTGGAACGAGAAGTTCGGCGCCGTGATGAAGTAGCGGAACTGGCTGATGTCCTTCTTCGTGATCTTCGAGATCAGATCGGCCTTGCTTGTGCCGGTAAGCAGGGTTGCCTGTTGAACGCCTTCCGAGGTGATCGAGGTCTCGACCGGAACCGGAACACCGTCGTGGGCAACCGTCACTCCGTTCAGCAGGAGGGTGATCTCCGCGGCGCTGTCGAGAATGGAGTCGTAATCAAGATTGGCTCCGGTCGGCGCAGTATAGATGACATCGAAGTAGTAGGCATTCGTGTGGGTCGTGCCGCTGACCGTTGTTCCGGTCGAGGTGCGGCCCTGGATCACGGAGATGTCGATATTCTCTTCGGCGTCGACCAGTTCCACCGTCGGACTCATGGAGACCACGCTTTCAGGCATGGAGTCGGTGACGAGAAATTCGACCTCCTCCCCTTGCGGGTTCTTGAAGCCCATCTTGAATTTGCCGTGAATGGTGAGCAGGCGCACCTGGTCCGGGATGTCCGCAAGGAAGAGGATGGTGACGTCGCCCTCCGCGATGTTCGAAAGATCGGCGTAGAGCTTGGCGCTCATGCTGATGGCGCCGGCCGCAAAGTTGAGCTGACCAATGATCAGAATCTTGCCGTCAGTGCTGAACTTGATGGTGACCTGGCCGTTGAAGGTGTGCTCCGAGGTGTAGATCGAGTAGATCTTCGCCGTGCCGGTGATGGTCATCGGCGAGGTGAACGCCGCCGCAAAGCCGCTGGTTCCCGGATTTGCCTTGATGCGCTTGTACTGCGACACCACTTGGCCCTGCACGAGCCCCAGCCATTGCTCCGCCGTGATCTGACTCGGGGTGTCAAAGTCCGGGTCGCGCAACTTGAACGGATCGTCGATCGCCGGCAGCGCCTTGAAGAATTCGACGCCGGCGCCGAAGTCGTTGATGGCCAGCCCGGAATTCGGCTCCAACACGATGCCGCCGGGGATGCTCGCCCCGATGTAGACGCCCAGAGGTCCAAGCTCCGACAGCGCGAAGCGGATCTCGAAGCCGGCGGCTCCGGCCATCTCGAAGGCGCCCTGCACGCCGGCGAAGAACACGCGGTCGGCCACCTCGGTGGTCGTGTCGAACGGATCGATCTTATTGCCGTCGGCATCGAGCTTCATGATGCCGCCGATCAGGGTGGCGTCGAGCTTGCCGCCGAAGACGCCTCCGCGGACCGTCACGCCAATGGAGGCGATGTCGATGATGGGGAACTTGCCGTCGCGCAGCAGGCTGGGCTGAATCTTGATGCCCTCGATCGTGCCGGAGAATTCGAGACCCTTCTCCAGGCCCTGGATGCCGACGATCGACGCGCTGAGCGAGATGACCATATCGCCTGGATCATTCTCAAAGTCCCGCCATTCGAGCCCGATCTTGCGAATCTTGATGGGCAGCCATTTGGGCCACTTGAAGCCCTTGCCGCCAGCGCTGCCCACTTCCAGGGTCACGCTGAATCCCGCCTTTGCCTTGAAGGTGCCGTCGCCCAGGAAGGCGAAGTTCCGGCCTTCGCCGCCGATTTCAAAAGAGCCGATCTTCACCTTGGCCCCGACCTTGCCGAAGGAGACCATCTCCTCTGTCGGTCCGGCGGATGTGTCGAGCATGAAATCGACCGCGTCGAGCGTGAGGAAGCTGTTCACCTTGATCGCCAGGGTGTCGATCTTGAACTTGAAGCCATCGACGCGTCCATCGACGAAGGTGAGATCCGCGCGAACGGCCTCGGTATTGTCGGATCCATCGGCGTTCCTGTCGTTCGACGACATGCGGTCGCTGATCGTCGCGGTGAAGGCCGTGCTGCCCGGGAAGAGCTTGGCGCCGCCCGAGGCGATGAAGATGGAGCCGTTGAAGACAACCGGGTTCTCGGCGTCGAAGTTGACCTCGAAGTTGGTGACGCCGATGCGGATGTCGTCCAGTTCCAGCACGCTGCCAAACTTGATCGAGGTCTGGTTGCCCATCAGCGTGCCGTTGTTCGGGCGGTCGACACAACCATAGCAGATCTGGGCCTGACCGATCCGGAACCCGTTCTTGCGCACGATCAGTCCGGGGATGAGTTCGTTGTCCGGATTGTTTGGCTGCGGGTCGAACGGATCGATGCGGCCGCTGATGTTCACCTTCGGGAACTCGATCGAGGCCGATTCAATCCGGACCAGTTCCTGATCATCCATGCCGGCCGGGTCGTATTGGATGAGAATGCCGGTCGCGCCGATCTTGACCACGTTCGGGACCTCCACGTCAAGACCGGCGACGCGCAGGCTGAACTTGCCGGGAACATCCACCCGGACATTGCCACTGAGCAGGCCGAAGACATCGACGCCGATATCGAAGGTTCCCATCACCCCGACGAGGTCCGCCTTGATGCCGCTGCTGGACTGCTGATCGGACATGCCGGTCGTGGCGTTGGTCGAGCCGCCGAAGGAGAGGCTGGCGCGGTTCACGCCAATTCCGACGGTCAGATAGAGCAGGCCATCCTTGAAGGCCACATCCTCGATCCCGATGGTCGGCCCCTGCAATGAGAGCGGTCCGATGGAAAGGGCGTTCGAGGCGGCGGTCGCGCCCGGAGCGAGCGGCTCGATGGTGAAGGACTGGAACTTGGAGACATTGGAGGCCACCGCCTCGACCACGGCGCCGTCGTCGTCGGTCACCGCCATCGTGCTGAAGGAGTTCGCGCGGAAGGTCACGGTGACATCGCCGGCCTTGAACAGGTCGAGGTCGTTCGCGGCGTTCTTGTCTTTCAGGTAGTAGCGCCAGGTCGTGCCGGACTTGAAGACCGGGCTGCCCACCAACATCGGGCGTCCGTCGGTGTGCAGGGCGACATCCTGGATGCCCGTCCCGCTGAGGGTGAACTCGTCGCCGTTGATGGTCATCGGGTTGATCGCGCCCATTCCCTTGGCCATGAAGGTGACATCGATGAAGCGCTTGCCGTTGATGGACCCGGAGGTGATAGCCTCGCCGCTGATCGGATTGGCGAGCTGCGCGGTCGGCGCGGGCGGCGGGAGCTGCCCCTGGAGGTTCGGCGTCGAGATGAAGAACGACTCGCTCTCCATGTTGTTGTTGATGCCGTTGTTGTCCGACCAGGACTGGCCGCGGAAGGCGATGACCACCTCGCCATTCTGCGGGAACGAGCCGGTGAAGTCGTAGCGGTAGACGCCCGGGCTGACGAACACGCCCGCGCCGTTGACGCTCAGGCCGCTGACCACGGAGCCGTTCACCAGGACATCAAACTCGGGCGAGGAATCGGTGATGGAGCTTTCATTGACGCCCACGCCGTTCGGGTCGTTGAAGCGAATGAAGATCGAACCCTCGTTGTTGAGCTCGTTGCGATTGACGTTCTGGCCGGCGTAGGGCTTCAGGAGATCGGCGGTCGGGAAGCTCACCTGCATCCGCGGGCTGCTGACCGTGGCGCCGACGCCGAAGACCGAGAAGCCGTTCACCTTGATGCGCTGCAACTTGAAGCCCTCGGCGCCGCCGATGGAGAAGGTGGCCGCCGCGTTGATGGCGAACACCTCTTCGTCATCGACATTTATGGAAATGCTGGCGTTGTTGATGGCGATGTTGACCTCGCCGTTCGGCTTCTTGCTGATCGCGATCGCGCCGCCGACCTTGAAGATGTCGGCCGCATTGAAATTCACCGTGCCGGTGAAATCGAACACCTCGCCCGTGCTGCCGAACATGACATCGATCGTCGAGCCGCCGGTCGTGATATTCGGAACTTCGAGCGACTGGTTGACCACCATGCCGGAGTTGTTGACGCGGATGGACGCCGTGCCGGTCACGGTCAACCCGCTCAATCCGACCAGCGCAATGTCGCCGGAGGCGACGAGGGCGTATTTGCCGCCGCCGTAGTCGATCATGCCGACGCGCGCGTTGGTGAGGAGCACGCCGATCGCATCCGGGTTCTTGACGCCCTTGGACAACTCGTAGGGTCCCTGTCCGACGAAGAGCTCGATGCCGTCGCCGGCAAAGGTCCGGAGACCGTTGACGGAGCGGAAGGCGACGTTTCCGTGGACCGTGACAAAGTCGCCGATATTGATCTCAAGGTCCTGGGCAAAGAAGCTGACGCCCGTGGTCGGATTCGCCACGGTGCTCTGTGCAAAGCGGACAACAACCTGTTCGTCGCCGACCTGAATGGTCTCGTCGATGCCCTGCGTGCCGTCGGTCGTGTTGATCTTCACACCCAGCGTCGCTCCGACCGAGAACCCGCCTGCGCCGACCGCGGCCTCACCCGCCAACACACCGGCCACACCCGTTGGCAGGATGACCAGGGCCCCGGTGGCCTTGACCATGGAGCCGGAGGCGCTCGACGAGGCTCCGGCGTCGTTGCTGAAGGTGACATTGGCAGCGCCGATCCGGGTGATCTTGACCGGCGAGCCATCCACCATCTTGGTGGCCTGATCGAAGACGAAGTTGCCGCTGAGGGTGTAAGGCGTTGTGCCCGACGGATCGAGAATCAGATTGGTGTTCAACGCCGACACGCGCAGGAACGGACCGGCCGGCAGATCCATCGAGACCGTGGTTCCATTGACCGTGATCGACTCCTTCACCGCGGCGGCGATGTTGTTCACCTCGATCTTGAGATTTGTGTTCAGGCGGAACAGATCGTTGCCGCCGATGGTAATGGTCTTGTCGAACGGCACGCTGATGGAGCCCGCCATACCTTGGGGCGTCATGATGAAGGAGCCACTGATGCCGGTAATGTCGAGAATCGTGTTGCCACTGCTGGTCAGTTGCAAACCGACGCCGGTGAGCCCGACGCGCACGACCTTGCCGCCGGCCATGGTCTGGGTCTGTTCCAACGCGAAGCTGCCGGTCAATGTCTGGCCGAGGACGGAGAGGCTGATGTTGGAGCCTTCGACCCTGAGGAACGGTCCGGCCTGCAGCGTCAAGGTCTGGCTCGTGCCGCCGACCTGGAAGGTCTCATTGACGGCCTGCATCGTGTTGTTGATCTGGATGCCGAAGTCACCGGTGAACGAGACGTTCTGAATGCCGTTGAGACTGACCGTGGCCATGATCTCGCCGGCCAGACCTTCGGGCGTGACGAGGAGCGAGCCGCTGCCATTGCTGACGACGACGTAATCGGTTGTGCCGTCACCGAGGCCGAGGCGGACATTTGACGCGGCAATCCGCACGACACTTCGCCCTGTTCCGCCCATCGGGGTCGAGGTTTGTTTCTCGAAGGAGAAGTTGCCGCTGAGGCTCTGTCCCAGCAGTCCCAATTGCACGTTGGTTCCAGAAACACGCACGTAAGGGCCGCCAGGGAGATCGAGGTCGATCTGGTCGTCGCCAACCATGAAGGATTCCTTCACCGCGCTGGAGCCATTGTTGATCGCGAGGCCGAAGTTTCCGGTGAAGGTGACGCCCGGGACATTGACCGTCACCGTGCCGCTCAACTCGCCGGCCAGGCCGCTCGGGCTCACGAGCAACGCGCCCTGTCCTCGAGTGATGGTCACAAAATCCGTCGAACCGTCGCCCAACCGGAGTTCAACGTTCTTCGCGGCGACGCGAACCAGGACAACATCGTCGCCTGTGCCGGGAAGGTTGTCCGGACCGAAGGTCGTCTGACGCTCGAAGGCGAAATCGCCGCGCAGGGTCTGGCCGGCGACCGTGAGATTCACACCGGTTCCCTCCACGGACAGATACGGACCGGCGGGCAGATTCAGGTTCAGAGTCTGGCCATCGACCGTGAACTGTTCGTTGACGACCCGGTTCGTGTTGTTGATCGCGACCTGGAATGTGCCCGAGAAGTCGACGCCGGGCACATTGACCGCAACCGTTCCTCCGATGCGACCGGCCATGCCGACATTGTTGATGACGAAGGCGCCCTGCCCGTTGGAGATCGTCACGAAGTCGGTCGTGCCGTCGCCTATGCCGAGGGAGACATCGTTCGCGGCCACCCGGACAACGCGGCTCGGAATGGCGCCCGTGGTGACGACCTGCTCGAAGGCGAAGTCGCCAGACAGCGTCTGCCCGAAGATTGAGAGATTCACGTCATTCACCTCGACGCGCAGGAACGGACCGGCCGGCAGATTGAGGTCAATACTGGTCGCGCTGGCGCCGCTGCCGATGGTGAAGGTCTCGCTGACAGCGCTGTTGCGGTTGTTGATCGAAATCACCGCCCGGGCGGAAAGCGTGACATCCGTGATGTTCTGCAGGGAGAGGTCGGCGCTGATCTTGCCTGCGACGCCCAGCCCGTCGATCAACAGCGTGCCCTGGCCGTTCTGGACAACCACGTAAGGCGTGGTCCCGTCGCCCAACTCAAGGCCGACGTTGTTGAAGGCGACCTTGACGACCTTGTCGCCGGTCGGCTTGGTCACCTGCTCGAAGCCGATGTCGCCGGTGAGTTTCTGTCCGACGATGTCGAGTTCCACACTCGTGCCCTCAACCTTCAGATACGGTCCGGCGGGGAGATTGAGGGTCACATTGGAGCCGCCGACGGTGAAGGTCTCATTGACCGCCGTGGCCATGTTGTTGATCGAGAGCGAAAGGTCGCCGCGGAGGGTGACGCCCGGGATATTGACGCCGACCGTGCCGCTGAGACTGCCGGCCATGCCGCCGTTGGCGCCGGAGACCATCAGGAAGCTGCCCGAACCGTTCGTCAGGGTGACGATATCCGTCGTTCCGTCGCCGAGGCGCAGATTCACGTTCGAGGCGGCAAGACGCACGACCGAGCCGCCCTCCGGCGTCGCAACCTTCTCGAAGGCGAAGTTTCCGGTCAGAGTCTGGCCCAGCAGGTTGAGGTTGATGTTGTTGCCTTCGATGCGAAGGTACGGGCCCATCGGCAGATTGACGTTCAGGGCCTGACCGCCGACGAACACAGTCTCATTCACCGGCAGGTTGCGGTTGTTGATCGAGAGCTTGAAGTCGCCCATGAAGGTGATTCCTGCCGGCAGGTTCAATCCGACCGAGGCGCTCAACTGACCGGCCATCCCCGTGCTGTCGAGGAGGAAGACGCCCTGCCCGTTCGTCACGCTGACCACGCCCCCGAGATTGAGGGTGACCTTGGCCGCCGCAACCTTGGTCAACCGCTGTCCGAACTCATTCATCGAGGTCTCGAAGAAGAAATCGCCGGTGAGGGTCTGGCCGAGGACGGTCAGGTTGATGCCCGTGCCGCCGACGCGGAGGTAAGGACCGGCAGGCAGGCTCAGGTTGAAGGTCTTGCCGCCGGCCGTGAAGTTCTGGTTCACCGCCTGGTTGGTGTTGTTGATCGAGATCTTGATGTTTCCGCTGAACGAGACGGAACCGAAATCAATCGAGGAGCTGATATTGATCTCGCCGGCCAGCCCCGCGGAGTTGATCAACAAGGCGCCGGTCGGGATGCTCAGGCTGAGCCCGCCGATATCGATCGAGGCGCCGGTCACCGCGACGGTCACGATGCGCTCGCCGTCGGCCTTGGTTTCCTGTTGGAAGGCGAAGTGTCCGCTGAGCGACTGCCCGGCCACGGTCAGCGTGAGACCGGTTCCCTCGACGCGCACGAACGGGCCAGCCTGGACATTCAACGTCTTCGTCTCGCCGCCAACCATGAACTGCGCGTTCACCTCGCTGTTGGTGTTGTTCAGCAGGACGGACAGATCGCCGCTGAGGCTGACGCCCGGGATGTTCACGGCGATGCTGCCGGAGATGGAGCCGGCCATGCCGTTCTGATCGATCAGGAGCAGGCCCTCGCCCTCGCTGAGCAACACGTAGTTGGTCGTGCCGTCGCCCAGACCGACGGTGACATCGGTCGCTGCGACCTTCACTACATCGACAGGCGTTGCGCCGGCGGTTGTGGCCTTCTCGAAGGAGAAGTCGCCGGAGATGGTCTGGCCGGCCAACCGGAGGCGGATATCCTCGCCCTCGACGCGGATGTAGGGGCCGGCGGGCAGCGTCAGGGTGTGGTTCTCATTGTTGATCCGGAAGCCCTCGACGATCTCCTGCCCGGTGTTGTTGATTGCGAGACTGAATTTGCCGGAGAAATCGACCGCGCCGCCAGGGATGCTGAACCCGATTGCGCCACCGACGCGGCCGGCAAGGCCGTTTTCGTTGATGACGAAGAAGCCCTCGCCCTGGCTCAGGGTGACGACGTTGGCGATATTGAAACTCAGATTCGTGGCGGCGATCTTGATGCGCTTGGGCGGCGTGCCGGCGTCGCCGACCGCCTGCCCCTGATACTGCTCGATGCTGAAGTTGCCGGAGACGGTCTGGCCGAGAACCGTCAACTGGACGCCGGAGCCCTCGACCTTCAGGTAAGGTCCGGCCGGCAACATGGTCGATTGACCGCCCTGCGTCGCTGGCGGCAAGGTGACCGCGGTTCCGACAGTGTTGATCATCACGCTGAACTGGCCGATCAGGGAGGCCGCGCCGCCAGGAATGTTGATGTTGACGTCCGCGACGAGGGTTCCCGCAATGCCGCCGGCCATGGAGCGGAAGACACCCTGGCCGTTTGTCACGCTGACGATCGGCGTGTCGCCGCCGCCCAGGGAGATGGTCACGCCGCTGGCGGTGATGGTGAGGACCTGGGTCCCGTTCACCAGTTCCTGGGTGAAGCCAAAGCGGCCGCGAAGAATCTGGCCGGCGATGTCGAGATTCAGGTCGCCTTCGAACTGCAACGCGCCGTCGGCGACGTTTACGACGACATCCTGCGAAGGACCGCCCTCGGGATCTTCGATGGTGATGGTGCGACTCACATCGGCGCCGGTGTTGTTCACCTTGATCTGCGCCCGGCCCTCGATGGTCACGTCCGGGACGCCGAGCAATTTCACGTCACCCTCTGCGAACAGGGCCCAGGTCTCGCTGCCTTCAGGACCGACCTTGACCAGACCGAACGTGGCGTTGTGGAGCAGCACGCCCTTTGCGTCCGGGTTGATTTCACCGTCATCCAACAGGCCTGGGCCTTCGCCCATGAAGATGCTGGCGTTGGTGGCGGCAAGCTCGTCGCCATTGAAGGTGAAGCTGCCCTCGATGACCACGAAGTCGGCAATGTTGAGGCTGAGGCTGCCGAAGAACTGGAAGACATCCGCGCCGTCCGCGAAGCGGATTCGGATCGTGCGCCCGCCGATGACAATGGTCTCATCGACCGCCTGCTTGGTCTTGTTGATCTTCAGGCCGAGACTGCCGCTGGCGCTGGCGCCGCCGGCTCCGACCGCCACCTTGCCGGACAGCGTGCCCGCGATGCCGCCGGACCCGGGGATGGCCGGATCTGCCGGAAGGATCACAAAGGCGCCGGTTCCCTCGGTGATTCCCTGGTCGTCGACCGTGATGGCCACATCGCTCATGGCGATGCGGGTCACGCTGACCGTGCCGCCCTGCCCATCATCGCGGGAACTCTGGTCGAAGAAGAAGTTGCCGGAGATTATCGGCCCGGAAGCGTCGCCAATCCGCAGGCTGGCGCCTTCGATCATTACGCCGATGAAGGAGCCGGGCGGCAGATCGAGACTGACGTCGCCCTGGCCGACCTTGAAGGTCTCCTGAACCGCCATGGGTTGTGTATTGATCTGGAAGCGGATCGTGGTGGCCGTCACCGCGATTCCCGGGATGGCGAAGTCCACGTCGCTCAGTGTGAAATCGGCGGCAATGCCGGAACCGTCGATGAGCAGGGCCCCGGACCCGTCGTTGACAGTCACAAAGTCCGTTCCGCCCGCGCCGAGTTTCAGGGTCAGGTTGGCGACAGCGACAGAGACGACCTGCGTGTCGTCCATGGTGCCCAGCGTCCCGTCGACGCCGGCGGCCTTGGTTTGTTCGATGGCGAAGGAGCCGCCGATCTTCTGTCCGGCGATGGTCATTTCGATCGGAGTCACCGCGCCTCCCTCGATGCGCAGGAACGGACCGGCGGGCAGGTTCAATTCGACCGTCTTTCCGCCCACTTTGAGTTTCTCGTTCACCGCGGTCGATCCGTTGTTGATCTGAACCTTGAAATCCCCGTCGAATTCGACGCCCGGAATATCGACCGCCACATTTCCGCCGAGTTCGCCGGCCATGGAGCCGTCACGGATGACGAAGGAACCGGAGCCCTGGGTGACGCGGACGAATTCGCGGTTCCCGTCGCCGATGCCAAATTCGATCTCGCTGGCCGCGACGAAGATTGCGGTTCCGTCGTCCGGGGTGTCCGCCGTTTCGTCAGCGCCGAGAGTCGCGCGCTGTTCGAAGGAGAAGTTGCCTTTCAGCATGACGCCGGCGATGGCCAGGTTCATATCGTCGCCCGTGAGACGAAGGTAGGGGCCGGCAGGGAGGTCCAAGGTGGTCTCGACCGTCCGGATGGTGAACACCTCCTTCACCGCGGCGTCGGTGTTGTTGATCTCGAGGCCCAGCGTGCCGGTCAGCGTGACACCCGGGATGGTGACCGCGACATCGCCGCTGAGGCTGCCGGCCATGCCGGCGTCATTGAAGAGGAAGTAACCCTCGGCGTTGCTGACCTGCAGAATCTGGTTGGTTCCGTCGGTCAACGACAGGCTCACATTGGAGGCTGCGACCCGTGTATACTGCGTTCCTGTGGGATTGGTGTAACGTTCCAACACGAAATCGCCGGAAAGCGTCTGGCCCAGGACGGTCAGGCTGACGTCGTTGCCCGTAACGCGCAGGAACGGACCGGCGGGAAGATCCAGCATCAGCGTGGATCCATTCACCGTCATGGTTTCCTGAACGGCGACGAGGCGGTTGTTGATATCCACCGTAAAGCTGCCGTCGAACCGGACGCCCGTGACGTCCACGGCGACCATCGCGCTCAGGCTGCCTGCGATGCCGGAGGACGTCAGCACGAACAGGCCGGATCCCTGACTGACCTCGACCAGCGCGTCCTCGCCGGGATTGCCTCCGAGCGAGAGCATCACGTTGTTCGCGCCGACCCGCACGATCTGTTGACCGGCTGCGTTGGTCATCTGCTCAAAGACGAAGTCGCCGTTCAGGCGCTGCCCAAGCACGTCGAGCATGACGTTCGAGCCGGAGACACGGAGGTAAGGACCGGCCGGCAGGGTGAGCGGCTGCGCCAGGCCGGGGATGGTCTCATTCACCGTGGTCATGGTGTTGTTGATCTCCAGTTCAAATTCACCGGAGAAGGAGACGCTCGGGACATTGACCGAGATGGAGCCGCCGACGCGTCCGGCCAGGCCTTGCGGCGTGATCAGGAAGGCGCCTTCGCCTCCGGTCAGGCTGACGATCGGCGTGGCGCCGCCAAGATGCAGTTCCACGTTGGTCGCCGACACCTTGACGATCTGGGAGCCATCCGCGCGGACGGACTGTTCGAAGGCGAAGTTGCCGCTCAAGGTCTGGCCGGCAATGGTCAGATTCACGCCCTGGCCTTCGATTCGCACGTAAGGGCCGGCCGGGACCGAGAGATTGATTGTGGAGGTTCCAACGCGGAATGATTCGTTCACCGCGGCCATGGTGTTGTTGATCGCGATGGAGAAGGAACCCGAGAGCGAGACGCCGGCGATATTGACGGCAACCGCGCCCCCGATCGAACCGGCCAGACCGGCGCTGGTGACCAGGAAGGCTCCCGAGCCCTCGGTAATGCTGACGAAGTTGGTCGTTCCGTCGCCGAGGTGAAGCTCCACGTTGTTCACCGCCAGGCGGACCACCTGTTCCGGCGCCGCGCCGGTGGTCTCGGCCTGCTCGAAGGCGAAGTCGCCGCGCAGGGTCTGGCCCAGGATGTTCAACTCGACTCCCAGTCCTTCGATCCGCACGTAAGGTCCAGCCTGCACGCTCAGGTTCACGGTCTCGCCGCCGACGGTGAAATCGGCGTTGACGGCCTGACGCGTGTTGTTGATGGCCAGGGAGAAGTCGCCGTTGAAGGTGACTCCCGGGATGTTTGCGGTCACCGTTCCAGACAGACGTCCAGCCATGCCGTCGGCCGTGAGCAGGAAGGCTCCGCGTCCTTCGGTCAGGCTGACAAAGTCGGTCGTCCCATCGCCGAGGGCGAGACTGACATTTGAGGCAACGATCGATGTCTGTTGCGTTCCATTGGCCAGCGTCACCTGTTCGAAGGCGAAATCGCCGGAGAGCTTCTGGCCAGCGATGTTAAGGGTGACGCCGTTGCCCTCAACACGAAGGTAGGGACCGGCGGGCAGGTTGAGAGTCACGGTTTCGCCGTTGGCAAGGAAGGTCTCATTTACCGCGGCGCCTGAAGTATTGATCATCAGGCCAAATTGCCCGTCGAAGCTCACGCCCGGAACATTGACCTGCAACGTGCCGGACAATTCAGCGGCCGTGCCAGTCGGCTTGAGGAGGATGATGCCGCGAGCATCGACGACCTTCACGGCGCCATTGCCGAGATCCAGGTTCACATTGGCGGCGGCGATGGTGATGTCGTTGACCGGACCGTCGCCGACCTGCTCATAGCTGAAATCGCCGGTCAGGGTCTGGCCCAGGATGTTCACATCGACGCCCATCGCGGCGAACTTCGCCTTGAAGGAACCGGTGTCGAATTTCACGTTGATGGGATCCTCGGCGCTGCCCGGGATGTTCAGCGACTCGTCGACTGAGAGGCCGGAGTTGTTGAATTCGATCGAGGCGTTGCCGGAGATGCTGAATCCGCTGATGCCGACGACCTCGACGGAACCGGAGGCGCTCAACGCCAACGTGCCGTCGGCAAACTTGATCAAGCCGATGCGCGCGTCGCGGAGCAGGATGCCAGTGGTAGTCGGATTCAGTTCACCGTCCGGCAGGCGCGCCGGGCCGTCGCCGAGGAAGACCAGCAGATCCTTTCCGGCGAAGATCGCGCTGCCGTCGGCGCGCGTGGTGAAGCTGACACTGCCCTCGATCGTGGCGAACTTGCCGATATTGAAGGCGAGATTTTCGCCGTAGATCTGAATGACGTTCTTTTCGGTGTCGCCAAACCGGATGAGAATCTCGTTGTCGCCAAATGTCAGTGTCTCGTCGATTGCCATGTCGGTCTTGTTGATGCGGAATCCGAGACGACCTTCGACAGTGGCGCCGCCGACATTCAGATCGATATCGCCGGAGAGAATGCCCGCGATGCCCGAGTCAAGAATCAGGAAGCCGCCCTCGCCGTTGACGATGCCCTGTCCATCGAACTGCAGCTTGGCGTTGGCGATGCCGATCCGGGTCGCCATGCCGCCGTTGGCGAGCGTCGCCTGCTCGAAGAGGAAGTCGCCCTCAATGGTCACGGCGCCGGCGACGTCCAGCGACGCGCCCAGCGCCTCGACCTGCACGTAAGGCCCGCCCGGAACATTGACCGTCTGCGTCGAAGTTCCCACGGTGAGCGACTCGTTCACCGCGGTCATGGTGGTGTTGATCCGGAGTTTGATGGTATTGATCGTGAGCGCGAAGGCCGGATTGCCGAGGTCGAAGACGACGGCCGGGTTGGCGCCGGTGGTGGAACCGAGGGCAAAGCTGGCGGCAACACCGGTGTCGGTGAGAACCAGAAGCCCCTCGCCGTCGTTCACCTGCACCGCGCCGCCGCCGAGCGAGATGTTCAGGTTGTCGACGCCGATCCGAACGATCTTCGTCCCCATCGTGGTTGTCGCCTGTTCGATGGTGAAGTCGCCGCTGAGTTTCTGGCCGGCGACATTCAGGTCCACGTTCGTTCCCTCGATGCGGACATATGGGGCCGCCGGATTGGTGGTGTCGAGCGCCACCGCAAAATCGCCCGTGAAGTTGACGCCAGGCACGTGCACGGCAAGCGATCCGCTGAAGTTTCCGGCGATGCCGGACTGGGTGACATTCAGCGTGCCCATGCCCTCGGAAATGCTGACGAAGTCCGTCGTGCCGTCGCCGAGCCCGAGGTAAACGTTGTTCAGGGTCACCATGACGACCTGGGCCGCGCCCTCCATCCGCTGCTCAAACCCGAAATCGCCGCGCAGTTTCTGGCCTGCGATGTTGACATCGATGCCCGTTCCGGCGACGCGCAGGTATTGTCCGGCCGCCATCACCACGGACTGCGTTTGTCCTCCGACCAGGAAGGTCTCGTCCACCGCCATGCCGGAGTTGTTGATCTCCAGTTCGAGCGAACCGGACACCGACACCGAAGGGATGTTCACCGCGACGTCGCCGCCAACGCGACCCGCAATCCCGGTCGGCGTGAGAACGTAGGCTCCATTGACATTGGAAAGCGTGAGGAAGTCATTGGTTCCGTCACCCAACGAGATGCCGGCATTGGCGACGCCGACCTTGGTTACCGAGCTTCCATCCGGCGCCGTCATCTGTTCGAAGACAAAATCGCCGTGCAGAGACTGACCGAGCAGCGCCAGCTTCACGCCCTGCCCTTCGATGCGCAGGTACGGGCCGCCGGGCAGATTGAGATCCTGAGTCTCGGAACCGATGGTGATCGTTTCCATAACCGCGGCGGCATTTGTGTTGATGGCGACCTTGAAACTGCCCTCCAATGTGATGCCGAGGCTTGGCGCTGTGGAGATGGAACCGCCGAACTGGCCGGCCAGGCCGCCGGCCGTGATGAACAGGGCGCCGGAGCCGTTGGTCACGCTGATCAAATCGGTCGTCCCATCGCCCAGATGCAGTTCAACCTGGGACAGACCGATACGCGTGATCTGGCCGCCCGCGGCCGTGGTCTGGTTCTCGATGGAGAAGTTGCCGGAGAGACGTTGACCAAAGACATTCAATCCGACGTTGAGACCCTCCACGCGGAAGTACGGGCCAGCCGGGAGATTCAAGCCGAGCGACGCGTCGACCGCGGCGGCCCCAGTCTGATTGATCTGGACGCGATAGTCGCCGTCAAGCGTGACGCCGGGGACATTGATTCCGATCGAAGCCTGGAGGTCCGCGACGACTCCGGCATTGGTCAACAACAAGGTTCCGCCGGCGTTGGTGATGCTCACCGCGCTGCCGAGCGAGAAGGAGACATCCGTCGCGGTGATCTTGGTGACTCCGGCGAATGGTCCGTCAGTCAGTTTGCCAAAATCGAATGCGCCGGTGAGCGTGACGCCGCCGATTGCCAGATTCAGGTTGGAACCGCTGAAGCTGGTGACGACATCCGGAGTGTCGAAGCGGACGTCGATTTCCGCGCCGGGACCATCCAGGCTCGGGATGGTCAGGGTCTCGTTCACCGCGACGCCGGAGTTGTTGAACCGGACCCGCGCATCGCCGGAGATCGAGACGCCCGGCACGCCAATGATGGAGACCGTGCCGGTTGCATTGAGCGAGAACGTTCCGTCCGCGTGCTTGATCAGGCCGATGGTCGCGTCGGAAAGCAGGACTCCCTTCGCATCGGGGTTGATCTCGCCGGATGGCAGCTTGACCGGACCGCGACCGATGAAGATCAGCAGGTCCGAGCCGGCGAAGACATCGCGACCGCCCGAACTGGTGAAGCTGACACTGCCTTCGATCGTGACAAAGTCGCCGATGTTCAGGGAGAGATTCTCGGCAAAGAAGGCGAACAGATCCGTTTCGTTCTGGTTGAAGAAGATTGAAATCGTGCGGCCGCCGACCTGGATCGTCTCGTCGATGGCGACGCCGGTCTTGTTGACGCGCAGGCCAAGGCGACCTGCGGCGCTGGCTCCGGAAGCCTGAATGTCGAGATCACCGGAGAGCAGGCCGGCGATGCCGGTCGGGGTCACAACGAATCCGCCTTCGCCGTTCGTCAGGCCCTGCCCGTCGAAGGTTACGGCGATCTTGCTCAAGCCGATCTTGGTGACCTGCGTCCCATCGGCTTTGGTCGATTGTTCGAAGGCGAAGTCCCCGCTCAACTCGGGACCGCCGGCCGCGCCGATTCTCAGCATGGCGCCGACCACCTCGACGCGCAGGAACGGGCCCGCCGGCAGGGTGAGGGTCACGTCCGTGCCGCCGACGTTGTAGGTCTCGTCCACGGCGGCCATGGTGTTATTGATCTGCAGCTTGACCGTGCCGCCATTCAAGGTGACGCCAGGAATATTGAAAGAGGGTTGAACTTCCAGTGACGCGGCGATGCCGGCGGCGGTGACGAGGAACTGGCCGGAGCCGTTGGCGATCGACACGTAGGTGTTGGAACCATCGCCGATTGCCAGACTCAGGTCGCTGACCGCGACGCGCACGACGCTGGCGCCACCCGTGGCCGTGGTCTGCTCGAAGGAGAAGTGTCCGCCCAGGCGCTGGCCGGCGATGTCGAGTCGCACATTGCTGCCCTCGACGCGCACATACTGATTGGCCGCGTCGGTGGTATTGACCGCCACGCGGAATGTCCCGGAGAAGGTCACGCCCGGTATGTTCATGGCGACGTCGCCGCTGAAGCTGCCGGAAACGCCGGTCGAACGCACGGTCAACATTCCGGCGCCGTTGGTCACGCTGACGAAATCGGTCGTTCCATCGCCCAGCCCGATCTCGATATTGGCGAGTGTGATATCGACCACCTGGGCCACGCCCTCGGTCCGGCTCTCAAAGGCGAAATCGCCGCCCAGGCGCTGGCCGGCCACGTTCAACGCGACATTGGTTCCTTCCACCTTCAGGTAAGGTCCGGCCGGGAGATCGAGGCCGAGCGACGCATCGTTGACTGCCGCCGTGGTGTTGTTGATCTGCACGCGGAACATGCCCTCGGCGGAAACGCCCGGAGCGTTCACGGCAATCGTGCCCATGAGGTCGGCGGCCATGCCGTTCGCCGTCAGCAGGATTGTTCCGCCCGCGTTCTCGACCACGACCGCGCCATCGCCAAGGTTCAGACTGATCCCGCTGCCGGAGACACGGACAGCTCCGTCATTCGGGCCGCCGGAGATCGTGCCGAAGGAGAAGTTGCCACGGAGGGTCTGACCCAGGACATTGAGATCGACGTTGTTGGCGGCAAAGTTGGCGACCGGCGCCTCGGTGTCAAAACGGACCACAATGTCCGTGCTGGTGTTCGGGATGGTGATGGTTTCGTTGACCACCCGGCCCGAGTTGTTGACCCGCACCTCGGCCGTGCCGCTGAGGCTGACGCCGTTGACACCGATGATCGCCACGTCGCCGGAAGCGGTGACCGCCTGTGTGCCGTCGGCGAATTTCACGATGCCAACCTGGGCATTACTGAGAAGCACGCCGCTTGCCGCGGGGTTCATGTCGCCGTTGCCCAATTTCAATGGGCCCTGACCGAGGAAGACCAGGAGGTCGGCGCCGGCGAAGATCTCGACGCCGTTGCGGCTGGTGAAGCTGATACTGCCCTCGATCGTGACGAAATCGCCGATCATGAAGGAACCGCCCGACACGAAGAATGAGAACAGGTCGCCTTCCGAAGCGGAGAACTTGATGTCAACTGTTGCGCCGCCGACCTGAATGCTCTCGTCCACCGCGACGCCGGTCTTGTTGAAGCGCAGGCCGATGTTGCCCGCCACGCTGGCGCCGCCGGCGTTGACGTCGATTTCGCCGGTCATTTGCCCTGCGATGCCGCTGGCATTCACGATCAGGCCGCCGGAGCCGTTCTTCAGGCCCTGGCCGTCAAAAGTGACGCTGACATTGGTCGCGCCGACCTTGAGGATGCTTGCGCCGCCCGCGGATGTCGTCTGTTCAAAGGCGAAGTCGCCGGAGATCGCGGGGCCGCTGCCGCCGCCGATTTGGAGCATCGCGCCAATGGCTTCAACGCGGAGGAAGGTCCCGGCCGGGAGATCGATCGACACCGTTTCGCCGCCAACCGTCAGCGAATCCATGACGGCGCTCGGGGAGGTGTTCACAGCGATGTTCACCTGATCGTCTCTGAGCGTCACCCCGGGGAGGTCGAAGATGGCGCTGACCGACAGGGTTCCAGCGATGCCTGTGTTGTCCGCGATCCAGAGGCCCTTGCCGCCCGTGATCGAGACAAAGGTGTTGGTTCCATCGCCCAAGGACATGGACAAACGGGCGACGCCCACACGCACAACCGTCGCCCCTCCGCCGGCCGTGGTCTGCTCAAAGACCACATCACCGCGCAGGGTCTGGTCGGCGACTGTCAGGTTTATCTGCTCACCGCTGACCTTCAGTGAACGGTTCGCCGCATTCACGCGATCGACGAAGATGTCCACCATGAATGAGCCGCTGAAGGTCACGCCCGGAATGTTCACCTCGACGTCGGCGGAGAAGCTTCCGCGAGTGGAGGCGGAATCGATGGTCAACATGCCCGTGCCATTGGTGACCGAGACGAGGTTGTTCGTGCCGTCGCCGAGATTCAGCGCGACGCTGTCGAAGGAAAGTTCCACCACCTCGGCGTTGTTCACCGTGCGCTGGGTGAAGGTGAAGTTGCCGGACAAGGTCTGCCCCGCAATATCGATGTTCAATCCCGTTCCCGTCAGGCGCAGGTAAGGCCCGGCGGGCAGCGCCAGGGTCTGCGTTGATCCGCCGATTTCGAAGGACTCGTCGATTGCGGTCATCGACGGATTCAACTCGAGCGCAAGCTGCGCGTTGAAGGCGACCCCCGGGACGTTCAACGAGACCATGCCGCTGAGTTTGCCGGCGAGTCCGGCGGCGGTGGTGAAGAAGTAGCCGTTGCCGTTGGTCAGGCTGACGAAGTCGGTCGTCCCATCGCCGAGGTGGACTTCGACGTTTTCGGCGGCGACGCGGGTCACGGTGGAATTGTCGGCGCGTGTGGCCTGCTCGAAGACGAAGTCGCCGCTCAGCGACTGACCGGACACAGCCAGGACGATGTCCTGACCTTCCACTTTGAGATACGGCCCCTGCGGCACATTGATCGTGATGGTTTCGGCGCCGACCATCATGGTCTCGTTGACCGCGGCCATGGTCGTGTTGACCTTGAGTTCGAAGTCGCCGGTAAAGGACGCGCCCAATTCCGGAGCGGTGGAAACACTGGCGGTCATCTGACCGGCAAGCCCGGCGTTTGTCATGATGAAGCTGCCATTGACGTTGGAGACTGTGACCAGGTTGGTCGATCCGTCGCCGAAACTCAGGGAGCCATTGGCCACGCCCACGCGGAATTCCTCGCCGCCGCCCATGGTCGTCACGCGTTGAATGATGAAGTCGCCGGACAAGCGCTGACCGAGGATGTCAAGATGAACGCCGGTCCCGGTCACGCGCAGGAACTCGCCGGCGGGCAGTCCGGCAAGTCCGATGGACGGATCGTCGATGGTGGACGGAATGCCGTTGAACTGGACGCGGAAATCGCCGCCAAGGCTGACGTTTGGCACATTGACGCCGACGGTCGCCGCCAGATCGCCGGCCAGGCCGGTGTCGGTCAGGAGCAGGACGCCCGAACCATCCTCCACGGTGAGCGCGCCGCCGCCGAGGGAAAGGCTGGTTTGAGCCGCCGTGATCTTGAGCGCGCCGGCGTAGGCTCCGGAGGAGATTTTCTCGAAGGTGAAATCACCGCTCAAGGTCTGACCCAGCGCGTTCAGGTTGACGTTCTCGGTCGCCACGTAGGCCGCGGGAGCGGCGGTGTCGAACTTCACCTCAATATCCTCGCCGGTGCCCTGGACAGTGACGGTTTCGTCCACCACCTGCCCGGAATTGTTGAAGCGAATCGTCGCGTTGGCGCTGAGGCTGACCCCGTCGATGCCGATGATTTCGATCGTGCCGCTGGCATTCAGCGCCAACGTGCCATCCAGGAAGCGGACAAGGCCGACCTTGGCGTTGGAGAGCAACAGGCCGGCGGCGGCCGGATTTCGATCGCCGTTGGGCAGTTCGATGGGCCCGCGACCAAGGAAGACCAGGAGGTTGTCGCCGGCGAAGACATCCTTCCCGTTCTGCGACCGGAAATTGACGCTGCCTTCGATCGTGACGAAGTCGCCGACCATGAAGGAGGCGTTGGCAAGGAAGAATTCGATGAGATCGGTCTCGGTGTTGTCGAACTTGACGGCGATGGTCTGGGTTCCCACCTGCACCTGCTCGTCCACGGCGGCGCCGGTCTTGTTGATTCGCAGTCCGATGCTGCCGGCCACGCTCGCCGAACCGACGGAGATGTCGATATCGCCGGAGAGCAGGCCTGCGATTCCGGTGGGAGTGACGATCAAGGCTCCCTCGCCGTTCTTCATTCCCTGCCCATCGATGGCGACGCTGACGTCGGTCGCGCCGATCCGGACGATCGTTCCTCCGCCTGCGGCCGTGGCCTGCTCGAAGGCGAAGTTGCCCAGCAGTTGCGCGGCGCCGTTCGCGATATTCACGGCCGCGCCGAGAACCTCAACGCGCACGTAGGGGCCCGCCGGCACGTTCACCGTCAACTGGGTGTCGCCGACCTGGATGGATTCATTCACCGCCATCGTGCCGGTGTTCACGTCGACCGAGATCCGGCCGCCGGAGATGGAGACATTGTCGATGTCGAACGATGCCCGGGCCGTGAAGGAGCCGGCCATGCCCTGCGAGGTGAGGACCAGGAGTCCGGAGCCATTTGAGACGGTGACGAAAGGCGAGCCATTGGGCCCGAGTTTCAACCCGAGGTTTGCGACGCCAACGCGAACGATCTTCCCGCCCGCCATGTTGGTGGTTTCCTCGAAGGCGACATCGCCGGTCAGTTCCAGCGCCCCGTTCACCGTGAGCGTGACGCCCGTTGCCTGCACACGCAGGTAACGATTTGCGGGATTGACGCGATCCATGTTCACCTTCACTGCGAACTGACCGCCGAAAGCGACGCCCGGCACATCGGCCGTCAGCGTTGCCATGAATTCACCGCGCATGCCGGCGGCGTCGATGGTCAACATGCCGGCGCCGTTGGTGAGGCTGACAAAATCGGTTGTCCCGTCGCCCAGTCCGAAGCTCACATTGGCCACGGTCAACTCGACCACAGTCTGGGCGTTGACCGTCTTGCGGACAAATTCGAAGTCGCCGGACAGGGTCAGTCCGGCAATCTGCAATGAAACGCCTGTTCCCATCACACGGAGATAGGGGCCCGCGGCGAGATTCAGTGTTTCGGACTGACCGCCGACCTCGAAGGTCTCGTTGATGGCCGCGTTGGTGTTGTTGATTTCAAAGGTCAACGCCGCGCTCATCGAAACGCCTGGAACGCCGACCGAAACCGTCCCGCTCAATCGCGCGCCAATGCCCGCCTGAGTCGCGAGGAACAGGCCGGAGCCGTTGGTCAGGGTGACGTAATCGGTCACGCCATTGCCGATCCGCACCTCGACATTGCTCGCCGCGATGCGGGTGACCTGCGAGTCGTCCATCCGGGTGACGCGTTCGACGGAGAAGTCGCCGGAGATGGACTGGCCGCCGACGTTGATCACCGCGCCATTGCCTTCGAGCCGCAGGTAGGGGCCGGCGGGCAGGTTGAGCGCCACGGTGTTGTTTCCGACCCGGATCGAATCCGAGACCGCGGCGTTGGTGTTGTTGATCGCGAGCTTGTAATTGCCGCCCAGGGTGAAGCCGAGGGAAGGAGCGACGCTGACCGAACCGGACAACTCGCCGGCCAGGCCGTTGGCGTTGAGCAGCAGGCTTCCGCCGACCTGACTGAAGGTGACCAGGTCCGTGTTTCCGTCGCCGAAGCTCAACTCGCCGTTGACGATGCCAAGTCGGACCGCGCTGCCGCCATCGGCCGTGGTGGTCTGCTCGAAGGCGAAGTCGCCGGTCAGGGTCTGGTCAAGGATGGTGAGCGAGACGTTCAGTCCCTGAAGGCGCACGTACGGCCCCGCCGGCAGATCGACCGCAACCGTGGAGGTTCCGACGGTGAACGAGTCCTGAACCGGCTGGTTGGTCGTATTGATCGCAAGCTTGTAGTCGCCGCCGAGTGAGACCCCGAGGCCCGGCGCCACGGAGACCGTCGCTTCGGCCTCAAGCGCCACTCCGGTCGGCAGGACGAGGACCGCGCCATTCAGATTGGTCAGGCTCAGCAGTTCGGTGTCGCCGGCCTTGAACTTGAGTCCGGCGTCCGTCAATCCGATCCGCAGGGCGGCGAGACCGTCGGTCGTGGTCAGGCGCTCGATGACGAAGTCGCCGAACACGCGCTGGCCAAGGAGATTCAGGTCAACGCCCGCGCCCTCGATGCGGAAGTAGGGGCCGGCCGGCAGATTGAAGCCCTGTTCGTTCACCGCGACTCCGGTCTGATTGATCTTGATGCGGAAGTCACCGCCCAGCGAGACACCCGGCACATTCAACGAAATCCCCCCGCCCAGGTCGCCAACCAGACCGTCGGCCGTGAACATCAGGTCGCCGAAGGCCCCTTCGACATCAAGAACGTCGCCAAAGCTGAAGGAGACATCCACGGCATCGATATCGATCGCGCCGGCAAAAGCCCCGGCGGTGATCTTGCCGAAGTTGAAGCCGCCGTTGAGCTTCAGGCCGCCGATGCCCAGGTCCAGATCCGAACCGCGGAAGGCGGAGACCAGATCCGGCGTGTCGAATTTCACATCGATGTCGGTGGAGGGACCGCTGACGCTGGGAATCGTGAGCGTTTGATCGACCGTAAGGCCGGAATTGTTGAAGCGGATCTGGGCCAGACCGGAGAGACTGAGGCCGCCCACGCCAACGATGCTCACCAAGCCGCTGGCGTTCACGGCGAACTTGCCGTCCGCGAATTTGACCACGCCGATTGTGGCGTCCGAGAGCAGCACGCCGATGGCGGTCGGATTGATTTCGCCGTTCGGAAGTCGCGCCGGCCCCTGGCCGAGGAAGACCGTCAGGTCCTTGCCGGCGAAGACCGAGTTCCCGCCCTGGTTGGTGAACGAGACACTGCCCTCGATGGTGATGAAGTCGCCAATGTTGAGCGAAAGGTCCTCCCCGTAGATCTGGAGGAAGTTCTGCCCCGTTCCGACATTGCGCACCTCCGTGTCGCTGAAGACCACGTTGATCTCGCCGCCATTAAAGGAGACCGTCTCATCGACGGCGGAAGTGGTCGTGTTGATGCGGAAGCCGAGGCGTCCCTCGGCAGTGGCGCCGCCGACGTTCAGATCGATGTCGCCGGAAAGCAGACCGGCAATGCCCGCGTCGGTGACAATGAAAGCGCCCTCGCCCTTCTTGAGGCCTTGATTGTCGTAGGTGAGACTGACGTTGGCCACGGCCAGGCGGGTCTTCTTGGCGCCGCCGGCCCCCGTGCTTTGTTCGAAGGCGAAGTCGCCGGCGAGCGTCACTGCGCCGGCAACGTTCAGCGAGGCTCCGGTGAGTTCCACCCGGAGGAACGGACCGGCCGGCACATCCACCGTTACAGTCTGACCGGCGACATCCAGCGATTCGTTCACCGCCATGTTCGTCGTGTTTATGTCGAGGCTGGCCGTGCCGCCGGTGAGCATCAGGCCGGGAAGGGTGATCGTCGGGTTGACAGTGATGCTGGCGGCGAGTCCCACCGGATTCAGAATGGCGAGGCCGGAACCTCCGGTGATGCTGACGTAGTTCATGCCGCCATCGCCCAAGGTCAGGCTGAGGTCCGCAATACCGATCGCCACGACCTTCGCGCCGCCCATGGTCGTGCGGGATTCGATGACGAAGTCGCCTTCAATCCGCTGTCCGGCGACCTCGAAGTGGGCATTGTCGCCCTCGATCCGGACGTAGGAGTTCAACGCGTCGGTGTTGTCGATCATGACGCTGAAGCTGCCGCCGAAGCTGACGCCCGGGATATTTGTTCCGACCTGACCGGAGAAGGAACCGGCGATGCCGTCTCCCGAGAGGGTGAATTCACCCATTCCGTTGGAGACGGAGACGAAGTCAGTGGTTCCATCGCCGAGACCGAGGTAGGCGTTCTCAATCGTAAGCTTCACCGTGGCCGCCGCGCCGACGCCCATTTGCTCGAAGGTAAAGTCGCCCTTCAAGGTCTGACCGAGCACGGTCAGTTCGACACTTTTTCCAACGAACTTTGAAATGCCGGCGGCAAGGTCCAGGGTCAGGGTCTCACCGCCCACGGAGAGCGTGCGGGTCACCTGGGCGGCGTGAGTGTTCCGCTGCACGGAGAATGTTCCTGACAGACTGACGCCCGGGATTCCGACGGTCTGCGCCGAGCCCGCGGCCTGCAGTGCGTAGCCGGTGGAAGTCAGCAAGACCGCGAGATTGGCGTTGTCGATCCGCACGCCCACGCCGTCGCCGACGAAGGCCGAAATGTTGGTTCCGCCGATCAGGACCTCGGTGTCGTCATCGGCCGTTCCGATAATGCCATCGGGGCCGGCGACCGCGACCGTCTCGACCGCAAAGTCGCCACTCAGGTCCGCGACCGGCGTTGCAAGGGTGACGTTCTCCGCGCCGAATCGATTGACGCCCGCCTTGACGTTCAGCGTCAGGTTCTGACCGGCGACATCGATCGGGCGGGTGACCGTCGCGCCGGTGGTGTTGATCTCGGCGCTGAGGTCACCGGAGAATGAGAAATCCGGAACATTGACGACCGAAGCGGCTCCGGAGGCCTGCAGGGCATAGCCGCCGCCCGGCGTCAGCAACGCCGCCACGCTTGCGCCCGTGATCCGCACGCCGACGTCGTCGGCCGTTCCGGGGCCGCCGACCTTGCCGACGAACAACTCCACATTGGAACCGGCGACCAGGACCTCATTCGTGGTGCCATCCTTCTCAAACTTGAAGTCGCCGGTCAACGTGGCCAAGGGGGTGATCAACTGGACACTGGTCGCCTCGACATGGGCGACGTCCCCTTCCCCGGCCCCAAACTGCAGCGACAACGTTGAACCGTTGACATCGAAGGTCTCGTTGACGACGGCGCCGGAGTTGTTGACCCGCAACTTCATGGACGCGTTGAGCGACAGACCACTGAACCCGCGGAGGGCGACATCGCCTTCGGCCTCCACCACAAGCTTCCCGCCGTTCAAGACCAGCAAGGCCAGGCTGCCATTGGTGAGATCGAGCCCGAAGCCGCCCGGCACACCCAAGGTGGCGGTGACGTTGGCCGCGCCGACCTTGATGACCTGCTGCATGCCGGAGTCCATGCCGCTTTCGAACGCGAAGTCGCCGGACAAGCCCACGAAACCGGCGATATCCAGGGTCGCATTTCCGGAAATACGGAGGAAGTCGCCTTCAGTAAAGCTCAGTGTCTCGCCGCCGACCTGCTCGGTCAGCGGAGCGCCGGTCTTGTTGAATTGCAGCGCGAGATCTGCGTTCAGTGTGACGTTGTCAACGTTGTTCAGGCTTACCGTTCCAGAGGCCCGGCCAGCCATACCGGCGGCGTTCATGAGGAAGAGCCCGCTCCCGTTGGTGAGGGTCAGGGAGACGCCATTCGCTCCGTTCATTCCCGCTCCGAAGGAGGCTGACACATTCCGCGCAGCGACTCGCAGGACCTCGTCGCCATCGGCGGTGGTCGCCTGTTCGATCTCAAAGTCGCCGGACAGGGTCTGGCCGCCGACCGTCAGTGAAGCGGGGGTGGTGTCATTGACCGCGCCAACGTTCAGCTTCAGATAGGGTCCGGCGGGCAGTTCGAGCGAGATGCGCTCGCCATCGATTTCAAACTGCCGGCTTACGGCGACGCCCGTGCGGTTGATGGACATGCGCACCTTGCCGACCATGGTGACCCCGGGCACGTGAAGCATCGCTTCGAGCGCTGCCGTCCCGGCCAGGCCATTCTGACCGATGACGAAGTAGCCCATGCCGTTCATCAGGGTGAGGAACGGATTGCCGCCCTCGCCCAGGGTCAGGGTGACATTCTTGAAGCCGATGGAAACCTCCTCGGTGGGATTGGCTCCGAGGGTGGTGACCGCCTCGATGACAAAGTCGCCGTTCAAAGTCTGTCCGCCGACGATCAGGGTCGCGGGCGTGGTCGGATTCACTTCAGTCACCTCGATGCGCAGGTAGGGACCGGCGGGCAGGCCGAGCACACCGACGTTCGCCGTGTTGATCTTCAACGCAAAGCTGCCGGTCAGGGTCAGGCCGGTTCCGGCGTCGACCGAGACATTGGCGCTGACGGTTCCGGTGAAGCCCTGATCCGAAAGCAGGAACTGGCCGTTGCCGTTGGTCAGGGTCACCAGACCGGAACCCAGGTCCACTTCGACATTCGCCGCGGTGACGTTCACCACGGGGGCGTCATCGCCATTACCGGGAACGCCGTCAGGACCGGCGTTGGTCTGCTCGAATTCGAAATCGCCGCTCAGGGTCTGCCCGGCAATCGTGAGGTTCACGCCCTCGCCCGAGATCTTCAGGTAGTCCCCGCCCGGCGCATCGATGGTGATCGGCAGGCCGGCGACATTCACCGTCTCGGAAACCGCGGCGCCGGTGCGGTTGATCACGAGGTTGAATCGACCTGAGGCCGAGACGCCGGTTCCGGCCTTGAGTGAGATGTCCGCGCTGGCCGCGCCCGCAAGACCGGTTGCGCCGATGATGAACAGGCCGCTGGCATTGCGGGCCTGGAGCACGTCGCCGCCCAGGTCCACCGAGACATTGGCGAAGCCGACCGTCACCACCTTGGAGTTGTCGCCGGTCGTGGAGATATCGCCGTCCGCCCCGCCGCTGACGCGTTGTTCAAAATCGAAGTCGCCGCTCAGGGTCAGAGCGCCCGTGGTCAAAGTGGCCGGGGTCGAGGCGTCGACAGCCCGCGCCTCGAGCCGCAGGTAGGGGCCGGTCGGGAGGACCAGCGTCTGGGTGATCGTCATGGTCGCATCGGCGGGATCGACGGATACGACTTCCTCATTGATCGCGGCCGGGATGGTGTTGACCGCCAGCTTGAAGGCGCCGGTCAACGCCGCGCCGCCGGCGTTCAACGCCACGTTGGCCGAAGCCCGGCCCGCGACGCCCTGCCCGTTGACCAGGAACAGACCTTCGCCATTCGTGACCGAGACGACCGGCGAACCGCCGGGACCGATCTGGACCACGCCGTTCGCCAGCGAGAAGCTCAGGGCCTGATCCTCGGCGTTGGCGCCGGGACGGGTAAAGCCGAAGGAACCGGAAATGCGCTGCCCCAGCAGATCCAGGTTCAGCGCGCCGTTGGCGGAGGCCTCGCCCATGGCGACCGTCACGTCGTCGGCGTTGCTCATGGCGCCGATGGTCAGTCCGCCGGCGGCGTCGTTGAAGGTCCGATCCGTCGAAGTGTTGTTGAAGCGGACGACCGCCACACCGGCGACCGTCACGTCGGCGACGCCGATGAACTCGACGTTGCCTTTCGCGTAGAGCGCGTAGTTGGCGCCGTCCTTGGCCAGGGCCACCGCCGCGTCGCTGACCAGCAGGCCGACCGCGGACGGATTCATGGATTGGTCCGGCAGCAGCAGCGGACCGCGTCCGAGGAAGATCTTGATGCCGGAGCCGGTGAATTCGTTTCCGGTGAAGCTGACATTGCTGCCCTCTATGGTGACAAATCCGCCGATGCTCAACGTCAGGTTCTCGCCGAAGAAGCTGAAGACATCCGAACCGTCGGTGAAGTTGATCTCGAACTCCTTGCCGCCGACCGTGATCGTCTCGAAGACCGCCATGCCGGTCTTGTTGACCCGCAGGCCGAAGCTGCCGCCGACCGCGACGCCGCCGACCGCGACCGAAGCCTCGCCGGAGGCGATTCCTGCAATGGAACTGACGCCGCCGTTGTCGAGGATCACGAAGGCGCCGGCGCCATTGGTGATGCCCTGCCCGCCCCAGGTCACCTCCAGATTCGCCACGCCGATGCGCACGATCTTGGAGCTATCGGCGCGGTTCTCCTGTTCGAAGAAGAAATCGCCCTTCATGACAGGTCCGCCGGTTCCAACTTCAAGTTCGGCTTCCGTCACGTTGACCCGCAGGAATGGTCCCGCCTCCAGGGACAACTGGCTCGGCGCGTTGCCGTCCACAATAAAGTTCGACTGGACGGGCTGATCGGTCTGGTTGATCTCGATGCTCACGGCGCCGCCGGTCAGCTTGAGGCCGGAGACATCGAGGCTGATCGTCGCCGAGGCGCTCGCCGCCAGACCCAGCGGCGTGATAAGGAAGTATCCGCGACCGTTGGTTGCCGTGACGTAGGTGTTTGTCCCGTCGCCGAGGTTGACCTCGAGGTTCTCGACCGCGACGCCGACCACCGTCCCGCCGCCGGCGGACACCGTCTGCTCAATCACAAAGTCGCCGGCGACTGTCTGCCCCGCGATGGTCGCGCTGACGCCCGTTCCACTCACGCGGATGTGACGATCAGTGGCAAGCCGGGTGTCGATGACAACAGAGAAGACGCCATTAAAGGAGAGATTCGGAACGGAGGAGGAAACTTCGCCACTGAAGGAGCCGACCGTCCCCTGATGGTTGATCGTCAGATCGACGGTTCCATCGCTGACGGAAAGAAGCTCGGTCGAACCTGCCCCCAGTTTCAACGAGACATTGGCGCCGTCCGCATCGACCTGCGGTTGACCATCGACCAGCATTCGGCGGAAGGCGAAGTCGCCGGCCAGGGTCTGTCCGAGCAGGGAGATCCCGCCGGATGCCAACTTGACCTCAACGAAGGAGCCGCCACCCGCGGGGACGGCAACCATCTCCGAGCCGACCTGAAGCGCCGCCGCCGCGCCGGTGGTGTTGACCAGGAGAGACAGATTTCCGGAAAGCGAGAAGCCGTCATTGAAATCGGAGGCCAGGAGCGATCCGTTCTTCGCCGCGCCGGCGATGCCGTCCTTCGTGGCCAGGAAGGCGAAGTCCGCGTCCTTCAGCCCCAACACACGATTGGTGCCGGCAACCAGTTCAAAGCCGAGCTTCGTCCCGGTCACGCTCACGTCGTCGCCGGACTTCTCAAGGACCAGTGTCGCCGCCGAGAGGGAATTGCCGAGGACGACCAGAGCCCCGTTGGCGACCTCGAAGCGAACGTAGTGACCCGCGCCGCCGGCCGCCGCAATTTGAAGCGCGTTTCCGCCGACCGTGACCTCGGCGTCCGCGTCGGTCGTGTTCAGAAACAGGCTGACCTCGCCGCTCAAGCTGATGTCGGCGAGTTCCGGCCCGCTCACCTGGCCGTTGACAACCGCGCCCGCAATGCCCGATTCGGTGAAATTGAACGCGAAGTCAGCGCCTTCGATTCCCAGAATCCGCTTGGTGTCGGCCTTAAGAACGAAGTCCAGACCGGAGCCATCCACGGCCACGCCGTCGCCGTCCTTGCGCAACCGGAACACATCCGCGGACAATTCGCTGCCAAACACCGTCAACATTCCGGCCGACACCTCTGTGTCGATGAAATAGCCGCCCACCGGAGCCGCCTCGACGAGGATGGACTGGCCATCGACGTTCAGCACGGTCGCCAGGGTCGTGGTGTTCACATCAACATTGACGGTCCCGGAAAGATCGATGTTCCCGCCAAAGTCCGGGCCGGCCACCATCGCATTGCGGACGGCGCCAACCACACCCTCCTCCGTGAACCGGAAGGCGAAGTCGGCATTGCTCAACCCGAGAACCCGTTTGGATCCAGCGTTCAACACGAAGCCCAGATTCACGCCGGAGACATCGACTCCGAAGTCGCGGAGTTCAAAATCGAAGCGATCAGCCGTGAAGGTGGAGCCAAAGATGGTCATCTCGGAGGCGACCTCGACGCGGAGGAATGGGCTGCCGTTGTCGGCCGCCTGCAGGGCGATCATCTGGGAATCGACCGACACTGTCTGCGCGGTCGACATGGTGTTCAGTAGCACGGTGACATTGCCGTCGATGCTGAAGTCGTCTCCGAAGTCCGGACCGAGGATGGTTCCGTTCTTCACCGCGCCGGCGACGCCGGCGTCCGTGAACTTGAAGGCGAAGTCGGCGTCCTGCACCCCCACGATCCGGGTCGCGCCCGCATTCATGGAGAAGCTGATCCGCTGGCCGGTGACGTCGATCTGATTGGCGGACTGGACGAATCTGATTTCGTCCGCGGTGAAGTGGCTGCCCGCGATCCGCAGAGTGACGTCGGCACCGATCAACTCCAGGGCCAGGCCGGCCGGCATGTCCAGGGCGACTGTGACCGGGTTGCCATCAGTGCCATCGACTCCGGCCTCAATCGAATCATCCACCGCCGCGCCGAGCTTGTTGGCGCGCAATTGAAGGTTTCCGGCAAGTTCCACATCGGAGATCCCGATCACCGATCCATCGCCGCCGGCGTTCAGCGCATATTTGCCGTCATCCTTGAGCAGCAGACCGAGGAAGCCGTTTGAGATCTGGATACCGCGGCCGTTGTTGTTCATCAGAGCGCTGACCAGGGAGGCCCCGACGCGCGTCTCGCCGTTCACCGCATTGCGTTCAATGACAAAGTTGCCGCTGATATCGACCGCGTCATCGACGGCCAGTTGAACGCCCGTTCCCTCGAAGCGGGCAAGATTGCCTTCGTTGACATTGAAGGACAGATGGCGCACGCCGCCGGACGCGGGAACGGTCTCCGAAACCGCGCCGCCGGTGTTGTTCACGGCGACAGCCAGCGTCCCGGAGAATCCCAGGCCGGCAACGCCGTTCAAGGCCGCGTCGCCCGAACCGCGCAGGGCGTATTTGCCGGAGGAGGTGTAGAGGGCAAAGGCCAGCTCACCGTTGGTCACCGCAACCTTGGCCGCACCGCCCCCCATTTCAGCGTTCAGGCTGTCGACCGAGGCCAACACCTTTGCGTCGGCGCCGGTCCCGGTCTGGCTGAAGGCAAAATTCCCTGACAACGTCGCAAAGCCGTCCACCGTCAGGTCAAGGCTGCCCGCGATCCGCTGCACGTCGGCGGCTTCAGAAAAATCAATGTGGACGTTGACGCCGGGCGTGGCGATCTGCTCGTCAACCGGCGCCCCGGTGTTGTTGATTTCGACCGACAGACTGCCTGCCAGCGAAAGGCCAGGGAAACCGTCCAGCGACGCGGCGCCGGTGGCGGTCAGGGCGTAGACATCCGTTTCCGGGAAGAGAACCAGCCCCAACGAACCGCCTGAGAATTTCACGCCCGCCGAATTCGCACCGACGAAGGCGTTCACAGCGGAAGCGCCCGCGATGATCTTGGTCGCGCCGCCCTCGAAGCTGCGCTCGAAGTGAAAGTCTCCGTTGAGATCGACGAAGCCGTCGACGCTCAGGGTGAGGCCGCTGGCGGTGACGGCCTGAAACAGGGCCGCTGATGCGAACGTCACGGTGACATCGCCGCCGGGCGTGGAAATCGTTTCATTCACCGCGGACACCGTCGTGTTGACCTCCACAGAAACGTTGCCGGAAAGCTGAACCCCGTTGAGACCGACCAGCGCGCCGGTTCCTTCGGCCTGCAGCGCCAGGCCCGCCGGCAGCATGACAAAGCCGCCGCTGACGTTGGAGACCTTCACGCCGGTTTCGTCCGCCGTCCCGACGCCGCTGCCCAGCACGCCGGCGAGATTGGCGACCGCGCCCTTGATGGCGTCGCCGCCGCCCGCCAGCGCCCCCTTCTCGAAGGCGAAGCTTCCGGAAAGGCTCATGAAGTTGTCCAATGAAACACTGGCCGCGCCCGACACGCGGACAAAGTTCTGTTCATAGGCCCCGGTGAATTCCAGCGTGACGCCGCCCACATCAACGGCGGCGACGTCGGCGTTGGTCGTGTTGAAATCGATCTGCATGGCGGAGGCGGACAGCGCGACGCCCGGCACGCCGGAAAGGACAATGGTGGAAACGGAGACCGACCCGGCCGCGCCGGCCGAGGTGAACAGGAATCCGCCGATTCCGTCGCTCACCGTCAATGAGGCCGTGCCCGCCTGAAGTCGCAGCCCGACGCCCCTGGCGGCGACATGGACGACGGCGTCATTGCCGGCGCCGACAGTCTCAAAGCTCAGTTCATCCGCCGTGATCGCGTTGCCCAGGACAGTGACGGTCGCGGTGCGTCCGACGGTCTTGAAGTAGGGGCCTGCCGGCAGTGTCGCCGTCCCGACCACGGCTTCAGTCGACCGGGTGTTCACGGAAATCTCGAAGGCTCCGGCGATGGCGACGCCCGCCAACGCCGGGCCCTGCACGACGTTCAGGGAGAGCTTCCCGGCCACACCCTGCGAACTGAAGCGGAATTCACCCGAACCGGAGCCCAGTTCCAGGATCCGTGTTCCACCGGCCTGCAGATTGAGCCCGAGTCCCTTGGCGATCACGCGCACCTCGCTTTGACGCTTCTCCAGTTCGAACCGCGTCGCGGAGATCACATTGCCGAGCACGGTGAACTGTCCGTTGGCCACGGTCACCCTGACGAAGCCGCCGCCGGCGCTGGCGATGACGATCGGGCTCCCGCCGAGGTTCACGGTGATTTCGCCGCCGGTGGTGTTGATCTCCATGCCGAACGTTCCGGTCAGGGAGAGGTTCTGAAAGTCCGGCCCCTGAATCGTGGCGTTGGCCGCGGCGCCGGCGATGCCGTCGGGGGTGAAGGTGAAGGCGGCGTCCGCGCCGGAAAGGCTGACGATGCGCTTGCCGCCGGTGGCCAGGAGAAATCCGACATTGGAGCCGGTCACATCGATATTGCCGCCGGCCTTGCTGAAGCTGAGCAGGTCAGCGCTGAAGGAATTGCCGTTGATCGCAAGGCTGGCGCTGGCGAGTGTGACATTGAAGTAGGAGCCGCCAGCGAGATTCACAGTCTGCCCGTCAATCTCAGCCACGGCCGCATTGGTGGTGTTGATCTCCAGCCCGGCCGTCCCGGAAGCCGACACGCCCGGATCGGCGGGACCGGCGACCAGGTTCAAAGCGAATTTGGCCGCAATGCCCGAGGAGTCGATCTGCAGGGCGCCCGAACCATCGAGCTTCAGCACAACCGTCGCGCCCGCCTTGAGTTCAAGGTTGGAGATCGTAGCCGTGACCGCAGTCACCTGACCGGCGCCGGAGCCCGTGCGACGCAGTGTAAAGCTTCCATCGATCGCCTGCCCAAGGACGACGAGACTTCCCGTCACCGCGATCCTGACGTCCACCGGATCGCCGCCGAACAGATCGGAATCGGTCAACTGCAGGGTGGTCGCCCCGTTGAAGGCGAAGTCCTGACCGCTCAGGACCGTGGTCACCGGGAGGTCCAGATTCATGGTCCCGGTCGGGGTGACATCGACCAGCGTGAGGATGGAGACATTGCGGATCTGCTCCAGGGTGATCGGACCCGCCGCATCCGGCGTGACAACCGCCGCCGCCGTGACCGCCGCGCTGCCGCCTTCGATTGCGATGGCTCCAAATCCGTCGAACATCAATCCGACGTCGATGCCGGTGGCGTCAATCGTCGCCGAGGCGCGCAACTCATTCAGCGTGACCGCGAAGTCCGTGGCGCTGAAACCGCCCTTGGAGTCCGACAGGTAGGCTCCCAGATCGAAGTTGAAGGCGAAGTCCAGATTCCAGACGGTCGCAACATCCACATTCATGGAGCCATCCACCGGAATTGCCGAGGCGCTGAAATCGATCGGGATCTGCTTGGAGCCGGAGATTCCGAAGTTGAAGGCGAAGTTGTAGACGCCCTGGTTGGATGTCAGGGTGAACTCAGGGTTGTTGAAATCAGCCGGTCCGACATCCGTCAGCCCCAATGCGTCCTCGATGACCTCCTCAATTGCGGCCAGCGACGGCGCGGAGCTGACTTCGACTGTCGGCAGCGAATCAGTGATGACCTTCAACAGGTCGATCCCGATCAGGTCGCTCACCTTCTGGTTCACGATCGGCAGGGTCGTGTTGAGGTAGGGATCGGTGTGCGGCCGCAGACCATCGATGAAGGAAACGACGTCCTGATAAGCCTGCGTGACAACCTTGACGGGATCGATCAATCCCAGCGCCACGATTTCGGTCGCGAAGGCGGATTTGGGCTCCAACAGGTCCACGCTTATGTCCCCGGTCGCCGGCTGGCTGCCGGTCAGCGCCTCAATGATCCGCTTTTGCGCGTAGGCGTCGTGCAACAGGTCCTGATGCCCCACGACAGAGCCCGCATCCGCGGACTTGATCTCCGTCAGGGTGAGCTGGGCGTGAGTGACGCCTTGGAAGAGGCCGGTTGACGAGGTTGTGGCGACGGTCCCATCGCCTGCGGCCGGCTGCCTGACAAATTCATTCCATTCCTCCCCAGGGTTGGGCAGTCGCCCAAGGATGCGACTGAAGGGCAGCAACTCATTCTTCAGTCCGAGCCCGAGGACCGGTCCCGTCCGCACAACAGATTTGGCGCCGGTGTCGGTTTCGGTCGCGTAGACAATCGTCGTCGCCGTCGCCCCCGAGCGGTTCAGGAAGGCGTTCGGATTGGTTCCGCCGTTCAGGTCGAGGACCAGCTCATTGACCAGATCGCCGGTCGCGGTTTCCAGGACGTTGTCGTTGTTGGTGTCAAGGTAGGCGAAGGTCGGCAGCAACCCGCGCAACGAGGCGATATACATCCCGACAAAGTCTTTTTCACTCGGGACGGCAGACGCGCTGATCGCCCCGGTCGGCCCGGCGATGTCTGTTCCGCCCTTCAGCAGTTCGTAGGCGTTGTTGACCAGAATACCGGCAGCCCGAGCGGCGGCGGAGGTGCTGAAATCGTTCTTCAGCATGTTGACCGGCGCCAAAGCGCCCTCGTTGGGCACACCGACCTGAATCAGGTTCGCCACTTCCGGAAGACCGTCGCCGTAGGCGGAACTCTGGATGTAGGATTTCGCCACCAGGCCGCCTGTGCTGTGCGTGATGACATCGACCGCATCCGGGGCGCTGCCCGTCAGGGCAGTCCAGCGATCGACGGCCTTCTTCAGCCAATAGCCAAGATAATCGACCCCGGTCTCGTAGGTTCCGTTGGTGATCGTGGCTCCGGACACCCCGGTCAGGACGCCATCGGCCACGCCGTCTGTCGGGCCGACCGCGACGCGCCAGTCCCAATTCGCCTCGAACAGGGACACATCCTGAACATAGCCGGCATTCTCCAATGAACGGATCAGGTCCCACCCGATGTGGGAGAAGGGATCCTGGGTGATTGACTCGGGGTGAATGCCCCGTGTGGTCAGCCAGTTCTCGATCCCGGCCGGCGAGTTGTCCGCGAAGTAGGAGCCGCCGAATCCGTGAATGAAGAGGACAGGGCGCGGGGCTTGGGATTGAACCACCGTCAGGGTCAGGCTGCTGTCGCCCACGGTCGGTTTCAAGACCAGACCGCCGCCGAGGGCGAGACCGGTGTATTCATCGAAGTCGCCGGCGACATCTCCGAAGGTTGCGATCGTGAAGGTGTCGCCCGCGTTCGGGACGAAGCCGTCGATCAGGGTCACCTTCAACTCGCCGCCCATGGTGAGTTGACCGGAGACCTGAACCTGGTCGTAACCCGTGCCCGGAGTCAGGCCGCCGAGCTCGATCTCCAGCGTCGAGGAAAAGGCGTAGGTCTGATTGCCGTTGACGGTCTGAATGCCCGGCGAATTCCCCGGACTCACGACGCCTTCAACGACCACATCACCGTCGATCGTCCCGCTGCCGCTGAGGGTCTCATCCTCCCCGATGGTCAGGCCATTCTCGACCTCAACCGGCGAATCCTCGTCCAGATGCAGATCACCGGAACTGGAAAAGACGCCCCCGTTCGTGCCGGAGCCGTCTTCTGAATCTTCATTTTCAACTGAATTTGCGGGTTCGCCCGCTGAAATCTCGGCAGGTGGAGGATTCGGAGCATTCAGCGTGGCGGTCAATTCGTCCGCGATGCCCGCTGCATCTACTTCACTGAAAGGGGTGGATTCTTCCTCTGCTTGAGCGCCGTATTCTGCGGACTCCGCCGCCGCAATCGCGGTTTCATCCGCCGCCTCGGGCACCTGCTCATCGTCGTCAGAATCATTGACGATCACCTCAGAATCGACGGCCGAATCGGCCAGCAGATCGGCGTCTGAGAAGGCCTCAAAAAGGAAGTCGTCGCCGGCGGATTCGTTGGCCTCCGATCCGATTTCAGAAAGCAGATCGGTGTCCTCAATGACGACATCCGAGGGTGAGGAATCGAGGTCTGAAGGAGCCGGCTGCGTCACTGCAAAGCCGTCGCCCGAGAGCAGAACCCGTTGCTCCAGAGACTCCAATTCGAACATACTTTTGGCTTTGTTCGACTTCATGGCGAGCCCGCCACAAGACAATCCCGACACATGCTCCTGAATGATCGGCGGAGCCTGTTGCGCAACGAATTGCGTTCCCTCTCCGAGCCACTCTTTCACGAGCGCGCAGAGAATGGTTCCCTTCCAACAATAATTGCAAGCCCAATTTATAGATCTTTTTTCCCTCCATTAGATTGTCACCAATTCGGCAAGAAATTCACCCAGGCAAATGAGAGAAGATATAGAACGCCTACCGAACGCTTGAACGGTATATATTGTATATATCTATATTGGGGTACTATATATTGTGTCCGACCTGCAACTCTCTGTGGTTCACACTCCAATGAGGCGCGCTGACGCGGAGCAACGCCTCTGGGCTCATAAGGAAACCAATTGAATTCGCGTAAATTGCGGCAAAACTGGCGATTTTCAGCTGGTTTTCAGGGAGATGAGATCAAGCTTTACCCCGCTCCAAGCATCGTGATGGCAACTGGCAACCGCCAGACGGAGCGGCGGTCAAGGTCGGGCTGGCGCAGTTATTGGCATTGGCCACCATCCACGATTTGGAGCGGATCTGCCATTTGTCAACATTTTGAATCCGGACACGACAAGTACAATATATTGTATATCGAATACTAGTTACACTATATATAGAAAGACGATATCACCGAGTAGCTGGATTGTGATTTGGCTGGGCGTCCGTTGTTATAGCGCGCCCCCCAAGCTCAACGGGAGCAGAGACCCGCGACTTCAAACGTCGAATGGATTGGCAATTGGGGTTTGGAGGCAGGGCTTTCGTCCCAGCGAGCATCGTATACGCCGCCGCACGCGACAACGTCCCCGGTTCACCAGTCAAGCCGGTCAATTGGCGAACCCACGTTTCGCTTGCGTGTTCAGGGGAATTCATTGCACTCTCCCGCCTCATTTTTTCGAAGAAGAGCCATGATTGAACTGAAGCAAGACTGCAAATACGCCCTCGTGATTCCCACCAGCATGGGAACGCGCCTCACCCCAGTGAACGGCCAGCCCTTTCACTGCTCCGACACCTACAAACTGCAGGCGACCAGCGCCGAGTCCAATGTCGGGGCCGTGTCGTCCTACCTCGGCCTGCCGGTAAAGATCCTCACCGCCTTTGTTGAAGGCAGCCCTGTCTCCCGGCTGATCAAGGACAACCTGGCCAGCCGCCACATGGACTACGAGGGGCCGGACGTCCCGCAGGGCGGGCCTTGGGGCTTCCGCCATCAGATCAACATGGCGGACAGCGGCGTCGGCTCCCGCGGACCGCGCGTCTGGAACGACCGAGCAGGCGAAGTCGGCCGGGAACTGAACGCCAAGGACTTCGATCTGGAGCGCATCTTCGGCGAGGAGGGCGCGCAGATCGTGCACCTGTCGGGCTTGATTGCCGCGCTTTCACCGCAATCGACCCAGTTCTGCCTCGATGTCGCCCGCGCCGCCAAGAAGCACGGCAGCAAGATCTCCTTCGACCTCAATCACCGCGCCAGTTTCTGGAAGGGACGCGAAGAGGAGCTGAGCAAGGCGTTCCACGAAATCGGCCAGTTGGCGGACATTCTCATCGGCAACGAGGAGGACTTCCAGCTCTGCCTCGGCGTCGAGGGTCCTGAGGCCGGCGGCAGCGACATCGCCGCGAAGATCGACAGTTTCAAGGAGATGATCAACAGGGTGAAGAAGGAGTTCCCCAACGGCTCCGTCTACGGGACGACGCTTCGCGAAGTCGTCAGCGTGAATCTGCACGAATGGGGCGGCATCGTGGCCGACGGCGACGACTTCCACGTCATCATGCCCCGCGAAATCGGCGTGCTCGACCGCATCGGCGGCGGCGATGGATTCGTCGGCGGACTCCTCTACGGCATCCTGCGCGGCTGGGAAGGCGAGAAGTGCGCGCAATTCGGCTGGGCCAGCGGCGCGCTCGCCGCGACGCTCCTCACTGACTACGGCCAACCGGCTGACGAGGATCAGGTCTGGAGCATCTGGAAGGGCAACGCCCGCGTGCAGCGGTAAGCGCGCCGTTCCATCTGTCATTGAATCAAAAAGGGACGCCAGATCGGGCGTCCCTTTTGCTTCCTGGCAAAATCCAGGCGCCGGCGGATCAGTCCATCTCGATCAGCTGCAAGTCGCCAAAGACTGCATAATCGGGACCACAATCCCATAATTATGGTTTTCTTTCAAAAGATGCCTCCGCTTCAGGCACGAACCCGAAACTGAGCATGGCAACCGGCGCCCGCCCCATCTGGATCAGACTCAGTACTTCCTCGAATCGATGACCTCGGCGGCCTTGGCCTGATCGTAGACCTGGTCGTCCACGATGGTCTTCTTGGGCAGGTTTTCGCCGGCGACGGCCTTTTCCACGGCGTCGAAGGCCAGCGGTCCCAGCAGCGGGCTGCATTCGACCGAGCAGTTCAGGCTTCCCTTGACCATCGCCTCGAAGGCGCCCTTCACGCCGTCGATCGAAACAACGACAATGTCGGTTCCCGGCTTCTTGCCCGCCTCCTCGATGGCCTGGATGGCGCCGAGGGCCATGTCGTCGTTGTGGGCGTAGATGGCGGTGACCTTGTCGCCGTGGACCTTGAGCAGGGCCTCCGCGACCTCCTTGCCGCCGCTGCGACGGAAATCACCGCTTTGTGAGGCGATGATCTTCATCCCGGCATGCGCCTTGATGGCCTCCTCAAAGCCCTTTTTGCGGTCAATGGCCGGAGCGGCTCCGGGCGTGCCCTGCAGTTCGATGATGCTGGCCTTGCCGCCGGATCTCTCCGCCAGCCATTCGCCGGCCATGCGCCCCTCGGCGACGAAGTCCGAGGCGATCAGGGTGGCATAAAGCGAATCGTCGGAAACCTTCAGCCCGCGGTCGACGAGCACGACAGGAATTTCCGCATCCTTGGCCTCCTTGAGGACCTGCTCCCAGCCTGTTTCGACGACCGGCGCCAGGATGATGGCGTCGACGCCTTGGGCGATGAAGCCGTTGACGGCCTTGATCTGGTTCTCCTGTTTGCCCTGCGCATCGGAGAACTTGAGATTCACGCCGCGCTTTTCGGCCTCGGACTTGATGGACTCCGTCTCAGCCGTGCGCCAGGAGCTTTCAGCTCCGACCTGGGCAAAACCGACGGTCAACGAGGAACCGGAGCTGGTGGAGGTCGAGCTGTCGCCGCCGCCGGAGGTGGAGGGAGCCGGAGCATCGGAGCCGCCGCCGCAGCCAAGGGCCAGGGCCATCAGGCCCGCGAGAGTGAGACCGCCGAACGCGGATTTCGTGGAGCGTGTGTCGATTCGTTTCATAAGAGGTGTCGTTTCAATTCTTCGTCGCTGTGGACAGGCGACTGAGTTGGCGTTGCAGGAGGATAAAAATCAAGAGCAGGATGCCGATGGCAATGCGCAACCACCAGGAATTCAGTCGCCCGTCAAAGATCAGGGCGGATTGGATCGTGCCGAAGATCAGAACGCCTCCCAGCGTGCCGGCGACATAGCCGACGCCGCCGGTCAACAAGGTGCCGCCAATGACCACGCAGGCAATGGCGTCCAGTTCCAGGCCCACGCCCATGGCTGGATTTCCCGAACCCATGTAGACCGTCGCGACCACGCCGGCCAAGGCCGAGCAGAGTCCATTCAGCGCGTAGACCTGGATCTTCGTGCGCGCCACGGGCAACCCCATCAGTCGCGCGGAGGATTCATTGCCCCCGACGGCATGGAGGTTTCTTCCAAACGGCGTCCAGTGCGCGACAAACACCGCCAACGCCAGCAGGCCCAGAAACACCACCGCGCCCGCCTTCAGCCTGGCCTTGGGCCCCACGACAATCTTGAAGTCCTGCAATGCGGTGTAGAATTCGTGGTCGATGGCGATCGATTCCGCGCTGACGAGAAACGCCATGCCGCGGGCGAAGAACATCCCGCCCAAGGTCACCAGGAACGGCGGCAGGTCGTATCGCTGGATGAGGAAGCCCATTCCGGCGCCAAGCGTCGTCCCCAGCGCCAGCGCCAATACAATCGCCGACAAGGGATGCCAGGCATGCTCCGTCACCATCGACGCGACAAAGGTCATGGTGAACGCAAGAACCGCGCCCACGGACAGATCGATTCCGCCCGACAGGATCACAAAGGTCATCCCGATCGCCGTGATGCCGAGGAAGGCATTGTCCGAAAAAAGGTTCGCGACGACGCGCGCCGTGAAGAACTTCTCGTACATTACGGATGCTGTCCCAAAGAGGACGAACAGCACCGCGAAGGTGGCCATGAGCGGGATGTAGCGCCTCATGCCGCCGCCTTTCTCCGACCGAACCAGCCGGCCGCCTCATTGCGGAAACGCTCCGACTGCAGCAGGCACACCGCCACAATCACAATCGCCTTGGGCACCGGCGCCACCGCCGGCGGCACGCCCTGCGTGATCATCGTGGTCGTAAGCGTCTGGATCAGCAATGCGCCCACAATGGATCCCAGCAGGTTGAACCGTCCGCCGGTCAAAGCCGTGCCGCCGACCACCACCGCAAAGATGGCGTCCAGCTCCATCATTTCGCCGACCCGGCTGGAATCCGCGGCCTTGATGTTGGAGGCGGCGATCAGTCCGGCCAGTCCGGCGCACAGTCCGGAGAAGGCATAGACCGACAGCTTCACCCAGCGCGTCGGCAGACCGCTGAATCGGCCGGCCGTTTCGTTGTCGCCCGTGGCCTCGACGAACAGGCCGCAGGCGGTCTTCCGCATGAGGGCCGACGTCAGGCCCAAGGCAGCCAGAACCAGCGTCACAGTGAAAGGAACGCCCAGAAAATGCCCGTTACCCAGATAGACGAAGCCCTCATGCTCAAAGGTCACGATCTGCCCGCCCGTGATCAGCATGGCGATGCCCCGTCCCGCCACCATCAGAATCAGGGTCGCGACAATCGGTTGGATTCCGGCCACCGAGACCAGAACGCCGTTGAAGACGCCCAACGCCGCCGTGGCGCACAGCGCAATCGGCGCGATCATGAGCAACGACATCTCCGACTGCGTGACCAGCACGGCCGCGATCGCCCCGGCGATCGCCATCAGGGAGCCGACAGACAGATCCACACCGCCGGTCGCAATGACCAATGTCATGCCCAGCGCGAGGAGCATGGTCTTGGAGCCCTGGTTCAGGATGTCGATCAGGGTCCCATAAAGGTGGCCGTCCCTGATCTCCAGGTGGAAGAAGCCATCGACGAAAATGAAGTCGTATGCCAGCAACGCAGTCAGGCCCAACACCGGCCAAAGCAACCCGCCGCCGGTGAACCACTTCTTCAACTTGGCGAAAGGATCGTTCATTCGTGATGCGCCACCAGCTGCATGATGCGTTGTTCGGTGATCTCCGCGCCGGTCAGTTCCCCGACCTTGCGGCGGTCGCGCAGCACGGCGACGCGGTCGCAGGCGCCGACGACCTCCTCCAATTCCGAACTGATGAACAGGACGGCCATGCCCTTCTCCCGCAGTGAGCGGACCAGCTTCTCAATCTCCGCCTTGGCGCCGACATCGATGCCGCGCGTCGGTTCGTCGAGGATGATCAGCTTCGGCTGCATGGCGAGCCAGCGCGCCAGGAGAACCTTCTGCTGATTGCCGCCGGAAAGATTGGAGATCGGCGTTTCGGCGTCCGGGGTCTTGATATTCAGGGCCTTGATGTAATGAGCGCAAAGCTCCTCCTGCTCCGCGCGCGGCAGCAACCGGATCGGGCCGCGGCTTGCCTGCATCGCCAGAATGAGGTTCTCGCGGACGGACAGGTGGGGAATGATGCCCTCGCCTTTGCGGTCCTCTGAGCAGAACGCCAGACCGCGCGCGATCGCCTTGCGCGGGCTGCCCAGCCTGCAGGTTTCGCCCTCGACACGTAGACTGCCGGAGTCCGGCGGCTCGATGCCGAACAACATCCGCGCGGTCTCCGTCCTTCCCGAACCCAGCAAGCCGCCGAGCCCGACCACCTCGCCCTTGCGGACGGCCAGATCCAGCGGGCGCAGCGAGCCTTTCCGGCCGACGCCCGACGCCGCGAGAAATTCCTCTGAGTCCTCCCCGGCTTCGACGGCGTCCGCTTTCGCGTGCTCCACGACCTCGGGTTCGCGACCGAGCATCTTGCCGATCAATTCGAGGCGCGGCAGTTCCGCGGTCTCGTATTCCCCGACCAATGATCCGTTGCGCAACACCGTGATTCGGTCGCTGATCTCGTAAACCTGATCGAGAAAATGAGTCACGAACACGATGGCCAACCCCTCGTCGCGGAGCTGGCGCATGATCTTGAAGAGGGCGGCCGTCTCCTGGTCGTCGAGGCTGGAGGTGGGTTCGTCGAGGATCAGGATCCGCGCCTTCACGTCCAGGGCCCGTGCGATGGCAACCATCTGCTGGATGGCCATGGAACAGGAATCAAGCTGCGCATCGACATCCAGTTCCAACCCGAGCCGCGCCAAAGCCCGCTTCGCCAGCCTGCGAGTCTCGCCCCAGCGGATGACGCCGAAGCGGCGCGGCTGCCGCCCAAGTAGGATGTTCTCCGCGATGGAAAGCGAACCGACAAGATTCACCTCCTGGTAGACCGTGCTGATGCCGACAGCCTCGGCCTCCAGCGTGGAGGCGGGATTGATCACGACCCCTTCCAGGGAAGTTCCGCCGCCGTCGGATTGATAAACCCCGGTAAGGACCTTGATCAGGGTCGATTTGCCGGCGCCATTCTCCCCCATCAGGGCGTGCACCTCACCCGCGCGCAACGTCAGATCCACCCCGTCCAGCGCGACCACGCCGGGAAAGACCTTGCGGATGCCCCGCATCTGGAGAAGGGATTCGCTCACAATATCTCCGCATTCACTCAAATTCCGGAAGCCAGCGCAGCACGCCCGCGGAGAAGTTCTCGCGCAGCTTCACCTTCATCCGCAGAGCCGTGGTTTCCACGGGCTCGAAGGCGACTTCGTTGAAGGCGTCCCTCAGGGTCGAATACGACCCGGCGACGGCTACCGGCCTCCAGACCTTCCCGTCAAAGTATTCCAGGCTCCAGGATGCGGGAACGCGGCATCCGCCACGCCCTGTGTCATCAAACCAATAGACCTTCGCGCCCTGAACACGTCGTTTCCCGCCAAACTCGAGGGTCATCGTCTCCTTCGTTCCCTTGCGCGGCCAGAACGTGTGCTTGGGGTTCGACTTGTCCCCGGAACCCGACGGCGGCGCGCTTTCAGTCAGGACGGCCTTGAGCGAATCGCGGGAATAGGCGTGGGACGCCTTGACGGTCATCCCGCCGATTCTCAAGGTCGCGCTGTTCGCTTTGCTCCGGCGACCGCGATCACGGTCTTCCGGAAAGGGAATCGCGTTCACCCGCTTCGCCCACGCCTTCCATTTCCGCTGAAGCGCGGCCGCCTTCTCCGGGTGTCGGGCGGCCAGGTTGTCGGTCTCGCTGCGATCGCGACCGAGGTTGTAGAGTTCCCAATCCTCTTCACCGCGGTCATTGTCCGTCACCAGCTTCCAGTCGCCATCGCGGATGGCGGCATGGGTCTCGTGCTGCCAGTAGATCGTGCGGTTGGAAGCCGGGGCCGCCTTGGGCCCGCGAATCACGGACGCCAGGCTGACGCCTTCCATCGGCGGGATGGCGTGGCCTTGCCGACGCTCCGGATAGGCCGCTCCCGCAACGTCGAGCAGCGTCGGCATGATGTCGACGAGGTGCCCCACCTGCCGCGACTCGATCCGCCCCGGGCTCCTGATGCCGGCGGGCCAGTGGGCGATCAAGGGCGAGGCAATCCCGCCCTCGTGGGTGAACTTCTTGTACTTCCGGAACGGGGTGTTTGAATAGGCGGCCCAGCACTGCCCCTGCGAGATCGACCAGCCGCTCTTGCGCTTCCAGCTCGCGTAATTCGCCTCGCGGTGTTCCTCCCAGTTCATTCCGAAGAGGCCCAGTTCGCCCGAACAGCCGTTGTCCGAGAGAAACAGGATGAGCGTATTGTCGAGAACGCCGCGCTTCTCCAGATGATCGACAAGCCGGCCGATGTTCTGGTCGAGACTGTCCACCTGGCCGGCGTACATCGCGCGGCGGAAGTCGAGTTCGCGCCGATCCTCCTCGCTCAGGGAATCCCAGGCGGGCAACACATCCGTGGTCACGCCCGTGCCGGAGAATCCCTGGATACGCTTGTTCTCAAAACCCCGAACCTCCGGCAGGCGCTGACCTTCAGGCAGGAGGCCCATCGCCTTCATCCGCGCGAACTTTTCCTTTCGCAGGACATCCCAGCCCTTGAGGTAGCGTCCCCGGTATTTCTCGATGAGATCGTCCGGCGTCTCCAGGGGAAAGTGCGGCGCGTTGTGGCAGAGATGGAGCAGAAAAGGCCGGTTCGGATCCTTCAACGCCTGGTCGATGTAGTCGATCGCCACATCCGTGAAAAAATCAGTGGTGTAAAAGTCGCCGTCCGGCCGGTAGGGATTCGTCGGATTCTCCTGGGCTGGAATAAGGAGCTCCTGGTCGCGATAGATGTCGCAGTTCTTGAGCACCTTCCAATAACTGTCCACATGGGCGTAGATCCCGGTGAACCGCTCGAAGCCGCGCAGTTCCGGGCGCGCCATGGGATCGGTGTGGCCGACATGCCACTTGCCCGACATCATCGTCTGGTAGCCCGCCCGACCCAACGCCTCGCCGAAGGTGACCACCTGCTCGACCAGGTTTGCGCGATAGCCCGTCCCCCAGTCCCCGTAAACCATGTGTCCGATCCCCGCCTGGTGCTGATAGAGGCCGGTGAGCAGACTGGCCCGGGAGGGGCAACAACGCGAGGTGTTGTAGAACTGGGTGAACCGCACGCCTTTGCTCGCAAGTCGGTCGAGATGCGGCGTCTCGATCTCGCCGCCGTAGCAGCCCAGGTCGGAATAACCCAGATCGTCGGCGAGGATGACGACGATGTTGGGGCGGTTGAACGCCGCCTCGACAACGGTCGAACCGACTGAAGTTCCGACAACGATGGCGAGAATCTGGAGGAGATGTCTCATTCGACGGAATGGCTGACCGCAAGTTCCCGGAACACTGCGTGTGTATTGACCACACGCAGGCCCACGCGGCCGCGGGAGTAGGCTGCATCCTCGGCGACCAGCAGCTTGTTCCCGTTGTGAAAAGCGGTGAAATGGCTGCCTTCCACCGCGACGGCGAGCCGCTGCGGTTTGGCTGGATCGATCGCGGTTCTGGCGCGGGCCAATTCGGTCCATTGGCGCCCATCGGTCCGGCCGAAAATCAGGAGATTTGTCCTCGGAATGAGTCCGACGAAGTAGCCGCGCTGCGCGTCGTATCCGACGGCGGTTCCGGTGGCGCGAAAGACGATGCCGGCATCCCGGCTCTCCTTGCCGCTGCGGAAGTCGATGTCGACCTCGATCCAGACATCATCGGGCGCGGCCCGGTCGAGCATGACCTTCTCGCCTGAACGGTAGTCATTGATCGGCCCGTCCGGCATCCGGCCGAGATGGAGTCCGTCATCTGAAAAGGCGATCCGCTGATGGTGCCCGTAGAGGCTCCAAGGCCCGGCTGAGCCCTCATCGAGCGGGGACCTGAACGGCAATCGCATCTCCGGGAATGCCTTCTCTCCGGCAGGGCGGCCCAAGGGAACGCCCGGCGCGACAGGCCGAAAGAATCGTGGAAATCCGTTGGGATCGAAATCCATCGACTGGACAAAGACGCCGCGCCGCCACCCATCGTCGCGGTCACGCTTGGCGTGAAAGACATGCCAGAGTTGGGAGCCGTCCGGCGATGGAACGAAGCAGGAATGCCCCACGCCAAAGGTCTCGTCGGTCGAGGTGAAGGCGGGGCGTTCCCGCTTCACCCAGGCGTCGGGATCGAGGGGATTGCCGCCTTTCAGTTCGAGCCGCCCCAGCTTGTAGGTGGGTTTCCATGATGCGCCGCACGAATAGACCAGGAAAGTCCGTCGTTCGGTTTTCAGGACCTGGGGAGCCTCGTGCAGCCCACGCCCCTTGCCGCCATCGAGCGTGAACTCCCAGGGAAAATCGTCGTTGGAGCAGATCCTCACCCGCGGCGGGATGATCTCGGTCGGCGACTTCATGGCAGCGGCGTAAAGAAACTGCCGGTCGCTGCCCGGCTCATCCCATCCGGACCAGAGGGCATAGCGCCTGCCTTTGTGATCCAGCACGGTCATGTCGATCGCCCAGATCGGTTCACCGGCGCGGTCGCCGGTCTCAAACGGGCCGTGAAGGTCGTAGCCGCCCAAGGGGTCGGCGGTTTTGGAGACGAGGACGTAGGCGAGATGGTTTGCGTTCCGGCCATCGGAGGCGGCGAAGTAGACATGCCACCTGCCGTCGAGGAAATGCAGTTCCGGCGCCCAGACCTCGCGGGAAAACGGACCCTTGTCCGGAGCCGTCCAGACAATGCGTTTCTCGCCCAGCGACGTGAGGCGTTCACCCGCATGAATGGCAATGGCGCGATTCCCCTCGGAAAAACACCACAAGTAGCGGTCCGAGTTCGGATCGCGAACCACCCAGGGATCGGCCCCTTCGGCGATCGGATTCACAAATTGAGCCGCCGGCAGCGGACCGTTCGCGGACGCCGCGCCAAGATCGACCGCCGACACATAGACGACAACCACCGCGGCAACGGCGAACGAACAGAGAGACTGGGGACTCCTCATGAGAATTTCTTCTGAGCCTCATCCGGACCCGGCGCGGCGTAATCCGGATCCTTGGCCCGGATGTGAACGTCGCCGTTTTCAAGCTTACGAACGTCGAGCGGCACGATGGTGACTCCCTGTTCATTGATCGTCTGGGCGTTGCCGCCGAGATCGCGCTTCCGGATTCCCTTGCGTGGAACGGGCGGGACGTTGCCGTTGAAAAAGGCCGTGCACCACCAGCGGCCCTCGCGATCCTTGAAGGGCGTGCCATGGCCCAGAAACCGTCCGGCGAACCTCCGCGGACCGTAGGGCCCCGTGATCTTGTCGGCGACGCAGTAATAGAGATTGTAGGAACCCTTGCGGCCCTGATCGGTGGACCAGGCCGTGCCCAGGTGCACGTATTTGCCGCCGACCTTCATCATGGTCGCGCCCTCGTGCCCGATCCGGCTGATGGGCTTGCCGTCCGGGCCGGGACGCGAACCGGACGGATCGATGCGGACCGGGGCTTCGGTGTATTTCGAGAGATCCTTGCTGAGCGGCGCGACGAAGGTGTTCCCCCAGAGCATGTAAACCTCCCCGTCGTCATCGGTGAAGAGAGAGGGGTCGTGACGCTGCTGCATGCCGCCGTTCATCGGGTGCGTCCACGGGCCCTTCAACTCCCTGCCGGCTGACAATGCCAGGCTGGAGTGCGCCTTCGGACAATGCACCAGGGCCCAACGATCCCCCATCCAATGCACTTCAGGCGCCCAGATCAGCCGCTTCTTGATCGCCCGCTTGCCCTGCTTCGCCTTCATGGTGTCATCCACCGTGAAGATCGGCCCCAGATTCTCCCAATCGACCAGATCCCTGCTCCGCCAGGCGCGCACCTGATGTCCGACGATGCTCTCGTCGCCGAGCCCGATGTTGTAGGGATTCTTCGCCTCGCGCGGGTCGCCTTCCCGCGGCTGGGTGCCGGTGAGGTAGTAATAATCGTCCGGCCCCAGCGTGATGTAGGGGTCGCGGATCCAGCCCGCCTTGATGTAGAGCGCGCGGTCATGGGACTTGAGTCCGGCGCGGATGGCGCCGGCATCCATCACCGGTCCCGGCTTGCGATCGGTCTTCACCTCGCGGAACGCCTCCTTCGGAAAGTCTCCGGATTTGTCGGCCATGGCGACCGGCTTGAAGAGCCGGGCGTTGATCTCGGCCAACTCCTTCGCCGGGATCTTGATGACCTTGCGGTCGTAGGTCATCAGGCCGTTGATCTCGCCCTCGACATCGGTGGTCT
>JAYPEY010000012.1:96678-99988 GCA_038126035.1 Verrucomicrobiales bacterium | reverse complement strand
ACATGTGCTTCAGCAAGACGCCGGCGCTTTCCAAGTCCGGCAATGCGAAGCCCTTTGCCAACGACGCCGACGGCACCATCCTCGGCGAAGGCGTCGGCATGGTCGTGTTGAAACGCCTCTCCGACGCCGAGCGCGACAACGACAGGATCTACGCCGTCATCCGCGGACTCGGCTCCTCCAGCGACGGGGCCGGCGACGCCGTCTACGCCCCGCAATCCAGCGGGCAAAAGAAGGCCCTCAAGCGCGCCTACGAACAGGCCGGCGTGACGCCCGACACCATTGAGATGGTTGAAGCCCACGGCACCGGCACGACCGTCGGCGACTCGGTCGAGGTCAACGCATTGAAGGACGTTTATCGCGAATCCGCGGGGGACGGCTCCTGGTGTGCGCTGGGTTCGGTCAAATCGCAGATTGGCCACACCAAGGCCGCCGCGGGAGCCGCCGGCCTCATCAAGGCCGCCTTGGCGCTGCATCACAAGACCCTTCCCCCGACCATCAAGGTCAAGGAACCCGTCGCCGCCGCAACACCGGCGACCACCCCTTTCTACGTCAACGCCGGCAAACGCCCCTGGGTCGCCGACGAATCCCATCCGCGCCGCGCGGGCGTCAGTTCCTTCGGCTTCGGCGGCAGCAACTTCCATTGCCTGCTGGAGGAATACGGCGCCAACGAAGCCAAGGCCGATTGGGACGGCTCGGTGCAACTCCTCGCGTTTTCCGCGGACACGGTTGCCGACCTCAGCAAGTCTCTCGTCGCGCAGAACACCGACCTGTCATGGGCGGAATTCCGCTCCGTCGCCGCGCAGACCCGCCGCGAGTTCGATGGAGGACAAGCCTTCCGCCTGATCCTGATCATCGAACGCGGCCGGACCGATTTCGCCAAGCTCCTCACCCGCTGTCAGTCCATGCTCGCGCAGGATTCGGCGGACGCCCATTGGGAACTCCCCGAAGGCGCGGTCTTCGGCTCCGGCGAACCGACCGGCGATCTCGGCGTCCTCTTCCCCGGGCAAGGCTCCCAGTATCCGGACATGCTTCGCGATCTCGCCTGCGAGTTTCCCGAGATGCAGGCCACGCTCGCCCAGGCCAACCAGATCTTTGCCGAGGAGCGCAACGCCGACCGCCGTCTCAGCGATTTCATCTACCCGCACGCGGCCTTCGATACAGAGACGGCCGACCGTCAGCGCGACGAATTGACCGCCACTGATGTCGCCCAACCCGCCATCGGCGCCGTCAGCCTCGGTTCGCTCAAGGTTCTGGAGTCCTTCGATGTCAAACCCGCCGCCGCCGCCGGACACAGCTACGGCGAACTGGTCGCGCTTTGCGCCTCGGGCGTTTTTGAATCCACCACCCTGCATCGCCTTTCCAATCTCCGCGGCCGCCTGATGGCCGAGGCGAAGGGCGACGGCAAGGCCGACAGCGGCGCCATGCTGGCCGTCAAGGCCCCCGGCGAGGAGGTCGAGGAATTCATCAAGGAATCGGAGCTCGAACTCGTCGTCGCCAATCGCAACGCGCCCGACCAATCCGTGCTCGCCGGAGCCGCGGTGGAGATCGATCGCGCCGCCGGATTGCTCGAGGAAAAGTCGGTCTGGAACCGCAAGCTTCCGGTCGCTGCCGCGTTCCACAGCCCCTTGGTCGCCGCCGCGCAGAAGCCCTTCGAGCAGGCTCTGGCCAAGGTCAAGTTCTCCAAGGCGGGCATCCCCGTCTACGCCAACACCACCGCGGAGTCCTATCCCAAGACCGCGGCCAAGGCGCGCAAACTCCTCGGCGGCCAACTCGCCCAACCGGTTGATTTCGTCTCCGAGATCAAGACCATGCGCGAAGCCGGCGTTTCCACCTTTCTCGAAATTGGCCCCGGCCGCACCTTGACCGGCCTGGTGAAATCCATCCTCGACGGCGAGGATGTCCGGGCCATCGCCCTCGACAACTCACGCGGCAAACGCAACGGCGCCTTCGACCTCGCCACCGCCTTGGCAAATCTGGCCGCGCTCGGCCACGAGGTGAGTCTCACGCGTTGGGATGAAGGCGCTCCGGAGATCAAGAAAACCGAGGGCAAAAAGCCGCGCCTGACCATTCCCGTCTGCGGCGCCAACCAGATGAACGAGCGGCCAAAGCGTCCCCCGCGTCCAGCCCAGCCGAAGGCTGCTCCGGCTCCAACAGCTGCAACGCAAGCTCAAGCGGCGACGACTGCTTCCCTCCCCAGGCCGACGCCCCAGATTCCGCCGGCCCTGCATGACCACGTAGGACAGTCCTTCCAGGCTGTCCCTCCGTCCGCCACCCCCGCTGAAATGACGCAGGCCCTACAGGACACGCGTCAGAGCCTCGCCGCATTGATCCAACTGCAGGAACAAACCGCGCGCCTGCACAAACAGTTTCTCGAAGGCCAGGAAGCCGCGCAACGCACGCTGCACGCGTTGATCACCGGACAGGGCGGCAACGTTCCGCAATCTGCTCCCGCAGCGACTCCCGCGCCCTCGCAACACGTCGGAGCGCCGAGCATTGCTCGGCCTGAGCCCGCATCGACAGCCAATGCCGAGCAATGCTCGGCGCTCCTATCGGAAGACGGCTCACCCTGCGCTCCCGCGCCAACCCCGGCTGCCAAGCCGGATGCCAGCGGTCGCATTGGCGCGGCATTGCTTGAAGTGGTTGCTGAAAAGACCGGCTACCCTACTGAGATGCTCAATCTCGACATGGGCCTGGATTCCGACCTCGGCATCGATTCCATCAAGCGCGTCGAGATCATGTCGGCCTTGCAGGAAAAGCTCCCCGGCGCGCCCGAGATCAAGCCCAGCCACCTCGGCGGCTTTGAAACGCTGCAGGAGGTTGTCGATTTCCTGAATGACGGATCCGACTCCGGAGCGCCGAGCATTGCCCGGCAGGCCGCCCCCGCAGCGCCCGTCGCCGAAGGCAACTCCGGACTCGCAACGGCCACCGTTTCAACCGCTCTCCTTGAGGTCGTCGCCGAGAAGACCGGCTACCCCACCGAGATGCTCAATCTCGACATGGGCCTCGACTCCGACCTCGGCATCGATTCCATCAAGCGCGTCGAAATCATGTCCGCGCTGCAGGAGCGACTGCCCGAAGCGCCCGAAGTCAAACCCAGCGACCTCGGCTCCCTCGAAACGCTTCAACAGGTCGTCGACTTCCTTTGCGCCGGATCTGCCGCGACCGGAGCGCCGAGCATTGCTCGGCAGGAGTCCACCGCGGCGCCCAAACCAACTTCAGCGCTTTCACCGGACAAAGTCTCTCAAGCCCTGCTCGAAGTCGTCGCCGAGAAAACCGGCTACCCTGTCGACATGCTCGGCTTGGAAATGGG
>JAYPEY010000012.1:62968-96578 GCA_038126035.1 Verrucomicrobiales bacterium | reverse complement strand
CATGGACACCGACCTTGGCATCGACTCCATCAAACGCGTCGAGATCATGTCGGCCTTGCAGACCGCGCTGCCCGAGGCTCCCGAAGTGAAGCCCAACGACCTCGGCGCCTTGCAGACGCTTCAGGAAGTCGTCGATTTTCTTTGCCAGGCCGGCGACGCCGGAGCGCCGAGCATTGCTCGTCAGGAGCCCCCCTCAGCCGCAACGCTTTCCCCCGACAAGGTCGCCTCCGCCCTGCTCGAAGTCGTCGCCGAGAAGACCGGCTATCCGGTCGAGATGCTCGGCTTGGAAATGGGCATGGACACCGACCTTGGCATCGACTCCATCAAACGCGTCGAGATCATGTCGGCCCTGCAGACCGCCCTGCCCGAGGCTCCCGAAGTGAAGCCCAACGACCTCGGCGCTTTGCAGACGCTTCAGGAGGTCGTCGATTTCCTCTGCCAAGCCGGCGACAACGGAGCGCCGAGCATTACTCGGCATGAGCCTGACTCGACGCCAACCGTGGAGCCTGAAACCGCGCCAACCGCCAACCAACGCCTTGACCGCCGGGTCCTGACCGCGGTCGAACTGAACGGCCACCACAAACAAGAAGCTGTCGCCCTGAAGACCGGCGCCGAGATCTGGATCGCCGACGACGGCTCGGAACTGGCGAAGGAACTTGAGAAGAAGCTCAAGCGCGCCAAGTTTGCCCCGCATCGCGAATCGGTCGAATCCCTGCTCGCCAAGGACGCGCCCGGATCGTTGGACGCGCTGATCATCGTCGGTCCCGATAACGACACGAGCGGCAATTTCCTCAGCAGCGCCTTCCGCCTGATTCAGTTTGCGGGCCCCGCGCTTCGCAAGTCCGGCTCCAATGGCGGCTCCGCCCTCGTCACCGTTTCCCGTCTCGACGGCGCTTTCGGCCTCGCCGAATTGAACGGCAACGGCAACCCCGTCACCGGCGGCCTCGCCGGCCTCACCAAGACCGCCCGCCACGAATGGTCCGAAGTTCATTGCAAGGCCCTCGACATCGACGCCGAATCCGGCGACGTCAAGACGGCCGCCAAGGCGATCGTCGATGAGATGCTCCGCGAAGGTCCCGTCGAGGTCGGACTCGCCGGCAAGACCCGCAACGCCATTGAGCTGCAATCCACCTCGATCGATTCACTCGGCGGCGGCAAGCCCCTGGAGTCCGGCGATGTGGTCATCGTTTCCGGCGGCAGCCGCGGCGTCACCGCTTCCACCGCCATCGCCCTCGCCGAAGAATTTCATCCCACGCTCGTCCTGCTCGGACGAAGCGACGCGCCGCAGTCCGAACCGGATTGGCTGTCCGGACTCGACAAGGAATCCGAGATCAAGAAGGCCATCCACGGCCACCTGAACGGCTCCGGCGGATTGAAGGAGGTCGAGCGCGAATATCGCCGCTGGATGTCCAACCGCGAGATGAACGCCAACATCGCGAAGATGGAGGCGGCCGGCGCGAAGGTGGTCTACCGCTCCGTCGATGTCCGCGATGGCGACGCCGTCAGCAAGGTCGTCAACGAGGCGCGCAAGGAACTCGGCCCCATCCGAGGCGTCGTCCACGGCGCCGGCGTGTTGGCCGACCGTCGCATCGAGGACAAGACCGCCGAGCAATTCGAACTCGTCTACTCCACCAAGGTCAACGGCCTGCAGGCCATGCTTGAGGCCACGCAGAAGGACGACCTGAAAGTGGTCGCGCTTTTCTCCTCCTTCACCGGCCGCTACGGCCGCGTCGGCCAGATCGATTACGCCGTGGCCAATGAGGTCCTCAACAAACTCGCCCAGTCCGAGGCGCGCAAGCGTCCCGACTGCCGTGTGGTCTCTGTCAACTGGGGCCCGTGGAACGGCGGCATGGTTGACGCCTCGTTGCGTCGCGTGTTCGAGGCCGAAGGCGTCGGACTCATCGAACCGCGCGCCGGCGCCGAATACCTGGTCAAGGAACTCTCCTCCCCCGCCGGCGAACAACAACCCGTCGAGGTCGTCGTGCTGGCGCCGTTTGAGAACGGCGAGGCCGACGGAGCGCGGAATTCAATACGCTTCAACGCCGGAACCAGCCAAGGCTCCGAAGCAGCTGAAAACGCCGCGAAGAACTCCAACGCCCCAACCGCAGCCGGTGAATCCATCGCCGTCGAACGCGCCATCAGCGTCACCAACACGCCCTGCCTCAAGTCGCACGTGATTGGCGGCAAAGCTGTGCTGCCCCTGGCCCTTTCCACGGAACTCCTTGCCCACGGCGCCCTGCACGGACACCCCGGCATGGCCTTCTGCGGCATCGACAACCTCAAGGTCTTCAAGGGCGTCATGCTCGACGCCGACGAAACGCAGACGCTGCAGGTCGTCACCAAGGAAGCGCGCCACGAAGACGGCCAGACCATCGTCCCCGCGCAACTGATCAGCCACCGCGATGGCAAGCGCGTCGCCCACGCCGGCGGCGACATCGTCCTCGCCGCCAAGCTGCCCAAGGCTGAGAAGCCGTCCGCCGCGCCTGACCTCGCCGTCGACGCCCGCGACCGCGACGCAATCTACGCCGGCGACCTGCTCTTCCACGGCCCCGATTTCCAGGGCATCCAACGCCTCGAAGGCTGCGACGCGAACGGCATCGCCGCGCAGGTCGATTGCGCGCCCTCGCCGAAGAACTGGATCGCCGATCCCCTGCGCGGAACCTGGATCACCGATCCCCTCGCCCTCGACTGCGCCTACCAGATGCTCATTCTCTGGAGCTGGCAGCAGAACGAAAAGCCGTCGCTCCCCACCGCCGCCGCGAACTATCGCCAGTTCAAGCGCAGGTTCCCCAAGGACGGCGTGCGGATCGTCGCCACGATCACCGATTCCAAACGCCGCCAAGCCAAGGCCGACATCGACTTCATCGATTCAAAAGGCGCCCTCGTCGCCCGCATGCAAGCCTACCGCTGCGTCATCGACGACTCGCTGAAGGAGGCGTTTGGCGGGAATCAGTTGCGGTGAGTCTTCGCAGGTCCCCTCTTGGGAGGGGATATTTCATTCTCCGGCGAGGCACTGTCTGTCCTTGATCGCTTCGTGGATCTTTTCCGCCATGACAGGGAAATCGGGATTCTCGGTGCAGACTATGATGCCCGCGTGATCGGGACTCGCGGCGTGCAGGCGGATGAAGTCCTTTCGATTGAGCGTCACGACCGCGCGTCCCTCCTTCGTGGCAAACGTCAATACATCGGGATCGGGAACACCAGTGTGGGAGTTGCCGGCTTCCTGTGAGGTCAACACGTCGTGCCCGCGTTCACGCAGCAATTCGACAGCGGGCAGCGGGAAGCGGGAAGTTCTCGTTGGAATACAGACCGGCCATCACGAATCGTCGCCATTGGCGGCGATTTCGGCGGTCAACTCGTCACGATGGGTGCGTGCGTAGTTCCAGGCGTTCGTGAGATCCTCGGCCGTCAAAGTCGGATACGCCGACAGAATCCCGGCATCGGACATCCCGTCGCGACGCATGGCCTCCAGCGTCCAGACGGGAATGCGGGTGCGCACGATCCGCGCCGAACCGCCGCAGACATCGTCCTGAAAATCGATTCCCGGATGCGCGTCCGCGACATCCAAAGCCACGGTCGCCAACAGGCGCGCCTTGTCAGGCTTCGGCAGATGGCTGACCGCGTCCAGAACTGAATCGAAGGTTTCCGACATGGCGACAGTGTACCGCCAAGAACGCGGGCGCCGCCAATGGTTTTGTTGGCCGCCATTGACTTCCGGGGAGCACACGCGCCCCCGCGTGTGGCGATGGGCGCCCTCGCCGGTCGTCGTTGCTCGCACCCCTGTCACCGACACCTTGGAGCTTCCCATCACGCCCAGCCTGCCCGGGCCGCCCCTCTGACGCGCAAGGTCTCACAAACAACGGAAGCCCCGGTCCGCCCCGATTCATCGGCGAGGCGGCGATGAGGGCACGCGAGGCGCACGCGCGCCCCTTCAGGCCGCATTCGTTTTGTTGATCACATTACCCGGGGCTCGAAGCCCCGGGCTTTGTGCGGCCGGGCCTTCAGCCCGAAAGAACAGAGATACGACCTCCACATTCCACGTCGAACCTGCCCACCTTCCTCGACCCTCGCCCCCCACGATTGCCGTCAATCGATTGCAAGGTCGGCAATGAGATCCCGAGGACCGCAGATCCGGAAATCGTAATGGCCTTCCAGCGCCGTCAGGTGGCGGTCGTAGGTCACGAGGTGCGTTGCACGGCCATTGATCGCACACAGAAGAAAGGCGATATCGTCGTTGTCCTCCGGGTAGTTTCGCTCGTGGAACACCGCGATTTGGACCGATTCGGCGGCGACAATCAGGCGGGCAAGGAAGGACTCAACGTCGGCGTCGGCAACGCCCACCTCCATGAGCTTCCGCGCGTATTCCCGAAGCACGTCCTTGGAAATCAACCAGATAAAACGCCCCTCCTCCCAATGCCTGAGAGCCTCCGTATCCGGACTGTCTTCCGAGCTGCTTCGACGCGAGGCGATGATGACGTTGGCGTCGACGACGACGCGCGCGCTCACTCACCGATCTCCCGGCAACGTCGAACAAACTCCGCGCGGGCTTCCTCCGGGGTCATCCCACCCTCTTTGAGGACATGCGCCTTCCCGATCGCGCTCTCCACGATTTCATCGACGCGGTCGTCATAACGACCTTTGCGCCAACGGGCGATCCTGATCTGTTCCTCCACAAACCAGGAAATGCTCTTGTCCAGATCGGGAATGCCCGCCGCCACGTCGGGAACCTGGATCTTCAATGTCGTCATGTCGTCAGTGTAGCGCCTGAACATCCTGCGCCGCCATGGTTTTGTTGATCGCGATGCGGGCAACCTCACTTCAAACCCATCGCAGCGGCACACTCTGCGCGCTGCTCCAAAACGCTTTCGCGCATCCCCATGCAGGTTGGCCAACGTCAACTTCAGGGGAGCACACGCGCCCCCGCGTGTGGCGATCGGCGCCCTCGCTCCAGGGAAGGGATTCAGCGCCTGCCGAAAAATTCGTGAAGGGGTCGGTCCTGGAATCCTGGAATGCGCGCCCCACAATTGACCATCAATCGCCCCCATGATCGGCAATGAGATCCCGAGGACCGCAGATCCGGAAATCGCAATGGCCATCCAGGGGCGTCAGGCGCCGGCCGCTTCGAAAACCCGCTTGTCGGGGCGGGTTCGATTTGGTTGGATGCCGCCGCCTCATGACGAAACGGTTTCTCATCATTCTGACGACCGGCCTGTTGTTCTCCACCGCTCTCCTTGCCGCGGAGGACAAATCCGGAACAACCTCGAAGGAGGCCCCGAAGGCGCCGCCGCCCGAGGAGGACGCCAAGCTGGTGATCGAGGCCGCTTCCGGAGCGGAGGCGAACTTCACCTCGCTGGAGGACACCGTCATCGCGGCCACGCATCCCTCCGGAGTCCGCGCCACCTACAAGGACGTCACCCTGTCGGCGGACCGACTCTCCGTGAATCGCGACACCACCATGACGGCAGCGGAGGGCAATGTCCGACTACAACGCGGCTCGACGCTCTGGGTCGGCGAGCGACTCAGCTACAACTTCGCCACCGGGGAGATGGGCGGCGACCGGTTCAAGGTCGGCGACACCCCCTTCTTCGCGTCCGGACGAAACCTCACCGGCTCCAAATTGGAGGAGACTCCTGGCTCCGAGGCCAGGGAGACCGACGGCGCGGCGGACGAACTGCTGAACCGCGTCTACACGGCCAGCGACGGCATGCTCACCACCGACGACGTGGAAAACCCCGTCTATCGCGTCAAGGCGAAGACCCTGATCGTGTTTCCGGGCAAACGCATCGCCGCCTACGGGGCCACGGTCTACGTCGGCAAGGTTCCCATCTTCTACTGGCCCTACTACCGACGCGACTACGCTGAACGGCACCCCAACAACATCGAATTGACCCCGGGCTTCCGAAGCCTCTACGGCCCCTACATCCTCGGCTCCTACAACTGGCAGGCAAACACCAACCTCAGCGGCTCGATCAACCTCGACTACCGCCAGAAACGCGGCTTTGGCGGCGGCCCCGACCTGAACTACGACCTCGGCCGGTTCGGATCCGGCATGGCGAGGTTCTACATGACCCGCGATGACAATGCGGCGACCAATTCGCTGGCGATGCCAATCGACAGCCAACGACATCGCCTGCAGTTCACCCACCGCGTGAAACTCCGCGACTCCGCCACCGCGCGCGCCGTGGTCAACTGGCAGTCCGACGAGTTCTTCCTCCGGGACTTCTTTGAGAGCCAGTACCGACAAGATCCGCAGCCCAAGACCTTCTTCGAGTTGAGCCAGTTCTGGCGCAACTTCAGCCTCAATGCGTTGGCCCAACCGCAGGTCAACGACTTCTTCGACACCGTGGAGCGACTTCCCGATGTCCGGCTTTCCGGATTGCCGCAGCAGATCGGCGCGACGCCCCTCTACTACGAGAGCGAGAGTTCCCTGGGCTATTTCCGGCACCAGTTCGCGAACAACGCCTTCCCTGAGTTCGCCGCCTGGCGCGGGGACAGCTTTCACCAGATCGCGCTGCCGAAGACCTTCTTCGGCTGGCTCAACGTCAAGCCCCGCATCGGCGGACGCTACACGCATTACGGCGAGTCCGAGGGTCCCGGCATTCCGTTCTCCGAGGAGGACCGGTTCGTCTTCAACACCGGAGCCGAAATGTCCTTCAAGGCGTCCCGCGTCTTCCCCAAGGTCGAGAGCCGGCTGCTCGACATCCATGAATTGCGCCACATCCTTGAGCCTTCCGTCAACTACGTCTACGTCCCCTCGCCCAGCGAGATCCCGCCGAACCTGCCGCAGTTCGACACGCGCTTCCCCACCTTCCGGCTGTTGCCCCTCGAATACCCCCAGTTCAACTCGATCGACGCCGTGGACAGCGAGAACACCATCCGCTTCGGCCTGCGCAACACCTTTCAGACCAAACGCAATGACCGGGTCGAGGATGTCCTGAGCTCGTCCATCCTCCTGGACTGGCACGCGCGTCGCCGCCCGGACCAGCAGACCTTCTCCGACGCGTTCACCACCATCGACTTCCAGCCGCGCAACTGGCTCAGCCTGACCTCGTCGACCCGCTACGACATCGACAACGGCGTCTTCCAGCAGTCGGACAACTACATGACCTTTGAGCCGGGCAACATCTGGAGTTTCTCGGTCGGCCACCGCTACATCCGCGACATCCCGGTCCTGGGTCCGGACTCCGGCGCCAACGCCATTTACGGAACGTTCTACCTGCGCTTCAACGAGGACTGGGGCCTGCGCACCCAGCACCTGTTCGAGGCGCGTGAGGGACGACTCCAGGAGCAGTATTACACCCTCTATCGCGACCTGAGAAGCTGGACCACGGCGCTCACCTTCCGCGTCCGCAATTCCAGCTCCGGCCGCGAGGACTACACCATCGCCGCCACCTTCTCACTGAAGGCATTCCCCCGATTCGGCCTCGGCGACGACAGGGTCTCGCCGTCGTTGCTGGTCGGCCAATGAGCGACCCGCCGTCAGCCGGCATCCTGCTCGCGACCCGCAACGGCGAACGCTTCCTACCCGACCAACTCGATTCCATTCTCGCCCAGTCGCACGAACATTGGCGCCTCCTCGCGCGCGACGACGACTCCTCCGACCGCACGACGGACATCCTGCGGGAATACGCGGCCCGGGACCGACGGATTCAGGTTATACCCGGCGGGCAACAACAGGGCCCCACCGGCAACTTCAGCCGACTCCTGACCGCGACGCCCAAAGCCGGACCTTGCTTCTTCTGCGATCAGGACGACGTCTGGCCGCAAAACCGTCTCGAACGCATGCTGAACGCGTTCGAGACGCGGACTGCCGACATCCCGCCCGACACTCCCGCCCTGCTCCATACCGATCTGCGCCTGATCGATTCGGCGGGCGGGGAGATCGCGCCTTCCATGCACGCCTTGGTCGCAGCGAATCACCCCGATCACGATCCCCTGGGGCTCCTGCTCGCGCAAAACTTCGTCACCGGCTGTTCGGCGATGCTCAACGAACCGTTGCGACGACTGGCCGCGCCCATTCCGGCGGAGGCGATCAACCACGACTGGTGGTGCGCCCTGGTCGCTGCGGCGACCGGACGCATCCATTACCACGCCGAGCCCCTAACCGATCACCGCCGACACGCCGCAAACTCCAATGCCATATCACGCGCTCCGGGTTGGCGCGACCGGCTTCCGTCCAAAGCTCCCGAAAACCCCGCGCGTCGTCGCTTGATCCGCCGCCTGAAGCAGAGCCGCGCGTTGGAACATCGACTCGTCGAACGGGCTCCCCAATGTCCGGCACTGCCTCGCATTCAGGCGTGGAATCGCGCATGGAAGACGGGCGGTGTCGCCGCCCTGGAGGCCTCCATCCGGCATGGCGTCCGACTCCAGGACGCGGCAAGGACGGCCCTGTTCCGCTGGAGCCTGCTCGCGTGCCTGCCCATGACCGACACGGACTGAACCAAAACGGATCCCCCTTCCCGCCGCACCACATGGTTTCCGTTTGCGTATCAGAGCATCGGAGACTAGTTTCCCGGCAAGTCACAACGAACAACCCGAGGGAATATGACAAGCGCTCAGGGAGGCCGGCGACATTCCATCCAGTCAGATTCAATCCCGAAGACCGTTTTCTTCGCAGGAGTGTTGGCGCTCTTGCTCCTGGCGCCCCTGAACGTCAGAGCCCTGCAGTTCGACGTCTTCCTCGGCTACGGGAACGACGGCGTCGTCCGCGAGGCGAACTGGTTTCCGGTCACCTGTGAGATCAACAACGACGGCCCCTCCTTCACCGGCGTCGTTGAACTGGGAACGGCCAATACCGGCGGCGACAACGTGCGCCGCTTCATCGTCGAACTGCCCACCGACACGCGCAAGCGCATCGTGATCCCGGTCTTCGCCGCAGGCGGACGCTTCCAGACATGGAACGCGCGGCTTCTCGACGAGCGAGGCAAGGTCGTCGCCGAGCAGGAGGACATCCGCGCCGGCATCGGCATGGCTTGGGACGCGCCGCTCATGGGCGCCCTTTCACGCACCTTTCCCGGATCGCCCCGCCTTCCGGAGATCGCCGGACGCGACAACGCCAACCGTCCCCGCGCCGCCCGCTTCCGCGCGCCGATCGTGCCGGACAATCCGATCGCGCTCGAGGGCATGAACGCCTTCTATCTCAACTCCGAATCCGCGCTGGACCTGACCGCGCCCCAGGCGATGGCGTTGCAGGCGTGGCTTCACGCGGGAGGCAACCTGATCGTCGCGATCGAAAGTCCGGGCGACATCAACGGCTCCCCCTGGCTCAACGCCCTCATGCCCTGCGCCGTCAGCGGCGGGGGCTCCCTGACCACTTCCGGCATCATCCAGAAGTGGCTTCAGAAAGGCTCCGCGGACGACGGATCCAGCCCCGACTGGCGCAAACCTTCGGGGGGCTCCGAGGACGCCTACGCCAAACTGAAACCCGACCCCGGATTCGAGGACAAGGAATTCCCCATCGTCAACGCCACGCCGCGCGACGGCAGCGTGGAACTGCAGATCGACGGGCGTCCCCTGATCGTCACGGCCGCGCGCGGCCGCGGCCTCATCACCGCGCTCACATTCAGCCCGGAACGGGAGCCCTTTCGCAGTTGGAAAAACCGCCCCTGGTTCTGGGCGCACATGATGCGCCTCTCGCCCGACGTGTTTCGCAAGGACATCCAGACCGGATTTGCCGGCCATGCAATCGACGGCGTGTTCGGCGGCATGGTCGACAGCAAGCAGGTGCGCAAGCTTCCCGTTCACTGGCTGTTGCTGCTGCTGGTGGTCTACCTCCTGGTCATCGGCCCCTTCGACCAATGGTGGCTCAAGAAAATCAACCGCCAGATGCTCACCTGGATCACCTTCCCCTGTTACGTCGTGCTGTTTTCCGTCCTGATCTATTGGATCGGCTTCATGCTCCGGGCCGGCGAGACTGAATGGAACGAACTGCACGTCGTCGACGTCCATCCGCGCGGCAATGGCGCCGAACTGCGCGGACGCACCTACGCCTCGATCTACTCGCCCTCCAACAAACGTTACGGCCTCGCCGGCGTCCAACCCATCTCCACCCTGCGCGGCGAATACTCCGGCGCTCACATGGGGGCGTCTGACACCAGCCGCGCCACGGTCACCCACAAGGGCGACGGCTACGACGCCGAAGTCTACGTGCCCGTCTGGACCAGCCAGCTCTACGTCAACGACTGGTGGCAGTCGGGCGACCTCCCCATCAAGGCCTCGTTGAAACGCGACGGCTCGAGACTTACCGGCAGCGTTTCCAATCTGCTGGGCCGGAATCTGTCCGACGCGCACATCGTCTTCGGCTCCAAGGTCCACCCCCTCGGGTCGCTGAATGCCGGCGAGGTCAAACAGGTCTCGTTGAATGTCAGATCCGGCCAGGATCTTCACAACTTCGTCCAGTCCCACGCCGGCAGATTCGTCAACGTCATCAACCAACGGCGGCAGGCCTTCGGCAGTTCCAGCCGCGTTCGCATCTCCAACGTCCCGGCCAGCGTCATGGCCGCCAGTTTCATCGAGCAACTCCGCCGCAGGAACCCGAACAGCCAGAACAACTACAACAACACCTTCGTCACTCCGGGCGGCTTCGAGATCAGCGAGGCCGTGGACCGGGGACAGGCCGTGATCCTTGCCTGGGACGCAGGCGGCAGCCTGACCGGCAGAATCAACCAGTTTTCCCCGCGTCGCAGCAGCGCCAACACCATGCTCCGACTGAGCGTGCCGACCGTCAGCGAGAATTGATTTCCAGCCATGAGCATCCAAGTCGATCCCAACGTCCCCGCCGTCGAGACCCAAGGCCTCACCCGCCATTACGGCGACATGGTCGCCCTCTCCGACCTGAACCTCACGGTGAATCAGGGCGACCTCTTCGGCTTTATCGGCTCCAACGGCGCGGGCAAGACCACCACCCTCAGAATCCTGGCCACCTTTCTCGCCCCTTCCGCCGGAACCGCCAAGGTCCTTGGCCGCGACGTCGTCCGCAGCGCCGACGAGGTGCGCCACGTGATCGGCTACATGCCGGACTTCTTCGGCGTCTACAAGGACATGGAGGTGACCGAGTATCTGGACTTCTTCGGAGCCTGCTACAAGATCCCCTCGGCCCAGCGCGAGAAGACCGTGGCCGATGTCCTCGAACTCGTCGGCCTCAGTGAGAAGAAGGGCGCGCTGATCGGAGCTCTCAGCCGCGGCATGCAGCAGCGCCTCGGCCTCGCCCGCGTGCTCATCCACGACCCCAACCTGCTCCTGCTCGACGAACCGGCCAGCGGACTTGATCCCCGCGCCCGCATCGAGATGATGGCGATTCTTGAGGAGCTTCAACGCATGGGGAAGACCATCATCATCTCCTCGCACATCCTCAGCGAACTGCAGAACCTCTGCAACCGCGTGTGCATCATCGAGAAGGGCAAACTCATCTACAGCGGTCCCGTTCAAGGGGTGCGCGACCAGGTCACCGGCGGCTCCGCCTGGTGGGTCCGCGTCTCGACCGACCCCGACGAAGCCATCGGCATCCTCAAGGCCCGCTCCGAAATCGCCGAGGTGGAGAATGAGGAGGGAGACCTCCGCGTCACCCTCGCCAGCGCCGACGGCGACCCCAGCGTGATCGCGGAATCCCTGGTCAACGGCGGCGCCCGTCTCACCATGCTGAGGGAGGACGAAATCGGCCTCGAAGAGGTCTTCATGCAGGTCACCCGCGGCGAAACCCAATAGCGCAGCCACGAGGCGAGCGCCGAAACGCTGGTCGTCATCCCGTCGCCCTCACGCCTCGAACCTGAAGGCTCCAACCAGGGAGCCTCGACAACAACCTCTTGACGCGCCACTTTCGCGCCCCAGTATCCGGCATACTGAATCCCAAGCCCCGATCGACCGTCCGCAATTCGAAACAACCCATGAAACGCATCCCACTTCTCTCCCTTCTTCTGGCGACCGCCGGCCTGGCCGAGGCGGCCAATGCCCCGGCCGGCTTCACCCCGCTCTTCAACGGCAAGGACCTCAGCGGCTGGTATGGCTGGGGCACCTCCGATCCCACCGCGCTCTGGGAAATGTCCCCCGAGGAACTGGCCGCCTACAAAAAGAAGTCGATCGAGGGCGGCCTCACCAATGCCAAGGGCCAACCGCGCGAGGACCATCTCAAGGCCCACTGGAGCGTGGAGAACGGCGAACTCGTGAACGACGGCAAGGGCCTCTATCTGACCACCGACAAGGACTACGGCGACTTCGAACTCATGCTGGAATACAAGGCCCTGCCGGACGGCGACAGCGGCGTCTACCTGCGCGGAATCCCGCAGGTGCAGATCTGGGATTCCACCAAGGGCGACCCGCGCGGCCTCGGCAAGGACAAGGGCTCCGGCGGCCTCTGGAACAACAGCAAGGGCGCGCCCGGAAAGGATCCCTCCAAGCGGATGGACAAACCCTTCGGCGAGTGGAATTCCTTTCTGATCAAGATGATCGGCGAGCGCGTCACAGTCGTGTTCAACGGCGAAACCGTCGTGAACGACGCGGTGTTGGAAAATTTCTTCGCGAACCGCAGGGCCGGCTACCTGGCCTACGCCAAACCGGGCAAAAAGGCGAAGGGCAAGGACGCGCCGAAGAAGCCCAACGGCTTCATGCGCGACCCCGTCTTCCCCAAGGGCCCGATCCAGCTCCAGACCCACGGCAGCGAGATCCGCTGGCGCAATGTTTTCATCCGCGAGATCGGGGCGAAGGAGGCCAACGCCCACCTCGCCGCCAAGAACGGCAAGGGCTTCGTCCGACTGGACAACGGGAAGGACCTTTCCGGCTGGCAGGGCGCGGTGGACAGCTACGAGGTCAAGGACGGCGCCATCGTCTGCAAGCCCGGCAAGGGCGGCGATCTCCTCTCCAAGGAGGAATACAGCGACATGATCCTGCGCTTTGAATTCAAGCTGCCCAAAGGCGGCAACAACGGCATCGCCCTGCGCTCTCCTCTCGGCGGACATTCCTCCCGCGACGGCCTGGAACTTCAGGTGATCGACAACGGCGGCTACAACGAGGCGCACCCCAAGGCTCCCCTCAAGCCCTACCAATGCCACGGCTCCCTCTACCACTGCGTGGGCGCCAAGACCGGCTACCTGCGCCCCGTCGGACAATGGAACTTTCAGGAGGTCGAGGTGCGCGGCCAGAAGATCAAGGTCACACTCAACGGAACCAAGATCCTGGATGTCGATATCGACGCCTTCGACCGCAGCCAGATCAAGAACCCGCCCAAGGGCCTGGACCGGAAGAAGGGCCACATCGGTTTCGCAGGCCACAACGACCCCGTTGCCTTCCGCAACTTCCACGTGAAGAAGCTGTAAGACGGCACGGGGTTCGAGATGCGCACCCTTGGCTCCCCTTCCGGGGAAGCGCTCCTATTGGCAAAAATCCGCCTCACACAACGCGCCATGAAATCCACCACCGTCTGTCTCGCTCTCCTCTGCTCTCTCGCTCTCGTCAACGCCGCGCCGAAATTCGCGCCCGGTGTGAAGGTGGACAAGTTCGTCGAGGTTTCCTCCGACACCAAACCCTTCCGCGCCAGGGACAAGGTTCCGAACGGCATCATCGCCCACACCGATCTGGTCTTCGGCCGCGGCGGCGCCAGGGCCTTGAAGCTCGATCTCTATGCGCCGGCCGCGAAAAGCGGCCGGATGCGCCCCGGCGTCGTCCTTGTCCATGGCGGCGGCTGGGCAGGCGGCAACCGGCAGTCCTTCCGCGCAATGGCGCAGCAGTTGGCCAGGCGCGGCTTTGTCGCCGCCACCATTGACTACCGTCTCTCCGGCGAGGCCCGGTTCCCCTCCGCCGTCGAAGACTGCAAGGCGGCCGTCCGCTGGATGCGCGCCAACGCGAAGAAACATCGAATCGATCCGGAGCGCATCGGCGCGGTGGGCGGTTCCGCGGGCGGGCACCTGGCCTCCATGGTCGCTCTGACCGGCGACTCGAAACTCTTTGAAGGCAAGGGCGGCCATCCCGACGCCTCCAGCGCCCTGCAGGCCGCGGTCATCATGGGCGCGGGCGTCGATCAGGTCACCCGCGCCCTGGAGGCGAAGAAACCGATCGCAAACCAGCTCACCTTTTTTGGCGGCCCCTACGAAAAGCGGAAGGAAGCCTACGCTCAAGGCTCGCCGATCACCCACATCTCCAAGGGCGATCCGCCGATCCTGATCATCGAAGGCGAAAAGGACTCGCCGGGCGAGCGATATCCCGCGTTCCGCCGAAAACTCGACGAAGCCGGCGTGGCGCACCGACTGGTCATCGTCCAGGGCGGGAAGCACGGTTGCTGGGGCAGCCACCCGTGGTTCACCCCGATGACCGAGGAGATCGCCGTCTTCCTGCATGAGAAGCTGGACGGCGGGAAACCGTGACGCAGCGCGAAGGACGAGGGCGAGTTCATTCTCTGCGCATGCGAGCCCCGGCGATTCTCCCCGCCTTCCGCCAGACCACAGGTCTCCCCCTCAACTCCCAACCCCATGCAGATCTCTCCCGTCATCGTTCGCGAGCTGCGTGAGGAGGCGCGCCGGCCGGCGACGGGACGAACGCGCGCGCTGGCGGTGACAGCGGTCGTGTTCATCCTGATGATGTTCTGGTTGGACGACGAGGTCGATGAAGGCGATGGCGGCGCGTTGTTCGGAGCGCTCAACTGCATGTTCTGCGTCTGCGTCTGCGTCTGGCTCATCGTCCCCATCACCACAGCAGACTGCATCAGTCGCGAAAGACGCGAAGGCGCCCTGCCGCTGCTCTTTCTGACGCCTTTGAAACCGACCGGCATCCTGCTCGGGAAGACCTTCTGCCACGCCCTTCGCGCCTTCGGCCTCCTCCTCGCCGTGCTTCCGGCCATGCTGATCTGCTTCATGCTCAGCGGATTGGGATGGCAGACCGGCGTCATCGCCCTCTGCATGGACTCGGTCTCCATTCTGCTCGCCCTGTCCGCGGCAGTCATGCTTCTCCTTGTCGCCATCCAGTTCCCGGTCGTTTTGTGGGCATTTCGCGGATTGCTCAACAATCTCAAACATCGCAGATTTGCCGGGACAGCCGCCTGAAAAGGGGGAGCCAACGCGCTCGCCCCGACTTTCAACGCTCAACCCACACCAACTCTCAACTACCCTGAATCTCCACCCCGCCATCGCGCGCGAGTTGCGCATCGAATCACGCCGGCCGTTGAACTTCTGGCTTCGCGCGCTGGGCGCCGGCGCCATCATTGCGGTGGGAGCCATCGGGCATGGAGACGCCTTCCAGTCCTCCTCGGAGCTGGGTCCGGAGCTGTTTGGCAACCTCAACGCAGCCCTCTTCCTCGGCGTCGTCCTCGGCGCGCCGCTGCTGACGGCCGACTGCCTGAGCCGCGAAAGGCGCGAAGGCACCCTAAATCTGCTTTTCCTCACACCCCTGACAGCAACCGGGGTTGTCGCCGCCAAAAGCTTCGTGCATGCCCTGCGGGCGCTCACAGTCACAGCCGCCGCCCTGCCCGTCATCAGCCTCGCCTTCCTCTTTGGCGGCTCGGGCTGGAAGGAGGCGCTGCTGGCGTCGATGCACAACTCCGTCGCCCTGATGCTCGCGCTCGGAGCCGGGCTCGTCGCCTCCTCCCATATCAACGAGGCCCGCTGGGCGGGAGCCGCTTCAGTGGCCCTCAGCTCCGTGTTCACGCTGCTCAGTTTTGCCTTTCACACCGTGCTGACAATCGTGCTCCAGGCGTTTCAAAAGGGCGGCCTCCACTGGTCGAATCTCGGCGCCCGCTTGTGGGACGTCTTTCGCAACGAACCGCTCGCCTGCACCGGCGCGGGCGGCGCCTGGACCAACCTGACGGCGCCCATGAGTCCGACCGATCTCTCGGCCTTCATGCTGACCACAATGGTCTTCACACTGGTCGCCGCCGGCATCTTCGCCGAGGTGGTGAAACACGCCGCCCGGCGTCTACGCGAAAGCGTTGACGGCATCTCCGCGCCCCGCTTGAACGCACATTGGCTGGCCATCCTGACCTCGCCCATGATCCTCAAGGAAACACTGACCCGGGCGGTCGACCGCAAGCTCACGAGCAATCCGATCGGCTGGCTGCATCTGCGAACGACGGGCGCCAGGTTGAGCAAATGGCTGTGGGCCCTCGCGGTCTGCTGCGGCGGTTTCTACATGTATTCCTCCCGCGTCGGAGGCACGGAGATTCTGGCTCTGACGCTGTCCGGCGGCATGGCTTTTGCCGCCGCCGGAAGCTTCCATCGCGAACGCGAGTCCGGAGTCATGGAGTTGATCCTCGTGGCCCCCTTGTCCGTCTCCCAGATCATGTGGGGGCGGATTCGCGGACTCTGGGCGCAGTTCCTGCCGGCCGTGGCCGCCATCGTCATGGTCAAGATCATCTACACCCTTCGCTACTTCCGCTTCGAGTTTTCCGTTCTCGCCTACACGCTTCCGGTCTATCTCGCGCTGGCCCCCATCGGTCTCCGTCATTCGTTGGAAGCGCGCAACGTGGTGATCGCCTGGATCAAGGCGATCTGCAGCGCCTTGCTCATCCCGGCGTTTGTCGCCATCGCCTCCGCCGCCGCCCTCGCCGCATTCATGGGCCGCAATGCCCCCGAACCGACCATTGCCCGCGCCTTGGTGTTCTGCGTCTGCCTGACAATCATCGCCCTGCGCTCAACATCCCTCCTTCACCAGAATCTGCGCCGCCGCGACTTCGTCATCCATTGACGCGCTCATGAGCTTTCTCCGCATAGTGGACCGCGAACTGCGCGTTGCCGCCCGCAGTCGCCGGACCTACCGGGCGCGGGGGCTCGCGGCGGGAACGGCATTGATCATCGGAGCGGGCATCTGGCTGCTGACCCAGACACCGTCTCTCGGAGCCCTGTTTCAACCCGGTGAATACATCTTTCTCACGCTGGGCTGGCTCGGGATGATCTACTGCCTCATTGAGGGGGCCCGAAACACTTCAGACTGCCTCAGCTCGGAACGGCGCGAGGGGACGCTCGGACTCCTCTTCCTCACCGATCTGAGCGGCTGGGATGTCGTTCTCGGCAAACTCGCCGCCAACTCGTTGAACGCCATTGGCTGCGTCTTGGCTGCGTTGCCGGTGTTGTCGTTGTCGCTGCTCATGGGAGGCGTGACCGCGGGCGAGTTCTGGCGGGCCTGTCTCGCCATGCCGTGCGCGCTGTTCTTCTCCATGAGCGCCGGAATCTGGATCTCCATGCGCAGTCGATCGGAGCAAAAGGCTCTGTTCGCCTCCGCCGCCCTGCTCGGCGCGTTGGTCTTCCTTCCCTCGGAGCTCGACGACATTTTCTATTTCGACCCGCCGTATCACCTTGCCATCCTCGGCCCATTCCACTCTTTCACCTGCGTCCCCGCCAGTGTCTACCCCGCTACGGCGCATGAGTATTGGCTCTCTCTGGCGATCTCCATCGGCATGGGATTCCTGTTTCTTCTCGCTGCCGGCAGGGGCATTGGACGCAATTGGCGGGATCCTGACTCCAAACCCGGCAGGAAGAACGCGAAGCCTCGCGCCGCCGACAAGGCGCGCCACGACCATCTCCGGGACTACCGGAGCCTTCGACTCGACATCAATCCCATCTATTGGCTGGCATCGCGGGGCGGCGATCGATGGCGGTGGTTCCTGGCCGTCCTCGGACTGCTGGCAGTCCTGATCATTATCGAACTTGGCCGGAGTGCAACGGGTGAGGACGCCGCCGAATTCTGCGGAAGTTTCCCGATGCTGTTCTCCTTGGCGATCGACGGCATCCTTTGTTGGCTTGCCTGCTGCGCCTTCCAGGAAGCCCGGAGCAACGGGGCTCTTGAATTGTTGCTCTGCGCTCCGATTGGCGCCGACGAGATCGTTCAGGGACAATGGCGAGCCCTGCGAGACCTCCTGCTGCGCGCTTCAGCCATTATCACGATGAGTTGCGGCACCGCCCTCACGCTGGTCTGGATTCGCGCTGATGAAATCGCCTCCGCGCAGGGATTCAACATGTTTGCCGACCACCATCTGCCCACGCTTCTGTGCGGCGGCGTGACCTCGATCACCACCTTTGCGGCGCTCGGCTGGGCAGGCATGTGGTTCGGACTGACCTCGCGCAGCCTCACCCAGGCGATTGCCAAAACGTATTGACTGGTGGTCATCGTCCCCTGGTTCAGTCTCACCATTGGCTCGACGCTCTTCTTTTTCGTTGTCCAATGGGCATCGCTGATCGGCGGCGGTGTCTTGGGTTCCCCTGCCGGTTACCAATACGGTGTGACAACGCTTTTCGTCATCAAAGACCTGTTGTTCATCGCCCGGGCGCGGCAGCGTCTGAAATCAAGATTCCGCGCCGAATCCGGCGATAACAGGCGGGCCGGCGGCAAGGCGAAGAAATAGAAAACCCCGCCCTGAATGGGCGGGGTTTCGCGCAATTCTTTGGTCCGATTCCGTTTACTTGGAATCTTCGGAAGGCTTTTCGACTTCGGCGTCGGAATCACCGGCAGCCTCGTCGCTGCTGTCAGCCTCGTCAGTCGCTTCTGGAGCCGCCTCCTCCACCGCGACTTCTTCATCAGTCTGAGCCGATGCTTCAGCCGGTTCCGTCTCAACGGTCTCCTCAGCATCCTCAGCTTTCGCTTCCTCCGCCTCGGGCTCCTCAATCTTCTTTTCCTTCTTCGCCTTCGGGGCGGCAGGCGCCGGGGCCGCGAAAGCCTCATCAACCCACTCCAACATCGCCATCTCCGCGGCGTCGCCGCGGCGACGATGCAGCTTCACGATGCGGGTGTAACCGCCCGGACGCTCCTTGAACTCCGGCGCGATCTCATCGAAGAGAATGCGGACCACGTCCTCATTCTCGCGCCAAGCTTCGCGGAGTTCCTTGCCGGGAACCGGGTTCTTGCCCTGGAGGCGCCCTTTGAAGTGGGTGCGGGCTTGTTGCTTGAGTCGCGCGGCGGCGAGACGGCGATGATGAATCGAGCCTTTCTTGCCGAGTGTGACCAGCTTCTCGGCGACGGGGCGCGCCGCCTTGGCCTTGGCCAAGGTGGTTGTGACGCACTTGCCGCCTTTCCAGGCCTTGATCAGGCTGCAGACCAGATTGGCCAGCATCGCGTTGCGATGTTCGCCTTTGCGGCCCAGCTTTGCGTTGCGTTTAAGGTGTCGCATGTCGGTGTCTGAGGGATGCGATCAGGATTCCTCGGCGGAGCCGTCGAGCAATGCAGAATCGACGTTCATGCCCAGCCCGAGTCCGAGCTGCGTGAGTTTGTCCTTGATCTCGTTGAGCGATTTCTTGCCGAAGTTGCGGTATTTCAACATCTCGGCTTCGGTCTTCAGGGCCAACTGGCCCACGGTGGTGATGTTTGCGTTGTTGAGGCAGTTCGCCGCGCGGACGCTGAGCTCGATCTCGTTGACGCTCATGTTCAACAACTTCTTCTGCTGCGCCTTCTCCTCGTCCTGCTTGTCGACGACCTCCTCGATCTGGATCGCGTTCTTGTCGTAACCGACAAAGACATCCAGGTGATGCTGAAGGATCGCGGAAGCCTGCGTCAACGCGTCATCCGGTGAAATCCGTCCGTCGGTCCAGACATCCAGCACGAGCTTGTCATAGTCGGTGCGCTGTCCCACACGGGCGCTTTCAACCGCATACTTGACGCGGGTGACAGGGGAGAAGATGGAGTCGATCGCAATGACGCCGATCGCCTGGTCCGGCTTCTTGTTCTCGTCGCCGGGATGGAAGCCGCGCCCGATCTGGACCTCAAGCTCCATCATGAACTTCTTCTTCTTGTCGAGCGTGCAGATGACCTGGTCCGGGTTGACGACCTCGGTGTGGTGATTGAGCTCGATATCGCCCGCGGTGACCTCTCCGGACTTGTTCACGGAGATCAGCAGAACCTGCGGATCCCGGGTGTCGTGGATCTTGAGCTTCACCTTCTTCAGGTTGAGCACGATATCCGTGACATCCTCAACGACGCCGTCAACCGTGGCGAACTCATGCATCGCTCCGTCAATGCGCACGGAGGTGATTGCGGCGCCCTCAAGCGATGAGAGCAGAACGCGGCGAAGCGAGTTGCCGATGGTGTGTCCATAGCCGGGCTCGAACGGATCGGCGATGAACTGGGTATAGGTGTCGGTCGCGGTCGCTTCGTCCTTCTTCAACCGCTTCGGAACTTCAAATGGAGCTAAACGTACTGGCATGGTCTTTTTGTCTGGGTTGCAATTTTAAACTGACCTTCGGCGCAAGATTCCCGTCATCGCCCTCGGTCCATATAATTGCCGGCCTGGTTCCCACCCGGGAGCAGGCTTTATCAACGGGAATAAAACTCAACGATGGTCTGTTCGTTCGCGATGGGTTGGATGTCCTCGCGGACCGGTTCGCGCTCCAGCACACCCTTGAAGGCGTCCTTGTTCAAGGTCAGCCATTCCGGCACGGCGCGACTGGTCGACAATTCCAGATTCTTGGTGGCAACCTGCCGCGAGACGCTGGAATCCTTCACTTCGATCACGTCGTTCACCTTGACCGCATAGCTCGGGATGTCCACCTTGCCGCCGTTCACCGTGATGTGGCCATGCGAAACGAACTGCCGGGCCGCGGCGCGCGTCGGCGCAAATCCAAGGTGAAAGACGATGCTGTCAAGGCGGGTCTCCAGGATCTGGAGCATGATCTCACCCGTAACGCCGCGACGGCGGATCGCCTTCTCATATACGCCACGGAACTGCTTCTCCAGCAGACCGTAGTAGTAACGCATCTTCTGCTTCTCGGCGAGCGCCAGCGCGTAATCCGTCAGCTTGCGACGGGAACGCGGGCCATGCACGCCGGGGCCATAATTCTTGCGCTCGAGGTATTTGGAAGGGCCGAAAATCGGCGTTCCAAAGCGACGGCTGATTCGTGTGCGGGGTCCTGTGTAACGAGCCATTTGAATCTGTGTGCTGAGAGTTGAGTGATCCGGTTCAGACGCGACGCTTCTTGCGCGGACGGCAGCCGTTGTGCGGCACCGGGGTGAGGTCCTTGATGGAGGTGATCTCCAGACCGATGGCCTGCAGCGCCCGGATGGCGGACTCACGCCCGGATCCCGGTCCCTTCACCTTGACCTCGACCTCCCGAAGCCCGTGCGCCATGGCCTGCCGCGCGGCGTCCTGCGCCACCTGCTGCGCGGCAAACGCCGTGCTCTTGCGGGAGCCGCGGAACCCGACCTTGCCGGCGCTGGACCAGCTGATCACGTTGCCCTGCATGTCGCTGATCGAAACCAGTGTGTTGTTGAAGGTGGCAGCGATCGTGGCGATGCCCGAAGACACATTCTTCGACTTCTTCGCCTTGACGATCTTCTTGTCGGCAAAGTCATCGGCCAACAATTCCGCCGCTGTCGGCGCGCTGGCGGCGGCCGGTCCTGCGTCGGCCTTGGCCTCCTTCTTCTCCCCGGCGTCCGCGCCTGCGTTTGCGGCGGGCGCGGCCTGCTCAGCCTTGGCCGGAGTCTCCTCCGCCGGCGTTTCTTCTTTGTTCTCTTCGTCTGCCATGGTCAGTTGCGTATGGATGAATGATTGCAGTGGATCACGACTTGCGCGTGACGCCGACGGTCTTCTTCGGCCCCTTGCGGGTGCGGGCGTTGGTGGATGTGCGCTGGCCGCGAACCGGCAGTCCGCGCGAGTGGCGCATGCCGCGGTAGCTCCTGATCGCCTTGAGGCGCTTGAGGTTCATGCTGATCTCCCGGCGAAGATCGCCTTCCAGCACATACTCACCGTCCTGCATGATCTTGGACAGTTCGGTCAACTGCTGATCATTCAGGTCGCGAGCACGGATGTTGGGATCAATGCCGGTCTGCGAAACGATCTCCTTCGCGATGGCGGGACCAATCCCGTAAATATATTGCAGCGAGTACTCGAGCTTCTTGTTGCCCGGAATATCGACACCCAGTAGACGTGGCATAGCGTTCTTGTATGTTCGGATTAACCTTGCCGCTGCTTGTGGCGGGGATTGGTGCAGACCACCCGGATCACGCCCTCACGGCGCACGATCCGGCAGTTTTCACAGAGTTTCTTGACTGATGCGCGAACTTTCATAATCGCTTTTTCTTTCAGTTTGTCCGACGACGCGCGCCTTCGAAAAATCGAACGGCGACGCCGCCAGAATCAATTCATCCCCCGGATTCAACCGGGAAAGATCCAGACTGTTCTTTCTTGTCGTATGGGCCACCATGCGGTGACCGTTTGTCAGTTCCACCCGGCAGGCTGTGCCGGAAATCTGTTCCACGATACGGCCGGTCAGGCTTATTTCTTCCCGTCCAGCCATGTCAGTATCTCGGGCTCGCCGTCCCGAATCAAAACCGTGTGCTCAAAGTGAGCGGACGGTCGCCCGTCCCTGGTGACGACTGTCCAGCCGTCCCTCAAAGTCTTCACCGCCGGAGCGCCGGCATTCACCATCGGCTCGATGGCCAAGGTCATGCCCGGAACGAGCTCCGGCGTCTTTCGCCGCGGGTCCACGTGGTTCGGCACCTGCGGTTCCTCGTGCACCGTCCGCCCGACGCCGTGACCGACGAATTCCCGAACGACGGAAAAACCGTTGCCTTCAACCAGATCCTGAACGGCTTGGGAGATATCCCGGACCCGATTGCCTGCAACGGCACAAGAGATCGCAGCGTATAGAGATCTTTCAGTGACTTCAACAAGTTTTTGCGTATTTTTGTCGCAGTCTCCAACCGGCACTGTGGTCGCGTTGTCGCCGATGTAGCCTTCAACGGTCACCCCGACATCAATGCTGATCAGGTCGCCGGACTTGATCTCCCGTTCGCCCGCCAGGCCATGAACCACCTCGTCGTTGATCGAAATGCAGGTGTGGCGCGGAAAATTCCGGTAGCCAAGGAACGCGCTGCGCCCACCCAGCGCGCGCATGCGCTCTGCGGCAAACTCATCCAAGTCCCGGGTTTTCACGCCCGGGGCGATTTCATTCGCCATGTCGCGCAACGTCCGGGCGGCGGCTTTTCCCGCCGCCCGCATCAACTCCTGCTCCGCTGGAGTCTTTATGTTGCTCATGTCCGCTGCGGACCTGGCTTTCCAATCAAAGAACGTGTCAAAAATTTTTCGCGCAAAGGAGGCGGCCATCTCCCCTTCAATCGCTGTGCGGGGCGCGGTCAGAAGCGCCCGCGGATCCGGCCCTTCTTCAGGAAGCCGTCGTAATGCCGCATCAGGAGATGGGATTCCATCTGCCTCATGGTGTCCAACAGCACGCCAACCATGATGAGCAGGCTCGTGCCCCCGAAAAACTCCGCCACGGCGGGCGAGATTTCGAGATAGTTGCTCATCAGCATCGGGGCCGTCGCGATGATCACCAGGAAGATCGCGCCGGACAAGGTGATGCGGCTCATTGTGCGATGTAGAAAGTCGGTTGTCGCCTGCCCCGGCCGCACACCCGGAATGTAGCCCCCGTTGCGTTTCAGATCGTCCGCGATCTGGATCTCGTTGAACTGGGTCGCAACCCAGAAGTAGGAGAAGAACAGGATCATCAGCGCAAAGGAGAGCATGTAGAAGGGCTTGCCATACTGGAACCAGACCGCCGCCTCCTGAAGAAATCGCTTGTCCCAGGCGTTGCCCGCAAAGCCCAACACCTGCCCCGGAAGCATCAGGATGGCCTGGGCGAAGATGATCGGCATGACGCCCGCGTAGTTCACCCGAAGCGGCATGAAGGAGCTGCCTCCGGCGTAGACCTTGCGGCCGACCGAGCGTTGAGCGTATTGCACGGGGATCTTCCGCTGGGCCTGGGTGATCGCAACAATGCCGGCGACCACGAAGACGAACACGACGAGCAGGAAGGCAAACTCAATCATCGAGGCCCGCTCGCCGGTGGCCGGATCGACGCGGAACATGTCCATCAATCCCTGTCCAGCCTGGGGCAGGCGGGCCAGAATGCCGATGGTGATGACGAGGGAGATGCCGTTGCCGATGCCGCGTTCGGTGATCTGCTCGCCCAACCACATCAGGAGCGCCGTGCCACAGGTGAGAATCAGAACGGTCTGGATGCGATACCACCAGATCCACTTGTCGCTGTAGAGCACCAGATCCTTGTCCAGGCCCTGAAAGATCTTGCCGGCGTTCTCGAATCCGTAGGCCATGACCAGGCCCTGTCCCAGGCACAGGAGGATCGTCCCGTAGCGCCCGTATTGCACAATCTTCGTCCGGCCGCCTTCTTCGCGCGCCAGTTTCGCCAGGCGCGGCATCACGGCCGTCAGGAGCTGGATGATGATCGTGGCGCTGATGTAGGGCATGATGCCGAGCGACCCCACCGCACATTTTTCCAGCGCGCCTCCGGTGAAGAGACTGTACATGCCCAGAATGCCGGCCCCGTCCGAACTCTCTCCGAGTTGTTTGAAATACTCGGCCAAGGCCTGGCCATCCAACCCGGGAATCGGAATCATCGCCACCAGACGACAGATGGCGAGCACGACCAGGGTGAAAAAGATCCTGGATTTAAGCTCCGGGATCTTGAAGCAGTTCGCAATGGTGCTGGCGATGTTGCCTAACATGGAACAACGAGTTTGATGGACTGCCCTTGTCTCCTCTGCCTACTCGCCCGCGGATTCCTGATCCGCGGCCTTGGCGACCTTCTTGTCGACCACTTCGCAGGCGCCGCCGAGCTCTTCGATGCGTTTCCTCGCCGAAGCGCTGAAGGCGCTCGCCCGAACCGTGAGCTTCTTGTTCAGTTCGCCCTGTGCAAGAATCTTGATCCCGTCGGATTTTCCGTTGGCCAGACCGGCGCCGCGAAGGACCGCCTCGTCAACCGTGGCTCCATCCTCAAACTGCTCCAGATCGCCCAGATTGACCGGCAGATAATAGGTTGTGAAGCGCGCGTTGTTGAAGCCGCGTTTCGGGATGCGGCGGATGAGCGGAAGCTGGCCGCCCTCGAATCCGGGGCGCGTCGAGCTGCCGGAACGCGAGCCCTGGCCCTTCATGCCGCGGCCGGCGGTCTTGCCGTGACCGCTGCCGTTGCCGCGACCGATGCGCTTGCGGGACTTCTTCGCGCCGGGTCTGGGTTTGAGTGTATGTAGACGCATGTTCGTATGGGTTGTTATTCGGTTGCTGCATCCGCGGCCTCGGCGGAAGCCGTATCCGCCTCGGGAGCGGCCTCTGCGGGCGCCGCGTCGGCCTTCTTCAATTCAATGCCGCGGGTCTTGTAAACCTGTTCGCGCAGCCGCAATCCCATCAGCCCCTTCAGCGTCGCCTTGGCGACATTCGCGGCGTTCTTGGATCCGAGTGACTTTGTCAGGAGGTCACGCACACCGGCCGACTCCACGACGGCGCGCACGGTCTTGCCCGCGATGATTCCCGTTCCCGGCGAAGCCGGCCGCATGATGACGCGGGCGCCATCGTAGACGCAGACGATCTCATGCGGGATGGTGGAGCCGCTGAGCGAGATGTCGACCATCTGGCGCTTGGCGTCCTCGCTGCCCTTGCGGATGCAGTCGGCGACCTCGCTGGCCTTGCCGAGACCGAGGCCGACGCGGCCGTTCTTGTCCCCGGCGACCACCAGCGCGCTGAAGCTGAAGCGACGACCGCCCTTCACGACCTTCGACGAACGGTTGATATGGACGATCTTCTCGGTAATCTCGCGCCCCTGAGCGTCGAGGGTCACCGGGGCCGGCCGCGGGCCGCGTTCCCGGCCGCCCTGGCCGCGACGGCCGCCCTGACCCTGGTTCTGGCCCTGCCCTTGGCCCTGATTCGGGCCCTGATTCTGATTGTTGTTGTTTTCAGCCACAGTCGGTCTCCTGGTTCTCGATTAGATCTTGATGCCGCCTTCACGCGCGGCGTCGGCCAAGGCTTTCACCTTGCCATGATATCGGGCGCCGCTGCGGTCGAAGACAGCCTTCTCCACTCCCGCGGCCTTGGCGGCCTCGGCGGCGAGCTTGCCGATCTTCTCCGCGCCATCGACGTTCGCCTTCAATCCGTCGCGCTCCGGCGTGGATTTGTGCATCGTGGAGACGGACGCCACGGTGACGCCGGCCTCGTCGTTGACGAACTGCACGTAAATGTTCTTGTTGGTGAAGCGCACGCTCATGCGCGGGCGCTCGGCCGTGCCGGTGATCTTCCGGCGTTGGCGAAGGTGACGCAGCTTGCGAAGCTTGTGTTTCTTTTCGGTTCTCATCTTCGTTCGCGGGTGAAGTTCTGTTACTTGACGGTCTTGCCTTCCTTGCGACGGATGCGCTCGCCCTTGTACTTGACGCCCTTGCCCTTGTAGGGCTCCGCGGGCGAAAAGGCGCGGATCTCGGCGGCAACCTGGCCGACCTTCTGCTTGTCCGCCCCCTCGATCTTCACCTTGGTCTGCCCGTCGAGCGTCACGGTGATGTTCTCCGGGATCGGATAATGAATGATGTGGGAAAATCCAAGAGCGAGGGCGATCTCCTTGCCCTTGAGTTCGGCCTTGTAGCCGACGCCCTCAATCTCCAACTCCTTCACAAAACCCTCGTTGCAGCCCTGGATCATGTTCGCGACCAGCGAGCGGCTCAGGCCGTGCATGGCCCTCGACTGTCGCTCGTCGTTCTCGCGGGTGACGACGACCTGGTCGTCCTGCAGTTCCGCCTTGGCGCGAGACGGCAGGTCCCAGGCCATTTTGCCCTTGGGCCCCTCGACCGCGACGTTCTGCCCGTTGATCGCGACCTTGACGCCGCTTGGAATCTTGATCGGTGCGTTTCCTATGCGTGACATGATATTCTCCGTTCTTACCAGACGTAGCAGACGACTTCGCCGCCGACGTTTTCCTTCCGCGCGTCCTGTCCGGTGATGATGCCGCGGGAGGTCGAAAGGATGGCGGTTCCCAACCCGCGCAACACGCGGGGGATGTGCTGGGCGTTGACATACTGGCGCAGGCCGGGGCGGCTGACCCTCTTCAACCCCTTGATGACGCCCTCACGCCCCTCATACTTGAGCGTGACGGTGATCGTCTTCTTGAGGTCGCCGGCGACCTTGCAATCCTCGGCGTATCCGGACTTCACCAGGATCTTGGCGATGCTCTCCTTCATCTTGGAGTGCGGAATATCCACCGTGGGCAGCAATGCCGCGCTCGCGTTGCGGATGCGCGACAACATATCGGCTATGGGATCGGTCATCATGGCGTTTACCAGCTTGCTTTCGTTACTCCCGGAATGAGGCCCGCCAACGCCGCCTCGCGGAAGACGAGACGCGAGCACTGAAACTTGCGCATGTAGGCGTGGCGACGACCGGTCACCGCGCAGCGATTGACCAACCGCACAGGGCTGGCGTTGCGGGGCAGTTGGGAGAGCCCCTCGTAGTCGCGGTTCGCCTTCAGCTCCGCGCGTTTTTCGCGATAGCGCTCGACGACGGCCGCCTTGCGCTTGTTGCGTTCAACCCAGGATTTCTTTGCCATAACAGTCCTTACTCTGAATCCAAATCAATTTGCGGCCTTGCCCGCAAACGGCATGCCGAAAGCCGACAGAAGCGCATAGGCCTCCTTGTCGGTGGCGGCGCTGGTGACAATCGTGATGTCCATGCCCTGCGTGCGGTTGACCTTGTCCAGTTCGATCTCGGGAAAAATGGTCTGATCGTTGACGCCCAGCGAATAGTTGCCGCGTCCGTCAAAGGACTTGGCTGAGATGCCGCGGAAGTCGCGGATGCGCGGAAGCGCCGCGGAGATCAGACGATCGAAGAACTCATACATCGCCTCGCGGCGAAGCGTGACGCGGCAGCCGATCTCCTGCCCCTCGCGGAGCTTGAAGTTGGCGACGCTCTTCTTGGCCTTGGTGGTCACAGGCTTGCGGCCGGTGATCATGGTCATGTCCTTGACCGCGTCGGCCAGGGCTCCCTTTTCCAGGGTGGCGCTCACGCCCATGTTGAGCACGATCTTCTCGATCTTCGGGATCTGGTGGACATTCTCATAGCCCCCCTGCTCCTTCAGAGCCGGCTTGATCTCATTCTGATATTTTTCGTAAAGTCGCGGTTTCATTTCCGTCCTCACTCTTCAGCCGCTCCGCCGCCGCGTTTTGCGGCGCGGGCGTCGTATTTCTCGGCCAGCATTACGTTCGAAATATGGATGGAGCCCTCGCGTTCCAGGATCGCGCCCTGGGGCTGCTGCTGGCTCTTGCGGACATGCTTCTTGATCATGTTCGCGCCTTCCACGATGACCCGTTCCTTGCGGGGCAGCGACTCGATGATCTTGCCGCGCTTGCCTTTCTCGGCCCCGGCGATCACGACGACCTCGTCGCCCTTCTTGACATGACGTTTGTTGGACATGGCTTCTAATCAGATGACTTCCGGCGCGAGCGAGATGATCTTCATGAACTTCTTCTCGCGCAATTCACGGGCGACCGGCCCGAAGATACGGGTGCCGCGCGGGTTCTTGTCCTTGTCGATGATGACAATGGCATTGCTGTCAAAGCGGAGGCAGCTGCCGTCCGGACGACGGATCGGGGCCTTGGTGCGGACCACCACGGCGTCCACCACCTCGCCCTTCTTCACGTTGCCTTCCGGAGTCGCCTCCTTGATGTGCGCCTTGATGATGTCGCCCACCGCGGCATAGCGCTGGTTCCGACCGAGCACCTGGATCGCGGCGGCCTTCTTCGCGCCGGAGTTGTCGGCGACCTGGAGTTTGGAGCGTAGTTGCAGCATGGTCTTTCCTCAGCTTTCGGCGGCGGCGGCAAGTGCGTCGACGTCGCGGGTCACGATCTCAAGCAGACGCCAGCGCTTCGTCTTGGAGAGCGGACGGGTCTCGATGATCTTGACCTTGTCGCCAATGTTCGCCTCCCCCTTTTCATCGTGGGCGTAGAACTTGCGGTGGCTGGTGACAACCTTCTTGTAGAGCGGGTGCCGGAACCGGCGGTCCACCCGGACAACGATCGTCTTGTCCATCTTGTTGGAGACGACAGTTCCCTGGCGTTCCTTGCGATGGCCTCGTTTTTGTGTTTCTTCCGACATGATCTGAATCCTATGCGTTGGCGGTTTCCTTGTTGCGCAGGGCGGACAACTGGGTCTCGACCCGCGCGATGTCGTGCCGCAGATTGCGCAGTCGCGACGGCTTCTCCAACTGGGAACTGGCTTTCTGCAGCTTTAGGTTGAAGAGCTCCGCGCGCAGGTCCCGCCCCTTGGCCACCAACTCGGCCTGGGTCATTTCTTTGATTTCCGACATCTTCATAATGCGTCTGGTTGAATTCCTGAACTAGCGTCGCGCAACGAACTTCACACGAATCGGCAGTTTGTTGGCGCCGCGGCGCAACGCCTCGCGGGCCACGGTCTCCGACACCCCGTCAACCTCAAACAGGATCGTTGCCGGGCGCACGACGGCGACCCAGGACTCGACCGGGCCCTTGCCTTTACCCATGCGCACTTCCAACGGCTTCTTGGTGAAGGACTTGTCCGGGAAGACCCGGATCCAGACCTTGCCGCGCCGCTTCATGTGGCGGGTGATCGCGGTCCGCGCGGCCTCGATCTGCTTGGTGTCCAGCCAGACACGTTCAAGCGCCTGCAGGCCGTATGCGCCAAAGGCGACGGTGTTCCCCCGCTGCGCCGTCCCTTTACGGCTGCCGCGGTGCATCTTGCGATGCTTAACTCTGGCTGGCATCAATGGCATATCTCTGTCCCTTTCTGATGATTGCTGATGAAGTCGTTGTTAACGTCCGATCGGAGCTGATCCGGCATCGGCCTGGCGACCATTGGAGGATTCATTCTGCGGCTCATCAACGCAGATCCAGACCTTGATTCCCAACACCCCTGCCAGAGTGCGGGCCTCGGTGAAACCATAGTCGATGTTGGCGCGCAAGGTGTGCAATGGAACGCTCCCCTCGTGATACTGCTCCACACGGGCGATCTCAGCGCCGCCCAGACGGCCGGCGCAACGGATGCGAATTCCCTTGGCCCCCTGATCCATCGTGGTCTGCACCGCCTTCTTCAAGGCGCGCCGGAAAGAGATGCGCCGCTCCAACTGAAGGGCCACATTCTCCGCGACGAGCTGGGCGTCGAGTTCCGGACGCTTGATCTCCTGGATGTCCACGTAGATCTCCTTGCCGGTCAACTGGCTCAGCTCCTCCTTGATCTTGTCAATCTCCGCGCCCTTGCGGCCGATGACGACGCCTGGGCGGGCGGTCTGAATCGTGACGCGGCACCGGGTCGCAGCCCGTTCGATCAGGATCTTGGGCACCGACGCCGATTCCAGCTTCTTTTTAAGGAGACCGCGGATCTTGCGATCCTCAACCAGCAGGCGGCCGTAGTCCTTCTTGTCGGCATACCACTTGGAGCGCCAGTCCTTGTTGACGGCGACCCGCAGGCCGACGGGATGTGATTTCTGTCCCATAACGATTCAGGCTTTGTTGTCGGATACGATGATTCGGATGTTCGAGCTGCGCTTGTGGATCGGGCCGGCGGAACCGCGGGCCTTGGGCTGCCAGCGCTTCTGGGTCACGCCGTCGCCGACCACCGCCTCCTTGACGACGAGATTCTCGGCGTCGAAATCCGCGTGATCCTCGGGATGCTGCGTGGCCTTGTACTCGGCGTTGGCGATGGCGGATTTCAGGGTCTTGGCGATCAGACGCGCCGACTTGCGCGGCACGACCGCCAGTGTGGCCTGCGCGGCGAGCGCCTTCATGCCCTGAATCTCGCGCGTCACCTCCCGCACCTTCTGCGGGGACATGCGCACGTTCTTGGTGATGGATATCGCTTCCATGAAATCTTACTTGGTTTGTTTGTCCGGGTGATGGCCGTGGCCCTTGAACTTGCGGGTCGGGGCAAACTCGCCCAACTTGTGGCCCACCATGTTCTCCGTGACGAACACCGCGTCGAACGCGCGTCCGTTGTGGACATGAAAGGTGTGGCCGACAAATTCCGGCGTGATGGTCGAGCGACGCGACCAGGTCTTGATCGGACGCTTCTGGTTCGCCTCGTTCAGCTTCTCGATCTTCTGGAGAAGCTTTACTTCGACGAAGGGGCCTTTTTTGATCGAACGTGCCATGGCTTAAATCACTTTCTCTTCTTGCTGGTGCGACGCTGGACGATGAAGCGGTTGGAGGGCTTCGTCTTGGAGCGGGTCTTGTAACCCTTGGTGATCACGCCCCACGGGGTGACCGGATGGCCGCCGCCGGAGGTCTTGCCCTCGCCGCCGCCCATCGGGTGATCGACCGGGTTCTTCGCGACGGCGCGGGTGATCGGGCGGCGTCCGAGATAACGGGTGCGGCCCGCCTTGCCGCGGACAATATTGGCATGGTCGGTGTTCCCGACCTGGCCGATCGTGGCGCTGCAGTCCTGATGGATCTTGCGGATCTCCCCGGACGGCAGCTTGACCTGCGCGTATCCGTCAGCAACGGACATCAAGGTGGCCGAACCGCCGGCCGAGCGGACGAGTTGAGCGCCCTTGCCAAGCGTCAGCTCGATGTTGTGAATCTGCATCGCGGTCGGGATCTCCTTCAGGGGGAGGCTGTTGCCGACCTCGGCGGGGGACCCCGGACCACTGACGACCATGGCGCCGACCTTCAGACCGTTCGGCGCGATGATGTAGGATTTCTGGCCATCGGCGTATTGCAGCAGGGCCAGGCGCGCGGTGCGGATGGGATCGTATTCGATCGCGATCACACTGGCCTTGACGCCATGCTTCTTGCGCTTGAAATCCACCTGCCGGATCTTCTGCTTGTGACCGCCGCCGCGACCGCGCGAGGTGATGCGACCGCGGTTGTTGCGACCGCCGGTCTTCTTGCGGATTTTGACGAGGCTTTTCTCCGGCTTCTTCTTCGTGATCTCCTCAAAGGAGGAAGTCGCCGTGTAGCGCAGCGTCGGAGTGATGGGTCTGTAGGTTTTAACCGCCATGATAATCCTCTTGCTCAGGTCAGGCTGATGGCCTCGCCGTCTTTCAGGGTGACGATGGCTTTTTTCCATGCGGGCGTGGTTCCGGCCTGCGCGGTGCGCTTGCGCCGGGCCTTGCCCCGGACGTTCATCGTCCGAATGTCGGTCACGGTGACCTTGAAAATCTCCTCAACCGCTGACCGGATCTGGTATTTGTTGGCATGCCGGTCCGCGACAACCGTGTATTGGTTGTTCAGTTCGGACTGCATCGTGCCTTTCTCGGTCAGGCGGACGGTCTTGATGATCTCGTAAGGGCTCATGATCTTGCTTGCTTACTTCTTGTTGACGCGCTCGGAAACCTTCTCAAAGGCCGCCTTGGTGAACACGAGCTTGTCGCTGCGGAGCACGTCGTAGGTGTTCAGGGTGTCGCCGGTGGTCAGGGAGACGCGGGCGATGTTGCGGGCGGCGAGGGCGGTGTTGGCATTCTCGCCGTCGATCACCACCTGGATGGTGTTGCTCTTCGGGTCCAGACCCAACGCGGCGAGAACCCCCAGAAACTGCTTCGTTTTCGGGGCGTCCAACTGGATGTCGTCCACCACGATGACGTCCTCCATCTTGAGGCGTTCGCTCATGGCCTTGCGGAGGGCCAGTTGGCGGGTGTTCTTGGTGACGGTCTTGCGATAGTCGCGGGGCTTCGGCCCGTGCGCGACGCCGCCGCCGCGCCAGATCGGCGAGCGCTTCTGGCCCGTGCGGGCCCGACCGGTTCCTTTTTGACGCCACAGCTTCTTGCCGCTGCCGGCGACATCGCCGACGGTCTTGGTGCAGGCGGTGCCACTGCGCTGCGCCGCCTGATAGGCCACGACCACGTCATGCACCGCCTGGGTGCCCTTGCCGTTCTCGATCACGGAAAAGGACACTTCCAGATCGCCTGCGGCGTTGCCCTTGCTGTCTTTCAGTTCAATTTTCATCGGTGAAATCGGTTATCAGGATTTCTTCGGCCGCTTCTTGGATTCGCGGATGATGACATAGTCGCCGTTGGCTCCGGGAATGGCGCCGGAGATCAGCAGCACGTTGTCGTCCTTGCGAACCTGGATGACCTTGAGATTCTGGTTGGTGCGCCTGACCTGCCCCATGTGGCCGGGCATCTTCTTGCCCTTGTCGATCGTGCCGGGGTCGGCGCAGGCGCCGATGGCTCCTGTGCGACGCTTGAAGCCTTTCGAGCCGTGCGTGCGGCGGCCTTTGGCGAAGTTATGACGCTTGATGGCGCCTTGAAAACCGCGGCCCTTGGTGACGCCGATCGCATCGATGTAATCGCCCTGCTCAAAGATGTCCGGGCCGATCACGTCGCCGGGATTCACATCCAGCGTAAAATCGCGAAATTCCTTCAGCCTCTTGACCGGGGCGGCCTTGTGCTTGGCGAAGTGGCCGGTCTGCGGCTTGTTGACGCGCTGTTCCTTCTGGTCATCGAAGCCGAGCTGCACGGCGTTGTAGCCGTCGGTCTCTTCGGTCTTCTTCTGAACCACGCGGTTCGGACCGGCGAGCACGACGGTCACCGAGGTGAGCTTGCCGTTGTCGTCGTAGACGCGGGTCTGTCCCAATTTTTTTCCAAGCAATCCGATCATGGCATTCAGATTTTGATGGTGATGTCGACGCCGGCGGGAAGATTCAACTTCTTCAGCTCGTCCACGGTCTTGGCCGTCGGGTCGAGGATGTCGAGCAGACGCTTGTGAGTGCGCATCTCGAAGGTTTCCTGCGACTTCTTGTCCACGTGAGGCGAGCGGGTCATGGTGTAGCGCTCCACGCGTGTGGGCAGCGGAATGGGACCCGCAACACGCGCGCCGGTGCGCTTGACCGTCTCGACGATATCCGCCGCCGAGTGATCGACGACGCGATGATCGTAAGCCTTGAGCCGTATACGAATTCGTTGTCCTGCCATCA
>JAYPEY010000012.1:5907-62958 GCA_038126035.1 Verrucomicrobiales bacterium | reverse complement strand
GTTGTATTCCAAAATCTGCTGCGTGATGTTGGCCGGCACCTCGTCGAAGCGCAGCGGCTCCATCGAGTAGTCCGCGCGGCCTTTCGAAAGAGAGCGAATGTCGGTAGAATAGCCGAACATTTCGGCCAGGGGCGCCTCCGCCTTCAGACTGGTGGCCGTGTTCCGGGTTTCGATCGATTGAATCTTGCCGCGACGACGGTTCAGGTCGCCCATGATGTCGCCCTGGTACTCATCCGGCGTGGTGACCTCGACGCTCATGACCGGTTCCAGGAGAATCGCGCCAGCCTTGCTGACCGCGTCCTTGAACGCAAAGCTGCCGGCCATTTCGAAAGCGAGTTCATTGGAATCAACCTCATGGAAGGAGCCATCCTTGATGACGACCTTCACATCGACCATGCGATAGCCGGCCAACACGCCGCTGTCGATCGCGCCCTGAATGCCCTTCTGAATCGCGGGGATGAACTCCCTCGGAATCACGCCACCGACGATCCTGCTCTCAATTTCGACGCCTTTTCCGCGCTCATTCGGCTCAATGTCGATGACGCAATGGCCATATTGCCCCTTGCCGCCGGACTGGCGGATGAACTTGCCCTCACCCTCGGCTGGCTGGGTGATGGTTTCGCGGTAAGCGATGGTCGGTTTGCCGGAATTGGCCTGAACCTTGAACTCACGGAACAAGCGGTCGCGGATGATCTCCAGGTGCAGTTCGCCCATGCCGGAAACGATCAACTGCCCGGTCTCCTCGTCGGTATACTGACGGAAGGTGGGATCCTCCTCGGAAAGCCGGACCAAACCGTCGGCCAGCTTGTCACGATCGGCGGTGGTCTTCGGCTCGATGGCCATGGAGATGACCGGCTCGGGAAAGGTCGGCGGCTCCAGCATGACGCCGAGCTTCTCATCGCCGATGGTGTCGCCGGTGGTGATGTGCTTCAGGCCGACAAGCGCCGCGATGTCGCCCGCGTAAACGGTGTCGACGTCGACGCGCTTGTCCGCCTGAATCATCATCAGGCGACTCACGCGGGAGCGCTTGCGGGTTCGCGGATTATAGACGCTGTCGCCTTTGCTGATCGAGCCGCTGTAGACGCGGAAGAAGACCAGCTTGCCCATGAAGGAATCGGACCAGAGCTTGAAGGCCAGCGCGGCAAACTTCGCATTGTCGTCGGCCTCGATCTCGCTCGTGACCTCGGGGTCGTCGATGTCGTGCGCGACGGCCGGGGGCAGGTCGAGCGGGGAGGGAAGATAATCAATGACGCCGTCCAGGAGAGGCTGAATGCCCTTGTTGCGGAAGGCGGAGCCGCCGAAGACCGGCACCAACTCGTTGGCGATGGTGAGACGACGAACGGCCGCCTTCAGTGTCGCCGCGGAAACGGGTTCGTCCATGATGACCAGTTCGCCGATTTCCTCGTCCTTGTCGGCCACGACATGGATCAATTCATCCAGGGCAAGGGCCGCTTCATCCTTCAACTCAGCAGGAACTTCCTCGACGGCGAACTTGATCCCCATCTCGTCGCTGAGGTCATAAACCAAGGCCTTCTGGTTGATGACATCAATGACGCCGCGAAGATTGTCCTCGGAACCGATGGGAATTCCGACCGCATAGGCGTTGGCTCCGAGTTTCTCGCGAAGATCGGAAACGGCGCTGGCAAAGTCGGCGCCGACGCGGTCCATCTTGTTGATGAAGGCAATGCGGGGAACGTTGTATTTGTCAGCCTGACGCCAGACGGTCTCGGATTGGGGCTGAACGCCGGCGACGCCGCAGAAGACGGCGACCGCGCCGTCCAGAACGCGAAGGGAACGCTCCACCTCGGCCGTAAAATCCACATGCCCCGGAGTGTCGATGATATTGACCCGGAACGGCGTATTCTCGAAAAGTTTGCAGGTCCCGTCCTCGCGCTGCATCCAGTTGCATGTGGTTGCGGCGGAGGTGATGGTGATGCCGCGCTCCCGCTCCTGCTCCATCCAGTCCGTGACGGTGTTGCCGTCATCAACATCGCCGATGCGATGGGTGAAACCGGTATAGAAGAGGATGCGCTCCGTGGACGTGGTCTTACCCGCGTCGATGTGCGCCGCAATGCCGATATTGCGGGTATGCGCCATCGAGTATTCGCGTTGGGGCGAATTCACGGTTGACTGTTCCATCACTGCTTCCATTTCGGAGCTTTACGTTCTGCGAGACAAAAACGCCGAATTTGAAACCATTCCAAACACGGCGAGTCTGTATTGACTGATTACCAACGGAAATGGGCGAAGGCCTTGTTGGCCTGCGCCATCTTGTGCACCTCGTCGCGTTTGCGGATCGAGCTGCCCTGGCCCTGATAGGCCTCCATGATCTCATTGGCCAATGCGTTCTGCACCGGCGTCCCCTTGCGGGAATTGGCGAATTTCACCATCCAGCGGAGGGCCAACGACAACTGACGCTCGCCGGCAACCTCCAGCGGGACCTGATAGGTCGCGCCGCCGACACGCCGGGCCTTCACCTCGAGGCGCGGCTTGGCGTTGTCGACCGCGCGCTTCAGAATCTCCAACGGGTCGGAGTCCGGGTTCTTGGCCGAAATCTTGTCGATCGCATCATACACAATGCGCTGGGCGAGGCTTTTCTTGCCCTTCTTCATGACCGTGTTCACCAGCGTGGAAACCAGCGTGCTGTGGAACTTCGGGTCCGGAGTGACCGGTCTTTTGACTGCTCGACGACGTCTTGACATGATTCGAAAAGAGTTGAGGCGAAATCAGTTCTTGGTGTTCTTCTTGGCGTCCTTCGGCCGCTTGACGCCATACTTGGAGCGGCTGACGCGCCGCTTCTCGACGCCGGTGGCGTCCAGCGCGCCGCGCACGACATGGTAGCGAACGCCCGGGAGATCCTTCACACGGCCGCCACGGACCAGCACGATCGAGTGCTCCTGCAGGTTGTGGCCTTCATCGGGGATGTAGGCGATGACCTCCTGCTTGTTGGTCAGACGCACCTTGCAGACCTTGCGCATGGCCGAGTTCGGTTTCTTCGGCGTGCGGGTCATGACCTGCAGGCAGACGCCGCGACGAAACGGCGACGCGTCGAGCGCGGGCGCGGTCGACTTGCCCTTGATCTTCTTGCGTCCCTTGCGGACCAGTTGATTGATAGTCGGCATAGCTTGTCGTGTATCAGTGCGTTAAAACGCGTTCAAAACCGCCCTCTCCAGAGAAAGGGAGCGCGGACAGTGCCAGAAGCAATATTCTGGTTCAAACAAATTCTATATTTTTTTTGAACGTTCATCGGGAGGGCCCAATGAGGGAGGCCCAGCCCACCAACGTTCCGTTTTCCCTTGTGGATCAGGGGTCCGTTTCCGGCGCGCTTGATGTGGGTGCGGAAGACTTCCGAGTCGGCGGTTGCCGACGCTCCCATACGCCACACGCGGGGAAAAGGAGCGCGGAATGTATCAACTTCGAAAATCCGGGCAAACTTTTTTTCAAACTTTTTTCAGAGCCCGTCCAGGTCGACCAAACCGGAAGCGCCAGCGCGCCAAGGCCGGCTGGCTCGTTTACGGATTCCGGGCCCTCGATTCCCGCTGACCGGCGCCGACGCCGCGGATGGAGTGCCTGCGGGAGCAACCCGGCCTGCGCCGCGCGCCCGACAATCGCGCGCCACGGCACATTTGGACTTGATTCACCTCCGCCAAACCCCGATCAAGTGCCCCCCTTTTGTTATGAACATCTTTGAAGAACTGCGTTGGCGTGGGTTGTTTTCGGACTGCACGGATGAGGAGGAGCTTGGCAGGCTGCTGGATTCCAAATCAGTGACGCTCTATTGCGGGTTCGACCCGACGGCTGACAGCCTGCACGTCGGCAATCTCGTGCCGCTGCTGGCATTGCGCCGTTTCCAAATGGCCGGCCATCGCCCCATCGCGGTCGCGGGCGGGGCGACCGGCATGATCGGCGACCCGAGCGGCAAGTCGGCCGAGCGCTCGCTGCTTACACGCGAAGCCCTCTCCGCCAACATCGAGGCCGTCAAGAGCCAACTCGCCCGCCTGCTCGACTTTGAGGCCGAAGGCAATGCGGCGCTGCTGCTGGACAACGCGTCCTGGACGGCGGAGGTCAGCTACCTCGATTTCCTGCGCGACATCGGAAAGTCCTTCACGGTGAACATGATGGTCGCCAAGGAGAGCGTCCGCGCCCGCATGAACGACCGCGAGGTCGGCATCAGCTACACCGAGTTCAGCTACATGCTCCTGCAGGCCTTCGACTTCTACAAACTGCGCGAGCAGCACGACTGCGAACTCCAGATCGGCGGCAGCGACCAGTGGGGCAACATCACCGCCGGCATCGACCTCGCCCGCAAGAAGTTGGGCCGGACCGTCTTCGGCCTGACCCTGCCCCTGATCACCAACGCCGACGGATCGAAGTTCGGCAAGTCGGTGGAGGGCGCGGTCTGGCTCGATCCCGAAAAGACCAGCCCCTACAAGTTCTACCAGTTCTGGATCAACACCGACGACCGCGACGTCATCAATTACCTGCGCTACTTCACTTTTCTCGACGAGGCCGCCATCGACGAACTCGCAGTCAAACACGATGCCGATCCCGCCGCGCGGGAGGCGCACCGCGCCCTGGCAAAGGAGATGACGGATCTCATCCATGGCGCGGCGGCGACCGCCGAGGCCGTGGCGACCAGTCAAAGCCTGTTCAGCAAGGGCGGCGACGAGGTGACCGCGGCCATGCTGGAGGAAATCCAGGAAACCGCGCCCTCGTTGGAAATCCCCAGATCGGAATTCGACGGCGACGGCATCGGGCTGATCGACCTGCTGGCGCAGACCGAGTTGTTCAAATCCAAGGGCGAGGCGCGCCGGGCCATCCAGGGCAACGGCATCAGCGTCAACAACGCCAAGGAACCCGATATTGAGCGCCGCCTCACGGCGGCGGACCTGCTGTTCGAGAAGCATATCCTCCTGAAGAAAGGCAAGAAGAACTACGTCGTGGTCACGGCGGCCTGAGCCCCTTCACGCCCGGACAAAACCGCGCCAGCAGAGAACAATCAACCAACATGAGGACCATGAACATTTTCAGAATCGCCGTTCTGTGTGGCTCCATCGCATTCACCTCCAGACTCTCCGCCGACGAGGCGACCATCACCGCCGACAACTTCGATCGCGCCGAACTCGGCAGGAAGTGGCATGTGAACAACGGGGAGTGGAAGATCATTGATGGCGCGTTGCACATCAAGGAACTCGAGGCGGACAAGCATGCCGCCTCGGGCCGCTGGCTGATTCCCTCGCAAGACGCCGTCTATTCGCTCCGCTTCCGCCTGCAGGATGGCTGCAAGGCCCTTCACGTGGGCCTGGACCCCGCGCGCGGAGAATTGAAGAAGAAGGGGCACCTCTACTCCGTCATCATCACGCCGACGACCTGGCGCATCATGAAGCACGTCGACAAGGCAAACCGGAAGGAGGCCCCCAATGAAATCCTCGCCTCCGCTCCGGCGACCGTCAAGAACGGCTGCTGGTACAGCCTCAAGATCTCAGGCAAGGGCGACAACGTGACTGCCAGCATTGGGAACATCGGCGAACTGAAGGCTTCGCACCCGACCTTCCACGTCAAGAAACCCACCCTTGTCTTCCGCTGTGTCGGTGACGGCGCGCAGATCGATGACCTGAAGATCGAGGCGCAGTGACGCCGGACCAACGCCGCGCCTACAATCCGGCGCGGAATTTGTCATCCCAATGAACGCCGTTTCGTGGTAAAGAAACGCTCACACGGATGAGAAAGCCCATTCCATCCTACGTTCGCGAAACCTACCGGCGAAGCATCGGCATTTCCTTCCTTCTCTTCACCATCGCGCTGACCTGTTTCCTCCGGAACCACCTGGCAACGCGACTCCCGGAATGGCCGCAGTGGATCTTCTCATTTCTCCTGGTCATTCCCATCGTCGCAATCCCGGGATGCTGGATGGCGATCACGGCAGGCAGCGAAGAATAGAAGCCCAAGACTCCATTCGACTGGGGCCTCCGCGAATTCAGCCCGATCGTCCTGCCGCTCACGCTTCCCGTGTTCCTGCCCTTGCTGCTGATCGTGTATCTCCGAAAAAAACTTTGAGAGCAGCTCTGCGATCCAGTGTCTGACTGTCCCCGCCTCGGCCATTCCCAATCCAATTTCAACACAGAGAACACGCCTCCCGATTCCCCACCCCCGCCGACCAGAGCCCAGCGCCCCTCTCACTTCTCCGGCTGCGCGGTCGCGCCTTGGGCCACGTCCGCCTGCCAGGCCTTGATGGCGGCCTTCATGGCGGCGACACGTTGGGGATAACGCTCCGCCAGGTTGAGTCGCTCCTCCCGGTCCTTACGCAGGTCGAACAACGCCAGTTGTTCGCGTCCGTCGTCCGGACGGTCCCAGTCGATATTGGGCCGCGCGACATTGGACTTTGCTTTTGGGGCCTTGCCGCCATTGAGGATCAATTTCCAATCCCCGTCGCGCATGCTCGCCGCCTGGTTGTATTCCCAGAACAGCTTCCGCTTTCCGAGCGGCTTGCCCCCGAACAACAGCGACTTCAAACTGGCGCCGTCGAGCCGCAGGTCCTTGGGCTTCTTCGCGCCGGCGATGTCCAACAGGGTCGGCATGACATCGATGGTGAACGCCAGTTGATCCGTTTCGGAACCGGCCTCGATCTTCCCGGGCCACCACGCAATGCCCGGCACGCGATGGCCGCCCTCCCAGAGCGAGCCCTTTTGGCCATAGAGCCCACCACATGATCCCGGCCCCGTCGCGCCGTTGTCTGAAAAGAACATGACGAAAGTGTTCTTTGCCTGGCCGCTTTCGCGCACGGCTGCCATCACCTCGCCGACCCCCTTGTCCATCTCGATCATCATCTCACGATAGGCGCGCGCGGCGTGCTTCGGTTCGCGATGGTTGTAGATGAGCTTTGAATCCCCCTCCTTGCGCACCGGGGGATCCTCCGGTCCCTGATAGGGATCATGCGGCGCCTCGTGCGCGATGTAGAGGCAGTAGGGCTGCTTCCCGTTCGACCGAATGAACTCCACCGCATGTCTCGTGATCAGGTGGGTCGTGTAGCCCTCCTCCTTGTTGTGTTTGTTCTGATGCCACCAGTCGAAGACGCCCGCGCCATCGATGTGCGAGTGAAAGTCCACGTTGCCGCTCACGTAACCGACGTAACGATCGAAGCCCTGGTAGGTCGGGTTGTATTGCTCCTGATACCCCAGGTGCCACTTCCCAAACACACCGGTTGCATAACCGCGTTTCTTCAAAACCTCGGCAAAGGTCACCTCCTCCATCTGCAGACCATGGTGTCGATTGCGATTGAAGGGCGCGTAGATGACGCCCGGCACGCCGGCGCGCTGCTGATAACGCCCCGTCAACAAACCCGCGCGCGTCGGCGAACAGACCGGGCAACTTGAATGAAAATCCGTGAACCGCATCCCCTCGCGCGCCAGCCGATCGATGTTCGGTGTGGGAAAGTCCCTGCCGCCATAACAACCCGCATCCCCATAGCCCATATCGTCGGTCATGATGACGATCAGATTGGGCCTGCGGGCCGCCAGAGCTGCGGAAAACGCCCCCGACAAGAACAGGAAGCAGACGATGTTCACTGCGATTCGCTTCATGGAAGCACGCTACGACAATCCGGCTCCCAAGTCGAAGCGGGAAACGCACGCCCTCAGCCGAAGGTCCGGATCGCCCGCACCTCAGGCGACCCCGACCGGATTGAGCGATCCGGGGTTTTCCAGATTCCGTTCGGAAGGCGTGACATCCGGCGAGCCTTCCCTGCCCTCGGCAACAGGTTCTCCGCCCTGTGAAGGGGGCCGGTTCACCAGGAATCGGATTGCCTTGGACTCCATCGATTGCACCAGCTGTTTGATGCGCCCCGCCACCGCCGCGTGCAGCAGCAGAGCCGGCACAGCGATGACGAGCCCAAATTCGGTCGTGATCAGGGATTCAGAAATCCCGCTGGAGAGCATGCGCGGATCGCCCGTGCCGTAGACGCTGATCAGGCGAAAGGTATTGATCATGCCGGTGACCGTGCCAAGCAGGCCGAACAGGGGAGCCAACGCTGCGGCAACCGCGATGAACGGCGCGCCCGCCTTCAGCTTCGCCTGCGCGTCGGACACCGTATTGACCAAGGCCAGCTGCAGTTCCTCCGAGTCCTTGTGATAGTGAGAGACGCCGACGCGAAAGACATCGCCCTCCGGCCCTTTCAACCGATTGGCAATCTCCATCGCCTCCCATTCATCCCCCTCCCTGAGGCGGGCGAGAATGGCATCGACATCCTCCCCCGCCACGCGCCGGACGCGCGAGACCTGGATCAGCTTGAACAAGGCCATGAAGAACGCCGACGCGCCGAGGGTAAGGATCCCCACCATGACCGGCCCGCCCTTGGAAATGTGTTCGGGAAGCGGGTCGCGGGTGGCGTAAAGCAATGCGGCATTGCCCTGGGTTCCATCAAGGGGCAGTTCCCCCGCCCCGCCGCGAACAAAACGCGCGATCGCCCGATTATTCACGTCGCCCGTATCGATCAGGTGATGCAGCGTCCGGTTCGCCGGCACGGTCGCGTAACCGCCCACCCGACCATTGTCGGAACCGAACAACGTCAACGGCCCCCAAATCGCGAACCGCCCCTCAACGATCTCCTTCTCCGGACCCGCCACGGCCCTGCCCGGAACCAACCGGCCGCCACTCAACGATTCGCAATGCCCGACCGCTCCCTCGAAGACATCTCCCCACAATTCCAGACGGGACTTTGCGGAAGGCTCCACGGCGTCGGCCGCGCCGGATTGCCCGGCTCGAAGCGCCTCAAAAACGGGCCGGTAGCCCTCCATCTCAGCCAGATGGACCGTTGATTGAAAATAGACCGAAAACTCGCGCAGGGAGGTCTTGAGATAATCGATGGTCCTGCGGGCCTGTCTGGATTCGCCCAAGGGCCCCTTCGCGAGTTCTTCCGACGTCGCGCGTTCCGCCTGCAACTCCGTCAACTCCGCCCTCAGGGCGAGCGCCTCCGCCTCCGCCTCGCTCAATTCATACCCCAGCCCAACGCGGGAACGCCGCACATCATCACGCAACGCCTCCAATCGACGCGTCTCCGTCGCCAGATCCTCCTCCAACTCCGCCAGATGTTGAAATAGATCGGCCGCGGAATCCGCGCCGAACGCAGGCATCGACGCCAGGCTGAGGACGATCAGGATCAAGCATCCCCTCATGGCTCCTCCTTTCGGATCACCGCCGGCAGGGAGACAAAATCAATGTCCGTCTCGCGGCCGTGCACCTTGAGAAGTTCCAGGATCCGGGCCCCGACCCCATCCCTTGGCTGCCACTTCCAGACGCCGTCGACCGCCGCGCCGATCCCCGAATAAGAACCGGCCGGGTCCGTGAAATAGGCCTGCGCCAGACCAAAATAGACAATGGTAGCCGCGCCCTTCGAACCATCCGGCAGATCCCACAACTCGGAATCCACTGTCAACTCCCGGTCGAACTCCCCGATGGTCCGGACTGCGAGAATGGCCCGAAACAGCCGCCGGGAGAGCGCGTCGGAAACCTCGACCCCGCTCGATTCAACCTCCGCCAACCGCCACTGCAGTTTCGGCGGCAGCCCCGGTTGAAGCCCGCGGATTCTCGCCTCCCAACCGGACAGGCGTTTCTCAAATCCAGCCAGTTCCGCCTTGAGTTCATCCGCCTGGCCGGCGCGCTCGCCACGCTGCCCGTCCGCCTTTCCGATCGCTTTCCGTTCGTCGACGATTGCCTTCTTCAACCGTTCGGACTCTGAACGAAATCCATCGATCGCGCCCTGAAGAATCAGCCGATCCGCCTCCCAATGCGCGGCCAGATCCTCCCGGGCCACAACGACCTTCGACCGCGCAGCAACTCCGGCCTTCAGTCGATCGAGGACATCGTCGGCATGCGTGGACAGCGCCGACCACAGGCCCAGGAAGGCGATCCACATCGAAAGGTTGCGACGACATGACATGCTCGCAACGATGCGAGCACAATGTGTAAATCCGGTGGCGAATCAGGGGCGACCGCGTGAAGGAATCGCCTGCGAGGCGTTTTTGCCAAAATAGGGGGCGCCGCGAACGGAGATGGGGTGTTCTAAGGCCCCTCAAACGAAGCCGCCGTTCCCTGTTTGAAGACGACCACGGTTATGGCAATGGCAATCAGCGCGATGGCGATGGCGGTGAAGGTCGGGATCTTTTCCGGCTTGCGATACGCGACGCCCGCAATCCCGGTCAGTCCGAGCCAGCACACGATCTTCACCCAGGCCCACCATGGCCATGGGAAGGCATGCCCCTGGACGGCAAGCAACCCCATCCCCCCGGTCAGCATCAGGAATGACAAGATTCCGGTCACCATCATGGTGCGCTTTTTGTTCTTCGGATCCGGATTGGCGAAGGCCTGGAAGACAAAGCCCGTTAGCAACACCATGCAGAGCACGTGCATGACCTGATATATCTGCGCTTTCATGGCCGGGGATTCGACGCGAAACACGGACGCCGGTCAATCCCTTAAATCTCATCCGTGGGTCGGCTTTGCCATCCGTGGGGCCAATCACTCCCGCCGCCGAAGGGACTCATGTCACCGTCAATTCCCGCGCGACGCGCCTCAACTTCCGCTTCACGGTCCCGTCCTTGATCTCATGCTCCCAGATCCGCACGACGGTCCAGCCCTGGCGTCGCAACTCGCGGTTCACGCTCCTGTCGCGTTCGGCGTTGCGGCCGATCTTGCGCTCCCAGTAGTCGCGGTTGCTCGCCGGCATGCGGCAATGCTTCGGGCAGGCGTGCCAGAAGCAGCCGTCGATGAACATCGCAATCCTCGCCGCATGGAAAACGAAATCCGGCTTGCCGAACACCGGTTGATTCCGCCGCCACCCCTTGATTCCCCGCTCCTTCATGAGCGTCATAAACGCCGCTTCGGTGGACCGGTTGCCGGAGGACTTCACCCGCGACATGATCCGCGAACGCTCTGTCCTCGAAAAGGTGTCCATGGCCGACTATTGGCTCGATCGGATCCACGATTCATCGAACTTGATAGCCTTCAGGATCGTGTCCCTGTCGAGTTCCGGCGGTTGTTTGATGCAAACCGACAGACGCGAATCCGGCACAGATTCAATGATTGTGAACTGCGATCCATGGGGCTGCCAGGTGAATTTGTGTTCCGCATCCGATCGGGAGTGCCCCTCCAGGTTGTCGTTCTTGTTCCAACTCCAGGAAAACTGCTCCGGCGGATACATGATCGTTTCAAATTCAAAGACCGCCACTTCAAGCAGGTCATTCGATTTCACGAGCACAACCGTTCTCACATGCTCATAAAGAGCGCGAATTGCGGCGACCCGCTTGTTCCAGATCGCCAGCACCTTCTCCCCCAGTTCGTTGGGCTCGCATTCGCTGACCTCCCGATCGCCAAACGAATAGACCGGCGAATTGCGCCCGGAAATCAGTCGCACCTTCCGCACCGTTGCCGGCTTGGAATTCTTGACCGTCTTGGCGCCCCATGCGGTCTGCTCCAGCACAACATCGTCGAGCCCAATATTCGACGGTTTCCAGCGGGCGTTCACCAACCGGGCAAAAATCTCCTCCCAATCGCTGCCTTCCAGTCGGGCCGTGCCGCGTGACGCGAGCAGGTAGACCAGTTCCTCGCCCAACTTTCTCCCAAAGTCCGGAGGAAACTCATTGAGTGGAAACGGCGGCCGATACTTCTCCACCGTCCGAAGCCTAGGTTCCCTTTCCATCGGCATCGGACCACCCCTGGGCGGCAAAAACGTTCTTCAAGATGGCCCCCGCGACCGGCACCGGCAGGCTATTGCCAGCCTGCTTGCGGGTTTCCATATACTTGCAGACATCCTTGTAACTGTCCGGAAACCCCTGGAGCCTCAGCATTTCACGCGGAGTCAACCGTCGCTCGCCATTGACAAGGAGGTAGTTGTAGGAAGCTCCCGCACGCAGGGCGCACGAATAGGGATAGGCGCTGATGTGCCCCGACTTGTTCTCGTGCCATATGGTTGTTTCCGGTGTCGGATCGTGTTTTGCCAACCGGTTATTCCGGATATGCTCCGAAGCGTAGAACTTCTTTGGAACGTCGGTTTCCAAGACCAGGGAAAGAGGCTTCATCGGAATGCCGCCTTCCGGCCACTCGAACGAGGCATCATCCCTGAACCCCACGATGAATATGCGCTCCCGCTTTTGCGGCAGCCCGAAATCCAAGGCGTTGAGGATACGAAACCCCGCCGAATATCCCAACTCGCCGAGGGTCTCCATGATCCGGGCGATCGTGCGCCCGCAATTGTGCCCTTTCAGCATCTTCACATTTTCCAGGACAAACGCCCTCGGACGCTTGGCTTCCAGAATGCGCGCGATATCGAAGAACAACGTCCCGCGGGTGTCCTCAAACCCCTTGCGATCGCCGATGATGCTGAACGGCTGGCAGGGAAAACCGGCCAGCAACAGTTCGTGATCGGGAACATCGTCCGCGACAACCTTGGTGATGTCGCCATCCGGCCGCATCTTGAAGTTGGCCTCGTAGGCGTCACGGCAATATCGATCGATGTCGCTGGAGTAGACACATTCCGCCTTCACGCCGTGCCTGCGCGCAGCCGCCTTCGCCGCCAGATGGAAGCCGCCCAACCCACAGAACAGGTCGATGAAACGCACGACCGGTTTCGCGGGCTTTGCCAATGCGGCGCCGGAAGATCTCTTTGCGGTCGCGCTCATCTCATCCGAGCAGGATGCGGGACTGAAATTCCGCCGGCCCGGAGGTCCCCGCGGCGATCCGGTAGAGCGCGCCGTCAACGTCCCGCGCGAGCGAAAGCTCCTGTTCGTCGGGATTCACCCGGGCCGTGGTGATGTAGAACTCATCCAGATTGGCGCCCCCAAAGCAGAGCGACGTCACATTGCGGACTGGAATCTCGATTGTGGCGTCCTCGATGCGCTGTCCATCCGGGCCGATCTTCACGATCGCATTCCCATCCCAGCGCGCGGACCAGACATTGCCGTCCTTGTCCACTGTCATCCCGTCGGTCGTGCCTTCAATCTCCGGGGCGCGGTAGAACACAAAGTCCTCATTCACACTGCCGTCGTCGTGATAGGGACGCCCGCCGATGTCACCGGTCTTGGGATCAAACGGAAACCGGAAGATCGTGCTGCGGGTGGAATCAGTCCAATACATCGTCTCCCAGTCCGGCCCGACGAAACCCATGCCATTGGAAATCTGCGTCCCCTGCCAAAGCGGCGTGACCGAGCCGTCCAGGTCGACCAGGTAAAGCCCTCCTTTGGTCGCGTCCTCGCCGATGCTGCCGGCCAACACCCTCCCCAGCGGATCGGCGCTGACATCGTTGAACCTCGCCAGGCCGTTCTCCCGGCAGCGTGCGACCTCCTCCACCGACTTCCCGACGACCTCCACATCGCCATGCGGCTTCAACAGGGCGAAGTCCCGCTCCCGGAACAACAGCACGTCGCCGTTCGCCTGGAACGTGAATCCCCCGACCTTCTGCCCGTCCTCGGACTTCGATTCATCGTAGAGGACGACGTGTTGTTTCGTGGCCGGATCGAGCCGATGCACCTTCCTGCCCTCGATATCCTCCCAATAGATGCACTGATCGTTGGGATTCCAGAGCGGATTCTCGCCGAGGATGCAGTTCAGGTTGATGAGTTCTTCAAGTTCCGCCATGAGGTTCTGGGTGGGTTGTGGAATGAATCGATGTGAATCCAAATACGGACGGACTCTACGAAATGCGGATGCCCGTTTCAATCTCTGGAAATGACATCGTGCATGCTGACAGCTTGGTGATGTTTTGGAATGAAGCGCACGGCGGCCCCGGGCGCGCCCACCGTTCGGAGTTCCGCCTTCAGGCGCCGAACGGCTTGAATCCCGCCCGCGCGCCCGCGACACTCCCGAAATGAAGATGAAACGCTGCGAATGGTGCGGCGATGACCCGCTCCATGTCGCCTACCACGACGAAGAATGGGGCGTCCCGCTGCACGACGACCGACGCCTGTTCGAATTCCTCATTCTCGAGGGCGCCCAAGCCGGCTTGAGCTGGATCACCATCCTCCGCAAACGGGAAAACTACCGAAAGGCATTCGACGACTTCGATCCCGGGAAGATGGCCCGCTGGCGCCCAACCAAAATCGAGAAACTGCTGCAGGATCCCGGCATTGTGCGCAACCGCCTGAAAGTCGAATCCGCCAGATCCAACGCGCAGGCCTTCCTCGACACGCAGAAGGAGTTCGGCAGCTTCAGCGATTACATCTGGGGTTTCACCCACGGAAAAACGATCCGCAACCGCTGGAAGTGCCTGGCCGACATCCCCGCCTCAACGCCGGAATCCGACGCGATGAGCAAGGCTCTGAAGAAGCGGGGATTCCGTTTCGTGGGCTCCACCATCTGTTACGCCTTCATGCAGGCGACCGGCATGGTCAACGACCATACGACCGGTTGCTTTCGCCGCAAAGAACTGTAGCATCCGCTGCGTTAGGAACACGACGACATGACGACCGCCCCCCCCACCCCGACGCCGGTCGGTGAGTTCGCCTCATTTGACGACGGGCTCGCCTTGACGCCGGGCGCGAAGTTCCGTGGGTTGACCATCCAGAGCCTGCTCGGCAAGGGCGGCATGGGCTCGGCCTTTCTGGCCAGCCATCCCATCCTCCGCGTGCCGCTCGTGATCAAAACCTTCCGCCCCATGGACGAGGGCGACATCTTCAAGGAGGCGCACCTGGCCGCGCGCGTCTCCTCGCCGCACACCATCGCCGTCGTCGACGCCGGCTTTGAGAAGGGCATTCCCTTCCTCGTGCAACAGCACGTGGACGGCATCGATCTCGGCGAACTGACCCGCTGGCTGATGCAGTGCCGGATGGACGCGCCGGTCGGCGTCGTGGCGCGGATCATCGCCCAGGCGGCCGCCGGCCTGCATGCCGTGCACCAGGCCGGCGTGGTGCACTGCGACGTCAAACCGCCGAACCTGTTCCTCCGCGGCGACGGGAGCGTGACCGTGGGCGACTTCGGCATTGCCATCCCGACGGTCGCGGAACGCGGCTTCAGCTACGCCGGCTCCCCCTATTTCGCGGCGCCGGAACAATGGCGCGACACGCCGCTGGACCGTCGCTGCGACATTTACGGGCTCGGCGCGACGACCCACTTCCTGAAGCGGAAGGAGCCGCCCTTCCCCGGCCCCGAGGTCGACAAGATCCGCGAGGCCCACCTGTATCACCCCTACCAACCGCCCCAGACCTCGGACCCCGTCGAGGCGTTTCTCTACCTGATGATCGAGACCATGATGCAGAAGGAGCCGAACGCGCGCCCTTCGACCGCCGCCATCGTGGCCCGCAATCTTCAGGGCCATCAACAGGAGCCGCCCAGCTACATCATGGAGTCCGAGCACTGCCACCGGATCGGCAATGTGCGCGTGACCCTGAACGTGGCCGACCTGCCCCAGACCAAGGCCGACGTCATCGTCAACGCGGCCAGCCGCTCGCTGAGCATGCGCAAGGGCGTCGCCAACGCCCTGCGCGAGGCCGGCGGCGACGAGATCGAAACCCACGCCAAACGCCAGGGCCCCATCGGCCTCGGCGATGTCGTCTGGACCAGGTCCGGCAAACTGCGCGCCAAGGAAGTCGCCCACGCCGCAGCCGCCGCCAAGGGAGCCGGCTGCATCCAGCGTTGCGTCCTGCGCACCCTGTTCGGGGCCGAACGTCGCGGCCACCGGACCATCGCCTTTCCCGCCCTGGGCACCGGCGTCGCCGAACTCCCCGCCGAACGCGCCGCCCAACTCACCCTCGAAGCCATCCGCACCTTCGCCGAATTCCAACCCCGCAAGCTCACCTCCATCGAAATCGTCGTGAACAACCTCGAAGTCTACCGCTCCTGGATGGACATCGCCGAATCGATCTGAGTTTCCTTGTCCCGGTTCCCATTTGCCATTCGCCATGAATCCCTCCGACATCCTCAAAAGCCTTGACCCACTCTACGCCGCCGTCGTCTGCGACGTGCTCGACACGCTGGGCTACCGCAACCAGACGCTGCCCTCGCGCATCCGGCCGCTCACCCCGACCAAGGAGGTCCGCGGCCGCGTCTACACCGCCCGCGCCGAAGCCGTCGCCGAAATCCCGGCCGAGCCCTACAAGCTGGAGATCGGCGCCGTGGAAGCCATGGACAAGGGCGACGTGCTGCTGGTGGATGGCGCGGACAACGACACCTGTGGCTTCTGGGGCGAACTCCTCACCACCGCCTGCATCTACAAGGGCGTCCGCGGCGTCGTCATGACCGCCTGCACCCGCGACCTCTGGGGGCTCTCCGAAGCCGGCTTCCCGGTGTTCGGCATCGGATGCCACCCCGCCGACAGCAAGGGCCGCGCGGATATCGTCGAGATCGGCCAACCCATCAGCATCGACGACGTCAAGGCCAGGACCGGCGACTACATCCTCGGCGACGAAGACGGCGTCGTCGTGATCCCGGGCGAGATCGCCGTCGACGCCATCCGCAAGGCCCAGGAAAAGGTCTCCGGCGAGAACGTCGCCCGCGCCGACCTCGCCAATGGCGTCCCCATGGGCGAGGTCTTCCGGAAGTATGGCATTCTTTGAAACCCAAACCCGAAACTCGAATCACGAAATTCGAAACAAGTTCGAATGATCGAACGCTTCAATCTCGAAACCCGGCATACAGATGCCCAATTGCAGATCGCAATGAGTTTCTCCCAACGGAAACCACAATCGCTCTTGTTTTGGATTTGAGACTTCAGATTTTGAGTTTGTTTCGAATTTCGCATTTCGAGATTCGGATTTCTTTGCCTCATGGTTGATCACGCCAAACGTGTCCTGCTCGCCGGTCTGTTCCACGAGACCCACACCTTTCTCGAGGGCCGGACCTCGCTCGACGAATTTGAAATCTCCCGCGGCGACGAACTGCTGAACAAGCGCGGCGACGCATCCCCCTTGGGCGGTTTTCTCGAAGTCGCCGACGAATGCGGCTGGGAGATCCTGCCAACCGTCGATTATCGCGCCACGCCCGGCGCAACCGTGGGCGACGAGGTGTTCGAAAGCTTCTGGGCCGAATTCCAGGAACACGCCCGCCCGCGACTCGCCGAGGGCATCGACGCCATCTTCCTCGTCCTGCACGGGGCCATGGTTTCGCAGTCCCAACCCGACGTGGAGGGCGAACTGCTCTTCCGCATCCGACAACTCGACCGCGCCGCGCGCCTGCCCATCTTCGGCGTCTACGACCTGCACGCCAACTTCACCTGGGAAATGGCCTGCGGCGCCGAATGCCTGGTCGCCTACCGCGAGAATCCGCACACCGACGCCAGGGAAGCCGCCGCACTCGCGGCCAGATTCCTCCAACGCCGCTTCGAAACCGGGCAGCGCACCCGCACGATCTGGCTGGGAACCGACATCGTCTGGCCGCCCACCGGGGTCGCCACCGCCGCCGATCCCATGAAGGTGCTGAAGGCCGAAGCCCGTCGCCTTGAGGCGGAACACGACGACATCTGGGCCGTCAATGTGAACGCCGGCTACTCCTTCGCCGACACGCCGCAAACCGGTGTCAGCTTCAGCGCCGTGATCGAATACAACGACGGCGATCCGCCCATGCCGGCAGCCTTGGCGCAGTTGGAAGAGCTCAAGAAACTCGCCCACGAACGACGCGCCGAAGGCAACGTCACCGACCGCCCCATCGACGACGTTCTGGACGAACTCGACCTCAACGCGCCCGGCCTGACCGCAATCGTCGAGCCATCGGACAACATCGGCGGCGGCGCGCCCGGCGACGGGACCGGGATTCTGCGCGCCTTTGTCGGACGTGATTTCCAGAACGCCGCCGTTGCCATCAACGATCCCGATGCCGTCCAGGCCCTGGGCGAGTTGGAACCGGGCGAGACAAAGACGATCCCCATCGGCGGCAAAGGCAGCCAACTCGACGCCGGCCCGTTGGAATTGGTGGTCGAGTTCGTGTCCCGCAGCGACGGGCGATTCGAATTGGAGGACAAGAACAGCCACCTCGCCTCCATGTCCGGCAGTTTCTTCGACATGGGCCCGACCGCCGTGGTGAAACACAAGGGCGTGACCATCCTGCTGACCAGCCGCAAGACCCCGCCCTTCGACCTCGGCCAATGGCGCAGCCAGGGCGTCGATCCGGAGCAGCTTTCCTTCATCGGCATCAAGGCGGCGGTGGCGCACAAGGCCGCCTACGATCCCATCGTCGCCCGCAGCTGTTGGGTCGACACCCCCGGCCCCTGCACGAGCAACCTGAAGAATCTCCCCTTCAAAAACATCCGCCGCCCGGTGTTTCCCTTGGATGAGGTTTGAGGCGCGTTTCGTTCATTTGCTTTCGGTGGCGGTCTTGGCTAGGTTCCCGGCGATGAACGCATTGTTGAGACTCCTGCCGGCCGCGGTTGCGGTTCTGGCCGGCGGCATGTTGAGCGGCCTTGCGGCTGAGGGCGACGCGGCGGCGGGCAAGACGGGGGCAACCGCGGACCCGGCGCTCACCGAGATCAAGGCCCTGTATCAGAAGGCGGATGGTGGCGACGCCCAATCGCAGTTCCTGCTGGGCGCCTACTACGACCGCGGAGTCAACGGCCTGCCGCAGATGGCCGACCAGGCCGCCATCTGGTATCAGAAGGCCGCCGAACAGGGCAATGCGAACGCTCAAAGCGCGCTCGGCACGCTCTACAACAGCGGACGCCTCGGCGAACCGGACCACGCCAAGGCCCTGCGCTGGTACCAGGCCGCCGCGAAGCAGGGCAACCCCCTGGCCGAGTACAACATCGGCTACATGCACTATGCCGGTCGCGGCCTTCCCCGGGACGATCGCGAGGCACTGCGCTGGATCGGCAAGGCGGCGGCAAAGGGATTCGACATCGCCCAGACCACGCTGGGCCGCCTGCTCTATGACGGACACGGCCTGATCCAGAAGAACCACGGCGAGGCCTTCCGCTGGTTTGAACTGGCCGCGCGCCAGGGCAACGGCGAAGCCCAGTACTACTGCGGCAAGATGTTGTTTCTGGCCGAAGGCGTGGAACAGGACTACGTGAGGGCCAGCAGTTGGCTGCGACTCGCCGCCGTCCAGAACGTCCCGAAGGCGGCCAGGGCCAGGGACACCGCCCTCCAGATCCTCACGACGCAACAAAACATCGAAGCCTCCGGCATCGCCGCCGCCTTCAAGCCGAAGACACCGCAGGAATCGACGGCCAAGGAGCCGGAACTCGACAAACTGGCCCCGTCCCTCCGAAACACGCTGGTCGCGCGCTCCCAACCCGTCATTCCCCTCATGCTGCCGACCGAACAGAAGAGGACGCCCTCGCCGCCCGAGGTCCCCTCGCTCGCGAATATCCCCGCCGCCCCGGAGCCGAAAGCCGCCCAGCCCGGACCCGCAACCACGACGCCGACCGTCTCGTCCCTTCCGTCCATGCCCCGCGCCTCCGTCGCCCCGACGGCCGATCCGGCGCCATCCAAGCCGGCTGCAATGCCGACCGTCGCAGTCAGGACCTCCCCAACGACTCCAACGACTCCAACGACGCCGACGGTCGCCCCCGCCCCGCCGCCCAGCACAGGCAGCCTGCTGCCTCCAGTGCATGAGTTCGCCCCCATCGAGGTCGTGCGGGTGAAGCTGAAAGCGGATGAGGGCGACGCCGAATCCCAATATCAGATGGGCCGGCTGTTCACCCGCGGCAAGGACGTGAACCAGAATTTTCGTGAGGCCCTGAAGTGGCACACCAAGGCGGCGCAGCAGGGGCACGTGAAAGCCCAGATCACCTTGGGAACGATGCACCATTGGGGCCGCGGCGTCCCCCAGGATCTCAAGCGCGCGGCCCAATGGCTGCGACTGGCTGCGGAGAAAGGCAATCCTGAGGCCCAATACCACCTGGGCGTCATCTTCGAACACGCCCAACCGTCGGAATGCGTGAAATGGTTTCAGGCGGCCGCCGAACGCGGCTCGCATCCCGCGCAGATCCGCCTCGCGGAAATCAACCTCTCAGGCATCGCCGGAACAATCGATCACATCGAGGCCTACAAGTGGCTGGAACTGGCGGCGAACCAGGGCAGCAAGGAAGCCGCCGTCCGCAAGGAAGCCCTGGCCGAAACCATGTCCGTGCACGAGGTCGGGAAGGCGGAAGAGCGCGTGTTGGAGTTCATCCCCAAGTCCGCGACGACGCCACTTGAATAGTCCGCCGAGCAGTGGCGCCAGATGGGGAGCGCCAAGGATTGCACGGCATGGGCCTTCACTCCGCGCCTCTGCCGGTCAACGCTTGCAGGCGCTCCGACAGCGTCCTTGACCGCCAATTCGCGCACGGAGCCCGCTGATCACTCGGTCGCGACCGGGGCCGCTTCGGGCAGCTTGGCCTTGGCCGAACCGGCTTCAACCTGTTTCGCCCCCTTCCCCGCGACGCGGGCAATCAGGTCCAGGAACACCTCGTCAGCCCGGTCCACCCATTCGCGGAAGGTCTTGTTTCCGTGATCGCCGGCAAAATGCTCCAGCTTGGACAGGTTGAAGTTGGCGCTCTTGACCCCGAAGTTCACCTTTTCGGCGTCGATGGCGTTGAGTTCCTGCTCCACGTGGTTCTCGACCGGCACCATCATGATGGGTTTGTCGAGGTAGGCGGCTTCGCAGACCGATTCGAAGCCCGCCGTGCAGACCACTCCCTTGGCCTTGCCCATCTTTTCAAGGAACTTCCGGCCATGCAACCGGTGGAAGGTGAGCGTGTCGTCGATCTTGTTCTCCTCCGGCTCGCCCGGCTTGTCGTAGAAGCAGTGGATCTCCGTCCCGGGATGCTCCTTGTGCCAGGCCACGATCTCCTCCGAGTAGCCGTGGTTCACCAGGTAGATCAGGAGAAATCCGTCGTTCCCCGTCTCCAACCCGAACAACTGTTCGCGAAGCAACGGCGGCACGACCGTCACCTGTCGCCGCGGCATGTCCTCGGCGAAGTAGAACGAGAGCGCGGCCTTGTGGGAATTGCAGCCGACCAACCGGTTGAAGGCGACCATGCCCAGCTTCTGGGTCCTGAACTTGTCCGTCGAAACGTAGTCCGGATGCTCCAGCATGAATTGATGTCCCACGGCAATGGAGGGAATCGCCTTCGGATGAAAGCGTTTGAACAACCCCGCTGTCGGTTCGTAGAAGTTGATCAGGATATCCGCCCTGGTCGCCTCGACGATCTGTTTGATCTTCTTCACACTGCGACGGTAATTCCCAAGGTTGGCCAGTGTGTGGGAGATCGTGGCCGGCAGGGAGATGGAGCGGTTGTTCTTGAAGACAAAGCTCGGGCTGTCCAGCAGTTCAATGTCGCAGTCAAAGACCGAACTGAAGAAGTCCGGGACCTCACGGCTGTGACTGACGCCAACCATGACGCCGACCACCTCGTGGCCATTGCGGACCAACATGTCGTTGAACGCGATCGCCTGGGTCATGTGCCCCCGGCCCTCACCCTGCACTGCAAACAGTATTCGCATCGGTTTTGATTCCTTTCAACTCGGTTTGAACGTCTTCGATCGATTCCGCTTCGCCCGTTTCCTCATGGAATTTCAGCAGGCGAAAACGCCCCTTCGAATCCTCCACCAAAGCCGTGCAACTCTCGATCCAGTCGCCGCTGTTCATGTAGAGCATGTCGCCGATCGGCTTCATCTCCGCGCGATGGATGTGACCGCAGATGACGCCCCTGGCCCGACGCTTGATCGCCATCTGAATCATCGCGTCCTCGTAGTCGTTCACATACTTCACCGCCGACTTGGCCTTCATCTTCAGGTAGGCCGCGACCGACCAGTAGCCGAAACCGAAACGACGGCGAACCCGGTTGAAGTAATGGTTGAAATCCAGGATCCACTGATAGAGCGCGGAGCCCAGCTTCTCCAACCGGGGCGAGCACTGCACCATGCCGTCGATCTGGTGCCCGTGCAGCACGAGGATGCGCTTCTTGTCCGCCGTGGTGTGGATGCAGTCGCGGACGATCTTCACGCGTCCGAATTCCGTGCCCACGAAGTCCTCCAGAAACTCATCGTGGTTGCCGGTCACGAACGTGACCTTCACGTTCTTGCGGCTCTTGCGAAGGATCTTCTGGATCAGGACATTGTACTCATCCAACCAATACCAGTTGCGGCTCAACTCCCACCCGTCGATAAAATCGCCGACGATGTAGAGATACTGGGATTCGTTGTCCTTGAGAAAATCCAACAGCGCGTTCACCTGGGCATGTCGCGTGCCGATGTGCACGTCGGAGATCCAGATCGCACGATGCCGATGCTTCGGCGTGTCCTCCGCATCGCCCGCATTCTCCGGCGACGCAGGGCCGGGAGCTGTTTCGACGACGCCTTCTTCGGGCATCGTCGCCGCCTTCAGAAGTTGTTGAACCGGTTCTTTGAGCACAATCGCTGACCGGGATCGGGCATTCCGTCGCTCCCGGATCAAGTATTGCGGAGGATTTATTCACCGGTTGTTCACCACGGCAAGTTACGTCGGGTGACATGTCTGCGACCCATGTTACAGAATGATTGGCGCAACGTGACAAGCCCCAGAATTCGGTCAAAAACCGCCTTTGTTCCCCGATTGCCAATAGGCGACCTCGCGCGGAAAATCGTCGCCCCGGATCGGCCATTTTCGGCAACTCGTGTAATCCACAACCACGCACAAGCCGCTTTCTGAACAAGTTTTCATATCTCATTCGATTTCAGCCTGTTAGAAAGCAAATCCGGCTTTGGATCCGCTGTCATTGGGACACCAGCATCAACCGTGCCCGCGAAAATGACGAAGGCGTATCGGCGATTGCAACTCCTTGATATTCCCGAAGTTCGGGACAGACGTTAAATCGACGAAAAAAATTTAGAAAAACTTCTTTACGCCACAACAGGTAGTGTTACTCTCCAAACCGCCCACAACACGTTGGGTGCTGATACGCCGTTGCTCAGTGAGCGTTTCGCTCGAGTCAACGGCGTTTTTAGCCGCCAGAAGCCGATTTTGACGACATTTGAAGCCGCCGAAAGAGACCGCAAACGCCGAAACAGAACCAGCCAAGCACACCGCAGCAACACCCCGAGGTAACCGATATGATTGACGCATCCGACCAAGCCGTTTCGTCCAGCCCCGCCAAGGCCCGCCGCCGCATCTCCTCCAAGTCGCAGAAAGTCAGCAAGAGCCGCCGCGCCAAGGCGAGCAAGACGCTGAACATCAAGCGCGTTTTCAGCGACTCACGGATCAACCCCTTCGATCAGATTGAGTGGGAGAAGCGGACCGCGGAAATCACCGACGACGGCGGCAAGGTGATCTTCAGGCAGGAGAACGTCGAGGTCCCCGCATCATGGTCACTGCTGGCCACCAAGGTGGTCGTCTCCAAGTATTTCTACGGAGAGCAGGGCACGGACGAGCGCGAGCATTCGGTCAGGCAGCTCATCCATCGCGTGGCGCGCACAATCGCTGACTGGGGCGTGGCGGACGGCTACTTCAGCAAGGCGGACGGCGAAGTGTTCTACGAGGAGTTGGTGTGGCTCTGCGTGAACCAATACGGCGCCTTCAATTCCCCGGTCTGGTTCAACATCGGCCTCTTCCATGAATACGGCGTCGGCAAGGATTCCTGCCGCGGCAACTGGTACTACAACCGCGAGACCGGCGAGGCGGAGCGCGCCTCCACCCAGTATGAATACCCGCAGGGCAGCGCCTGCTTCATCCAGGCCGTCGAGGACAACATGGAGTCCATCATGGAACTCGCCTACTCCGAGGCCATGCTCTTCAAGTACGGCTCCGGCACCGGCACCGACCTCTCGCCCATCCGTTCCAGCAAGGAAAAGCTCAGCGGCGGAGGCAGGCCCAGCGGCCCCATGTCCTTCCTCAAGGTCTACGACCAGGTCGCCAATGTTGTGAAGTCCGGAGGCAAGACGCGCCGGGCCGCCAAGATGAACACGCTCAAGGACTGGCACGGCGATATCGAGGAATTCATCGACGCCAAGCAGGTCGAGGAACAGAAGGCCTGGGCTCTCATCGAACAGGGCTACGACGGCTCCTACAACGGCGACGCCTACGGCAGCGTCATGTATCAGAACGAGAACCTCTCCGTCCGCGTCAGCGATGAGTTCATGCAGGCCGCCGTCGATGGCGGGGAGTGGTGGACGCGCACCGTGAAGGGCGAAAAGCTGGAGAAGAAGGACGCCGCCGCCCTTTTGCACAAGATCGCCAAGGGCACCCACATCTGCGGCGACCCGGGACTGCAATACGACGGGGCCATCCAGAAATGGCACACCTGCAAGGGCACCGAGCCGATCAACTCCACCAACCCCTGCTCCGAGTACGTCTTCCTGAACAACACCGCCTGCAACCTCGCCTCCCTGAACCTGATGAAGTTCAAGAAGGAGGACGGCAAGTTCGACATCGAACGCTTCAAGTCCGCCGTCCGCCTGTTCATCACGGCGCAGGAGATCGTGGTCGACAACGCGAGCTACCCGACCAAGGAGATCGCCGAGAACTCCCACATCTTCCGCACGCTCGGCCTCGGCTACGCCAACCTCGGCTCGCTCATCATGAGCTACGGCCTCCCCTACGATTCCGATGAAGGCCGCGCGCTCGCCGGTGCCATCACCTCCGTCATGACCGGTCAGTCCTACGAACAGTCCGCGCGCATCGCCGAGGTCATGGGCGCCTTCAAGGGCTACAAGGACGCCCGCTGCACCGGCGTCGACAAGCCCCTCAAGAAGAACAACGTCGAATCCACCCTCGGCGTCATCCGGCAGCACCGCGACGCGGTCGAGGAGATCCAGCCCAGCTCCGAGTTCAACTACCTCAAGGACACTGCCCGGGAAACCTGGGAGGCCGCGCTCAAGTTCGGCGGGAAGGCCGGCTACCGCAACGCGCAGGTCACCGTGCTGGCCCCCACCGGCACCATCGCCTTCCTCATGGACTGCGACACCACCGGCGTCGAGCCCGATATCGCCCTCGTGAAATACAAGCTGCTCGCCGGCGGCGGCATGCTCAAAATCGTCAACCGCACGGTCCCGCAGGCCCTCGAACGCCTCGGCTACAACGCCACGCAGATCCAGGGCATCGTCGATCACATCGAAGCTCACGACACGATCGAGGATGTGACCACCGAAGAGGGCGAAACGATCCAAAGCGGACTGAAGCCCGAACACCTCGACGTGTTCGACTGCGCGTTCAAGGCCTTCAAGGGCAAACGCAGCATCCACTACATGGCGCACCTCAAGATGATGGCGGCGGCCCAGCCCTTCATCTCCGGCGCGATCTCCAAGACCGTCAACCTCCCCAATGAGGCGAGCGTCGAGGACATCCAGGACGCCTACCTGCAGGCCTGGAAGATGGGCCTCAAGTGCGTGGCCATCTACCGCGACGGCTCCAAGCGCTCGCAACCGCTGAACACCAACAAGGACGACGCCTCCGACAACGCCAAGACCGCCGACAAGGCGGAGGTGGAGATCGTCGATCTCAAGTCGAAGGTCGACGAGCTCCAGGAACAGATCTCGATCCTCGAAGCCCAGGCCATCAAGCCGCTGCGCAAGCGCCTGCCCGAGACCCGCATCGCCAAGACGCACAAATTCGAGATTGCCGGCCACGAGGGCTACCTCACCGTCGGACTGTTCGACGACGGCGCCCCGGGCGAACTGTTCATCACCATGGCCAAGGAAGGCTCCACCATCGGCGGCCTGATGGACAGCATCGCGACGCTTACCTCCATCGCGCTGCAGCACGGCGTGCCGTTGCAGACCCTGGTCAAGAAGTTCTCGCACCAGCGCTTCGAGCCCTCCGGCTTCACCAAGAATCCGGACATCCGCAAGTGCGACTCCATCATCGACTACGTCTTCCGCTGGCTGGCCATCGAATTCCTCGACGGCTACCGCCAGGCGGCCGAACCCAGGCAGCCGGAGCTGGACATGCCGGGCCTGGAAGAAGTCGAGAAACAGGCCGTCAACAAGCCGATCGCCGAACTGCCGTTGGCCGACGACACCGAGTTCATCGCGAAATCGGCGGCCGAACAGAACGCAGGCGAGACTGCGGTCACCGCGGTGAACAGCCTGAGCGCCACCGTGGCGCACTTCCAGCAGGACGCGCCCACCTGCCCCAACTGCGGCAATGTGGTCGTCCGCAACGGCGCCTGCTACAAGTGCCTCAACTGCGGCGAAAGCCTCGGCTGCTCCTGAGCCGCCAAGGACGATTCCGACACCGCAAAGCCGCCCCGGACATGGGGCGGCTTTCTTTTGTCTGCCGCCCCTTCCGCTCCTTGACTCCCCCGCCGTTGTTTGAGTTACTCCTTTCCAAAGAGGGGGGCACAGAGTCATCTCCTGCGACAACACAACCAGACCGACATCATGAAAAAACACATCATTCTTTGGGGACTGCTGTGGGCGTTTGTCCCGGCTATATTTGCGGCGGAACAAGAGACAGAAGCGGCCAAGGCCGATGAAGAGGCCGAGTTCAACGCCTTCATCTCGCGCTTCTCCTGGACTGAGGGGCCCGGCGTCGGGAAACTGGGCGATGTCGCTGAACTCGAACTCCCCGAAGGTTTCAAGCTCGCCAACGGGGACGACACCCGGACCATCATGGAGGCCTTCGGCAACATCGTCAGCGACCAGGAGGTGGGACTGATCGCACCGGAATCTTTCGACTGGTTCATCGTCTTTGAGTTCAATCCGGTGGGCTATGTGAAGGACGACGACAAGGATGACCTCAATCCGGACGACATGATGGAGTCCATCAAGCGAGGGACCGAGTTCGCCAACAAGGAGCGGGCCCAGATGGGCGTCCCGGCCATGAACATCCTCGGCTGGAAGCTGCCCCCGCGCTACAACGACCAGACCAAACTGCTGGAATGCTCCATCCGCGCTGAATCGGAGGGATCCGAGATCCTCAATCACAACACCCGTATCCTGGGCAGACACGGCGTGATGGAAGTGGCGCTGGTGATCGACCCCGAGGACATCGAGGCCACGTTGCCCGTCTTCTACTCGCTTCTGGAAAACTACCATTTCCAGACCGGACAGAAATACGCCGAATACCAGGACGGCGACAAGATCGCCCAGTACGGCCTCGCGGCCCTGATTGTCGGCGGCGGCGCCGCCGCCGCGGCCAAACTCGGCCTCTTCGCCTGGCTCGGATTGATGCTCAAGAAGCTGTGGAAGCTGATCGTCGTGGCGGTCGTGGGCATCGGCGCCTGGTTCAAGAAACTGGTCGGCGGCGGCCCCAACGTGCGGGAAGATCCCAGTTGAACGCGGCTTCACCGCGCCACGGCGGATCAGGACGCGTTGCCCATCGAGATGGACAGTCAGCAGGGCATCTTCGTCGTCCTGGGACTGTTCTATCTGCTTGAGAGCCTGGTGTGGCTCCCCCGCGGCGAGGTCGCCATCGCGCTGACCTGGAACGGCCGGTTCCGGCTCCGGCATCCGGGAAGGCTGTTCGGCAACGACCGCGGCGCCATCGCCCTCAAGGCCGTGGCGCCGCCGGGACGCCGCATGTTCCTCGCCGCCTCGCCGCCGATAGCGATGTCGCCCGAGGGAATCGCGCGCGAACGAACGGCGGCGGCCCCTCAAGAATGCCTCGATTGGGACTCCGTCGATTCGATCTCTCCCGCCGGACGTTGGATCAAAATCAACGGCTGCAAATGGTGGAAAACACCTTCGGAACAGAACGCCGTGGACCTGGCCAAGGGCCTGGACGGCATTCGCGCGGCGGCGCGCAATCGGCGGGAGACGCTGATTCAGGACTGGATCTCCGACGGGTTCGACGTGAAGGAGGCCAAAGCCGCGCTCGACGGCGCAACCGCGCCCATTCGCCGGTTGGAGATTCTCGGGAACATCCTGTTCGTGTTCCTGTTTGTCCTCCTGCTGCCGCTGAGCCTGTTCTACTCCTTCCAGCATCTCTGGGGGTGGATTGCCGGACTGACGCTGCTGCAGACGATTCCGATCGGCGTGATCTATCGCCGGACACACCGCCGGCTCTATCCGGAAGCGGACGACGAACGATTCACCGCCTGGTTGACGATGCTGCTCTTCGCACCCTCGGCAATCCGGGCCCACGACGGCGTCGCGCTGCCGCTGCTGTATCGATTTCACCCCCTGGCCGCGGCCATCGCGACGCAGGACAAGAACGACGCCCGCGACTACGCCGCCTTCCTGATGCGTGAATCCCGATTCGCTCCCGTCGATGCCTCCGCTGAACCGAGCGACCGGATTGCGCGGTGGCATCGGGACAAGTCAACCCAATGCCTCGAAGCATGCTGCGAATCAGCCGGCTGGAAACCGACGGACCTGCTCAAGCCTCCGCCCAGATCAGACCCCGAATCACGCTCCTACTGCCCCCGATGCCTCGGGGAATTCATCCTCGCGGAAGGCTCCTGCTCCGACTGCGGGAGCGTGCCGCTTCAGGGCTTCGAGGACCAGAAGTAGTCGCTCTCCGCGGGCAGGATGCAAACCGCCCGAATGGATGCGGTCCATTCGGGTGGCGTAAAACGGAATGCCGGCGGCGTTATTTCTTCCCGAACGCCTTCTTCAGGAACTTGAGGCCGTTGACCGGGATGTCGTCGCGCTTGGGTTCGATCTTGCGCCAGATCGCCGCGGCGCGGGCGATGACCTTCACATCGGTGGTGAAGGACTCAATGACGATGTCTCCCTTGTAGCGGATCGCCTTGAGAGCCTTGACGATCGGCTCCCAGTCGATGTGGTCGCCGCCGGGCGTGCCACGGTCGCTGCCGCAGGCGTGGAAGTGACCCAGCAGTTTGCCGGCCTTGCGGATCGCGGCGGCCTGGTTCTTCTCCTCAATATTCATGTGGAAGGTGTCCAGGTGGATCTTCACATTCGGCGCGCCGACGGCCTTGATGAGCTTCAGACCCTGGTCGCAGGTGTTGAGAAAGTCGGTCTCAAAGCGGTTGAGCGGCTCGATGCAGAGATCGACGCCCTTTTTGCCGGCATAGGCGGCGAGCGTCTTGAGGTTCTTGACCACCAGCGCAAACTCCTTCTTCTGCGTCTTCGGATCCACGGCGTCCGCCTTGCCGACCACGGAGTAGATCGGGCCGATCAGACGGGGGCAGCCGACCTCGGCCGCAATGTCCACGAGCGCCTTGCAGTACTTCATGGCCGTGCGCTGCTCCGTGGCATTGCCGCGGAAATCGCGCCCCGGTCCCATGGCCGCGCAGATGGAGCCGCAGGCAAAGTCATGCTTGTCGAGAGCCGCCTTGAATCTGGCCGGCGTCACATGGGAGGGATCCTCAATGGCCACCTCAATGCTCTCGAAGCCCCACTTCTTGAACTTGGGGATGAGGCTGTAGCTCTTGTCGGTGAAGGGCGAGGTGTAGAGGAAGCTGTTCAGTCCGAATCTCATGATGATTGCCTGGTTTGTATTGTTGTGATCGTTGGGCGACAAAGGCTATGGAAGGCGGGGCCGCTGTCAATAGCGATTGAAGCCCCGGCGTTCCTTCTTGAGCTTGGCCCGAAGTTCGTGAATCCTCCGCGCCTCAAGCGAAACCGCCCATGCTCGTCACCGCCCTTTTCCTTCTCGCCGGCTGCGTTCTCCTCTACTACGGGGCGGAATGGCTGGTCGAGGGCGCCGCATCGCTGGCCCTCTCTCTCGGCGTCTCGCGGCTGGTGGTCGGACTGACGGTGGTCGCCTACGGCACCAGCATGCCCGAGCTGGGCGTCAGCGTGGAGGCCGCGTTGAAGGGCAACGACAGCGTCGCCATCGGCAATGTCGTGGGCTCCAACATCTGCACCATCGGCCTTGTCCTCGGCGTTCCGGCGCTGATAACCACCCTGCCGGTCAACCGGAACACCGTCCGCCTCCACGCCCCGATCATGATCGCCGGTTGCGTACTGCTCGCGTTCTTTCTTTCAGATTACGTGATCACCCGCATGGAGGGCGGCATCCTGCTCGCCGGTCTCGCCGCCTACACCATTCTGGGCTTCCGGCTGGAACGCCGCAGCAAGGACGCCGGATTCGTGGATGAGGTTCCGGAAACCACCGGCCAACTCCCCAAGGACATCGGCCTCATCGTCGCCGGCATTGCGGGCGTGCTCAGCGGCGGACACCTGCTGCTGGAAGGCGCGGTGGACCTCGCCCAACGAATCGGCGTGTCCGACGCCGTGATCGGCCTGACGGTCGTGGCCTTGGGAACCAGCCTGCCGGACCTGACCGCCTCGGCGATGGCGGCGCTGAAGAAACACGGCGAGATCGCAATTGGAAACGCCCTGGGCTCGGTGATGTTCAACACCTACATGGTCATCAGCACCGCCAGCATGACCGGCCCCCTGAATGGCGAGGAGTTCAACCGGCTCGATCTTTACGTCATGGTCGGAATCGCCGCAGCCGTGCTGCCCTTGATGCTGATCCAAATGCAGATGCGGCGCTGGCAGGGCGCCCTGTTCGTCGCGACCTACCTCGCCTACCTCGTTCTCCGCTGGCCCACGCAACCAGCCTGATCTACATTTTGCGACGCCGGTGATCCGAATTGTCTACAACGTCCTGTTCCTCCTCTTCTTCTGCCTCAGCGCGCCGTTCTACTTCCTGAAGATGCTGCGACGGGGCAACTGGCGCGGCGGCTTCGGACAACGCTTCGGTTTCTATTCGCAGGAGTTCCGGGACCGCCTCAGGGACAGACGGGTCCTCTGGCTTCACGCCGTCAGCGTCGGCGAGGTCAATGTCTGCACGGAACTGCTCCGCGAACTGGAGCCGCGGCTGCCCGGTTTCCAACTGGTTGTCTCCACAACCACCTCCACGGGAATGGTCCGCCTGCGTGAGGAACTCCCCAGGCATGTCGTCAAGGTCTACTACCCCATCGACCAGTTCTGGATCGTGGATCGCGCCCTCCGTGCGCTTCATCCCTCGGCGCTCATCCTGATCGAGGCCGAAATCTGGCCGAACCTGCTGTGGCGCCTGAAGCGGGACGGCGTTCCGGCCATGGTTGTCAACGCCCGCCTTTCCGACCGATCCTATCGCGGCTATCGCAAACACGGCTGGTTGTTCCGCCCGCTCTTCGCCTCCTTTGCCTACATCGGCGCCCAGAACGAAACGGACGCCGGACGCCTGCGCGAGATCGGCTACGCCGAAAGCGCCGTCGCCATCCCCGGCGCCCTCAAGTTCGACGCCGCCAGACCGCCCGCTTCGCCCAGGCTGGACGCCGCCCGACTGCTCGGACGTTGCGGCATGAAAGCCGGCGCTCCCGTCCTTGTCGGCGGCAGCACCCACGACGGCGAGGAGGCCCTGCTGGCGCGCATCGCTCAGAACCTCCGCAAGCGGTTCCCCGATCTGTTCCTCGTCCTCGTGCCGCGCCACATGGAACGGCGCAGTCAGGTCTCCGCGGCCCTGCGCGAACTCGGCGTCCCGTTCCAGCTCCGCAGCCGGATGGACGACGCGTCAAATGCGCCGGCCGACCTGCAATGCCTGGTGGTCGACACCACCGGCGAACTCGTGGACTTCTATCGGCAGGCGACCATCGCGTTCGTCGGCAAGAGCCTGACCGCCAGGGGCGGGCAGAATCCCATCGAACCGGGAGCGCTGGGCAAGGCCATGGTCTTCGGCCCGAACATGCAGAACTTCCGCTCTGTCGCCCGCGCATTCGTGGATGGAGGCGGAGCCCGTCAGGTCGCAGATGAAACGGAGCTGGAACGCGCGCTCGGAGAACTTCTGGCGGATCCCCGCGCCTGCGGAACCATGGGCGACAAGGCCCAGCGCGTGGTCGCGGAAAACCAGGGAGCCGTGGCGCGCACTGTGGATGGCGTCATCGAGCGGCTGCGGCAGACCGGCGTCCTCGAGGAGTCAAATCCTCCGACATGATCGTTCGCAGGTGAGACAACTTTTCCTTGCGCTGCCTCTTCGCGGTGGCATAAATACGCCCCATGGCACGCGCCCATTTGTCAGTACATTTGTTTTGGACAATATGATCAACCTTCTCCCCGGGAGGACCTCTTGAGTCGTCCTCCGCGTCGTCGCCCTTCCCGTCGCCCGTCTGACAGCGTCCGAATCAACGGACGAATCCGCGCCCCTCAGGTGCGGGTGGTACACGATGAAAACAAGCAGGTGGGCGTCCTTCCTCTCGGCGAAGCTCTCAAGCTGGCCCGCGGACTCGGAGTGGATCTCGTCGAGGTCTCCGGCAAGGCCAACCCGCCCGTGTGCCGGCTTGTTGACTACGGCCGCTTCAAGTATGAGCAGTCCAAGAAGGAGAAGGAAACCAAGAAGCACCAGAACGCAAACAAGGTGAAGGAGGTCCAACTGCGGCCGGTCACCGACCCGCACGATTTCCACACCAAGCTGGAGCATGCCATCCACTTCCTCTGCGAGGACATGAAGGTCAAGGTAAGCCTGCGCTTCCGCGGCCGCGAGAACATGCACAAGGAGGTCGGCGCCGAGACCGTGGACAAGTTCATCAAGGAGATCGAGCCCTGGGGGCATCCGGACGCCCCGCCCCGCTCCGCAGGCCGCTCGATGAGCGTGATGATCGCGCCTCTGCCCCGCAACAAGCGCGCCGAGAATCCCCACCCGAAACATAGTCGTCCGGCCGACCTGGACGAGGAGCCATACGACGAGGACCCTGAGCACGACCAGGAAGACGAGTCGCCGGACCAGGGGTGATCGCCGGAGGGGTGGATCCGGAGGATCCGAACTCCCGCGGACGACGGAGACGCAGAAGGAACATCGAGCGGACGAACCGGGACCTTCCCTCGCTCGATGAGCTCGTCCGACGTCACTTGGAGACGCGGAAGCGCGGATCCGGAATCCGAACCAACAGGACGAAAGAAGTTCAGCCGCGACCCGACGCCGATCAGGTCGATTTCCAAGAGAAACTGGGCCACGCCATTGGATTCCTTGCCGACGGCCATCCGGTCAAGGTGAGCCTGCGCTTCCGGGGCCGCGAGAACATGCACAAGGAGGTCGGCGCCGAGACCGTCCAGAGGTTCATCAAGGCGATTGAGCCTTGGGGGCATCCGGGCGCCCCGCCCCGCTCCGCAGGCCGCTCGATGAGCGTGATGATCGCGCCTCGGCTCCCATCCCCGCCGAATCCGCTATCGACATCCCCTGCCGGTTTCGATTAACTCCCCTCATCTATGAAATCAGCTCCAGGCGGCTTCAACACCTTTCAGAACGCCATCTGCATGAAGAACGCATGGTCGAGGGATCTGTATGAGGACAAGGTTCTCTGGCTGGCCATGCACAGGAAGGGGGTCCTGATGGCGCGGCTCGTCAACTTCCTGAACCCCGGCTACTTCAAGCGGGACCGTGAGATCATCCGTGAACTGGGCAACGCGACCAACGTGATGGACTTCAAGGAAACGCTTACCGCCTACAAGGACGAGAATGAGAAGTCCGGCGGCATCTTCCGCAGATGGTTCAACTGCCGGATATCCGGGTCCCAGTTGATGAAGCTGGGCGTGCAGTTTTTTTCCTGACGTCCGCGACCTGCCGGGCTCAGGCGCCCTGCTTCTTGGCGGCGCGACGGATCTGCCCCAGTCGCTGACCGCACACGGCGTTCCAGGCATTCTGCGTCGATTCCGATTCGTCCTGCACCTTGCGCAGCGCGTCATGCGGGATCGTGACCGCCACCGTATCCTCGATCACCTTGGCCGTCTCGCCGTCCGGCTCACCGATCTCGGAGATGATGCCCACCGCGACCTCGCCGCCGAAACTGCTGTTCCCCTCAACCTCCAAAGCGGGGCCGCCATCCGGCGAGATCTCCACCTTGCCGCTGAACAGGACATGAACCGAGTCGGTGAGATTCAGTTCGCTTCCGGCGGCGTGCTTCTGGCAGACCGCCGGGAATGCGGACAGGTCAATCTCGTGTTTCTCGCGCACCTCCGGGAACAGCTTGTGCGACGTCAGCACGTTCTCCGCAATGCGTTTGCGGATGATCCCGTAGATCACGTTGGCCACGTCCGGAACCCCGTCGATGAAGCCCTTGAACTTCGCGTTCGGAATCTCCAGCACCAGGCCGTCATCCAACGCCCGGACTGAACCCGTGCGCGCGATGTTGGGGATCCACAATGCAAACTCGCCCGTCATCTGCCCCTTGGGGATCGGGATCGGATCAGGGTGATCCGGCAGATCGAGCACAATCGTGCCCGACACCGGGAAGAAGCAGCTGTTCGCCGGATCGCCGGTCTTGAACAGGGTCTCGTCCTTCGAAAACAGCCGCGGCTCGGACTGCTCGATCACCTTGAACAGCAGATCCGGCGGCATCTGACTGAACAGGATGTGCGTCTGCGGCGGATACACTTTGCTCGGCTTGATCTCGCTGCGCCCGATCATATGGCACAGCTCCCGAACCGGCCCATCGGCCTTCAGCTCCAGCAGAAACTTTGCGCTCGCCAGGGCCGCCACCGGATCGCCGGACTTCATCGCGTCGTGAATCAGGTAGGTGTAATTCTGGATCGTCTTCTGCCACAGCCCCCCAACCGCCTGCCATCGACGGTTCTCGGCCTCCGTCTGCGACAGACAAAGGTCGTGCCGGTTGACGTTCATGACCTCCACGCCCACGCCGTGCTTCACCGTGCGCCAGTGCACGTCGCCGATCTCAAAGTCGTTCTTGCGATGGGACAGGATGTAGGTGTCGAAATACTGTTTGGAGATGAGCAGCTGGTCGGAAGCCGAAACCGCCAGGATTCGCGCAGCCGTATTGATGCCCACCCCCCAGACATTGGTCTTCCAGCCGAAATCATCCTCCTCCGTGACCGTCCCGGCGTGCAGGCCCAGACGCAGCCGGATGGCCTCGCCGCTGGTCGGACGCCAGTCCGGCATCTTCGCCTTGCCGCAGATCGTGAAGGCGACGTCGATCGCCTTCTGGCAGATTTTCGAGGTGTTGAAGGTGAGAAAACCGCCGTCCCCGGCAGGACTCCAACGAAACTGCTCGCTGGTGATGCTGTGATTGGCCAGGGCCTCGGTGATCCAGCGGTAAAGGTGCTGGATGGAATTCACCTGATCCTCGTCTTTCATCTTCGAGAATCCCACGATGTCCAGTCCCAACACGGCGCAGGAGCCGTCGAGCTTCTTCTGTCTTTCGTCTGCCATACAAAAACTTACGATTGTTTGCCCGCCGCATGGACATGCGGCCACGCGCCATTCAGGTCGCCGTTCGCCCGATCGCCGAGGTCAACTGGCCCCACAACCTTGCTCCGAAACAAAAGCACGCCGAACTGCGACACGCCTCTTCGGACGCTCTTCACTCGGAGCGGGTTACGCAACCACACCGACGCCGGAACCAGGTCTCCGGCCGCGATGAAGCGTGGTCGCGCGTCAATACATTGTCTTTACGCGACAGCGGCAATCACTGTCAAGCGCGTCGATTTCAAGGCGCGTGTTCCTCCGCCGTTCCGCGATTGACGCGCTGGCGCCCTTCAAGTGTAGTGGTCCCGTCCGCAGACAATCGACACCAGACCACTCAGACTCCTCATTTCCATACCGCCATGTCCCAAGCAATCTCCCGCCGCGCAGCCCTGAAACAGACCGCCGCCGCCGCCGCGATCGGCTCCCTCGCCCTGTCGTTGAAGACGGCTGACGCCGTTGCCGCCGATATGAAGGGCAACGTCAATCATTCGGTCTGCAAGTGGTGCTACAAGAACATCGATCTCGACACCCTCTGCCGAGAGGGAAAGAAGTTCGGTCTGCAGTCGGTGGAACTTCTCGACCCCGAACAATTCGCCACCGTGCGCAAGCACGACCTGGACTGCGCAATGGTCAGTTACCCCAGCGCCAAGACCCCTCAGGGCGTCAAGGTCGGCGGCATCGGGCAGGCCTTCAACCGGCTCGAACACCACGACACGCTCTACGAGATCTACGAGGAGCGCCTCAAACAGGTCGCCAAGGCCGGCTTCAAGAACCTGATCTGTTTCTCCGGCAACCGCAGGGGAATGGATGACGAGGAGGGCCTGAAGAACTGCGCCATCGGTCTCAAGCGCATCATGCCGCTCGCCGAAAAGCACAAGATCACCATCAGCATGGAGCTCCTGAACAGCCGGGTGAACCACAAGGACTACATGTGCGACCACACCGAGTGGGGCGTCGAACTCTGCAAGGCCATCGGCTCTGATCGCTTCAAGCTCCTCTACGACATCTATCACATGCAGATCATGGAGGGCGACTGCATCCGCCGCATCGGGCAATTCCACGAGTATATCAGCCACTATCACACCGGCGGCGTCCCGGGCAGGGCCGAGATCGACGACTCTCAGGAGCTTTACTACCCGGCCATCATCCGCGCCATTCTCAAGACCGGCTTCAAGGGCTACATCGGCCAGGAATTCATCCCCAAGCGGAAGGACAAGCTCGCCTCCCTCCGCCAGGGCGTCGAAATCTGCGACGTCTGATCCGCGCGTCAACTCTCCCAGAAAATGGTTTCGACCGACGCGTTCAGCGGCTTCATCCAGATCGCCTCCGGCTTCCACCCCCGGCCGCGAGCCAGCCATGTCGTCTTCGACTTTGACGGCACCCTTTCCCTGATCCGCCAGGGTTGGCCGGATGTCATGGTCCCCATGTTCGCAGAAATGCTGCCGCGCGTGGAGGGCGACTCCGAGACCGGCGTGCGGGCCATGCTGTTCGACGATATCATGAAACTCAACGGCAAGCAGACCATCTACCAGATGATCCGCTTCGCCGAACGGGTGGAGGAGCGCGGCGGCAAACCCAGGGACCCTCTCTGGTACAAACACGAATATCTGCGGCGGCTCGACGAGCGTATCCGGGACCGGAAGGAAGGGCTGCGCAACGGCGCCTCCACCCCAGGGGATTGGCTCGTCCACAAGGTCGGAGATCTCCTGCAGGCGCTCCGATCCCGCGACCTCACCTGTTACCTCCTCAGCGGCACGGACGAGGCCTACGTCCGCGAGGAGGCGGAACTTCTCGGCGTCGACGCCCTTTTCCAAGGCCGCATCTACGGCGCGCGCGACGATTACAGGTCCTTTTCCAAGAAGATCGCCATGGATCGCATGTTCGAGGAACACGGCATCGACGGCGGGAACCTCCTCTCCTTTGGCGACGGCTATGTGGAAATTGAAAACACCAAAGAGCTCGGCGGCCTCGCGGTCGCGGTGGCGAGCGATGAGGCCAACAACGGCTCCGGCTCCGTGGACGAATGGAAACGCGACCGGCTCACCGGTGTGGGCGCCGACATCGTGATCGCGGACTATCGGGACGCCGAACCGCTGGTGAAACTGATTTTCGGAGAATGACAGCAACGACATGAGCGGATTGGGAACACGCATCGATTCGAGCCGGCTCAGGGTTCATCCCCTGGCCGACCGGAACAGTCTCAGCCGGGTTGAGGACATCCTCATCGCCCCCGACGCCCCGCCGCCGGATTGTCCCGACGAAGTCGCCCGGCAGATCAGCGACTGCGCGGACCGGATTCGCGACGCCAAAAAACGCAACGCGGCCGTCATCCTCATCTACGGCGCCCATCTGCTGCGCAATGGGGCGGCGCCGGTCATCGACCGACTGCTGGCCGACGGTTGGGTGAACCACCTGGCCACCAACGGCGCCGGCACGATTCACGACTGGGAATTCGCCTACCAGGGGCGCTCCACCGAATGCGTCCGCTCCAATGTCGCCGAAGGGACGTTCGGCTCCTGGGACGAGACAGGCCGCAACATCATGCTCGCGTTGCTTTCCGGCGGCGCCTTTGGCTGGGGCTACGGTGATTCGCTCGCCGCCTTCATCCACGGCGACGGTGCCGTCCTGCCGGATCCCGCCAACCTCCGCAACCTCGTGGCCGGCGACATGAACCATCCCCTGGCTCCGGCGCGACTTGAGCTGGCCCAGTTCATGGAGCGCCACAACCTCGCCCCCGGCCTGCATCGCGTGGAACATCACTGGAAACACGCCAGCATCCTCGCCTCCTCCTTTGTCCACGGCGTCCCACTGACCGTGCATCCCGGCATCGGCTACGACATCATCTCCTGCCATCCCATGTTCAGCGGAGCCGCCGTCGGCCGCGCCGCGCAGGTCAGCTTCGAGACCTTCTGCGGTTCGGTCGACAACCTCGACGGCGGCGTCGTCCTGTCCATCGGCTCCGCCATCATGGGACCGCAGGTCTTCGAAAAGAGCCTCAGCTGCGTGAACAATCTCCGCCTGCAGGACGGACGGGAAACCGTGTCCGGCCATTCCATCCATGTGGTCGACCTGCAACCCGGGGACTGGGACTGGTCGCAGGGCGAACCGCCGAAGGACCATCCCGCATACTACCTTCGCTTCTGCAAGAGCTACGCCCGCATGGGCGGCGACATGCGCTACATCCAGCACGACAATGCCGCCTTTCTGCACCGCTTGTGGAGCGAACTCGCGGAGTGATCCAAGGCGCGGCGCATGAACACGGGACGCTTTCAGGAGATCGCCGCACGCTTTCCCGCGTTGCGCATCGCCATTGTCGGCGACTTCTGCCTGGATCGCTATCTTGAGATCGACCCAGGAAAGGCCGAGACCTCCATCGAAACCGGCTTGGAGGTCCGCAACGTCGTCAACGTCCGCTCCCAACCCGGCGGCGCGGGCACGATTCTCAACAACCTCGTCTCCCTCGGCGTTGGAGCCATCCACCCCGTCGGATTCTACGGCCACGACGGCGAGGGAGCCGAATTGCTGCAGGCTCTAAAGAACGCCGGCAACCAGGTCGATCTCTCCCATTTCATCCAGACCGACCAACGCCGCACCTTCACCTACACCAAGCCCCTCCTCATCCGGGATGGCCAGCCCCCCGAGGAACTCAACCGCCTCGATTTCAAGAACTGGTCGCCGACGCCGGCCGCTGTCGGCCGACAGATCCGGACTCGGCTTCTGGATCTGGCGGACGAAGTCGACGCCGTCATTGCTTTGGACCAGGTGGACAACCCCGGCGCCGGGGCCATCACCGGGGATGTCCTCGCCACGCTGGATGAGATCCGCTCACGCCCGACGGCCCCGTTGATCCTCGGCGACAGCCGCAACGCCATCGATCGCTTCCCGCCCGTGACGTTTAAGGTCAATGACGCAGAGTTCCGCCGCAGACTTGCAACCGGCCCGGAGGCCGAAAACGCGCCATTCCTGGAACTCGTCGGAAAGACCGCCGAATCACGGGCGTCACGACTCTTCGTGACCCTGGGCCCCGACGGAATCCTCTGTGGCTCTCCCGGCGCCGCGACGCTGGCCGCCCCCGCCCACCCCGTCCACGGGGATATCGATATCGTCGGCGCCGGCGACGCCGTGACCGCGAACCTGGCAACGGCGCTCGCGACGGGGGCGAAAAACCAGGAAGCCATGGAAATCGCCATGGCCGCCGCCTCCGTGGTCATCCACAAACTGGGAACCACCGGAACCGCCACTCCGGTCGAAATCGGGACCCTGCTGGATCGTTGACGCCCGATCCCCGGATCCCCTTCCGCGTTCCCCTCCGCGACTCTCCTCGCCCAGGTCCGTCCGCTCAAGACCGGGGACAACGCGGGGCTTGGGTATTACTGAAAGGGGCTCTATCCTCCCGCGCATGAGCGAAACCTACCAGAAATTCCACCAGGAGGACCCATGGCGCATCTTCAGGATCATGGCTGAATTCGTCGATTCCTTCGAAACCATGTCCCAGGTCGGACCGGCCGTGACCGTCTTCGGCTCGGCGCGAACCAAGACCACCGATCCCTACTACAAGGCGTCCGTGGCGCTGGCCAAGGAACTCGCCAAGCAGAATCTTGCTGTGATCACCGGCGGCGGCCCCGGCATCATGGAAGCCGCCAACAAGGGAGCCAAGCAGGGCAAGGGCAAATCCGTCGGCCTCAACATCAGCCTCCCCCACGAACAGACCGGCAACAGGTGGATCAACATCCCGGTCGATTTCCACTACTTCTTCGCCCGCAAGGTCAGCTTCGTGAAATACAGCATGGGCTTCGTCTACATGCCCGGCGGCTTCGGCACCCTCGACGAATTCTTCGAGGTCGCGACGCTCGTCCAAACCCACAAGATCACCCACTTCCCTCTCATCCTCTTCGGCAAGGACTACTGGGGCGGCCTGCTCAAATGGATGAAGACCACCCTCGAAGGCGGGAAATTCATCAGCAAGGGCGATATCGAACTCGCCACACTCGTGGACTCCGTCGATGAAGCCATGGAACTCATCCTCCGCTACCGCCGCCGCGTCGGCCCGCCCAAGAGCATCGCCAGGGCGTTCAATTGAGCCTTCTGAAATTCGAATCTCGAAACGAAGGTGAAAACAAACGCATGTCAGCCAAGCCTCCCATCAAATACATCTGGTGGATTCCGTTAGCCCTTTTTGGATGCAGCGTGGCGGGGTGGATCCACATGCTTGTCCTGTTATCGTTGAAGGGCATCTTGAATGTACCGTCAGGTTTGCACGGATTCTTCGCGTTCTATGTTCCGATATTCGCTGCCGTATTCTGGTTTGGCTTGGCAATAATCCTATTTCGGCAAAGCTCAAGACTACGGAGCAAAAAGACAGTAACGCTGTTCTTGGCATATTGGATCCTCGCGTTGGCTTGGGCATGCATCGATATGCGGTTTGAGAATTGTCAGATGCGGGGCGACGCATTTATTGAGAGCGATATCAACAACACTCACCATCACTATTTCCACGTATACAACACGTGGTGGTTTCTACCTTATCGGTGGATTGAGTCTCTTTGAATCGGCGTCAATCCGACACGCTACGGCCCGATTTCAAATTCCCTAGATACTGGACGGACTGGCAATAGCCGTCACCTCGAACACGCCCCGAATACAACAGCGTCCCCAAAGCCCCGAAGGAAGCGACAACCCGGTGGGGAGAGACTCCGTCGAGCCCACTTCAAAAGCCCTTGCTGAAAGGGCGGCGCGAGGCACGGCCCCCGATGGCGCGCAACACGCAAAACCTCAGGGTTGAACCGGTCTTTCTCTGTGGTTCTCCTTCCCTCCGTGTCCTCTGTGTTTGGCAGTGCGCTCGTCCCCGCCCCAAGCGCATCCAGCCCCCCCCGAAAAGCCAACCACCGCCGCCCGCCCGCCGTTTCACATTTCGATTTTCAGATTGGTTTCGTGTTTCGTTTTTCGGATTTCGGATATAGAAACCCCGGTCCCGAAAATGTACAAGACCACCCAACTCGACAACGGCCTGACGGTTGTGACCAAATCCATGGCCCAGCGCGCAAGCGTGAGCGTGGGCGTCTGGGTCGGCGTGGGCTCGCGCTTCGAACCCGCCCGGCTGAACGGCGTCTGCCATTTCATCGAGCACATGCTTTTCAAGGGGACGCGCCGCCGCACGCCGCGGCAGATCTCGCAGGCCGTCGAGGGCATCGGCGGCTACCTCAACGCCTTCACCAGCGAGGACCACACCTGCTACTACTCCAAGGCCCCGCACGACCGCTTTCCCGAGCTGTTGAACGTCCTCATGGACATGCTGCTGAACTCGACCTTTCCGGCGGCCGAGATCCGCAAGGAGCGCAGCGTGATCAAGGAGGAGATCCTGATGTATCTCGACCAGCCCCACCAACATGTGCAGGAGGTTCTCAACGAGGTCCTCTGGCCGGATCATCCGCTCGGACGAAACATCGTCGGCACGGATGAGACATTGGACCGCATGAGCCGGCGCCACCTCGTCACGTTCCTGCAGAACAACTACCACGCCGGCAACACGGTCATCGCCGCCGCGGGCAACCTGAAGCACGACGCCATCGTCGCCGAAGTCTCCCGCTACGCCAAACGCTTCCCGAAGGCCGCCAAACCGCTGGTCATGCCCTCGGTGGAGGTGAATCAGACCGAGCCCTGGGTGCGCCTCGTCACCCGCGACACCGAGCAGACGCAACTGGCCATGGGCATCCGCGCCTGTTCGCGACACGACGAGCGTCGCCATGCCCTTCGGGTCCTGAACGCCATTCTCGGCGAGAACATGAGTTCCCGCCTGTTCCAGGTCATTCGCGAAGATCACGGCCTGGTCTACAACATCTACAGCTCCGTCAGCCTGTTCGAAGACGTCGGCTCGCTCACGATCTCCGCCGGCCTCGACACCGAGGCCCTGCCCAAGGCCCTGCGGCTGATCGTGCAGGAATTTCAACGCCTGTGTGAAAAGCCCCCGACCTCCGCCGAACTCCGCCACGCCCGCGAGTACCTGCTCGGCCAGATCGACCTCAATCTCGAAGGCACGGAGAACCAGATGATGGCCCTGGGCGAACAACAACTGGGCTACGGCAGCGTCTCCTCGCCCGCCGGCGTGAAGAAGAAGATCGCCGCCATCACCGCCGCCCAGGTCCGGCAGGTCGCCCGCGACTTCCTGAGGCCCGAAAACATCTGCCTCGCCCTCGTCAGCCCGCTCAAGAATGACCGGGGACTGAAGAAGGCGCTGCGCGCTTGAAACGCCATGCGCCCGATCATTCAGGAATTCGATTGCGAGTCATCGCCGGAAGACCTGGTTGAGATTCTCGGCGACGCCCGCGGCGCGATCCTGCTGCGCAGCCACCCCCACGATTCCCATCAAGGGCGCTACTCCTTCGTCGCGGCGGCCCCCTTCCTGACGTTCCGCTCGTTCGGATCGCGCTGCGAAACCCGCTCCGCCGCGGGAACACAACGCCAGTTCGGCAACCCTTGGGCCGTCCTCGACACGCTCATGGCGCGCTACGAAATCCTGGACGAGGTCGATCTTCCCTTCCCGCTCGGCGGCTGCTTCGGTTTCTGGGGATACGACCTGAAGAACTTCGTCGAGCCGCGACTCACACGCCGCGCCGTGGACGACCTCGAACTGCCCGACTGCCAAGTGGGATTCCACGACAGCCTGGTCGTGTTCGACCACCAACTGCGGAAGACCTGGATCGTGTCGACCGGCCTGGCGGAGGACGGGTCGCGAGGTGAAGCCCGTGCGGAAGAAGCGGCCAAGGCATGGCGCAGCCGACTGGAGAAATGCCCGTCCTTGCCGGACATCGAGAACGAGAACGAGGAGGAGGACAATTCGGCCGTGTCCTCAAATCTCACCCGCGAGGACTTCATTGCCCGGGTTGAACGGGCGCAGCGATACATCCGTTCCGGCGACATCTATCAGGTCAACCTTTCGCAGCGGCTGTCCACGCCCTGGCCCGGAGACGGTTGGGGACTCTACCGACGCCTCGCCGACATCTCTCCCGCGCCATTCTCCGCCTGGCTCGATTGCGGCGATTTCCAGCTCGCCTCCTCCTCGCCCGAACGTTTCCTGAAACTCAGCGGTTCGCACATCGAGACCCGGCCGATCAAGGGCACCCGTCCACGCTCCAATGATCCGGACGAGGACGCCCGCCTCGCCTTTGAACTCCAGACCAGCGAAAAGGAACGCGCAGAACTGGTCATGATCACCGACCTTCTTCGCAACGACCTGGGCCGGGTCTGCGAGTTCGGATCCGTGAAGGTTCCCGACCTCCTTCGTCTCGAACGCTTCGCGCAGGTGCAGCATCTGGTGTCCACGGTGGAGGGACGGCTGCGACCGGACGTCACCCACTTCAACGCCCTGGCCTCCTGTTTTCCCGGAGGCAGCATCACCGGCGCCCCAAAGATCCGCGCGATGGAGATCATCGACGAACTGGAGCCCGTCACCCGCGGCCCCTACACCGGGGGCATCGGCTACCTGGGATTCAATCGAGAAAGTCAGCTCAACATCGCCATCCGCACGGCGGTGTGCGCCGAAGGCCGGGCCTGGTTCCACGCAGGAGCCGGCATTGTCGCCGATTCCGATCCGGCGGCGGAATATGACGAAACCCTCGCCAAGGCCGCAGGATTCCTTGCGGCGTTGAAGCGGCCAACCCCGGCCACGGCGCGACGCCCCGCCAACACGAACGTCCCGGAACAATGACCGTTCCTTCCGTCATCCCAATCGGCGTCTCCCAAAGCGCTTCGCGCGGCGCCCGATGCCAATCCCCCACCATTCGTTGAATCCGACCATGTTCGTCTTCCTCAACGGAAAGCTCCTTCCCGAAAGCGAAGCCCTCGTTCCGATTTCAGACCGGGGTTTCCAACTCGGCGACGGGGTCTTCGAGACCATGCGGGTTTACCAAGGCGCCCCGTTCCGCTGGGTCGCGCATCTCGCGCGGCTGAATCACGGACTTGCAACGCTCGGCATCCACCCCCCTCTGCCAGACGATTCCCTCCACGACGCGGTCGTCAGTCTGATCGATCGGAACAACGCCTCCGACTGCGTCCTCCGAATCCAGATCACCCGCGGATCCGGACAGCGCGGCTGTTCCCCCAAGGGAGCCGACGATCCCACAATCACAATCACAACGCACCCCGCGCCCGTGATCCCGGATCCCCCTCCGCGCCGCAGCCTGATCACCAGCCGTTTCCGCGTGCAATCCGACAGCCCGCTCGCTTCCATCAAGTCCACCAACCGGCTGATCAACATCCTGGCCAAGGACGAAGCCGACAAGGCCGGCGCCGACGACGCTGTCCTCGTGAACGAACGCGGCGAGGTCGCCGAACTCACCTCATCCAACATCTTCTGGATCGGCGACGACACGATCCACACGCCCCCGGTCTTCTGCGGCGCCCTGCCCGGCATCACGCGCGCGGCGGTCATGGAACTCGCGGCCGAACTGGGGATCGGCTGCAATGAAACGACCTGTGCGGCGTCCAAACTGGCCTCCAAAACCGGCGTATTCCTCACGGTCAGCACGTGGGAGTTGTTGGAGATCGCCTCGATCGACGGAACCCCGGTCACGCCCTCGCCCCTGCTGAAGACATTGCGGACCGCCTACAGGGAACTGGTCGATCGGGAAACCCGCGCCTGAAGGAGGCGGGGCGCCCCGGCGCATTCAGTCTTGCAACTCATCCCATTACCCCTTCTCCTATCGTCATGAAGAAATTGCTCCCGTTCGGACTCGCATTGTCCCTCTCCGCAGCCTCCGCCTTCGCCGCCCCGAAGATGAAGCCCCTCTTCACCGGCAAGGACCTCAGCGGCTGGAAAGTCCCCGAAGGCAACGACCAGGCCGGCTGGTACCGGGCCGTCGATGGCGAACTGCGCATCCAAAGCGGCCCCAAGAAAAAGGGCTCCGTCATCTGGACCGAGAAGAAATACCGGAATTTCGTCATGGCGTTCGACTTCAAGTTTGGTGAGGGCGTCATCGACACCGGCGTCCACGTGCGCAACCAGGATCAGATCCAGATCGGCATCTCCGGCTCCCTCAAGCGGGACATGACCGGCTCCCCCTACATCCCCGGCAAGGGATACCCTGTCGAGGCCGAGGGCGTGAAGGAACTGCTGAAGCTGAAGGACTGGAATTCAATGAAGATCCAGGCCGTCGGCAAGCAATACACCGTCTGGCTGAACGGGAAGAAGGTGATGACCTACAAGTCGGACTCCGCGATCGAGGAAGGCCCTCTCGGCCTCCAGCTCCACGGCAACCGCGACATGTCCGTCACCTACCGCAAACTGCGCCTCGCGGAGTTGAAGTAGGCTCGTTCTCCTCGATTACGAGCGGGCACGGCGGCAGAAACGGAGCGCGGAATGAATTCCGCGCCCCCTCTCACGCCACGACATCCAGGATCGGCTCGCCGCTGGAAATCATGAGCGGGCGCTTCTGGAGGTCTTGAATCAACGCGGTGGAGTCGATGCCCATGAGATGGTAGATCGTCGCGGCGAGGTCCTCGAGCTTCACCGGATTTTCCGCCGGCTCGCTGCCGGTCTTGTCGCTGGCCCCGTAGATGTAGCCCGGTTTCACACCGCCCCCTGCGAGCAACACGCTGTAGCAGCGCGGCCAATGGTCGCGACTGGCGTTCTTGTTGATCTTCGGCGTCCGGCCGAATTCCCCCATCCAGACCACCAGCGTTTCGTCCAGCATCCCGCGTTGCTCGAGATCATGAATCAGGGTCGGCAGCGTGATGTCCGTGATGGGAAAGTGTCGCTTCTCCACGATGGGATACATCCGTGTGTTGTTGAAGCCATGGGTATCCCAACCTCCGGTCGTCGTGCTCTGTCCGCCAATGCTCCGCGAAAAATAGCAGGTCACGAATTTCACCCCGCTTTCCACCAACCGCCGCGCCAACAGACAACCCTGCCCGTAGGTCGTGCGGCCGTAGGCGTCGCGCAACACGGCCGGTTCGCCGGACAAATCGAACGCCTTGCGCAGCCGCTCGCTGTTCAACATCCCGATCGCCTTCTGGTAATACGCGTCCAGGCCGCGGGCTTCCGCTGAGTAGTCCAGCAGCCGCGACTGCCGATCGATCAGCTCCTGCAATCCCCGGCGCGCCTGCAGGCGGTCCATGCTCAGATTGTTCGGCAGGCTGAGTTCGGGCAGTTGAAAGTCCGGCTCGTTCGGATCGCGAGGCACGAACAAGGGGTCGTGCTTCTTGCCCAGGAAACTCGCCGCCTGCCCCGGCGTGCGCGAACCGTCGGCCACCACATGCGGATAACTCACAAACGTCGGCAGTCCTCCCGCTTCGTTCGGCGCAAGATGATCGACCACCGAACCGTAGGCCGGATACAGATCGATCGAATCCCGCAGCCGCTGATCGTCCGTCGCCGGCGCATGCCCGGACAAGGCGTAATAACCGGCCGAATTGTGATTGTTCATCCTGTGATGAACGGAGCGGATCACGGTGAAGCGGTCCATGATCTTCGCCACCCGCGGCAGATGCTCGTTGGTCAGCAGATCCGGGTTCGACGTACGGATCGGCTTGTGGGGCGAACGATATTCCTTCGTCGCGTCCGGCTTCATGTCGAACATGTCAACATGCGAAGGGCCGCCCCATTGGAACAGGAAGATCACCGACTTCGCCCGCGCCGGCGGCCGCCCGCCCGGGTACTCGCTGCCGCGCAGAATCTTCGGCATCGTCAGACCCAACGCCCCCATGCCGCCGACCTTGAGCAGCTGACGTCGCGAGAGTTCGACCGTGCGGGCAATCTGATTGGGGGTGATCGGGTGGTTCATTTTCTCAGCACAAATTCTTTGGCGTTCAACAGCGCCCAGGCGAGATCCTCAACCGCCGCGCGACGGTCTTTCGACCGCTTCAAATAGCCTGTCGCCGCGCGTCTTTCCTCCATCGAGGGCTCGCGCGTCAACATCTTCCAATACAGCTCGCGCACCAGCATGTCATCGACGCCACAGTTCTGCTCCAACGTCGTCAACGCATTCTTCTCATCCGCCAACAAGGCATTGAGCGTCTCACCGCTGGTCAATTCAAAGACCTGCGCCAACGAGGTGTCGTTCACGCGCTCCGTGTCCGAGTCTGTAAGCCGCGGCGGCTTGCCAAACAGATGCAGAAACCGGTCGCCCGGCGTCGGTCGCTTGGGACGATAAACCGCCCGAATGCCGGGCACCTGCGACGCGCGCATGGGTTGGTCATAACCCTCAAACCTCGGCAACGATCCCAGAACGCCATGCACGGAATCCAGCAACTGCTCCGCGCCAAGACGCCGCGGCAGTGCGCGCGCGAAGTTGATCTCATCGTCGGCATTGGTCGCATTCGGCCGCGAGTCCAGCTGGTAGGCGCGCGACGCGCAGATCGTGCGGATGGCATGCCGAAGATCGAACCCGCTGCGAACGAAATCCGCGGTCAGGGCGTCCAGCAGTTCCGGATTCGTGGGCGGATTCGTCGCCCGAAAGTCATCGACCGGCTCCACGATCCCCCGCCCCATCAGATGCGACCAGATCCGGTTGACCTGGACCCGGGCGAAGAGCGGATTGCCTGCAGCCGTCAACCAATCGGCGAGTTCGTTCAGGCGCTTCTCGACATTGTCGATCCGGGCGCCAACGCCGAGCAATTGCGGCGCCGGCTCCTTCTTTGTCTTCGGGTGTTTGAGATTCCGCTTCGCGACCAGCTTCACGATCTGCTCGCCCACGAAGTTGTTCTTGTCGTTCTTGTCGAAGCGCTTGTTTTCCTTGATCTCGTAATCCATTCCGTCGAACACCGCGGCGAACCCGTAGTAATCGTCCATGGTCCAGCGTTCGAAGGGATGATTGTGGCACTTCGCGCAGGTCAGGCGCGTGCCAAGGAAGATCTGCGCGACCGCCTCGGCGCGACGGTCCGGCGCCCGCAGGGCCCGGTAGTAATTGGCCGGCGCAACGGTATAGGTGCTGCCCAATGCGGTGAGAATCTCGCGCGCAAAATCATCGACAGGCTTGTTCTCCGCGATGGACTGACGAATCCAGCCGTGGAACGCGGCGACCCCTTTGCGATCGAGGACCTTCTCCTCCACGCGAAGCAGGTCCGCCCACTTCAGCGCCCAGTAGTCCGCGAATTCCGGCGACTCCAGCAAACGGTCGATCAGCCGCTTTCGTTTGGCCGGGTCCGAATCCGCGACAAAGGCCTTCGCCTCATCCGCCGGCGGAATGGCTCCGGTCAAATCCAGCCAGACGCGACGGGCAAAAGTGGCGTCGTCACACAACTCAGAGGGCAGCAAGCGCAATCTGCGCCACTTCCTCTGCAGGGCGGCATCAATGAAATTATTGGCGGGCGGATCGTTCCAGACAAACGAGGCGCGCGGCGGCACGAAGGCCAGTCGCACCGGCTCCTGCAGATGCAGAAAACGAACCGCCACCGTTGTCTCCCCCGGCCGCAGGCTCGCGACCCGGCCACCGGCGCCCACCTCGACATTCAGCGTCGAGGGCTCATAGACCGCCCAGCGGGTCACATCGCGTTGTGAACCGTCCGAAAATTGCGCGGTGGCGGACAACTGCGCCGACGTCACCGGCGCAAACACGACGCGCTCCTTCGGCGAAACCTCCAAGCGGACCAACTCCGGCTCGTCTCCGACTTCATAAGGCGCGCCTTCTTGTATCCATTGCGCAAGGAGACGATACGATTCCGAATCCTCGGCAAACCGCTTTCCGCCTTCGTGTGGCAGGTCGGTCGTTGCCTTGCGCAGGATTGCGCTGCGCCCCGGATCGCCGGGGCGCAAAAAGGTCTTGGTCAATGTGGCGTGATCCTTGAGCGGATCCTCGCCGCGCAGGGACAAAGCCAACCTCCCCTTTCCCGAGGCGGCGCCATGGCAGGCTCCCAGATTACAACCCGCCTTCGACAAGATCGGCATGACTTCGTTGCGAAAAGACACTCTCCGCGGCGGTTCAACTCCCGCGCAGGTCAGCGCGCCACGCAGAAGCATCATCACTGCCGCGACTCCACACCCGATTGTCATTCTCAGATTCACTCTGGCGGGATTATGCAATGCGGGCGCGGGAATCCAACGAGATAAATCGATCAGACCCTGACCATCGATCCCGACAATCTCCGCTTTGTCTTTCAGGGCATGCTCGAGAAGGACAAACGCCGCAAGGGCTACGGCGATTTCAATTGGCGGATCGGGATGCTGACGCCGGTGAAGCAGGAGAAATGGCGGCGATCCAATGCGTATTGGCTGCCACGGCGCGGCGCAGTTCCCGCTGAGCCGGGTCTGCGACAAACAGGGGCATTGACCGGCAAGTTCGGACGTTCGGCTCAGCGGGAGCTTCGCCCCACCGCGCGGGCTTCGCCGCTCCTCACCCCGCCAAAATCTCCCTCACGATGCGGCTTGGCCGGTTGTCGGTGAGGGATTTCTTCTGCCCGTTGTATTGAAATTCCAACTGGGAGTGGTCGAGGCCAAACTGATTGAGAATGGTCGCCTGGTAGTCGTTGGGGGTGACGCGATCGACGACCGCCTTGTGACCGAATTCATCCGTCTCGCCGTAGGTGATCCCACCCTTGAATCCGCCGCCGGCCAGCCAACTACTGAAGCCCTGACCATTATGGTCGCGCCCCGCCTTTGCGGCGGCTCCATGATTCTCCGTCACGGGCAGACGCCCGATCTCCCCGCCCCAGTGAACAATGGTCGTGTCCAGCAGACCGCGCTGCTTGAGATCTTTGACCAGGGCCGCCGAAGGTTGGTCCGTGCGCGCGCAAACCGCGGGCAGCGAGGTGCGGATGCTGTTGTGGTTGTCCCAGGGCTGCCCGCCGAGAAACAACTGCACGAAGCGCACACCCCGCTCGACCAATCGCCGCGCGATCAGGCAACGCGTCCCGTATTCTTGCGTGGTCTTGTTGTCGATGCCATACAGCTTCTTCGTCGCCTCGCTTTCACCGGAAATGTCCAAGGCCTCGGTCGCGGCCGACTGCATGCGCGCGGCCATTTCATAACTTTCGATCCGCGCCTCCAGGTCCGCTTCGCCGGGATGCGCTGCAAGGTGCCGTTCGTTCAGCGAGCGGAGAAAAGACAGGTTCTGCCTCTGCAACTCGCCCTTCAGATGCGCGGGCGGCGTGAGATTGAAGATGCGCGGCTCCTTGGCGCGCAGCACAGTCCCGCGGAAGAGCGGCGGCATCCAGCCGTTCGACCAGTTGTTCACGCCGTCCGTCGGATTGCCGCGAGGATCCTTGAGCACCATGTAGGCTGGAAGATTGTCGGTCTCCGAACCGAGCGCATAGGTCAGCCACGAGCCCAGCGTCGGCCGGCCGAGGACGGAAGGAATGCCCGAGTGCCAATAGCGGATCGAAACCTCGTGTCCGTTGTAGCCCGTGTGCATCGACCGGATCAGTGTGATGTCGTCCACGATGCCGGCGATGTTCGGCAGCAGTTCGGAGATCTCCGTGCCGCATTGCCCGTGCGGCTTGAACTTCCAGGGACTGCCCAGCAACGCCTTGCTCGCGCGGTTGACGAAGCTGTATTTCACGTCGCCCGTGTACTGCGTGCCGCTGCGTTTGGTGAGCTCGGGCTTCGGATCGGTGAGATCCATGTGCGAAGGGCCGCCGTGCATGAACAGCGAAATCATCGCATTGGCGCGCGGCCTGACCTGCGGCTCGCGGGCGTGGGTGTCGAAGGAATGCGCCGGCTTCGGTTTGTCCGAGGTCTTGGCCAGGAGGTTGTCCCGCGCCAGCAACGACGCCAACGCGACCCCGCCCACGCCCATGGCATTGCGGTTAAGGAATTCCCTGCGGGTTTGAAGTGTGTGTTCCATTCTCAAAGCCTCCTATTGCGCGGACAACACCCCACGCCGCTTCCAAGGCGCCAGGAAGAATCCCCCACGGTTGGCAAGGCCGACCCACGGATAGGAACTCTTCATCCGCGGGTCGGCCTTGCCATCCGTGGGGAAACTGCCTTTATAGAATTTGGTCATTGGAGAGTGTGAGATTCGAGCGCCGCGTCAATCCACATACAAAAACTCGTTCGAATTCAGGAGGGCCTGGCAGAGGTTGGCCATGATCAAGGCCTCGGGCTTCCGCTTTGCGGCGGCGTCCGGGCGATCGGTCAGGTGTTGCAACTGTCCGGCCGCGAACTTCAACGCGCCTTTCATCTCCTCCGCGGAAGGCGCGCGGTTGTAGGCCAGTTCCCAGGCACGGGCGATGTGATCCGGCAGGCGCGCAAATGACGCGGCGGTTGCGGTCAGCGGACCACGGAAGCCTTCCTCTGATTCCCAGACCGCAAATTCGCCGTCTGCTTCGGCAGTCAATGAGATCGCCGTCCTCCAACTGAACGAATCCGAATTGTAGTTCGATCGGCAGTCCGTGATGAAATCAATGGTGTCGCCGGCCTGAACTTCGAATGCAGCGACCGGAGTCGGGACCGTCCCTGTCTTCACGGACCATTCCCCGAGCAGCCCAAGACGACTGGAGACGATCCGACCGCGCACGCCATCGGCGTTGGGCGAAGGATGATGCAGGTCGCCGGAGATCGCCGCCTTGCCGGACTCACGCGCCGTCCAACGACGGATGGTCGCGAAGCCCGGATTGCGATCGGGATGACCTCCCGTGGCGGAAAGCGACGCATACCCGGAAACCGGCGCCGGCAGTTTCGGACCGCCGGCCCAGGAGGAAGCGGTCCAATGCGGAAGGCGCGTGAAGGACGCCGTCTGCTTCGCCTTCTCGTCGTAGCCGCCATAGCCGAACTCCCAACGGGGCTTCAGATCTTTGACCAACGCGGCGACATCGATGTCCGACTTGGCTGGTCCAACAACCGGGCTTTCCCGCATGGCGCGCGCCGCCATTTTCTCGGCCTGGCTCAGCACGAACCCGCTGTTCATCATCATCAACGACTGCGGCGTCACGGTGGATGATGGCCGCTTGGCGCAGTTGACCTCCATCACCGGCGCATCGAAGGCGGTGAGCAGGGACAGCGGTTGGCTTCGGCGATTCTGCAGGTAGACGCTGCGCCGCGAGGGCTCCGTTGCCTCGATGACCTGCCCCTCCGCGTCCGCCTTGACCGCCACCGCCGGCCCAAACAAATCCGGCTTGATCGCGCCGCTGGCGACCAGCATGCGGTCGCGGACGATTTCGGCGTCGAGCCGGATGATGGGCTTGCGGGAATAGAGCAGATTCGCCGGATCGGCCGCGCGCTGGGAATCGCCGCCATGCGACGACTGCCGGTAGACCGACGACATCATGATCAACTTGTGCAACTGCTTGAGGCTCCAGCCATGGGCCATGAATTCATCAGCCAGCCAGTCGAGCAGTTCAGGATGACTTGGCCGTTCGCCCAAGGCCCCAAAGTCATCCGGAGTGCGGACAAGCCCCCGGCCGAAGTGATGCTGCCAGACGCGGTTGACGATCACCCGCGCCGTCAGCGGATGGTCGGGACTCGTCAACCAACGGGCGTAGGCCAACCGCCGGCCGCTGGTCGCCACAGACTTGTCGTCGGCCGCGAAGGTGGGACGTTGCCCGGGCAGAGCGGCAATGCTCAAACCGGCCGGTTGAACCTCGTCCTTCGGCTGTCGCGGATCGCCGCGATGAAAGACCTTCGCGAGCGGCGCCTTGCCCGGCGTTTCGAACATCACCCGCAGGAACTCCTCCTTCGGCTTGCGGGCGCGGATCGCGGCCACGGCGGCGTAATCCTTCTTGATCTCGTCGGCCGCTTTCTGATTGTACTGATACAATGTGCCGGGGCTGATGTTGGTGGCGGGATACTTCTTCAGCAGGGCCTTCTGCTCCGCGGTGCGCTTGGCGGTTGGGGTCTCGTAGGCGTCGCGGAGCTGTCCGCGCAACGGCTCCTCGTGCCGCTTCAGTTCCACCTCCAACGCCGCCGCCACATACTCCGCCTCCTTCTTCTTCACCTTGGCCTGCGCCTCGCGGGCTTCGGTTTCGATCCGGGCCGCGTTGGCGCGATCTTCGTCCGTATAGAGCGAGACCCGACGCGAACCCGGCGTCTTCCAGCCGGTCCCGTTGAACGCCGGTTCGAAGATCGCGCGCAGCTGGTAGTAGTCCCGCTGTGAAATGGGATCGTAACGGTGGTCATGACACTGGGCGCAACCGACCGACAAGCCGAGCAGTGAAGTGGAGACGATCTTCAGGGTGTCGGCGATGACCTGGTTCTGCCCCATGGCGTCGTTTGCCCCGCTGCCGGTGCCGTCGGCGGCCATGCGGAGAAAACCGGTCGCGGTGAGAAGCTCGATCTGGTCGGGCTTGAGATTGCGATGGGGCTGAGGCACGAGTTCATCGCCGGCCAACTGCTCGAGGATGAAGCGGTCGAAGGGCTTGTCGTTGTTGAACGCGCGAATCACGTAGTCGCGGTAACGCCAGGCGTAGGGGCGGACATCGTCGCGTTCCGTGTGCCCTTCGGAATCCGCGTAGCCCGCGGTGTCCAACCAGTGCCGCCCCCAGCGTTCGCCGTAGTGCGGCGAATTCAACAGCCGGTCGATCAGCCGTTCGTAGGCGCCCTCCGACTCGTCAGCCGCGAACGCCTGGACCTCGGCGACCGTCGGGGGCAGACCGACCAGATCGAAATACGCGCGCCGCATCTGGGTCATGCGGTTGGCAGGCGGTGAAAACGATGTCCCCTTGGCTTCGAGTTTCCGCAGGATGAAGGCGTCGATCGGAGAGCCGACCCGGTCCTTGCTCGCAACCACCGGGACAGCCGGCCGCTTGATCGGTTGAAACGACCAGAAGGCGCGTTCCTCCTCGGTGATGCCCAGGCCCGGTCCGATGCTTTCCGGCTCCGGCCGCAAGGTGGGCGCGCCCGCGCGAATCCACGTCTCCAAAAGCTCTATCTGCTCCGGCGGAATCGGCCCGCCGCTCGGCGGCATTTCCCCCTCGCGGACTTTCTTGAGCAACAGGCTGTCCTCCGGCCGCCCGACCGCAATGGCTGCCCCGCTTTTGCCGCCCTTGACCAGGAATCGACGCAACCGAAGATCGAGCCCGCCTTTCAACTCCTCCTCCGCGCCGTGGCAATCCAGACAATGCTCCCGCAGGATCGGACGGATATCCTTCTCGAAGGTCGGCGGCTCAGTCGCTTCAGCCCGACCGCCAACGACAGCCAGGCCAATCAGACAAACACAACGAACAACCGGTTTCAACCGACAGAGCATCCCATGAAACTAGCGGATTGGCGCGGCACCGCAATGCTTTCGTGAGCGAGCAAGGCAACAGCAGTGACTCAATCACAGCCCCTGAATCTCGTTGTTCAAATCTGTGAGGCGCGAAACGATCTCCGGTCGTTCCTTGATCTCGCACAGCGGCTTCAGGCGATCTTGAATCCAATCCCAGTCGAGCCCCTCGGAGCTTTGTCTGACCAACACACCCCGGATATCCATCCAATCCTGAGGCCGGTCCGCAAATGCTTTCATCACAATCAGCGATTCCGGCGAACACAATCGAAGCGCCCCCCCTCCTCGATCTCCACGGTTTTCGCCAAATTCACGGTTTCCTCCTCGAACGGCAGCCCGCCCATGGCGATATCGATCCCGATCCCGCCTTCACTTTGGAGTAGCAGAACACGGTTTGCCAAAGCGAACTCAACAGCGTCTGGAATACGACCCGGGAACCGGCGCGCCAACGGTTCGACAAACTCTTCCTACCTTCCGAATCCAGTCAGCAGGGTGATATCAACGTCCCGAGTGAATCTGGGCTCCCCCCAATGCTGAACGGCCAATCCTCCGATCACACATGACCGCCACCCCTTTCCATCACAGAACTCCTGAAGCTGAAGCGCAAGCCTGGTAAGTTCATTCATGGCCGACGGAGCTGTTGAAACAGCCGCTGCTGTTCCACCAGCCCTGACCAAGGTTCAGGAGGCCGATGCTTTGCCGCCCAGGACGCAGAGCCTTCATAGATACGCATGGCGGTTGGAGTTTCGGCAGACCGAATCGCTTCATGCCGCAGGCGGTCCATGACGACGGAGGCTCGCTCCCATTGCTGGATCCTCCGCCTGATTGCGTCCGTCTCCAATTCGTTCATGAGCAGATTGTGCCACGGCCATCTGCGAATTGCCACCATCTGATTGACTGGACCGCGACCAACCGCTCCGTCGCCCGCGCGACCTCCGAGCCGCCCTTGCTTCCGGCATGAGAGCAGGCCGCCACGATTGAATCGGAACAGATTCCGCCTGCAGCGCCCACCAGCTCATTTCCCCTCGGCGCGCCACTTTTTCATGAGCGCGATATTGGATTCGAGAACGGCCGACTGCTCCGGGTTCTTCTTCCGTCCCTTGCCGAGATAGGTCTGCATGTCGCTGTCGTACATGTCCATCGGCTCCGGGAAACGGCCACGATCGTCGGAATCCAGCTCCCAGCGCGCGAGGATGGCGCGCAGCTTGTCGAGCCGGGCCTTGTGCGCCGGGTCCGCCGCCAGATTATGGATCTCCCAGGGATCGTCGGTCAGGTCGTAGAGTTCCTCTGCGGGGCGAGTTTCCGCGAGGTGCAGCGATTGCACGGCGTTGAGTTTCCCTGCGGCGTGCAACTCCCGAAGGACCGGCATGAAGGGCTTCCCGTCCTTGTAGCGGCACGGCTGCAGATAGGGCCGGTTCGGGAGGTGGTTGCGGATGTATTTGAAATCCCCCATCCGGACGCTGCGGATGTGATCGACCGTCTCATCGCAGCGATCGCGCGCGGAAACCACAAACTCCCTCGGCTTCGCCCGCGGACCAAACAACGGTCGCCCCTGCATGTCGTCCGGAATCCCGATTCCGGCCAGATACAGCGAGGTCGCCGACAGATCGATGTGGGCGATCAGTTCCTCGCGCACCGCAGGCTTGAACCGCCCGGGAGCCCAGACGACAAAGGGAATCTTCAGTCCTTCCTCGTAAAGGAACTGCTTGCCCCGCGCATGACTGATTCCGTGATCCGTCAGGAAGATCACGATCGTGTTGTCCAGAACGCCGTCCCGTTTCAATCCGGCCAGGATCCGCCCGACCTCCACATCGGTGTATTGCACGGAATTCAGATACTCGGCCCAATCCTTCCGGATGACCGGATGATCCGGATAATACGGCGGCAGCGTCACCTGGGCCGGCGTCACCAGTTGCTCCTTGTCGAAGCGCGCCAGGACCTCCTCATACGACTTCGGGACGTTGCGCAGCTTGCCGCCCCGCAACTGAAACTGCGCAAAGAAGGGCTGCCCCTCGGCGCGCTTCGACCAGTCGATGCCCTGATAGAGATCGGACCGGCGGTAGACGAAGTTGTAGTCCTCCTTGCCCGGCCGTTTCCCGGCGGCGTCGGAATTCGATGTGAAATACCCCGCCTCGCGGAAAAGCTCCGGAATCGTCCGCATGCCTTTCGGCAGATGAATCTTCAGGGCGCCCCGCCCGCTCCGATGATGATGTGCGCCGATCGTCGTCTGATACATCCCCGTGATCACCGCCGACCGAAACGTCGAACAGACCGGAGCCGTCACATACGCGTTGGAAAACACCACCCCTTCCCTCGCCAACCGATCGACGTTCGGCGTCGTCACCAACTTCTCGCCCTGATAGCCGAAATGGCAGGACATGTCGTCCACGAGTATCCAGACAATGTTGGGACGGACCGCGGCCTCCATGGGCACGACCAACGCGAGAACAACGGCGCCAATTGAGAGAATTCGTTTCATGGTCAAATGCGGGGTTGTCTGGGAACAAACGTCACCCGCCCAGCGCCCCGTCCCAGTCCTTCCAGACCGGTTCGTAGCCCAGGCGCGTGATGGTCTCGGCGACCGCCGCCGCCGACCGCACGTCGGCGATGTCGAACTGCCCGGTGGCGCCCGAACAGGCCGTCGACTTCATCTCCGGCGACAGTTCTTCGATCCGGCCGCGGGTGGTAAGGTGGAGGCTGTCCTTTCCGGCGCCCGTGTAGCCGCCGGGTTCGGTGTGACTGCCGGCGCTGATCAGGGTGATGCCCAGGGGGATCAAACCGTCGCGAAGCTGCGGGGATTCCCGGGTGGACAACACCAGCCCCACATCGGGAAACATCAGGCGAAACGCGCAGACGAGTTGGACCAGGTCGCGGTCCGTGAACGGGGTCAGGGGCTCGAAGTCGCCGGCATTGGGACGCAGGCGCGGCATGGAAATCGTGATCTGCGCCTTCCAACAGT
>JAYPEY010000012.1:0-5897 GCA_038126035.1 Verrucomicrobiales bacterium | reverse complement strand
ATCGGCGTGGGCGGCGACGCCAAGCGCCTCCTCACGCCAGTCGCTCAGGCCAAACAACGCGCCGATGCCCAACCGCCGAAAGCCGGCTTCATAGGCGCGCTCAGGCGTCTCCAGTCGCCAGTCGAAATTGCGCTTCGGCCCCGAGGTGTGCATGTCCTTGTAGACCGCGCGATCATAGGTTTCCTGATAGACCACGAGCCCCTCCGCGCCCGCCTCCACGGCCGCTTCGTAATCCCCGGTCTCCATCGGACCGACCTCCAGAGAGACCGCGGGCACAACTTCAGCGACAGCGCGGACGCAGTCGACCATATAGCTGTTGGACGCAAACTTGGGATGTTCCCCGGACACGAGCAGAATATTACGAAAGCCTTGGGCCTTCAGTTCCCGCGCCTCCTTCACAACCTCGTCCAGCGACAGCGTCACCCGGAGGATCGGATTGTCCCGCGAGAAACCGCAGTAGCTGCAGTTGTTGACGCATTCGTTGGAAAGATAAAGCGGAGCGAAGAAGCGGATCACCTTGCCGAAACGCTGCTGCGTCAGGGCTTGGGAGGCCTGTGACATTGGCTCCAACAACTGCGCGCCCGCCGGGGATATCAACCGGGCGAAATCTTCCAGATTGCGCTGCGGACGCGCCAGGCTCGCGCGGGCTTCCTCAACGGTCGCCCCGCGCGAAAGCCCCAGCAACCGCTTCAGCGGCAGCGCATTGAAAGCGTCAACAAACGACATGCGGCGACGGTAGGTTCAAGGACGCACGGCAGCAAGGTGAATTGGGGGTATGGGCGTATGAGGGTGTGGGGGTATGGGGGTATGGGCGGATGATTCGTGCTCGTGCTCGTCCTCGACAAATCGGCCTACGCAGCCGGCCAAACGCGTCGGTCCAAAACTGACGTGTCAGCGCTGTCAATTTCGACGCCAGCGGAAACACTCTCGCAACGACCCCGGATCAAAGGTCGCTGCGGGTCACAGACCCGCGGTCCGGCCTCGCACGGATGGAGGTTTGCCTGCATGGGCAAATCGGGCATATTCCAACGAACAGAGAAGGAATCACACAAGGATCTCCTTCACTCTGTGTGCTCTGTGTTGAGAAAGGGGCGCCGTGCGCAGCCAAGGCGCATGCCCCTCCCCAAAAAAACAACGGCCCCGATGGAGCCGCTGTCGTTCGGAATTGAATTGCGCGCGCTTCAGATATCCGCGACGCAGGCGTCGTAGAACTTCAGCCACTGATCGCGCTCCGGGCTGTCCAGCACACGCATGCCGGCGCGGGGGTGCTGATTGAGATGGCCGGTGATGTTGTAGGGAACCAGGGCGCCCCATTCCAGGCCGCCTTCCTTCTGCAGCGGCTGCATGTGTTCCTCCAGCAGCTTGTAGACGGGGCGCAGCTGGAATTTCGGGTTGCGCAGGAAGCCGAGCAGCAGCTCCATGCAGCAGTTGCCGGCGCCGCGGCCCATGCCCATCATCGTCGCGTCCAGGCGGTTCGCGCCGTTGATCAAGGCCTCGATCGTGTTGGCGAAGGCGAGTTGCTGGTTGTTGTGCGTATGGATGCCGATCTCCTTGCCCGTGCCGTCCAGCGCCTTCTTGTACTTGTTCACCAGATTGCGGATCTGCTCGTAGTTCAGGGCGCCATAGCTGTCGACGACCACGACCACATCGGCCGGTGATTCGCGCAGGACCTCCAGGGCCTGGTCGATCTCCTTCTCACCCACGGTGGAGATGGCCATGATGTTGCAGGTCGTCTCGTAGCCCTTGTCATGGGCGTCCTTGATCATGTCGACCGCCACGTTCAACTGATGGACGTAGGTCGCGACGCGGATGCAGTCCAGCACGCTCTCACTCTTGGGTAGGATGTCGGTCTTGTAATCGCACTTCTCGGCGTCGGCCATGGCGGTGAGCTTGATCTTGCCGCCCTCGTTGTCGCCGACGATGCGGCGCATGTCGTCCTCAGAGCAGAATTTCCAGTCGCCGTGTTCGTCCTTGTTGAAGATCCGGCCGGAGTTCTTGTAGCCCAGCTCCATGTAGTCGATGCCTGCCTCGATGCAGGTGTCGTAGACGGCCTTGACGAAATTGTCCTCGAACTTGTGGTTGTTGATCAGGCCGCCGTCCCGCACGGTGCAATCCAGCACCTTGATCTCAGGACGATAGGTTATCCAGGGAGCAGTCTCTTCACTCATGTTGTCTTGTCTGTGGTTGGCAAAAAATGTCGCTGAACCGGCGTGGAGGGACCGATCCCACACGGCGCAAATCGCCCGAAATCAGGTCCTTTTCAGCCTCTCCGGATCAAAGGAGCGGGAACCATTTCATTCGGCAAATCGTTTGTCAACGAATTCGCCGAACCGTTTTCAGGGCTTTATTTTGCGGTATTTGAGGTTCCGGAAGGCGGAGCTGGTCTGGAAGGTGGCCAGGCCGAGCGGCATGTTCAGCTCGATGTCGCCGGGGCGCATCCCCAGCCGCCGCCCCTCGATCTCGACATCCACAATTTTCTCCGCGTCCAACCAGACCTCGATCTTCGGTTTGGTGACCTTGACCGTGACGCGATACCACTTGTCGTTGTCGAAGCGGATGTAATCGGTGGTCTCGTTGTCGGAGGCGTCCATGTGGTCGATGCTGGAAATCCCGACGACCGCGCCGCCCCAGCCGCCCATGACAAGGGTGACGCTGTTGGTCCCCACCGGGAAGGTCAGACCGCAGAAGAAATCGGAGCCCTGGATCTTCTTCGCGTCGAGGGAGAGTTCATAATTCATGCGGGGCACGTCGTTGGACCAGGTGATGCCGCTGAGCATCTCCCCCATTTCAATGACCAGTTCCCCCTTCTCCACATGGGCCTCGCCGCCGCCGGGGAATTTGGGATCCTTCCAACCTTTGAGGGTCTTGCCGTCGAAGAGCGGGGTCCAGTCGTTGATGCGGGCATCGAGCTGCACCTTGCCGCGCTTGAGCTTGCGCTCGTGTCGCTTCACCTCCTCCGCAATATCGGCGAGAACCCCCGGATGGGCCGTGGCGACGTTCCATTTCTCGGAAGGATCGACGTCCAGGTTGTACAGGAGCGGTTGCTCGTGCTTCTCGGGCTTCGTGCCATCATAGGCTCCCTGAGTGATGTAATGCGCCTTGAAGGCGCCCTTGCGGACGGCGTAAAGCCGTTCGCCACGGTAGTAAAAGATCGAATCGCGCTTCCCTTTGCCGGTTCCCTTGAGGATGGGCGTCATGTCCTTGCCGTCGATGACGCGGTCGGCGGGAACCTCGACGCCGGCGAGCGTCAGGCAGGTGGTGAAGAGGTCCATGGTGGATCCGAGTTCGTGGGAGACGCTGGCGGGCTTGATCGTGCCCGGCCACCAGGCGATGCCGGGTTCCCGCATGCCGCCGTCCCATGTGCAGCCCTTGCCATCTCGCAGCATCCCGGCGGAGCCGCCGTGGTCATTGAAGATCAACCAGGGGCCATTGTCGCTGGTGAAGAAGACGAGGGTGTTCTCGTCCAGGCCGTTCTTCTTCAGGGCGCTCATCACCTGACCGACGGACCAGTCGATCTCTTCAATCACGTCGCCGAACAGGCCGCGGCGGCTTCTGCCGTTGAATTCCTTGGAGGCGAAGAGCGGCACATGCGGCATGCTGTGCGCCAGGTAGAGGAAGAACGGGTTCTCCTTGTTCTTCGAAATGAACTTAACCGCTTCCTGCGTATAGCGTCTGGTGATCGTGGTCTGATCTGCCGGACGCTCGACCTCCTTATTGTCGCGCAGGATCGGCACGTTCCAATACTCGCTCTTGGGCGTCCAAAAGAGCCGTTTGCGGAAGTCGGGATTCGGCTCCCCCTTCTTCTTGGCCAGGATACGATCCATGTCATTGCTGTAGGGAATTCCGAAATAGGAATCGAAGCCATGGGACGTGGGCAGATACTCCGGCAGGTGGCCGAGATGCCACTTGCCGACGGCGGCGGTGGCGTAGCCCTTGGTCTTCAGCGCGCGGGCGATGGTGATCTCGCTCTGCGGCAGACCGCCCGAGGAATCAGGAAACAGCACGCGGCGCTTGTCGCTGCACATGCCGCTGCGCACGGGAAGACGGCCGGTGAGGATGGCCGCGCGGCTGGGCGTGCAGACACAGGCGGCCGAGTAAAACTGCGTGAACCGCATGCCCTCAGCCGCCATGCGATTGAGGTTGGGCGTGGCGATGGTGGGGTTGCCGTAGCAGCCGAGGTCGCCGTAGCCGAGGTCGTCACAGAAGATGATCACAAAGTTCGGCGTCTTCTTCCTAGGGGCGGCATGCAGCGAATCTCCGCTCGCGAGAAAGGCCGTCAAGGTGATCAGGAACGCCGCGGAGACGCATGGGAGGAGTCGTTTCGAAAATGACATGGGCGGCAGGATAGACGAATCGGACCCCGAATCAATTCGTTGTTTGAGCCGGTCCGGGGGAATGGAAAGTTGAGGATTCCATCCGGCCGTTGTTTGGGGGAACCTTCCGCCCATCACATGAAGAAGACCGCCGCCCTCATCCTCGTCCTCCTTGCCGGAAGCCTCTTCGCCGCAGCCGCGCCCGGCAAACCGAATATCCTCTTCATCTTTGCCGACGACTGGGGCTGGGGGGATCTCGGCTGCCATGGCCATCCCTACGTCAAGACGCCGAACATCGACCGACTGGCGAAGGAAGGCACGGACTTTCACCGCTTTACGGTCGCGAGCGGCGTCTGTTCACCCAGCCGGACCGCGGTGATGACCGGGCATTTTCCCGCGCGCTACAACATCGACGGCCACTTCGCCTGGGTTCCCAGCAACGCCAAGCGCAACATGCCGGACTGGCTGGACACCAAGGCCCCGACGCTGCCGAAGTTCCTGAAAACCGCCGGCTACGCCACCGCGCACTACGGAAAATGGCACCTGGCCAACAACATGATCCCCGACTCGCCGCTGCCCAACGAGTACGGCTACGACGAATACGGAGCCTTCAACTGCGCCGGCGAACAAATGCCCGTTCATGAGGATTCCGAACACGCCATCCGCTTCATCGAGAAGAGCCGCCAGGCCGGCAAACCCTTTTTCATCAACCTCTGGCTGCACGAACCGCACACGCCCTTCCACACCGTGCCCAAATATCGCTGGCGGTTCCGCCACCTCGAAGATGAGACGGACAATATCTACGCCTCCGTGCTCTCGCACGCGGACGACCGGATCGGCGAAGTCCTGGACGCTCTCGATCGATTGAAACTGACGGACAACACCCTCGTCATCTTCAGCTCTGACAACGGCCCCGCCCGCGCAGCGCGCCCCACCGAACTCGGTCTCATGCACGACACCGCCACCGGCGCGGGCTACAACATCGCCGCATCCAAGGGGATCACCGGCGGGCGCAAGGGCTACAAGGCATCGCTCATGGAAGGCGGTATCGGTGTCCCGTTCATCGCGCGATGGCCGGGGAAGATCGCCGCCGGCAAAGTGGACAAAACCTCGTATCTGTCGGCCGTCGATCTGTTGCCGACCTTTTGTGAAATCGCCGGTGTGAAACTGCCTTCGAATTACCAACCCGACGGCGTCAGCCAGGTCGCCGCCTTGAAAGGCCACGGAAAGCCCCTCCGCGAAAAACCGCTGTTCTGGAAATACCTTTCGCCCTGGCCGGCCCAGAAGTTCAAACCCGATCACTGGGTTTCCTACGTTGTCGTCCATGAGCAATGGAAACTCGCGGTCAACCGGGACGCAAAGCACGCGGAACTCTACAACCTCGTCGCGGATCCATTGGAGACAAAGGACCTGAAATCGGCAAACCCGAAGGTCGTGAAGCGGATGCTGAAGCAGTTGGAAGACTGGAAGGCGACCCTGCCCGCAAAACCGACGGGGGATGTGTTTTCCGCGGAACGAGCCGGGCTTGAGTGATTGGGCCCCCGTGAACTGGCCCATTGCGAATGAGATGGTTTTCCGGGAAAA
>JAYPEY010000011.1:56150-100859 GCA_038126035.1 Verrucomicrobiales bacterium | reverse complement strand
AACACCAGTAAAAGCGGTGATTCTGAGGTTCCTTTTTCTCTGTGCAAAAAAAAAACGTTTGTCGCCGCCCTGTTCGCTCTGATCGCTGTCGCCAACGCTGAACCGCAAGCCGTTTACTTCGGCACGGGAGGCAAGGGGGCGGAAGGAATCTACCGTGGGACCTTTGATGCTGCGAAGGGCAGACTGACTCCTGTCAGCCTGGCCGCCGAAATCGGATCGCCGGGCTTTCTGGCGGCTCATCCGGCGGGCGGCAGACTTTATGCGGTGGCTCGTTGGGGGGAAACGGCCGGCGTGATCGGTTATGAGATCGGACCAAAAGGCGAATTGCTCGAGTTCACCAGGCAGGCGAATCCCGATGGCGGCGGCGCGCACATCGCTGTGCATCCTTCCGGCAGGTTCCTGCTCACGGCGCAATATGGCGGCGGTTCGACCGCATTCTTCCCCCTGGATGACGGTGGCAGGCCGGGCAAGCCGGTGGTTCATGAACACAAGGGCGGCTCGCGCGTGGTTGCGCGTCGTCAGGATTCACCTCATCCGCATTGGTGTGGGTTTTCGCCGGACGCAAAGTATGCCTTCGTTCCCGATCTGGGTCTGGATCAGATCGTGATCTACAAGGTGGCCGAAGATCTGGCTTCGATCGCGCCTCACGGTATTGCTCAGTCGGTTCCCGGCGGCGGTCCGCGGCACATGCGCTTTTCGGTCGATGGCAGGTTCATCTACCTCCTCAACGAGCTGTCCCTCTCGGTGACGACCTTCGCCTGGAACGCGAAAGCGGGCACGGCGACGCGCCTGAGCACGACCCCGTCGCTGAGCGAGGCGGACAAGGCGGCCGAGTTGTTCAATTCGGCGGCGGAAATCCTCGTGCATCCGAGCGGCAGGTTCGTCTATTCGTCGAACCGCGGCCACGATTCGGTGACGGTCTATCAGGCGGATCCGGCGACGGGCAGACTTGAGGTCATTCAGGTGCAGCCGATTCGGGGAGCGTTTCCGCGAAACATCAATCTTGATCCCACAGCAACCTGGCTCTTGGCGGCGGGCGCGGATTCGGGAACGGTTGCGGCGCATCGGATCGATCCCGCGACGGGCAGGCTGACCTATCAGCGTGGCGCAATCACCCAGGTCCCGGCTCCAATCTGCATTCTGTTCCCGAACGCCAGGTAACCGTGCGCCGCGATTCCCGGGCCGATCAATGCTTCTTCCTGGGCAACGCAAGGGGCGGGACCTATCAAAGGGTCCTGCGCGGAAGTTCCTGCCGGGCTCGAGGATGGCGGACGCCAATCAGGGAGCGGCGACATTCCTGTCGCCGTGGCCCTGAAGGGGCCAGGTTCGCGCCGGGAAATGTGCCCGGTCGTGGAGCCATGCCACCGCCCCCACTCCGCAAACACGACTTGCGCCACGTCCTCTCCCGGCGTTCAAATACCAAGGTCATGAGCGCTCCCCTGAACCGACGGTCCTTTCTCCAGCTTGCCGCGGGTTCCGCCGCCCTGATCGCCGGCGGTTCTTTGGGTCGGGCTGCCGACCGTTCGCAGCCCACCCGCTTCCAGATTGCCTGCATGACGCTGCCCTATTCTCGGTTCCCGCTTCAGCGCGCGCTGACCGGGATCAAGTCGGCGGGATACGACCATGTCGCCTGGGGCGTGCGACACGATGAGGCCGACGCCGCCCGCGTCCCGGTCATGGCCGAGGACGCGCCGCCCGCGAAGGCGGCGGAACTGGGCCGGCGCTGTCGCGATCTCGGGTTGGAGCCCCTGATGATGTTCTCCACGGTCTATCCCGAGCACGACCGCGCGATGACCGTGTTGACTAACCGCATCAAACAGGCCGAGGCCGCGGGCATCGGACAGGTCCTGACTTTCGGCCACACGAAGGGCGGCAATCGCCCGCTCTGGGTGAAACGCTTCAGGCAGCTCGGTCCCATCGCCCGCGACCACGGCGTGAAAATCGTCGTGAAACAACACGGCGGCGAAACCGGAACCGGCGAGGCCTGCGCGGAGATTGTCCGCGAGGTGAACGACGCGGGCGTCAAGGTCAACTACGACGCCGGCAACGTCATGGATTACCTGAACCTCGATCCGCTCCCCGATATCCGCCAATGCGCCGACCAGGTCCACAGCTTCTGCATCAAGGACCATCGCAACTGGCCGAAGGACCAGGACTGCGGCCCCGGCTTCGGCGAGATCGATCACTATCGCCTGCTGGAGCCCGTCGCCTTCACCGGCCGCGCCATGCCGTTGTGCTGTGAGAACATCTTCGCCCCGGTCGTGCCGCGTCCGGACGCCCCGGAAGGCGTGGACGAACTTGCCCGTCGCGCCCGGCGTTACCTCGAGGTGGTGATCGCCGGATTGCGCGGCCCGGCGCAGTAGGGGCGGGACCCACCGATGAACGGCGCGGAACTTCATTGCGACGTCCTGGTCGCCGGCGGAGGCCCGGCGGGGGTGTGTTGCGCCCTGGCCGCGGCTCGTTGCGGCGCGAAGGTGGTCCTTTGTCAGGACCGGCCCGTGTTGGGCGGCAATGCGTCAAGCGAGGTGCGCATGCACATCGTCGGGGCCAATGGAACGGGCTCCTTCGATCGCGGCGAGGCGCTGCTCACCGAGGCGCGCGAGGGGGGCATCATCGAGGAGATCCGCCTGGAGAACTGTGTGCGCAATCCCCAGCGCTCCGCCTCGATGTTCGACCTGATCCTCTACGGGATGTGCCGCGCCGAACCGAACCTGACCCTCATGTTGAACACGGCCGTCACCGGCGTGCGAAAGATCGGCTCCCGGATCACGCACGCCCTCGCCGAACGACAGAGCACGGAGGATCGCTTCGTCATTCACGCGGAGGTCTTCGTCGATTGCACGGGCGACGGGCGCCTCGGTTTCGAGGCCGGCGCCGAATTCATGGAGGGCCGCGAAAGCCGGGAACAATTCGGCGAATCGTTGGCCCGGGAATCCCGGGACCGGCATCGCCTCGGATCGACCATCCTGATCCAGGCCCGCAGGCACGACCGCCCCATGCCGTTTGAGCCGCCGCCCTGGGCGCGAAGGTTTTCGAAGGAGTCGCTCAAGCTGCGCCTCTACGCCACGCCCGGCGAGGAGGAGCCGACCCACGAATACGGCTACTGGTGGGCCGAATACGGGGGAACGCTCGACACCATCAAGGACAACGAGGCGATCCGCGACGAACTCCTCGCCATCGTCCTGGGCATCTGGGATCACGTGAAGAACGGCCCGCCCGAAGGCGGCGCCGGGGACGATCCCTTCGACGCCTCACATTGGGCGCTGGACTGGTTCGGCTTCCTTCCCGGCAAGCGCGAGAGCCGCCGCTTCACCGGGCTCCATGTCCTGACCGAACAGGACGTCATGCAGTCGCGGGAGTTTCCCGACGCCATCGCCTACGGCGGCTGGTCGATTGATCTGCATCCGCCCAAGGGCGTCGATGCCCCGGCCGAGGAGCCCTGCGCGCAGCATCCCGTCCCCCATCTTTACGACATTCCCCTGGGCGCCTGCATCTCGCGGAACATCGACAACCTGATGTTCGCCGGACGCAACATCTCCGCCACGCATGTGGCCTTCGCCTCGACCCGCGTCATGGCGACCTGCGCGGTTGTGGGTCAGGGCGTGGGGACCGCCGCGGCCTTTGCCGTAATGGCGGGAGAGACCTGCGGCCAACTCCGGGACCTGCCCGACGACGACGCGCTGATGTCGCGGATCCAGGACCGTCTGCTCCGCGCGGACGCCTTTCTCATCGGGCGCGCGGAACAATCGTCCCGGAACGTCGCCGGTAAGGCGGCAATCTCAGCGTCCGGTTTCCAGAGGGGCGGCGAACCGGGATGGGTCGTGTCCGGGCAGACGCGTTGCGTCCACGGAGCCAAGGGCGCCCCGCCCGATCGGACAAAGCTCGGCTCGCATCGATGGATGTCCGATCCCGACGAAGGGCTGCCGGCATGGATCGAACTGGCGTGGGACGAGCCCGTCCGGCTGCAGCAGGTCCGTCTCGTCTTTGACACCGGTCTGCACCGGCATCTCACCCTCAGCCACCATGACGGCTACGCCTCGAAGATGATCTGGGGCCGCCCCCAACCCGAGACCGTGGCGGACTACACGATCGAAATCCAGCGCGACGGGGAGTGGAAGGCGCTCACCTCCTGCGCGGGCAATTACCAGCGCCTCCGCATCCACGAACTCGCGTGCGACCGGCCCATCGACGCCCTGCGCATCACCGTCACCAGGACCAACGGCGCCGACCACGCGCGGATCGTCGAAATCCAGGCGATCGCAACGCCATCATAATCATTGACCGGCGGGCGAAATCCGATTGAATCGGCGGCCTCGAATCGGAATCCAACAACCTGCTTATGAAATTGATCCAACGCCTTTCCTCCGTCGCCCTCGCGGCCGCGGTTTCCCTGTCTTTGGCCTCGACGGCCTCCGCGGCCGACGACTACCGGCTCAACGTCGGCGTCCAGACCTGGACGCTGCGGAACCTGGACTTCGACCAGGTGGTCGCCTTTGCGAAGAAGCATGGCGTCACCCACCTGCAGATGATCTCCAAGCACATCAACCCCAAGGGCGACTGGGATGAGATCAAGCGGAAGAAGAAGGTTTTGGATGACAACGGCCTCGTCTGCTACACCTTCGGCGTCAACGGCACCTCGCTCGACAAGGAGGACAACCGCAAGCTCTTCGAATTCGCCAAATACATGGGCTGCGGCATCGTCGTCGTCGAGCCGCGCGACTTCAAGATCTTCGAGAACCTCGAGGAGTTGGTGAAGGAGTACGACATCAAGGTCGCCATCCACAACCACGGGCTCACCTCGATGTACGGCAATCCCGACGTTGTCCGCAACGTCATCCAACACCTCGACAAGCGCATCGGCGTCTGCCTGGACACGGGCTGGATCACCGCCGCCGGCTACGACGCCGCCAAAGAATTCAAGAAATACGACGGCCGCGTTTACGACATCCACCTCAAGGACAAGACGCTGAAGAAGGCCGAGGGATATCGCGACGTCCATCTCGACGTCGAGGTCGGCACGGGCGACGCGAATTTCAAGGGCCTGTTCAAGGAATTGAAGAAGACCAACTGGTCCGGCGTGTTGGCCATCGAGACCGACAACGGCATGCTCGCCGCGAATCCGGACAAGCCGGTCGGTGCCGCCCTCAAGTTCGTCAAGGCGAACAAGCCCTGATCGGCCGGGCGGGAGACGGACAACGGACCGTGCCGGTTCCCGAACCCGGCGGGTTCACCGCCATGCAGCCGGGGAATCAGTCCGCAGCCGGGTTCTTCCATTGGAGTCCGCCGAACCTGGCGAAGTCGTTGTCGCACGAGATCAATGTGGCGCCGCGTCGGATCGCGATGGCGGCGAGATGGGCGTCCGACGTCAGGTTTCCGGCCGTCCCGGTCTCGGCGATCAACGCCCGCAGTTGCGGCCAGTGATCGTCGCTTTCCCCGACAACCCTGACGTTTGGCCGCTGCAACCAGGCGTCGACGCGCAGGGCGGCGTCCTCCGGCGACAATGCGTTGGGAAATATGTCGCCTCGCGTCGCGATTCGAAGGAACCCCAGCAGGACAATCCAGGCAAGCCCGACCGGTTCGTCTCCGGACAACGCGTCCTCCCACCAGGCCCGGACTCGCCGGTGATGCGGCGCATTGGCGTTCACCGCGTAGAGAAGAATGTTCAGATCGACGATCTTCACTTCACTTGCGAAGCTGGAGCTTTCGAAGAACTTCCGTGTCCTCCAACCCGGCGGCCAACGACAACGCCTTGTCCAAATTCCTCGCCGGCGCACCCATCTTGACCGGTTTTTCCCGGTGGCGACCACGGTTCTTCCTTGGCTGGGCCAGCGCCTGCAGACCAAGCCGCAGGGCTTCGTTGGTGACCGCGCCGATGGGGCTCCTGCGCTTCGCGGCGAGATCCCTGATTTCCATCATCAGATCGTCGTCCAGTCGCAACGTGGTTCTCATGTTGTCACCATAGCATCAGGTATATTGATGACAAGTCATCACCTCGGGGCATACCTGATCCACATGGGCGAGGCCCAGACCAGTTCGTCGTCCGTCTGTTTGCCGCGGACGTAGTAGTAGCTGGTCTCGCCGGCCCTGGGACTTGGATCGGTCCAATCGAAGGCGGCCTCCTTCGTCCCGGACGTTGACGTGTGGACGATCTCGTCGTCCTTGATGATGACGATTTCGGCGAAGGGTTTTGTGCCGACCAGCTTCACCGAGAACGACGGATTCTCAGCGGTTGTGAATTCGTCGCCCATCATCCACTCGCGCCCGCCGGCCCTGGCCCTGACCTCGGCGATGATGGTGTCGGTCGCGGCGTAGGTGTGCCGCTTCTTCATGGCGTTCAGGATGTCGGTCCGGGTGCGACCCTCGGCGTAGACCATGCAGTAGCTGATGTGGGTGGAGGAGTGGTCGCTGCTGCCCATCCAATCCATGGCCGCCGCGTCGATGGCGTAGCGCCACATGTCCTCCAGTGAGCTGTCGCCGCCGCCGTCGCCGCTGAGTTCGGTGTGACGATGAAACTCGCCCTTGAGGATCTGCAGCTCCGTCCCGTTCACCGTGGAGCGAAAGGCGGCGAAGTCCCTGAGGGTGCGGCGTTCCGCAACCGTCCGGGGCAGCGGCTTGAATCGTTGTTTGCTGCAACCGTGGCCTTGACGCTGCGCGCCTTCGACCACGGCTATTCGACTGGTCGCCGCTAGGCGGCTTTCGGGAGGGGTGGCGCCAGTCGGAGCAGACCGCTCTCGCAGGTGTGTCAGTCAAAGCGCATATGCAAACCCTACTCCTTCATCGGCTCCATCGTGAACGGATCGCGGAGCGGCAGGACCGTGATCTTCCCGCCTGCCAATGATTCCAATCGCTCGGGGTGATCGGGGTGGCCCTTGAGGAGGTCGTCCTTCTTGCCGACGACGAGGATCACGAGCTTCTCCGGGTTCAGATACTTGTTCGCCACGCGTTTCACGTCCTTCTTGCCGATGGCCTGGACGCGGTCGCGGTAGTTCTTCCAGTAGTTCGGATCCTTGGCGAAGCGGCCGGTGAACTCGTCCTCGGAGAAGGTTCCGGCGACCTGGCTCTTGGTTCCGAAGTTCTGGGGGAAGGTGTCGATGAAGGAGGCCTTGCTGACCTTGAGCTCCTCGTCGGTCACGTCCTCGTTGCGGATGCGCTCCATCTCCTCCATCACAATCGACGACGCGTAGGCGACGGTGCGGTTCTTCGACTGGAAACCCGCCATGAAGATGGAGGGGAAATACGTGCCGCCCGGGAAGTGCGAGCCGGCGGAATAGGCGAGGCCCTCGTCGGAGCGCACGCGGTTCATGATGCGCGAGGTGAAGCCGCCGCCGCCGAGAATGTCGTTCATGATGCGGATGGCGACGTAGTCGGGATTATCACGCCGGACTCCGGGCAGGACGATCGAGACGCGGCCCTGGTTGACGTCCTTGTCCACGAGGTAGGCGCCCGGTTCGGCGAACGTGGTGTCGGTCGGGATGGCCTTGGGCGTCTTCCCCCTGATCGGCCAGTTGGAGAACATCTTGTCCAGCTTGGCGATCAACTGGTCGCGATCGAAATCGCCGTTGGCCGCGACGACGAAACTCTTCGGATGAAACCAGTCGCGATGAAATGCCTTCAGGTCGGCCCGGGTGATGGATTCGATGGAGGCCTTGGTCGCGTGCTGGTTGGACCAGAAGTCCTCGCCGCGGGTGAGGAAGCCGCGCTCGCGGGACTCGATGTTTCTGGAGTCGTCATTGCGCTGCTTCATCTGCTGCAGGATCTGCTGCTTGCGCAGGTCGATCTTGTCCTGTTGGAAGCGCGGCGAGGTCAGGGCCTCGCGGAGGATCTTGAGGCCCTCGTCGAGATCCTTGGAAAGCAGGTTGATGCTGACGCTGCCCTGGTAGTCGCCGATGCCGGAGGAGACGTCCGCCGCGAGAAAGGCGGTGTGTTCCTCGAATTCCTCGGCGGACCATGACTTCGTGCCGCCCTTGCTGAGCAGGTAGCCGGTGAAGCTCGCGAGGCCGGCTTTGTCCTTGGGCTCCAGGTATTTTCCGACGCGCACCTTGACCGCGATGTTGACCAGCGGCAGCTCCTTGTCCGGCACGATGTAGGCGACGGGGCCGCTCTTCAGCTCGACGCGATACTCGGCGGGATTCGGCGGCTCGTAGACCAGCGGCTTGAACTTCAGTTTCTCCGGCCGGTCCGGAATGTCGGACGCGGCGAAGGAGGAAGCAACCCATGCGAGACAGCAGGCGGCTGTCATAAACCGGAAAACATGTTTGAATGATTTCATCTTGAGAAATGGCTGTTGTGAAAATGTCTCAAAGCTAGGGATGCGAACTCGTGCGCAGGTAGGGACCTTTCGCCGAAAGGTCCCATTTCAATCCGTTGCGCTCTCGATTGAGGGAAAACGATTGATGGGAAAACCCCGCGTTCACGTATTCACCCTCCGGCCGCATCGGGCATTCGTCGGCCAAGCGGATTGAAGTGGGACGGCTCCGACTTCGCTGCGCTTCGACGTGACAAGTCGGCGAGCCATCCCTACCTGAATGGAGGATCGTTCCGCTCAATTCGAACCTCCCTCAATCTCCTTGATGCGGGCCTCGACCTTTTTGCGGTAGATCTTCATGAACTGTTTCTCCTTCTCGCCGGCCTGGCCCATGCGGGCAATGACCTGCTCGAGCCCGGCCTTCAACTTCGCTGCGTCGGTCTCGGCCTTCAGCGCTCCGACGATCCGCCGGACCATGGCCTTCTGCTGATCATCGAGGCCGACGAGATCCGGATCCTCGTCCTTCTTCGCGCCTTCCTTGCGGGTGTAGACTGCGACCGCTCGGTTCTCCTTGGTGAAGTATTTCTTCGCGACGCGCTTGATATCCTCGGTCGTGACGGCCAGCGCCTTGGGGCCGCCCTCGTTGATCTCCTTCCAATCGCCGAGGCCCTCGTAGAAGATCAACTGGATGAGGATGTAGAAGTTGTTGCGCAGCTTGCGGTATTCGTAGGCGGCGAACTGGTTCTTCACCTTCTGCAGTTCCTTCTCGGGCACGTCCTCGTTCTTGAGCTTCTCCAGCTCAGCGTAGATGGCCTTCTCCACATCCACGGGCGTCCTGCCATCCTTGGCCTCGCCGCCGGCGTTGAACAACCCCGCCCACTTGCGCGAGTCCTGCCGGGCGAAGACGCTGGTCGCGACCTCCTTGCCGAGCACCAGGCCCTTGTAGAGCCGGCCGGTGCGATCGGAGAGAATCTGCGAAATGACGTCCAGCACGTAGGAATCCGGATGCCCGAAGGGAACGCTGTGCCAAAGGATGTCCACCTGCGGATTGGCCTCCACCTCGGCGCTCATGCGTTTCTCAATCTGCTGGTCGAGTTCCAAGGTCACAACATCCGGGGCCTCCTTCCTGCCGCGCGGAATGCGGCCGAAGTATTTCTCGGCAAACTTCAGCGCCGGGCCGTTCTTGAAATCGCCGACCAGCACCAGCGTGATGTTCTGCGGCGCGTAGTAGGTCGCGTAGAAGTCATCCGCCTGCGCCTTGCTGATCGCGGGAATGTCCGAGGGCCAGCCGATCACCGGCCAGCCGTAGGGATGCGACACCCAGAACATGGAGTTGAACTGCTCCTCCGCGCGGCCCAGGGGGGTGGACTCCGTGCGCATGCGCCGCTCCTCAAACACGACATCGCGCTCGGCGTAGAACTCGCGGAAGACCGGACGCAGCAGGCGTTCGCTTTCCATCCACATCCACAGCTCGAGCTTGTTGGAGGGGACGGTGATGAAGTAACCGGTCTTGTCCTCGGTGGTGAAGGCGTTCATGCCCGAGGCGCCGGCGGCGGTGTAGATCTTGTCGAACTCATTCTTCACCAGGATCTCGCGCTGGGCGTCGATGAGCTTCTTGAACTCCGCGTTCAGCTCCTGATAGCGCTTGGTCTGGTTCTCCGGCTTGAGGATGTCGTCGATCTCGCCGCGGCGGTAGGCGGCGCGCATCTTGGCCTCCTCCTTGCGCATCAGATCGCGCACGCGCTCCTGCTCGGCGATGATCTCCTGGTCCTTCTTGTAATCCTTGGTTCCGATCGTGGGCGTGCCCTTGAACATCATGTGCTCAAACAGGTGCGCGATGCCGGTGATGCCGGGGCGTTCGTTGGAGCTGCCGACCTTCGCGACCCAGCCGCCCGAGACCGTCGGCTCGCCCTGCCGCTCGACCATCAGGACCTTCATCCCGTTGGACAGGGTCTTTTCCACGACGGGCACCGCCTGCGCAACGGCAAGGGCGGACAGGAGCAACAGGACAGGGAGAATTCGGCGGGTGGCTTTCATGGGCATGAATCGTTCGGAAATCGTGTTCCGGTCAAACACCGGCAGTCCGATACAACTGCCGCAAAGGCCGGGCCGCGTCAACGCGCAAGGAACGTTCAGAGAGGTTCATATCCCCACGGATGGCAGAGCCGACCCACGGATGTTGTTTTCCTCATCTGTGGGTCGGCTCTGCCATCCGCGGGGAACAACCACGCGATCATGAAGCGGAACCCGCATCCTCCGGTTGAAATCTGACTTCCCTTGCCCTTTAATCCCGCGCCATGAGACGCGGTCCGATTTCCAAGTTCATCAGACAACACTACCGTCACTTCAACGCCGCGGCGTTGGTGAGGGCGGCCGACGGCTACAACGATCTCCTTGCGGATGACGGCAAGATGTTTGTCACCCTGGCCGGCGCCATGAGCACGGCGGAGCTGGGCATCTCGCTGGCCGAGATGATCCGGCAGGACAAGGTGCACGGCATCTGCTGCACCGGCGCCAACCTGGAGGAGGACATCTTCAATCTCGTGGCCCACGACCATTACGAGCAGGTCCCCAACTACCGCTACCTCAGCGCGCAGGACGAACAGGACCTGCTCGATCGGCAGCTCAACCGCGTCACCGACACCTGCATTCCCGAGGAGGAGGCGATGCGCCGCATCGAGCACGTGGTCGTCAAGGAATGGATAAAGGCCGACCAAGCGGGCAAACGCTTCTTCCCCCACGAATTCTTGCAGAAGATCCTGCGCGGCGGCCGGCTCAAGAAGCATTACCAGATCGATCCCAAGGACAGCTGGATGCTCGCGGCGATGGAGAAGAAGCTGCCGATCTATGTGCCCGGTTGGGAGGACTCGACGTTGGGGAACATCTACGCGGCCCACAATATCAAGGGGACGATCAACAACGTGAACACCGTGCGCAGCGGCATCGAATACATGATCGATCTCGCCAGGTGGTATCGGAAGACGTCGAAGAAGCACAAGATCGGCTTCTTCCAGATCGGCGGCGGCATCGCGGGCGATTTCCCGATCTGCGTCGTGCCGATGCTGGAGCAGGACCTGCGTTATGAGGACGCCCAACTCTGGAGCTACTTCTGCCAGATCAGCGATTCGACAACGAGCTACGGCTCCTATTCCGGCGCCGTGCCGAATGAGAAGATCACCTGGGGCAAACTCGCCCCGGACACGCCCAGCTTTGTCATCGAATCCGACGCCACCATCGTCGCGCCCCTGATCTTCGCGCATGTGCTGGGATTGTGAGGGGAGTGTTCAGTGAGCAGTAATCAGTGTTCAGATTGTCGCGCCCGATCTACAGACCTCCGGTTCTGACGACTGAATACTGACTGCTGATTACTGATTACTGAATACCGACTACTGGTCATCCATCACCAATTCCATGTTCCCCGACTATCTCTCCATCACGGCCGATCAACTCGGCGCTGACTCTCCGGTGTCCGTCGCCATTGACGGCGACAAGGACTCGCTCGCGCGCCACATGGCCGCGGCCATTCTTGATGAATTCCGCGCCGGCCAGGCCCGCGGCAATGGCGCGACCCTGATCCTGCCGGTCGGGCCCGTGGATCAGTTTCCGATCCTCGCCGGGATGGTGAACGAGGCGAACCTCGATATCCGCAACGCCGTCATCATCAACATGGATGAGTATCTCACCGACGACGATCAATGGATTCCCGCGGACCACCCCCTGAGTTTCCGCGGCTTCATGGACCGGTTGTTTTATTCGCGGGTGAAGCCGGAACTGGCGCCGTTGCCGGAGAACCGCGTCTTTCCCGATCCGGCCGATTGCGACGCCATCGGCCGGCTGATCGAGGAGCGCGGCGGCGTGGACGCCTGCTTCGGCGGGATCGGCATCAATGGGCATATGGCCTTCAACGAACCGCCGGAACCGGGGGAGACCGTAGCCGACGCAGCCTTCGCCGCGCTGCCCACGCGGAACCTCTCCCTTTCCCGCGAAACCCGGATGATCAATTCAGTCACGGTTGGCGGCGAGACCGCGGTGATTCCGCATCGGGCCGTGACCGTGGGGATGAAGGAGATCCTGGAGGCGAAGCGGTGCCGGTTCTACTGCAACCGCCCGTGGCAGAGCGCGGTCGTGCGCCGCGTGCTTCATGGGCCGCTGACCGCGGCCTGTCCGGCGTCATTCCTGCGCACGCATGCCGATGCCAGTCTGACCGTGACCGATTACGTGGCCGAGCCGCCGGATATCATGCTTCGGTGAGGAACACACCGCCCGTAGAAACGAACGTAAGTTCGTTCATTTCGAATTCGGCGAGGAAATGTGAGCGAACCTACGTTCGCTGCTGCGCCGGAAAATGCGCCCTTCAGATCTCCGGATCCAGCGGCAGCCGGCGCTGCTTCTTCACCCGGGGATAGCGCCGCTCCTCGTTGGTGGCCTGCGCGTTCTTGTCGCGGACGTATTGCGCCCCCGGGTCGAAGCCGGGCGTCTGATCCCAATCCGCGGGCGCGCCGTTCTTTTGCGCCTCCTGGATCCATTTCCGATGGCGCTGGCTGGCGATGATGCGCCGACGCATCTCCGCGCCGTCCCAATCCTTTTCCACCAGGTCCCGCAGATCGTCCAGGCGCGGGCGATACATCGGGTCGTTGACGCAGTTGACGCGTTCGTCGGCATCGTGCGTCAGGTCGAAGAGCATTGGCTCCTGCTCATGGACGTGGATGTATTTCATCCGCTTGTTGATCGCCAGGCGCATGGGCTGGGTGACGCCTTCGCTGTAGTATTCCGAAACGATGCCCTGTGATTGGCGGTCGTCGTCGCCGAGCAGCATGCCGCACAGGCTTTCGCCATCGAGGCCCTGTTCGATTTCGCGGCGGTCCCTGACGTCGGCGAGTTCGAGGAACGTCGGCATGAGATCCACGAGGCTGACCTCGCGGTTGATCGCGTTGTCGGGTTTCACGCGCTCCGTGCCGGAGACGATCAGGGGAACATGGATGGACGGCTCGAAGAAGGTTCGTTTGAACCACATGCCCTGTTCGCCCAGCATCTCCCCATGGTCGCTGGTGACAACGATCAGGGTGTTTTCCAGCAGATCCAACCGCTCCAGTTCCCGCGTCAGCTCGCCCACCTTGGAATCGAAGTAACTGATCGCGCCGTAGTAGGCATGGCGGGCGTTGCGCGCGTGCTCCTCCTCGACCGGATACACATCGATCATGTGATGGATCTGCAGCCATTGGTTGTACGGGTGCATCTCCTCGATCGGCATGCCTGCGGCGGCCGGCATGTCGATGGCGTCGTGGTCGTAGAGATCCCACCAGGGCTGGTTGATGATGAAGGGCTCGTGCGGGTGCGTGAAACTGGAGCAAAGGAAGAAGGGCCGGCCTGCATCCTTGCGGCGCGCGTAGTCGCGCAGGTATTCCAACGACCGAAACTGGACCTCCTCATCGTGATCCAGCTGCAGGCTCCAATCGCAGAGGCCGGATTCGCGGATCTGGTCCACGGCCGTGCCGGGATTATGCACCGGGCCCTGCGTCCAGTCGGGCGTCCAGTTGAAACCCGAGGGATAGATCTCCGGCGTGAGTCGGCGTTGGAAGCCGTGCATCTGATCGGGCCCGATGAAGTGCGCCTTGCCCGAGAGGACGACCTCGTAGTTCGCGCGCCCCAGATGATGCATGAAAGTCGGAACGCCGGCCGGGAAATCCGCGCCGTTGTCGTATGCGCTCAGCCGTCCGACATGCAATCCCGTGGCCATGCTGGCCCGCGACGGCGCGCAGATCGGGCTGTTGCAATAGGCGTGTCGGAAGATCGTCCCCTTCGCGGCCAGCGCGTCGATGTTCGGCGTCTTGACCAGCGGATGACCATACGCGCCCAGATACCGCGCCGACAATTGGTCGGCCATGATCATCAGGATGTTGGGTCGGGTGGGTTTCATTGGTGAAAAGCAATCAGAGGATTGGGAGGTGCATGCAATGCAATAATCGTCCGCCAACAAGCAATCAAATCAATCAAACCGTTTCATCGGCAAGCCGCTCGCAGCGGATTGAAAGCTGACATCCCATTGCTCCCAATCGCGACGCGCCAAAGCGCCGAAAACCTGCAGGCCCGAAGGTTCGAAGGACGCGGACAAGAAAGGCGGAGGCTGTCCTTCAATCCCGAACCAGAACGGAATAGAACCAGGCACGAATCCGTCGGGGCTGGATTTGAATGTTCGACTCTCCGCATCAAACACACCATTCCGCATTCCCCATTCCGCATTCAACCCACGACTTCCTTTACGCGCTCCAAGCCGAGCTTGAGCACGTCGAGCGGGTCCTGTTGCCAGAGTTCCGGGTTGAACAGCTCCAGGCTGACACAGCCCTGGTAGTTCTTTTCCTTGAGCAGGTCGATCTCGCCCTTCAGGTCGCAGACGCCGTCGCCGACCATGACGCGGTCGGCGTCGATCTGTTGCATCTGGGGACGTCCCTTGGCGGCGTCGTCGATGTGGTAGTGCGCGATCCTGTCGCCGGGAATGGCGGCCATGTCCTCGAGGGTGGAGGCGCTGTTCCAGTTGTGGAAGGCGTCGAGGATGATGGTGGCGTCGGGGTCGTCGGCGTTCTGCACGACCTGCCATGCCTGCCTGGTGCGGAACACGGACTTGAAGAAGCTGATGTATTCGAAGGTGGGCTTCACGCCGGCGGCGCGGCCGATCTCGAGCAGGTCGCGGTAACGTTCGGTGATCTGCTCGTGACTGGCGGGCATGAAGGGCGGCGTGGCCACGATGTAGGGCGAGCCGATGCGCGCGGCCAGTTCCATGCGGCGCTTCACCTCGTCGAGCTGGATGTTGTATTCAAAACCCTCGGCCTCGCCCCAGAGGCGCAGCGCGATGGTGCAGGGGACAAACAGGCCGGTGGCGTCGAGTTCCTTCTCAATGTCCGAGACCTCGCCGCCCTGGCCGATGTATTCGTAGATGTCGTTGATCCAGAGCTCCACGCCGTCATAGCCGGCCTTGGCGGTGAGGCGGATCTTGTCCATCAACTTCCGGGGTTTGATGGTGCTGGTGTTGAGCGTGATCTTGAATGACATGGCGTTTGGCGGGTTGCGGGATGCCTGGCTGGAATGGGTTGACCGTTGAGGGGGCGGACGATAGGTCGGCTCGGGAGAAAAATCAAACCTGGCGTCATGGGGAGAATGGCGGGGGGCGCCGTCGGTCCTGCGATCTTGCCAAGGCCGCGCCAGCCCGTGACATTGCCCTGACCTTCGCATGTCCGAAACGGAAGATGCCAAACACGAATCGAAGAGCGCGTCCGGAACGGCGGTTGCGTTCCGCGATTGGCTCGCCGCCCCGCGCGGTCGGGTCTGGACGCTCGTCCTGCTGACGCTGGTCGCGTATTTCCCCGCCCTGGGCGCCGGCTTTGTCTGGGATGACGACCTGCATCTTCTGAACCATATCGTCATCCGGGAGAACGGATTGTATCGCGTCCTGTTCACGGCGGATTCCTTCACCTACTGGCCGGTGACCTTCGGCAGCTACTGGATCGAGCACCAGCTCTGGGGGTTGAATCCCGCGGGCTATCACATCGACAACGTCCTGATCCATGCGGCCTGCGCGATCCTGCTGTGGCGGATCCTGTTGCGTCTGGCGATTCCGCATCCGTGGCTGATTGCGTTGTTGTTCGCGTTGCATCCGGTGAACGTGGAATCCGTGGCCTGGGTGACCCAGCGCAAGAACCTGTGCAGCCTGTTCTTCTTTCTGCTGGCCTGGCTCTGGTTCCTGAGGTTCGAGGATGGCGCCCGGAGGCGCGACTACTGGTTTGCGCTGGGCTCGTTTGTGTTGGCGATGCTGAGCAAGGGTTCGGCGATGACGTTGCCGGTCGTGCTGTTGCTCGGGGTCTGGTGGCGCAAGGGGACGCTCACGCGCGGGGACCTCGCGCGGAGCCTGCCCTTTTTCCTCGTGACGCTCGGGCTTGGCTTTTCCGAGGCGTTCTTCCAGACGCGGGCCGTGGCTGGCGACGCCGTCCGGGAGGACACGCCGCTGCAGTACATCCTCGGGGCGGGTTGGATCGCCTGGTTCTACATCTACAAGGCGCTGCTGCCGCTGAACCTGTCATTCGTCTATCCGCGTTGGGAGGTGGATCCGTCCGATCCGTTGGCCTGGCTGCCGAATCTCGCGTTGATCGCCCTGCCCCTCTGGTTCTGGTTGAAGCGCCGGACCTGGGGCCGGCCGTTCTTTTTCGCGACGGCGTATTTCGTCGTGACGATCTCACCCGCGATGGGCTTCGTGCATTTCTATTTCCTGCGCTTCTCCTACGTGGCGGATCACTATCAGTACAACTCCATTCCGGCCGTGATCGCGCTGCTCGTGTGGCTGCTCGGTCGCGGCGTCGCCAGGATCAGGGAGGGGCGCCCGCGGATCTTCGCCCTGGCGGGCGGCGCCCTGGTGGTCGCGTATGCGTGCCTCAGCTTCGCGCAGACCCGGATCTACAAGGACGCCGAAACGCTTTGGCTGGACACCCTGAAGAAGAACCCCGACGCCTGGCTCGCGCGCCACAACTACGGCGAACTGCTCTTCCATGAGAAACGATACGACGAGGCTCGCGCGCAGTTCGACGAGATGATCCGGCTTGAACCCGACGAACCCAAGGGGCGCCTGAATCTGGCCCGCCTCCTCGCCGAGACCGGCCAATACGCCGAGGCGCGCGAACAGCTGAAAACCGTGTTCGAACTGCTTCCCGGACATCCGGACGGCCACTTCGAGATCGCCCGGACCTACATGATGGAGAATCGCTTTGAGGAGGCGCTGACCGCCTACGAGCAGGCCATCCGTTCAAATCCGGAGTTTGCCGGCGCCTTCGCCGGACGCGGCATGGCGGAGCGACGTCTCGGGCGGACCGCGGACGCCGCCGCTTCCTTCGAACGCGCCGTCCGGTTCGATCCGGACAACGCCGACGCGCACCTCGGCCTGGCGGACCTGGCCTACGACGCCGGCCGCCTGAACGAGGCGTTGCGGGGCTACCTGCGCGTCCAGGAGATCAATCCGCGCTACCCGGGCATCTACAACAACCTGGGCATCGTCTGCGCGCGGATGGGCCGGCTCGACGAGGCGGTCGAGCTGTTCGAGAACGCCCTGCGCGAGGATCCGGAATCGGACGCCGCGAAGCGCAACCTGGAACAGGCCAGAAGGTCGAAGGCGGAAAAGTCCGCTCAATGAATCGGAGAAGGGCGCGGTCTGAAGCCAGCCCGAAGGGTTAATCTCCGGAAGCCGGACTCCCGCTTCGCGCCCCCCGGAAGGGCGAATCGATCTGAGGTCGGAAAGGTCCCGGTTCAGGTCCCTGAAGGGGCGCAGGAAACCCGTATGAGCGTCGCGCCGTGACGGCTGTCGTGGCGGGATCAACCACGATTGGCCGACACCCCGTCAGGCTGCAACCGCCTACTCGCCCTCTGTCTCGGTGTTCGACGCGTTGAGGAGACGCGAAAGCGCGGACAGTCCGCCGGCGGAGGAGAGGCGTTGATAGATCCCCTGTGTCGGCGCGATCCAGACGCGGCCGACGCCCTCGAACGACTGAAGCAGGCCTTCGCCCGACACCGAGGTCGCAATCCAGCTCTTGCTGCTCTTTTCCACGCGGAACTGGACGCCCTCGGTCCGGGCCAGGGCGAAGTTGCCGTCGACCCAGAGCTTGTCGCCGCGCAGCTCGACCTCCTTGACCTCGTTCGCGGGCACCGGGGAATACAACACCGCCACGCCCTGACCGTGAATGCGCGTCTGAAAATAGCCCTCCCCCCCGAACAGCGCGGAGGAGATGTTCTTCTGGCTCTGCGCCGAGATATCCAGGCCGCCCGTGCCCGCATAGAACAAACCCTTGTCGACGACGATGGCCTCGTCCTGTTCGGTGACATCGCGCAGCAGGAAGTGGCCGAAGGTCGGCTCCAGATAGATCTCGCCCACGCCGTGGATCTCGTTCACGAAGAAGCGCTCGTTCGACAGCTTGCGCGAAACCGCCTTGAACACCCCGCCCCCGGTGCTCGCCTTCATCTGCAGATGCCCCTTCATGAAATAGAGCGCGCCGGGCTCCACGCGGACGTGATGGCCCTTCAACCGGATGCGCACCATCTTGAGCCGCATCCCACTGCGTTCGGCGTAGTACAGATTCCGCGCGGCCGCGACATTCGACGCCCCGCTCAGCTGCGGATACTGCACGATCTCGACCGTCGCGCCGTCCGGCGACGTGCGCGAGTCGATCACCTCGAGCTGGTCGTCCTCCAGCAGCGGCGCGAGGTGGGCGGCTTCGGCGGCGTAGGATCCGACGTCCGCCGCGTCCTGGTCGTCGGAGGAAACATCGGGTTGGGGAACGACGAGCGGCTCGTCGCAATGAGGACAGTCCACCTCCATGCCGACGGCGGAGGCATCCACGGCGACGGCGTTCCCACAATGCAGACAGGTGAAATTGATTTCCATGTTCGGATCAGCGGTTGGTTCGCCCGAAACATGCCACAAGATTGCGCGTCTGTGTAACGGGATTTCAGGCATTGCGCGGTCCCCGCCAAATCCGTAGGTTTTCCAGCTTCACACATGAAAAACCTCGTTTCCATCATCGTTGTCGTCGTCGTGGTTGTCGTCGCCGCCAAGCTTTGGCGCGGCGATGCGGACAAGGCGGCCGACGGCAAGGCTGACGCCGGGGAGCGGCGGACCACGGCGACCGTGGAGAAGACGAAGATCAGCTTCTCCATCAGCGTCGCCGGCGAGATCACCCCGGCCGAGCAGGTGTCCGTCCGCCCCGAGGTGCCCGGCAAGATCTCCGAGCTGCCTGTCGACATCGGCGACAGCGTGAAACAGGGCGAACTGCTGTTCTCTCTCGACGACGAGGAGCTGCAGATCGAACTCGCGACGCGCGAGACCGAGATTGCCAGCGCCAAGCTCCAGCTGGAGAAGGCCCGGCAGGATCTGGACGTCGCCAACCTTGAAATCGCCGTCGAATCCGCCCAGACCCGGCTGATCAGGTCCAAGCTTGAATCCGAGAAGGCCCACGAGGATTTCCAGCGGAACGAGAAGCTGTTCAATGACGAACTCGTCTCCAGGGAGGTTCACCAGACCGCGAAGACGAATTTCGAACTGGCCAAGAACGCCATCACCTCCGCGGAGCGCGACCTGGAGCTCGCCAAGGATCGTCTCAAGAAGACCGCCGAGCAGGCGAAGACCGACTTCGAACTGGCCAAGAATCTGGTCGAGAAGGCGAATCGCAGCCTGGATCTCACCAAGGACCGGCTGAGCAAGACCCGGATCGTGGCGCCGTTCGACTGCACTGTGTTGACGCGGCCGGTCTCGGTCGGGCAGGCGGTTTCGGGATCGGGCGGCTTCAACAGCGGCACCGAGGTCCTGACCATCGCCAATCTCAACGAGATGATCATCAACGCCCACGTCAACCAGGCGGACATCACGCGGCTGACCAAGGACATGCAGGTCGAGGTGCAGGTTGAGGCGGTGATCGGGCTCAAGGTCAAGGGCAAGGTCGAGCGCATCGCGCCGCAGGCCACCATCCGCAACGGGATCAAGGGGTTCGAGGCGCGCATCCTCCTGACCGACGTCGATCCCCGCATCCAACCCGGCATGACGGCGAAGATCTCCATTCCGGTCGCCTCGGCCGAGGACGCGGTCGCCGTGCCGCTGGCGGCGGTGTTCACGGAGCGCGAAGGGCGGCACGTCTTTGTCGTCAAGGGCGACGCCTTTGAGCGCCGGTCCGTCGACATCGGCGTGTCGGACTACAAGTTCGCCGAAGTCCTGTCCGGTCTCACCCCCGGCGAGGTCGTCGCCCTGGAAGCTCCGGGCGAAGACGCGGAGATCATTGAACCGGAGAAGAAGGGCGATTCGTGATGAGGAATCTCGAATTTCCAGTCTCGAAATCCGAAACAAACCCGAAATCGAAAAATCGAATTCACCAAACCCGGGACTGAACGCGAATGACTGTCGAAGGTCCGACTGCGATGTTTGAAATATTGATCATTCGAGCATTCGCGCTTGTTTCGAGTTTCGTGTTTCGTGTTTCGAGTTTCTGAATCCCATGGCTCTCCTCGAACTTCGCGACATCACCAAGTTCTACCATTTGGGGGGCGAGGAGATTCATGCCCTCGACGGGGTGACGATGGATATCGAGGAGGGCGAGTTCATCTCGATCATCGGCCCCTCCGGCAGCGGCAAGTCGACCCTGATGCACATTCTCGGCTGCCTGGATTCGCCGACCTCGGGAACGCTTCAGCTGGACGGCACGATGATTCACGACGCCGGAGCGCGGGAACTGGCGGCGATCCGCAACCGCAAGATCGGCTTCGTCTTCCAGTTCTTCAACCTGCTGCCCAAGCTCACGGTGCTGCAGAACGTGGAGCTGCCCATGCTCTACAGCGGCGTCAAGGCGCGCGACCGGCATGAGCGCGCGCTGGAGGCGTTGAAGCGCGTGGAGCTCGACAACCGGGCGAGGCATCGTCCCTCCGAACTTTCCGGAGGCCAGCAGCAGCGCGCCGCCATCGCCCGCGCGCTGGTCAACGATCCACGGATCATCTTCGCCGACGAACCCACCGGCAATCTGGACTCCCACACCGGCGAGCTGATTCTCGAGATGTTCCATCATCTCAGCGCCGAGGGCCGCACCATCGCGCTGGTCACCCACGATCCCGGCATCGCCGCCATCACCCCCCGACGCATCGAGATCCGCGACGGCAAGATCGCCGACAAGGTGGATGAGAGACTGGCGGGGTTGAAGAAGTAGGAAAGGGAAACGTGAATCTCTGGAGCGCCATCGACATCGGCCTGAAGGAGATCCGGGCGAACAAGGCCCGGTCGATCCTGACCATGCTCGGCGTGATCCTCGGCGTGGCGAGCCTGGTGGCGATGTCGGCCATGACCAAGGGGATGGAGAACGGGATGAAGGAGGCGTTGGTCGCCGCGGGCGGGTTGGCGACCATCCGCATCGAATACGAGGACGACCTGCCGCTGGAGCAGCGTCACCTGGCGGACCGCGCGGTCGGCGTCACCATGCATGATGTCTACGCGCTGCAGGAAAGCGCGCCGTTGGTGCGCGAGATCACGCCGTTGATCGAGAAGTGGGGGTTTCGTTCCGGCATCAACATCTCCCATCGCGGCAAACGCACCCGTCCCTACAAGTTTGCCGGAACCTGGCCGGACATCCTTTCGATCGAGCAACACACCGTCGAACACGGCCGCATGTTCACGCGCTTTGACGACGCCGAGGCCCGCAGCGTCTGCGTCATCGGAACCGAGATCCGCAATGAGCTGTTCGGCGATCCCGACGAAACCGGCGAAACGGTCGTCCCGGTCGGCGAGACGATCTTCCTCAACAACCAGCCGCTGACGATCGTGGGCATGTTCAAACACTACGAGAGCGAGGCTTTCCGCAAGCGCAAGGAGGAGGCGAGGCGCGAGGCCGAACTGGCCAGGGCCGAAGGGCGGGAGCCGAAGGAGACGCGCCTGCGCGACGAGTTCATCTTCCGCCTCAAGAACAAGTCGATCTATGTCCCGCTCAGCACGATGCTGCTCAAGTTCCAGCATGAGGAGAACGCGCCGATCGGCGACGACGCGCGCCTGACCACGCTCAAGATGAAGATCCGCGACATCGAGGATCTCGAGCCGGCGATCCAGCAGGCCTACAACGTCCTCATGCACACCCACCGCGGCATTCAGGACTTCGAGTTCCGCACGAAGGAGGACGACGCCGAGGAGGTCGGCGCGGCGATCAGGAACGCGCGGCGCAGCGGCGGGATCATCGCCGCGATCAGCCTGATCGTCGGCGGCATCGGCATCATGAACATCATGCTCGCCAGCATCACCGAGCGCGTCCGCGAGATCGGCATCCGCAAGTCCGTGGGCGCCACCACGCTCGATGTGTTTGTCCAGATCCTGGTTGAAAGCGTCGTGATCTCCCTGATCGGCGGCGCGCTGGGCCTGGCGACCTCGATTGGCCTGATCGAAACGCTGCGCGTGCTGACGCCGACCGCCAATGCGCCGATGCTGACCGCGCCGCCGATGATCGTGGCCTTCTCCTGCAGCGTCGCCGTCGGCGTGATCGCGGGCCTGTTTCCCGCCATCAAGGCCTCGCGACTGCACCCGATCCAGGCGTTGAAGTACGGGTGAAAAGCCTTTTGCTCCCGTTTTGCAATCGATAGCGTCCACTGCCGATGGCCGACGCCGGAAGAATCCTACTGGTCGATGACGACGCCTCCCTGGCGGAGGCGGTCCAGGTCGTGCTGGAGAGCCGGGGCTACGAGGTCGCGCATGCGGTGGACGGCGAAGCGGGTCTGCAGGCGGCGGAAGCGGCGGAGTACGACGCCCTGCTGACCGACTTCCGCATGCCGGGCCTCGGCGGAATGCAGCTGCTGGAGAAGATCAAGGCGGCGCGCCCCACGCTGCCGGTCGTGATGATGACGGCGTTCAGCACCACGGACCGCGTCATCGAGGCGACGAAAAAGGGCGCCTTCGACTACCTGATCAAACCCTTTGAAATGCCGGACCTGCTGGAGGTGATTTCCAAGGCGGTCGCCAGCAGCCGGTTGACGGCGAAGCCCGTGGCCATGGGCGATGACGCGCCGGAAGGCGACGCCATCATCGGCTCGTGCAGGGCGATGCAGACCGTCTTCAAGGAGATCGGGGCGGTGGCCGACAAGCCGGTCCCCGTGTTGATCCTGGGCGAGACCGGATCCGGCAAGGAACTGGTCGCCCGCGCCATCTTCCAGCACAGCGGTCGGGCGGACAGGCCCTTCGTCGCCGTCAATTGCGCCGCCATCCCCGATTCGCTGATCGAGAGTGAGTTGTTCGGGCACGAGAAGGGGGCTTTCACCAACGCGGTTGCGCGACGCATCGGACGTTTCGAACAGGCCCATGGCGGCACGCTTTTTCTGGACGAGATCGGCGATCTGCCGGCGCAGGTGCAGGTCAAGCTGTTGCGTGTCCTGCAGGAGAGGCGGATCAGCCGCGTCGGCGGCAATGAGGCCATTCCGATCGATGTGCGCGTGATCAGCGCGACGCATCGCGACCTGGGCGAGATGATCAAGTCGGGCGGTTTCCGGGAGGATCTCCTCTATCGTCTCAACACCTCGGTCGTCCGCCTGCCGGCGCTGCGGGATCGTCGCAACGACATCCCCCAACTGGCGACCTACTTCATCGCGCGATACGCCCGGGAGTTTGAAATGGACGCCCCGGCCATCCACAAGGACGCCATGACGGCGCTGGTCGAACACGATTGGCCGGGCAATGTCCGGCAACTCGAGAACATCGTGCGCCGGGCGTTGATCGATTCCCGGGGCATGACGATCTCGGCGGAGGTCGTGCAGGCGGCCTGCGAGTTCATGGCGGGTCCGGATCCCGCCGCCGGAGGAGGATCGGGCTCCAGCCTGGCCGACTACATCCGCGGTCGACTGCTGGAAGCGAAGGAAGGGAAGGCGCCCGGCGCGCTGGAGCCCATCGTGGAGGACATCGAACGTGAACTGTATCGGCAGGCGGTCGAGCTCTCCCACGGAAACCAGACCAAGATCTCGAGATGGGTGGGCGTCTCGCGCCTGACCGTCCGCGAGAAGCTCAACAAGTATGAGCTGTTTCCCAAACGCGGAGGGGAGGAGTAGCGCCGCCGCGGGAACCGCCGGGAGCCGGAGCGCCCACAGACAATCGTTTTCGTATCGCAATGGAGTACACTCAAATGCTGACCTGGGCGGGCATCGCGCTTTGCGTGTCGCAGTCCGCCATGTTTTCCGGGTTGAATCTCGCCCTGTTCGGCATCAGCCGGTTGAACCTGGAGGTGGAGGTCGCCTCAGGCAACGATCGCGCGAAGAAGCTGCTGGCCCTGCGCCGGGACTCGAATTTCCTGCTGGCGACGATTCTCTGGGGCAATGTGGCGGCCAACTGCCTGCTGACGCTGCTTTCGGATTCCGTGCTTGCCGGCGTCACGGCGTTCCTGTTTTCCACGATTCTGATCACCTGCGTGGGCGAGATCATGCCGCAGGCCTACTTCTCGAGAAACGCATTGCGCATGGCGGCGCTGCTGTCGCCCATCCTGCGGATGTATCAGTTCCTGCTCTATCCCGTCACCAGGCCCACCGGCGCGATCCTCGACTGGTGGTTGGGCAAGGAGGGCATGGAGTATTATCGGGAGCGCGACCTGCGCGAAATCATCAAGAAGCATGTCGAGGCCGACGAGACCGACCTAGAGCACATCGAGGGACGCGGCGCGCTGAACTTCATGACCCTGGACGACCTGCCGGCTTCCGAGGAGGGCGAGCCGGTCGATCCCGAAAGCGTGATCAGCCTGCCGGTGAATGTCGACCTGCCGGTGTTTCCGGAGTTTCAAAACAATCGCGACGATCCTTTCGTGGTCAATCTGCTGCGCTCCGGACGCAAGTGGGTGATTCTCACCGACCCCGAGGGCCAGCCGCAGCTCGCGCTGGACGCGGATGGCTTTGCCCGCGACCTCCTGCTCCGGCCCAGGCCGCGGTCGCCCTACGCCTTCTGTCACCGACCGATCGTCGTCCGCAACCCCGACACCGAGTTGGGCGATGTGATCAGCCGCCTCAAGATTCAGCCGGTTTCCGCGGGGGACGATGTGATCGACCACGACATCATCCTGGTCTGGGCGGACGAGAAACGGATCATCACCGGGGCCGACATTCTGGGCCGGTTGATGCGCGGCATCGCGAAACGCGACAAACGGCCGGCCGGCGGCTCTCCGGACCAGCGGGCTCCCCGGTCGAAAGGCTGAACTCAGCGCGGTTGCGCCGCCTTGGGAACGGCTGGATCGTCGCCCGGCGTCCACCATCGATCGAGCTTCGCCCCCATGCGCGCGGCCCGTCCGCCTTGATCGGGGCCTTCGATGAGGTTCCGCTTTTCGGAGGGATCCGCGACGACGTTGAAGAGGGCCGGTTCCGACAGATACCCGCCCCACGGTTTCGCGCCGCGTTGTGAATGCGGGACGATCAGCTTGAAGTCTCCGTCCCGGATCCAGCGATAGGCGATGTCTCGGGACGGGTTGCGAAGGGACGTGGCGTCGCCCGGGTAGATCTCCCCGAACACGGCGCGTTCGGCGTCCGGTTCCGCCTCGCCCCGCGCCGAGGGCATCAGGTCCGCGCCCGGACGATCCGGAATGGCGTCCGGCCTTCCCGTCGCCGAGAGAATGGTGGGGACCAGGTCGATCGAATTCACCAGGGCTTCATGCGTCGCCGGCTTCACGACACCCGGCCAGCTCAGGAGGATCGGCGTGCGCAGGCCGTCCTCGAAGGGCGAGCGCTTGCTTTCCTTCGTGTGATAAAAGAAATCCTTCTGCGTCCTGTGCCTTCTCGTTCCCGGCGTCCAGCCATTGTCGGTGACGAACACAAACAGCGTGTCCGTGGCCAATCCCTTCGCCTCCACATGGTCCATGAGATCTCCGACCGTGTCGTCGAACTGGGAGATCGAGGCGAAGTAGGGAACCTCGTGTCCGGCGATGCCGGCCTGGTTGCGATAAAGGTCGAAATACCTCCTGGGAGAGTCGTGGGGCTGATGCGGAAGATAAGGCGCGTACCAGACAAAGAAGGGCGTCTTGTCGGCGGCGCAGTCATCGATGAAATCGTGGATGGGCTTCATGGTTTCGCGTCCGATCCGGAGGCCCCAGTCGCCGTTGCCGTGCGCGGCCTTGGCTCCATTGGCCAGGGTGCGGACGCCGCCGAAAGTCTGCCCGGGCGGCGGCTCGAAGAGGGTCATCCCCTCGGTGAAGCCGGCGTTGCGCCAATGTCCCTCCCAGAACTTCCCGGTCTGCAGACAGCGGTAGCCCGCCTTCGCGAGGGCGCGCGGCAGGGTCGGCTGATTGCGGATCAGTTCAAAGGAACGGCTGCGCACGCGCTCGTACTCGGCGCGCGAGGTCATCCGGTTGAAGGCTGAATTTCCGGGCGGCGGATGATTGTAGTGGATGCCGTGCTGGTGGGGGTAAAGCCCGGTCAGCAAGGTCGCCAGAGAGGGGCTGCACACGCTGGTCGGCACGTAGCCGTTCACGTAGCGGGCCGACCGCGCGGCGAGCCGGTCGAGATGCGGGGTCCGCACGCGCTCGTTGCCCATGAAGCCGAAGTCCCGGTAGGTCTGGTCGTCCGAAATGATCAGGATGACATTGGGGCGGTCGGCGCCCAGGGCGTGCAGCCAGCAGCCCAGCAGGCAGGTCAGGATGAGGAGGGCGCGCGGCATGGATTCAATCGAATTTGAAGGAGAACAAATCCGCGTCCTTCAGCTCGAAGCGCAGCCGCACGGGCTTCCCGCTCCAGGCGCTGACATCGGCGCCGTTCTTCCATTTCACTGTCCGGGCCAGCGTGTCGCCGAAGTGTTGCGGGCAATCGTCGTGGCCAAATCCCTCGATGGCCTTCCCGTCCGGGGTTTCCAGGGAGACCCGGATGCCGCCGATCGCGGAGCTGGCGAAGTTCAGCGACAGTCTTGAACCCGAAAACACCAATGGTCTGGTGACGACCTCCCCGCCCCTGGTTCCGGCGTTCACCGAGACGAAGCCGTCGATCCGGATGGTGTAGCGACGGATGAGATTGTCGTCGCCCGTCCAGGAGCCTTCGGAGGCGTAAAGCGAGATCTCATTTGGCGCGCCGGGGAGGGAGGATCGGGTTTCGACGGCGTGCCAGGCCACGTAGTGCTGGCCGTATTGCCAGGTCTCGGGGCGCTGGATTCCCGGCCGCATGAACGCCTCGTTCCAGCGTTCGAAATGGACGCCGTCGCGGCTGGCCATGAGCAGCGCCTCCGTGATCGCGGTCCCGTAGCGCAGGTGCGCCTTGGAGCGCATCTCGCGATGCTCCGGTTGCGGCAGGGCGCGCATGGAGTCCGACCAGCCCCGTTCCACGTAGCGCGTCGGGAATCCGATCAGGACATGCGGCGCGCGGTAATAGGGTCCGATCTGGTTCGTGTAGAGGTGTTCATTGTCCGGCGAATCCTCGTAGGTCAGGTCGTGTTCGTCCTTCCATTCCAGGAAGTCATCGGAGGACGCGGTCCGGATGGCGCGATAGCCTGCGGGCTTCCAGACCTTTCCGGTGGTGACGCCCTTGGTGAAGGTGCGGAAGTAGGCGCGATACTTCTTCGCGGTCGGGTCCCAGAACGCCAGGTTCTGGGAGTCGAAGGCCCCCTCGGTCACGACCGGCTCCTTCCGCATCAGCTTCCAATGGATGCCGTCCGCCGACTGGAAGGCGAACAGCCCGCCCTCCTTCGCCGTGCCGGCCAGGGCCTTGAAGCGCGCCTCCCGGGGGCAGTCGGGATTGGCGTCCAGAAACGGCGCGAAGTTGTGCACGCCCAGTCCGGTGAGGATGATGTTGTTTTCCCTGGAGCCGTTGTGCTCATGCAGGCCGAGGTTGGGCTTCTTCCAGTGGACGCCGTCGCGGCTCTCGACGTAGCAATACACCTGCTTCCCGATCCGGAGCTTTCCGTCCTTCACGCCCAGGGCGGAGCCGCGGTGATACATGCGATACAGGTCGCCATTCTGGATCACCGTGTGATAGCCGCTGCCCGCGCCTTCCCAGGCCTCGCCATGAACCACCGCCGCCTCCCGCGGGACCGGATGATGCAGGCGCCGGGTCGCGTCGCCCCGGAGTTCCTGGATGAGATGTTGATCGACAAACAGTTCGCGGCGGGCGCCGATGTCGATGGGGGCGGCGGATGGCGCAGCGTGGGCGCTGAACGCGACGAGCAGCAGGATGGGAAGCGCGTGTTTCATGGCTGTTGGATCGTCGTGAGAATGCGGGGTAACCCGCGCGGGCGCAAGTCGGGAGGGGGAGGAGGCGTCGGCGGCGCCGTTGCGCAGGCCGTCCCGCCTGCGGGATCACCGGGCGTCTCCGCCCGGTCGTTCCAATCTTGCGTCGGGACGCCGCATCAACCCGCAGCCGGGACGGCGGCACTACGCCAGCACGTCCTTCACCACGTGGCCGTGCACGCTGGTGAGGCGGCGTTCGAGGCCGTTGTAGTAATAGTTCAACCGCTCGTGATTGAGGCCCATCAGGTGGAGCAGCGTCGCGTTGAACTCGTAGACCGTGACCGGATCCACCGCGGCCTTGAAGCCGAATTCATCGGTGGCGCCATGGCTGTGGCCCTTCTTCACGCCGGCTCCGGCCAGGAAGCAGGTGAAGCCGTCTGGGTTGTGGTCGCGGCCGGTGCCGTTGCCCTGCAGGAAGGGCATGCGGCCGAACTCGGTGCACCAGACGACCAGGGTGTCCGCCAGCAGTCCGCGCCGCTTGAGGTCGCCGATCAAGGCCGCCGTGGGTTGGTCCATGATCTCGGCCTGCATGGCGTGGGTCTTGAGGATGTTCGCGTGCGAGTCCCAGTTGGTGACCCCGTTGCCGCCTGCGGGATCGCTGCCGTTGAACAGCTGCACGACCCGCACGCCTTTCTCGATCAGACGCCGCGCAAGAATGCAGTTCTTGGCGTATTCGCGCTTCAGGTCGCTGCCGGAGTTGGTCCCGTATTCGTCGTGGATGTAGTCGGGCTCGTTGGAGACGTTCATCACCTCGGGGACGGAGGTCTGCATGCGGCCGGCGAGTTCATAGCTGGCGATGCGCGCGGCGAGATTGGCGTCGCCGGGATAGCGTTCGAGGTGCCGGTTGTTGAGGCGGGCCAGCAGGTCGTTCGTCGCGCGATCGTCGGCGGCGGTGAAGGACGCGGGGCGGGCGAGATTGGCGGGCGGGTTCTTCGCATTGAAGTCCGTGCCCTGAAAGGCGGCGGGCAGGAAGCCGCTGCCGAAGTTGTTCTTGCCCGAACGCGCCAGGCCGCGCGGATCGTTGATCGCCACAAATGCGGGCAGGTCCGAATTCTCCGATCCCAGGGCGTAGGTCACCCAGGCTCCAAAGGAGGGGAAGCCCTCCATCGTCATGCCGGTGTGGAAGAAGTTCTCCCCCTGCGGGTGCGCGCTGGTGTCGGTGTGCAGCGAATGGAAGAAGCAGAAATCATCCGCCATCGCGCCCAGATGCGGCAGCAGTTCCGAGGTCATCTTGCCGCTCTGCCCGCGCGCCTTGAAATCCCAGAAGGGCTTGGCCACGTTCCCCGGGGGCCCCTCAAACGTCACCGCCGGAATGAACGGCGCCTTCTGCCCGTGTAGCTTCGTCAAGGACGGCTTGTGGTCAAATGTGTCCACGGCGCTGACGGCTCCGGGACAGAAGATGATCAGGACCTTCTTCGCCGGCGTCGCGAAATGCGGCGGCCGCGGCGCGTAGGGATTGTCCGGGTCGATATCCGGATGGATCGTGCCGGTCTCCGAATCGGCGGCGAGTGCGTTGTCCTGTTCCAGCAGTTGCGCCAGGCCCAGCGCGCCCAGGGCGCCGCCGGTGTTGCGCAGAAAGGTCCGCCGGTCGAGCAGACCGCGGCCGAGGGGGGAGAGGTGGTCGGGGAAGTTCGTCATTTCCAGTATCCTTCCAATTGCCTGGTCAGCCTTTTCACCACGGCGGGGTTCCTCCCCGCCACATTGACCGTCTCGGTCGGGTCGGTCCTGTGGTCGTAGAGTTCCACGAAGAGGGCGGGTTTTTTCCTGTCGCGGTGGTCGCGCCAGGAGACGAAGCGGTAGCGGTCCGTGCGCAGTGAGTAGCCCATGAGGTTTTTCTCGAACAGGTCGCGATCCCAGGCGGCGCCCTGTTGCTTGATGATGCGGGCTTCGACGTCCCTGATCAACGGGCCGAAGAAGGTCTCGCGCATCCCGGGCGACAGCGGATTGGCCGCCCATTCGCGCAGCGCCGGATTGGGGAACTGACTGAGCGCGGCGCTCTTCCAGTTCTGGTCCGGGTCGTTGAGCAGGGGGACGAAGCTCCTTCCCTCAAGATGCGCGGGCAGCGGAACGCCGGCCAGCTCGCAGAGCGTGGGATACATGTCGAGCAGTTCGACCAGGGCCTTGGTCTTCCCGCCGCGGGCCTTCATGTCGGGCGTCCAGACGAGCAGCGGCACGCGCGCGGCGATTTCGTAGTTGGTGGCCTTGCCCCAGACGCCCATCTCCCCGAGGTGCCAGCCATGGTCGCCCCAGACGATGATGATCGTGTTGTCGCGGATGCCCAGGTCTTCCAACGCCTTCACCATCTTCCCGATCTGGGCGTCGACGTAGCTGACGCAGGCGTAGTAGGCGTGCAGCAGCGTCCGCGAGAGTTCCTCGCCGATGGGGCCGTATTTCGGGATGCCGTGGCGGACGCGCAATTCGAAGGAGGCATGAATGCCGGTCGCCGCGCCGTCCTTCGGGGCGCCGGTCTGGTCGGCGAGCCGGATGTCCGCGGGATCGTACAGGTCCCAATACTTCTTCGGGGCCACGAAGTTGAGGTGCGGCCGGACGAGGCCCAGGCCCAGGAAGATCGGCTTGTTCGGTTTCCAGCCGAGATGCGACTTCAGCGTGGCGATGGCCAGTTCGGTGTTGAAGCCGTCCATATAGACGTGGTCTTCGACATCGGCCGCCTCGTAGGCGGGGCCCTGCACCAGGCCGTAGGACGCCTCCTTGCCATACCTGGCGATCATCTTCTCCCTGTTCGCGGCCTGGATCGCCTGATTCTCCGGCAGCGCATAGCCGCCGGGCGTGGGCGTGCGCTTGATCGTCATCTTGTTCCAGGCCGGACCGCGGCTCCACGACTTCTCCTTGTCGATCATCTTGCCGTGAAAAATCTTGCCGCAGTAGGCGGTCTCGTAGCCGTGCGCGATGAGATGCTGCGGCAGCGTGACGATGTCCGGATTCAACTCCCGGAAGTAGGCGGTGTTCTCCACGACGCCGATGGTGTCCGGCCGCGCCCCGGTCATCAGGCTGGCGCGCGACGGACTGCAGATCGCCTGCTGGCAATAGGCGCGCTCAAACAGCATTCCATCCGCGGCCAGGGCGTCGAGATGCGGGCTTTTGGCGATCGGCGAACCGTAGCAACCCAGTTCCGGACGGAGGTCGTCGATGGCGATGAAGAGAATGTTGGGCTTGGTGGGGGCGGCGACAACCGCGGAAGGTCCAACGACGATACAACCAAGGATCCAAAGGATGACGAGATGCGCGATCAAAGCGCGATGCCCGTTCCGCCTCGCCGCGCAACACGGAATCCCGGACGAGGGCCCCCCTTTGCCGAAGGGAGACATGGGATCGACCGCGCGCGCTTCGGGTCTGCGGGCGCGCCGGTTCATCGGCGTCAGGTTCATTCGTTGTTGTCTGGGCGCTTCACTCACGGCAAAAGAGGCGGAATCATTCGTCATACGGTCCGTATCCATAGCGCTACTGCCGCCCGGTGCAAAATCCAACGCAGAAAGTCCGCCTTTTCCAATGACAGGTCGTTCAAGGTTCACCGGGCTTGCAGCCGTTCTCGTTCTCAGTGTTCTGGCGCCATGGTCCGGGGCCGGTCCCGCCGTCGAGGCCACGACCCTGACCGGCAAGGTCATGTGCGGTTGTCAGGGCTGGTTCAACACTCCGGTCAACGGACAAGATTGTCCGCCAGTTCGTTGAGGTGGAACTCGAGGTGGGAATAGCCCTTGTGCCGGTCGTTCGCGGATTCGCCCGGCGCGACCTTTCGGCCGGCGTCGGCCGGGTCGCCGGGATCAAGACCGTGGGCCTTCTCCCAGGCGTCCGGCAAACCGTCGCCATCCGAATCGACCGGCGCCCGGGTCGGCGCGAGCCCCTTGAGGAACCAGTCGTCGGTGGGCGCGGGCGGCGCGTTGCGTCCCCAGGATCCGGTCCGGGTTCTGACCTCCTGAATGGTCCGCAGCGTGACCCGGTCGCGGGGCCAGCAGCCGGCGTTGGCGAGGACCAGCGGAAGCGCCGCTTTCGCGTCGACCAGTTCAATCCCGGGTGTCCGGGCCGGAGCGTCCAACTCGCGGCCGTTGTTGTTGAATTGAAGCCAGCGCGGCGCCCGGTTTGGGCCGCCCCACTTCCAATGTCGGGGATGCCCCTGATAACCCCAGTCCTCGAAGTAGTTGTCACGGACGTAGTAGCTCATCTGCGGCGACAGGGCGTAAGGATACATCCGGTCCCGAGTCTGCGGTCCCCGGCGGTAATAGTTCCTGTGCAGGTTGACTGGACTCCTGGCGCGAGCCGCATGGCCGTCGTCCGTGTAGCCGCCGCGGCAGTTGTAGATCAGGTTGTTGCAGAAGTCGCCCGCGGCGTTTTCCCGGTAAGGCGCCATGCAGGGGACGCGCCGGGCATGGTGCGCCCAAAGATTGTGGTGCAGCGAAACGGCCCCGTTGTCCTCCGCGGCCGAGATGATCCCGTAGTTGTGCGCGCCCTTGGTGTGGCCCCGGTCGTCGGATTCCTCGATCGTGCACCATTGCACCGTCACGTCGTGCGCATGATAGAGGTCGATCGTTTCGTCGTTGCCCCAGCTCAGGGACAGGTGGTCGAGGATGAGGTTGTAGGTTCCCGTCCTCTTCGGGCCGAGGCCGCCAAGCTGGATGCAATCGCCGCCGGCTCCGGTCGCGCGTCGAGGGCGAACCCGAAGGTGCCGGATGATCACATCGTGAACGCCGTGATTGTAGCTGGAGATGACGCCCTCGACCGTGATCCCCGCGCCCGGAGCCGTCTGGCCCGCGATCGTGATGTAAGGATGCCGGATGTGAATGTCGCCGCGGATGACGCCGCTCACGTCGAAGACAACAATCCGCGGTCCCTCGGCGGCGCAGGCTGCCGCAAGGCTGCCCGGACCCGAGGCGTTCAGGTGGGTCACCTTGATCACCCGACCGCCGCGTCCGCCCCGGCTGATTGCCCCCCACCCCTCGGCGCCGGGAAAGGCTTTGAGTCCGGAAGCGGCGGACAAGGCGGCCGCCCCGCCCGCCAGGAGCAGGCAGATCAGCGCCGGGACGGGAGGAATTCTGCGGGCGTTGCGGGTCTTCATTTCATCAACGATGATGCGGACGGTTTCAATGGGTTGTTCCACGCGGATCCGGTTCATCCTTGCTCGCGAGGCCGCAAAGTCAAACCTCGTTGGAACGCCGACCGCGGACATCGGGCTCGCCGCCGGCGATGCGGCGCTTCATGGACCATGCCCGCCCTTGCCCGGGGCTTTCGCCGGTTGCTCCCGCCCCATTGATCGTGCGATGCTGCGCGCAATGGACGCCGATCCGCAGCCCGAAGATTCCGCGCCGTTCCCCTGGGATCGCGCGGATTTCCACGGGGTTCAACCGTGGGGCGGCGAATTCGGATTCTATGAGAATCAAGGGCGGGGACGGGAAAGAAGGCTGGTTCCCAAAGCCTGCGATCGGGAGGAGTTGATCGCCCGTTGCGGCGAACTCATGGCCCCGCCCGTGAACTTTGTTTGGACGCCCGAGAGCCCCTTCGTCCAGAACATCCGGGATGTGGCGTTTCTGGCGCCGGCCTTCATGATCCGCCGCAGACACGAGGCGAAGTCGGGTCTGAAGCGATCGTTGATTCATGTGATTGTCTGGCCGGCGTTGCTGTGGCATTCCGCGCGGGTCGAGGACTTTGAGCCCGGCGATCTGGAGATGGCCATGTTCTGCATGGCGCTGATCTTTGGCGTCATTCCGCTGGTCCGGAACATCCTGATCCTTCTGACCGCGCGCAGATGGACCGCGGATCGGGTGCGGGAGTCGGGTCGGGCCGTCCGGTTTCAGGAATGGATCAATCGGGGGCGCGCGCCGACGACGCAGGTATTGTGCGTCGTCCTGCTTGTCCTGGGCTTCACGCAATGGGCGGCTGCGCCGAAGATCGACGACTCCATCGAGGCCGCCGGTCTCGTCAAGCAGGCGGTCCGGGACGGCGAGTATTGGCGGTTGCTGACCGGCGCGTTGTTGCACGGCGGCTGGACTCATCTGTTGGTCAACACGATTGCGTTGTTTGCCCTGGGCCGCCTGGTGGAGCGGCTCGCCGGCTCGAAGCTGCTGACCTGGATCCTGCTTTGCTCCGGCGTCGTGGGAAGCGCCTGCAGCCAGATCTTCCTTCCCAACATCCCCTCAGTCGGATTCTCCGGAGCGATTCTGGGGCTGCTTGGCTTTCTGGTCGCCGTGGGCCGCAGGAAGCTCGATGTCATTCCGGCGGGATTCCGGAAACTGCTCACCTTCGACGTCTTCTTCATCACGGCCCTGGGGTTGGCGTTGCATCAACTGGTCGACAATGGCGCCCATATCGGAGGCGTTGTGACGGGCTGGCTGCTGGGGCTCATTCTGGTCCGCGGACCGGCGGCATCGATTCCCCTTGAGCCGGGACGGCTTGTCGGCGCGCTCGGTTGGGTCTCGTATCGCGTCCTGCTCGTGTTCGCCGGTCTGGCCCTGTGGAAAATCTGTTGACGTCGGGGCGAGCTTCCGACGGAATCCCCGGCCATGAAGCGATTGATCCCGTTCCTCTCCCTGGTTCTCATGCTTGGCCTCGCAGGCTGCGCCACAACCGACGGCCCGAAGGGCGCCGAAACCGGCGACAAGGCGAAGGCAGACGCCAAGGGCACAATCTCCGCCCACCGGTTCCGCATGACGCGACCGGCGGTCACCCGGCTCGACTACCTGCTTCATCTGCCCGAGGGCTATGACTCCGGGGGCTCAAAACGCTGGCCGACCATCCTGTTTCTCCACGGCGCCGGCGAGCGCGGCGACAACGTTGAGAAGGTCCTTGTGCACGGACCGCCCAAGCTGGCGAAGCAGGATCCGACGTTTCCCTTCATCGTCATCGCGCCGCAGACGCCGACCGGGGGTCGCTGGCATGCGGACGAGTTGATCGCCCTGCTGGACAACGTGACCGACGACCACGCGGTCGATCCCAAACGCGTCTACCTGACCGGACTCAGCATGGGCGGCTACGGTTCCTGGGAACTGGGCGCCGCGCATCCCGGGCGCTTTGCCGCCATCGCGCCCATCTGCGGCGGCGGGAACACCATCGACGTCCGCCTCGCACGGCGCGTCGAGGGCCACCCCTTGAAATCGCTGCCCGTCTGGGCGTTTCATGGAGCCAAGGACTCCGTGGTCCCGTTGACCGAGTCCGAGCGCATGGTCGAGGCCTTCAAGGCCATCGGGAACGAGAACGTGAAGCTCACCGTCTATCCCGAGGCCAATCACGATTCCTGGACGGCGACCTACGACGATCCCGGGCTCTATGAGTGGTTTCTCAGCCACGCGGCGGCCGGTGGCGACTGAACCGCGCCCGATCGCCCCGCCTGCGGAGCCGTCCTGCTGCGCGGGCGGTGTTTCCCGGGGTCTTTGAAGACTGTGACTGAAACGGCGGGAATCCGGCGCTTCGCCGGAATTTGGCCGTTTTCCCGAAAACCGCGCCCGATCCCTCCCGCCAGCCGGCTCTGAAGCCCCAAAAAAATCCGTAAACAAGACTTGAATGGGCGGATAAAACCTCTAGTTGTATCCGCTTTCCCTTTCGGAATTGGCCGGGAGGACAACGAAGTTAACACACTATGACAGACCTGACGAAATACCGGAATATCGGCATTTTTGCGCACGTTGACGCCGGCAAAACGACGACGACCGAGCGCATTCTCAAGCTGACCGGCAAGATTCACAAGATCGGCGAGGTGCATGACGGCGCCGCGACCACCGATTTCATGGAGCAGGAGCAGGAGCGCGGCATCACGATCCAGTCCGCGGCCACCACCTGTTTCTGGAAAGATCACCGCTTCAACATCATCGACACCCCCGGCCACGTCGACTTCACCATCGAGGTGTATCGTTCGCTGAAGGTTCTCGACGGCGGCGTCGGCGTCTTCTGCGGTTCCGGCGGCGTGGAGCCCCAGTCCGAAACGAACTGGCGTTACGCCAACGACTCCAAGGTCGCCCGCATCATCTACGTCAACAAGCTCGACCGTGTCGGCGCGGACTTCTATAAGGTCGTCGACCAGGTCGAGAACGTCCTGGCCGCCAAGCCCCTGGTCATGGTGCTGCCGGTCGGCAACTACGAGAATTTCACCGGCGTCGTGGACCTGCTCACCCGCAAGGCCTGGATCTGGGACGATTCCGGCGAGCCGCAGAATTTCGTCGTCGAGGACGTGCCGGCAGACATGGCCGACAAGGTCGAGGAATACCGCGCCGCGCTCATCGAGACCGCCGTCGAGCAGGACGACGAGGTCATGGAGAAATACCTCGAGGGCGAGGAGCCGGACATCGACACGATCAAGCGCTGCATTCGCAAGGGCACGATCGCGCTGGACTTCTTCCCGACCTATTGCGGCTCCTCCTTCAAGAACAAGGGCGTGCAGTTGGTGCTGGATGCGGTGGTGGACTACCTCCCCAACCCGACCGAGGTCAACCCGCAGCCTGAAGTCGATCTGGAAGGCAATGAGACCGGCGAATTCGCCGTCGTGGACGCGGAGCGCCCGGTGCGCGCGCTGGCGTTCAAGATCATGGACGACCGTTTCGGCGCCCTGACCTTCACCCGCGTCTACTCCGGAAAGATCGAGAAGGGACAGAACCTGCTGAACACGTTCACCGGCAAGGAGGAGCGCGTCGGCCGCATCGTGGAAATGCACGCCGACTCCCGCGAGGAGCTGGACAGCGCGCAGGCCGGCGACATTGTCGCGCTGGTCGGCCTCAAGAACTGCCAGACCGGCCACACGCTGTGCGACCCGAAGAATCCGGCCACGCTGGAGCCGATGGTGTTCCCGGACCCCGTCATCTCCATGAAAATCGAACCCGCCGAGAAGGGCGCGGTCGACAAGATGGGCGAGGCGCTTGCCAAGATGATGAAGGAAGACCCCTCCTTCCGCGTCGAGACCGACCCCGACAGCAAAGAGACGATCATCAAGGGCATGGGCGAGCTTCACCTCGACATCAAGGTGGACATCCTCAAGCGCACCTACAAGGTGGACGTCACGACCGGCAAGCCCCAGGTGGCCTACCGCGAGACCGTCCGCAACAAGATCGACGACTCCTACACCCACAAGAAGCAGTCCGGCGGTTCCGGTCAATACGGCAAGATCGACTACTCCATCGAGCCGCTTGAGCCGGGCTCCGGTTTCGAGTTCGAATCGGTCGTCACCGGCGGCAACGTGCCGCGTGAGTATTGGAACGCGATCGAAAACGGCTTCAAGAACTCCTCCGAAAAGGGCGTTCTCGCCGAGTTCCCCTGCCTCGACTTCAAGGTCACGCTGCGGGACGGCGCCTATCACGTGGTTGACTCCTCGGCCATGGCCTTCGAACTCGCCGCCCGCGCGGCCTATCGTCAGTCGATCCCCAAGGCCGGAGCCTACCTGTTGGAGCCGATCATGAAGATCGACGTCTTCACGCCCGAGGACAATGTCGGCGACGTCATCGGCGACATCAGCCGTCGTCGCGGCATGATCAAGTCGCAGGAACCCGTGGCCACCGGCGTGCGCATCAAGGCCGACGCCCCGCTCAGCGAAATGTTCGGCTACATCGGCGACCTGCGCACCATGACCTCTGGCCGCGGCCAGTTCTCCATGGAGTTCTCCCACTACTCCGAGTGCCCCAAGAACATCTCCGACGAAATCGTCGCCGAGTACCAGAAGGCCAAGGCCGAGAAAAACAAGTGATCCGCTGAGACGGACCGTTTTCACAACCCCGCCAATCGCTGGATTGGCGGGGTTTTTTCATGAAACGTGTTGCGTGATCAAGACACGTCTCTCTCGAACTGGCGTTGGCCTGACACGCACCACGCACCACGCAACACGTTTCGCCGCAACAAACTTGCCCCAACGGCGCGCAACAGGTATGACCTTCCGCCCAATCTCATGAGTGAAATTCTCGTCATCGGCCACAAGAATCCCGACAACGACGCCATTTGTTCGGCGATCGGCTATGCGGAGTTCAAACGTCGCACCGGCATGATGGATGCGGTGGCGGCGCGCTGCGGCGAGATCAACGACCGGATCGCCTTCACCCTCGAGACCTTCGGCGTGGCGCCGCCGAAGTTTGTCTCGGACGTCTCGCCCAAGGTGAGCGACGTCATGCAGACCAACGTCGTCTCCGTCGAACCCGACACCACCATTGCGCAGGCGATGGCGATGATGGACGCGGGCAACCTGCGTGTATTGCCCGTGCTTTACCCGAATCGCACCTGCGCCGGTATCATCTCCCTGTTCAAGATCGGGCGCACCGTGTTTCCCGCGACGGGCGACAATTCGGATTCCCGCCGGCTGCTCACATCGCTGGGCGGCCTGGCGCAGACCTTGGGCGGCTCCTTCGAGTTCGGCGTTCGGCCGATGGACGAGGAGGAGCTGGTCATGGTCATCGGCGCCATGAGCGTCGAGGCCTTTGGCAAGCGGATGGCCCAACGAGATCCCTCCAATGTGGTCGTCATTGTCGGCGACCGCTGGGACGTCCAGAACCTCGCCATTCGGGAGAAGGTCCGGGCCCTGGTCGTCACCGGCGGCCTCAAGCTGGAGGACAAGACGCTGGAGGCCGCCAAGGAAAACGGCGTCGCCGTCATCAGCTCGCCCCACGACACGGCCACCACGGCCGGACTCTGCCGCGCGGCCACACCGGTGAAACACGTGCTGTTGCAGGATTACGTCGCCTTCGAACAGGACGAACGACTGGACAAGGCGCGGGTGACGGCTTCCGGCACGGCCGGTTCCACCTTCACCGTGTTCGACAAGAACAAGCGCGTCGTCGGCGCGCTCTCCAAGTCCGACTTCCTGAAACCCGTCGATCGCAAGCTGATCCTGGTCGACCACAACGAGCTATCCCAGGCGGTGAAGGGGGCGGACAAGGTGGAGATCATCGAGGTGATCGACCACCACCGCATCGGCGCGTTGACGACCTCGCAGCCGATCCTCTTCCGCAATGAACCGATGGGCAGCACCAGCTCGATCGTTGCGGACTGCTACTTCCGTCACAGTGTGGAGCTGCCCAAGAAGATCGCGGGGCTTCTGCTGGCGGGGCTCGTCACCGACACCCTGAACCTGACCTCGCCGACCGCGACCGACCGCGACGCGGAGATCCTGAAGAAGTTGGAGGAGATCGCGGAGGTCGACGCCACCCGGTTCACCGAGCAGTTGTTTGCCTCCGGTTCGGTGCTGATCTCCAAGCCGGCCGACGAGGCGATCACCACGGACTGCAAGCCCTACGAGGAGGCGGGCACGAAATTCAGCGTGGCGCAGATCGAGGAGATCGGCTTCGGCCAGTTCAACGAGCGGAAGACCGAGGTCGTGGAGGCGCTCGAACGCTACCGCTCTGCCAACCGCTTCTTTTTTTCAGCCCTGCTGGTCACCGACGTGACCCGGCAGAATTCCCTGCTGGTCGTCGTGGGCGATCCGGGCTTCATCAGCCAGATCAAGTATCCCGAACTGGAGCCGGGCATCTTCGATTTCCATGGCATCGTCTCGCGGAAGAAGCAGCTGCTGCCCTTTCTGACCTCCTGCCTTTCACAGGCCGCCGACGCCTCGGAATAGCTTCAACCACGGATGAATACAGATGAACACGGATATGATGCGCGGCCGGACCTTCGGGGCCAGGGTGTCATCCCATGCGCGTCTGGATTGTCCGGGCTACAGATCCATAATCCGCAAACCGTAGTTCCCTCGTTGTCATGAGCGCATTCAAATTCAATTGTCCGTCCTGCGACGCCCGTATGGCCGCTGAAACCGAGCACATCGGCATGGAGATCGACTGCCCGCATTGCGCGAAGAAGATCAAGGTGCCGGCGCCGGTCGTGGTGGAAAAGGAACCGGAGAAACCCGCGCCCGCCGAGGCGGAGAAACCGGCTCCCAAACCGGCGTCCACGCCCGCCAAACCACCGGTCAAGCCGGCGGCCCCGACGGACGACGCGCCGGACACCGAAGACCCGCCGCCCTCCGATTTTGGCCTCGCGCCGCTGGAGGAGGAGCAGATCGCCTCGCTGTCCACCGAGTTCAAGATCAAGCTGACCGAGGAGGTCCGCGAGATCATCGGCGACGGCAGCCGCTGGGTGAAGGGCCGTGACGCCGCCGGGAAACAGGTCATCTGCGCCCGCATGGAGGGCGACAATCCCGTCCCGCTGCCTCCCGGCGACGCGTCGGCCACCCACTACAGCGTCATCGGCGCCTTTCTTCACCTCATGTCCGAGCGCAATGTCATGGTCACCGCTGACGGACGCAGCCGCATGCTGAGCACGGAAATCCCGGACGCCGCCGACATGGCCAAAGGCATCGGCGGAACCGGCGGCCAGCGACGCCCGGGACAGAAGGCCACCGATCCCCTCACGCTCGATCACGAGGAATGCCTCAAGCTGCTCGACGCGCTGACGAAGATGTACAACGACCTGCTCGATGTGCGCATCGCCGCCGCCAAGCCCAAGGAAGGCAGGTCGAGCCTGGGTCCGCTGGTGGACCTGCTCACCCAGAAGGACGACAACGGCGACAAGATTCCCTACGAGACCGCCGAGCTCGGGCTCACGCTCCTCAAGACCCTGCAGGGCGCCGAGGAACGCATCCAGTTGCTCGAAGGCCAGGTCGACGGACTGGTCCGCCAGATCGACATGCTGCGCAAGGCCGCGGAGGAATAGGCTCCGGGGGAAAACGAACGCCCTTCGCGCCGTAGCCGCAACCTTCAGGTTGCGCATCGTCGGCATGACAAACCGGCGCGCAATTCCACGAACCACGTCCGGCGCAGCCTGAAGACTGCGACTGCTGATTGTTGAAAGCGTCCAAGCCGGAAGAATGATCGGACTCACATCCGAATCTACGAGGATGCGGAAGCCGTTCAGAACGCGCCCAACCTCGGCGGGTGGGGATCCATGCTGAGCACACTGGCGTCGAAACACATTTTCATGAGGCGCAGTTTCTGATCCCGGTGATCGGGCGCGTCCCAGAGGTTGTTGAACTCATCCGGGTCGGAGCGCAGGTCATAAAGCTCGCCCTGGTCCGTCCCGTGATAGACCACGATCTTCTCGTGCTCCGTCCGCAGCATCGATCCGTAGGCGTCATGGTGCGTCCATGAGTTGTAGTATTCGCTGTAGACGAAGTCGCGGAACCGCGCTGGATCCGCCTCGCCGCGACACACCCATGCCAACGATCGCCCCTGCATGCGCTCTGGAACCTCCAGCCCGGCGCATTCCATCAGCGTCGGCGCGATGTCGATCAATTCGACCAGGCCTTCCACCTCCAGACCCGGTTCAAATTGTCCGGGCCAGGAGATGACCAACGGCACGTGCACGGCCTCCTCGTAGAAATGTGGCCCCTTCAGGTACATGCCGTGGTCGCCCAGCATCTCCCCGTGATCGGACATGAAGATGACGATGGTGCTCTCCCGCTGCCCTGATTCCTCCAGGGCCGTCAGGATCCTCCCGACCTGGTCGTCGATCAGTTCACACATGGCGTGGTTCGCGGCGGCGACCTGTCGCTTGTCGTCGTCGGTCATGCCGGCGACGTGAAAATAACCCGGTTCGTTGTGCGCCCATTCGTGGTCGAGACGTTGGAAGCTTGGTTTGTTGTCCAGTTCGCCCTCCCGGTATTTGGGCAACGGCATCTCCGCGGGGTCGTATCGGTCGAGATATTCCTTGGGCGGATCGAAAGGATGGTGCGGATCGAAACAATTGAAACTGAACATCCAGGGCCGCCCCTTGTTCTCGTTGATAAAATCGATGGTCATCTCCGCGCACCAGGTCGTCTGGTGGAATTCTGCGGGAGGGCCGGGCTTCACGTAGGCTGTGCCCTCGTTCTGATTCAATTCCTCCCAGGTCCGGCCCTTCTTCGTCAGCCATTGGGTGTAGGCGTTCTCGGGCCAGTCGGGCTGCGGATGATGCGACCAATGAAAGGTGGAATAGCCGTCGTCGATGCGCTCTTCCACGCGGTTGTTCGCACAGGAGGCCAGGTGGAGCTTGCCGGCAAGTCCGCAGGTGTAGCCGGCGTCGGCGAGCAGGCGGCTGATCAGGCGCTCGTCCTCCGGGATCTTCTGGCCGTTCTGTCGGCACCGCGTCGTCCGTGGATAACGGCCGGTCAGGAAGGAGGCCCGACTCGGCGTGCAGACCGGGCTCTGGCAGTAGGCTCGCTTGAAGGTCACGCCTTCAGCCATCAGACCGTCGATGTTCGGCGTGCGCGCCAGCCGGTTGCCCAGGGCCCTGATTGTGTCGTAGCGCTGCTGGTCCGTGCAGAGCCAGAGAATGTTGGGGCGGGTCGCGTCTTTCATTCTGGATTCTGGTTCACGGCGACGACTTCTATCAAAACAACGCCCGCAATTCGATGGCCGAATCCGGGGGAATCGGCGGCCCGGGCGCCAACGCCGGCGAGAATCCCGACCGCATTGACCGGTTTCTGCGGGCGCTCACGGCAAATCCCGGCCAGAACCCGCCAATCGACGGCATTGCCAGTCCGGGGCCGGCGCCTTAGCAATCGGGGATGAATTCCAAGCGGTGGATCTGGCTGCTACTGCCTTGCGCCCTCGTTCTGTGCCTCGGCGCGACGGATGCGGACCGCGATGATTTCAACCGCTACCTTCAGGGGCGTTACGTGGTCAAGCAGCAGTGTGCGCCCTGTCACGGGGAAACCGGGCGCGGCAACGGGCCTTGGGCTGCGGAGATGACCGTCAAGCCGCGGGACTTTCGCAAGGGGGTCTTCAAATATCGGACGACCCCCATGGGAGCCCAACCCACCGACGACGATCTCCGCCGCACGATCCGGCGCGGCGTCTCCGGCACCGCCATGCCGACCTTTGCCAAGACCCTCAGCGATCGTGACCTGACCGCAATCCTCGTCTATTTGAAGAACCTCTCTCCCCGCTGGAAGGAAACCGACCGTATCGTCGCCGCCGTGGATCTGCCCGGGGCTCCGGAGTGGTTCCAGCAGGAGGAGGCCTTGAAGAAACACACGACCGCGGGGCGGGCCCTCTTTGCGCAGACCTGCGTCCCCTGCCACGGCGTCCATGGCGCCGGCGACGGTCCGGGTTCCAAGGGGCTCACCAATTTCTGTGGCCACGTCGCCATCCCGGCCGACCTGCGCGTCGATCACCACCGCAGCGGCCCGAAGCGCGAGGATCTCTTCCGCACCATCGCCATGGGGTTGGACGGCACTCCCATGGTTGGCTTCCGCGGGGCCTTCCAAGACGAACAAATCTGGGATCTGGTCGCTGCCGTGGAGGCGTTGCCGAAGGCGGGGAAGGAAGCGGAGACGGGACCGGGCGAAGCGAAGAACCAACGGAAGTAGGTCAGCTTGGATGTTTCCCGGATCCGAGACCTGAAGCGCCGTTCACTTCTTCACCAGATTCACCTTTGGCGGATGGGCGTAGTCGTTCCAGTGACGCTCGGATTCCTTGGCGTCGACCGGGCCGTCGTGGATGTAGAAGCGGAAGCGTGAGACGTATTCCTCGTCCGGCTTGATCTCGAATTGACCCTTGGCCATCGGGGCGAAGCAGAAGTAGGGCTTGGAGGGATGCAGGCGGACGGTCTGCGGCGCGCGGAAGTTGTCCGGATGGCCCATGGCGGTGATGCCGGCCGGGGCGCCATCGATCCTGCCGTGCATTTCGACCCAGCGGGCCTCGGTGGCGTTGCCGTCGATCCAGGTCTTCCCCTCGCTGGTGAGGAAGTCGCGTTTGACGGGGATCTTCGCCAGTTCCTCGGGCGGGGTGTTGGCCTTCTTCCGGGTCTTGGCCTTGATCTCCTCGGCGATCTTCGCGTCGAACCACTGATCCGTTCCGCGGATCGCCATGGCCCCGTAGTGATACTCCTTGATGACCAGCGGCCAGACCGAGACGTTCCGCTGACGCGAGTAAAGGTCGACGATGAAGCGCCCCTTCGTGTTGTAGACGCGGACGATCCAGTTCTCATTGAGGACCGGCTGCGGGCTTTCGGGCGAAGTGACATCCTGATGCCGGAGCAAGGCCGAGAACTTCGCAAAGACCGGCCCCCACTCCGGTTTGCCGTGAAACTTGGCGTGTTCGATTCGCGCGGTCTTCGCGGCCTGGTTCCAGAAGTCCAGGCGCTTGCCGTCCAAGGTTGAGTTCACCCAGGCAAAGAAGACCGCGTGCTGGTGCGGATGGTCGACAGGAAAGTCGCCGGTGACCTCCCTGCCCGATGGCGTGAACAAGGGATGAATGTGTCCGCTGCGTCGGTAGACCGGATCGATTCCCTCCGGCGATTCGATGACCTCGTAATGATACTGCAGCGCCGGGCGCCCGCCGACTTCGACCCGCAAGGCCTTGCCATTGTCCTCGACCGTCACCTGTTCGCGCGGGGCGGGGAAAGGCGGCTGATTCAGACCTTCCAGACGATAGCGCCGCGTCTCGCCGGCCTTCAGCGGCTTCTGGATGATCCAACCCACCTTCGGTTTCTTGCCGGTCCGGTGGCGTTGCACCGGGATGGAGGCGCCGTCGGAAACACGGGTCAGTTTGAAGTCCTGGAACCTGCTCAGGTTCCCGGGGATGACAAACTGCACGGGGGTCTGCTCGCGGTCGTGATCGCCGGCCGCGAGCTCCAGTTCAACTGCGGCGGCGGCCGCTGTGCCTGTCACGAGAACGGCCGCAGCGGCAAGACAGGAGACCAATCGGATTCTCATGCGCGCATAAGACAGGATGACCCCACGGATGGCAAGGCCGACCCACGGATGAAAAGGCCGACCCGCGGATGGCAAGGCCGAACCGCGGATGAATAGGCAGGGAGAGACAATCCATCCGTCAAACTCGAGCCAATGAG
>JAYPEY010000011.1:43214-56050 GCA_038126035.1 Verrucomicrobiales bacterium | reverse complement strand
CCGCGGATGAATAGGCAGGGAGAGACAATCCATCCGTCAAACTCGAGCCAATGAGCTGTCCTCGCGGCTGATGGACTCAACAGCGCGTCATGTTCTCTCATCCGTGGGTCAGTTGCCATCCGTGGGGCTGTTCTGTCAGACTGACCCCGAAGCAGGGAACGGACAGCTGTGATCTACGAAGAGCAGACAAGAGTTCTGTGTCGGTGTTTTTTGGATGTACAGAACGAAATCGGCCTTGGCCGACGGGAGGAAGCCTATCATGAAGGTTGCAGGCGATGGTTGACGGCCAACCACATCCGGTTTCAAAGCAAACCCAGATACCCGTTGCTGATTGCGGGAGAAACGGCGCACACACTCATTCCCGACTTCGTCATCAACGACGCGATCACCGTGGAACTCAAAGCCCGTCCTCGGCATCTGCACGATTCAGATCTGGTTCAACTGTTCGACTATCTGAAAGTCAGAAGCGACCGTCTCGGATTGATGGTCAATCTGGGTCTGGATCGGGCGCACATCAAGCGAATCGCCTACTCACCCGCAGAACATGGACTCCGGGAGGACTGGTCTCGTTGGACACAGCAGGTGAATCCAACGGAACGACAAATCGGCATCAAAGTCCGGCAGGCGCTTCGGGATGTGTATCACGAGCATCAGACCGGGTTTGGGCAGGAGACCACTTTCAAACTCGTCCTCGCATCCTTGAAGCATCAAAGGCTGAACGTCTCCATCAATCCGAAAGGCGAGGTGCTTTACAAGGGCGAGAGGATCGACGAATCCGAACTGGACTGCCTGCTCATTGAGGGGCGCGTTCTGCTCGTAATGACGGCGCTGTTCGAGGACAACGAATTCAACGTCAGTCGCGGCATCTCGCTCATGAAGTCACTGGGAATCAACCGGGGTATCGCGGCGAACTTTGGTCGGAAGCGGGTGGAACTAAACGGGCTGCGGCGTTAGCGGCGCGGATCTTCCCCCACGGATGAAGAAACGAAAGATTGTGCCGTGTGATTTCCCCGTTGTTCTGAGCAGCTGCCCCGCACGGATTCGGGAGATCTCTGCCTTTTCATCCGTGGGTCGGCATTGCCATCCGTGGGGTCATCACGGTTTCAACACGAACCGCGGCGCGCTCCTCTGCGGCTTGGCGCCGTTGTTGTCGTTCTTCAGTTTCGGCCCCGGTGTGCTGCGGCCGGCGGCGCTCTGCTTCTCCAGGATTCGAATCATCGCCTCCACGCGCTCCGGGTGTTCCGCGGCGAGATTGTTCGTCTCGCCCGGATCCTCGTTCAGATCGAACAACTGAACGAAGGGCGCGCGTCGCAGATCCGCCCGCGTGGCCTTGCCGCCGAAACCCTTCATGGCATCGCGCCAGATTTCGACATCGCTCGCTCCGTTTCCGAGATGCCCCTTGCAGCCGTGGCCCGGACAGATCGCCAGCTTCCAATGTCCGTCGCGGACGCCGAACGCGCGCGTCGATTCGAAGACGAAGGTCTTGCGCGGAGCGGCGGCCTTGGCGTTCTTCAACAACGGCAGGAAGCTGATCGAATCGGGCGCCTGATCGGGGGCGAGCTTCTGTCCGGTGATGTCGGCGAGCGTCGCCATCAGGTCGTTCAAGCCGATCAGGCGATCGCTGGCGGCGCCGGCCTTCACGACGCCCGGCCAACGCGCGACGAATGGCACACGCGTCCCGCCCTCGTAGATCGAGAACTTGTAGCCCCGATGAATCCCGCTGGGCCAATGGCCGATTTTCTCCATCTCATGAACCTGTCCCGGGGTGGCCTTGCGGTCCGGTCCGGCATAGGACGCCGCGCCATGATCCGAGGTCGCCATCACCAGCGTGTTGTCGGCGAGGCCGTGCTTGTCCAGCGCCTTCAAAACCCGCGCGACACAGTCGTCGGCCTCCATCACGAAGTCGCCGTAGACCCCGATGTCACTCTTGCCTTCGAACTTCCTGCTGGGGCTGGTCGGGGTGTGCGGCGCGGTCAGGGCAAAATAGAGAAAGAACGGAGCGCCCTTCCTCGCGCGTCCGGCGTTGCGGCCGATGAACGACTCCATCTCCTTCGAAAAGTCGTTCAATACCTTGTGATCCTCGAAGGTCTCTTCGGCCGGGCCGACCCGATTGAAGGCGCTCCAGCCGCGTTGGCGGTTCACCTTGCCGACCCAATGGCCGTTGCGGGCAAAAACATAGGGATACATGTCCAAGGAACCGGGAAGGATGAAGCTGTAGTCGAAGCCATAGTCGTTCGGACCGATCCTGAGCGGCGATTGATAATCCACATTCGCCGGTCCCTGGTTCTTTCCATCCTTGGTGCGCATCAATGTGCCGAGGTGCCACTTGCCGACGTAGCCGGTGCGGTAGCCGGCGCGGCCGAGCAATCTCGCCAGGGTGAACTGATCCGTCGCCAGGTGCGGATTCAGGAAGCCCCACGGCCCGCTCGGTCGCGGCCCCGCGAAACGCCAGGGATAACGTCCCGTCATGATCGCCTTGCGCGAAGGCACGCAGACCGACGCCACCGCATGCGCGTCGGTGAACTTCATCCCCTCGCGCGCCAGTCGATCAAAACCCGGCGTTGCGATCCGACACCGGTCTCCGCCGAAACACTTCACATCACCGATCCCGAGATCGTCGGCCATGATGTAGATGATGTTGGGACGGGTGGTATTGGCTGCGACAATCGCATGGTCAGCGAGGCCGCCAACGACCAAAAAACTCAGCAAAAGGAATCGGTGGAAAAAGAGATGACGCATTGACAGCAAACCCTGCCCAAAGGTCGGAGCGAACGCACGCCCGTTTTGCAACCCACATCGCGTCGGGACGCCAGCCTTCGCAGAGCTTCGTCTCGGCAAGCCTGCGCATCGCGTTGCTCGCTCTGGCTGAGAAATGGGCAAACCGGTCCGCCTTCGCATTACAGCTTTCCCCTTCGCGCAGCTTCGGCGGGACAGGTCGGCGCGACAAGCATTGACAGGCCGCGAGACTGGCGGAGGATCGGCCGGGAACCGCGGTCAGGAGCAGCAAAGCCAAAGTGAGCGAGCCCAAGACCCATTGTCGCCAATGCGGCGTCGAATTCCTGCAGAGCACAGCCGACTGTACGGACGACTTGTGCATGCCCTGCTTCAAGGGCGTTCCGCTCAAGGAACGGAAACGGGATCTGGAATCCGCCAAGGCGGAGAAGGACGACGACGAGGCGACCTGGAAGGATTGGGCCAAGGCCGGATGCCTCCTTCCATTGATCATTTTCGCCGCTCCCTTGGTCGGGCTGATCGTGGGTTTGATTGCGCTGCTGGTTTTCGATGCGTCGGGATCGACTGCGTTCTATTTCGGCCTGGCCGGCTACGCGTCGATCAAATTGTTCGTCTGGGCTGAGGACATCTACGCCGTGAGACAGCAATCCAAGGGAGAGCGAAAGCTGAAGGAATTCAAACGAAGGTGGAACGAGAGGAAGCGGCGTTGAATACGGAGCGCGGAATTCATGCCGCTTCAACCGCCGAAGCGCCGCAGTTCAAGTGAAGGCGGGCGGGCGCTCCTCGTAGGACGGTTCAACCAATCTCGTAGCCGCAACCTTCAGGTTGCGCATCGTCCGACATGGAAGACCGGCGCGCGATTTCACGAGCCACGCCCGACGCAGCCCGAAGGCTGCGGCAACGAGAATATTGAAACCGCCCTATCTCCCGATCTTCGCGGAGATCTCGAGCATGCGTTCGATGGGCCTGCGTCCGCCTTCGGCGAGTTCGGGGGTCAGCTCCACCTCGGGTCCGCGGTTGGCCATGCAGTCGTGCAATTTCTCAAGCGTGTTCATCTTCATGAACTTGCACTCGCTGCAGAGACAGTTGGAGGTCGGCGCGGGGATGAAGGTCTTTTCGGGGCATTCCTTCTGCATGCGATGGATGATGCCGGACTCGGTCGCGATGATCAGCGCCTGGGCGGGGCTGTTCTTCACGTAGGTGATCATCTTCTCGGTCGAGCAGACCTCGTCGGCGAGCAGGCGCACGGCCTGGGTGCATTCGGGGTGCGCGACGACGGGCGCGTCCGGGTATTCCTTGCGGATCTGCAGGATGCTGTCGTGCGTGAATTCGACGTGCGCATAGCAGCTGCCCTTCCAGAGCGTCATGGGCCGGCCGGTCTGCTCGATCACCCAGGCGCCGAGATTTTCGTCGGGCACGAAGAGCAGGTCCTTGTCCTGGGGACAGGCCTCGACGATCTGCCTGGCGTTGCCGCTGGTGCAGATGACGTCGCTCAGCGCCTTTACCTCGGCGCTGCAGTTGATGTAGGCGATGGTGTAAAAGTTGGGATTGGTCTCCTGGAATTCCCTCAGCTTCGGTCCGGGGCAGCTTTCCTCGAGCGAACAACCGGCGTCCTTGTCGGGCAGCAGCACGGTCTTGTCGGGATTCAGGATCTTGGCGGTCTCGGCCATGAAGTGTACGCCGCAGAAGACGATGACCTCGGCGTCGGTGGCGGCGGCCTGTTGGGCGAGCCCCAGGGAGTCCCCGATGTAGTCGCCCACCTCCTGGATCTCCGGGATCTGGTAGTTGTGAACGAGGATGACGGCGTTGAGTTCCTTCTTCAGCCGCTGGATTTCGCGGGCCAGCGGGTCAAACTTCTCCGGCGGCATGGGCTTGCGAACGCCGGGTCCTTCCGACGCCTCGCCGCGGGGTTGCACATCATTGAGGTCAAGCATCGGCCGAAACTATCCCGTGCCTGCGGGGGCGTCAATCGGCGGGCGAAAAAAGAACGACAAAGAAAAGGCGGATCAACGCAGTTCCGCCTCCGCCGCGCGCTTCACCGCCGGCAGGTCCGCCGCGCGACGGTCGGCGGGAAACCGGAACGGCGCCAGACGCCATTCCTCGGTGAAGGTGGCCGAGGCGCCGGGTTCGATCCTCTCGCGGGGGCCGATCGGCTCCAGTTCGCACTTCTCGTCCTTGTAGTACCAGATCGAGATCGTCAGGCCCGCGACTTCGTTGTAAGCGCGATCCGGATGGACGGCGAACTTCTTCACGAACATCAGGTCATTCTTCATCAGGTAGGCGAACCAACCTGTATTGGAATCCATGCCCAGCTTGGGCAGGCGCGGTGTGTCGAGAATCTCCAGAAAACCGTCGCGCTGCCGGATGTTGGGATCCTCCGGCCGGATGTTGATGAGGTTTCCCGATTCGTACATGACATACTTGTTGGGAAAGCGGCTGGGTTCGGACACAGGAATCACGCAGATGCCGTGGCCTTCGGCAAATGTCCGGCTCCAGTGGCACCATTCCTTCGCCTCGTTCGAAACATTCGCAATGGTCTGCCGGCAGATCAGCCTCGAGGACTTCGCATCGAGTTCGAAGTCGCGGATCAATTGGACGCCCGGGCCTTCGTCCTTCTGGCTGGTCAGCCGCGCGGATCGCGGACCGGTGATTTCCGCCCGCCACGCCCCGAGCCAGAGCTTGTCGCGGCGCGGAATGATCTTCTCGGGTCCGATATCGAATCGTCCGCCGCAAAGGCTCACGCGTCTGCCGCCGGGCGTGTGAACCCAGCCCGCCTGCTCCGGGTCGAGCCAGATGGCATTGGTCCCCTTCCAGGCATACTCAAGCACACGCCCGCCCGCATGATGGCCCAGGGTCACCGTCACGTTCTCATTCTCCAGCCGGACGCAGTCCCGGTAGCCGAAGAAGTCGACCCGTTTGGCGCCTTCGAAATCGGCGGCCGGCAACGGCGTCGTGAGCAGGGCAAGGACTGCGACGGAGGACAGTTTCAATTCATGAAATCGTTTCATCCCGACGCGTTTCATTGCTCCTCCACGATCTCGCAGTTGTCGTCCCAGAACCAGACGGTCCGGAACTCGTGCCAGTCGTTCGCCGCCTTGGTGAGCGCGCCGAAGCGTTCCTCATGCTCCGGCGTTCCGGCTGTGGCCTCGTGCTTCTCCATCAACAAAAGGTAGCGGGTGATCATGGCCCATTGTTCGTTGGTCTCGCCGTGTTCGCGCAGCATGGCCCTGATCTCCCCGGCACGCCGCTTGGCTTCCACGACTTTTTCCAGGGCGGTTTCCAAGGGGACGTGACCGGTCTTCACACTGACCAGCAGCTGACATTGGAACTTGCGGCAGACCGTCGGCCGGATCTGGTAAATCGTGCAGCAGGCGCCGTCGAGCTTGGGACAGGGCAGGAGATACTCGGGTTGGCCCTCCTCATTCTCGTAGACCGCCATGCCGGCCTCGGCGAGCCCCTGGACGTCGTCGCCCTCGCGCATGACCGCGTGGCCGAAGATCGCGCCGGCGCAGCAGATGCCGCACTCCGTGCACAGCGCCGAGCCCTGCTCATCATAGTCAGGTCCGCTGGTCGCGGCCTTCGGATTGCGTTTCTTCGTCCCGAACAAGGCGCGCATGATGCCGATTCAGGTGTAGAACGAAAGCTTCAATGCCTGGTTCAGCGACATCACCGCCACCATCAAACCGCCGTGCTCCCGACGGAACTCCAGGGTGGCCGCCTCCTTCTCGTGGCGATCCATGAAGCGTTGATAGCGCCGGCTGAGTGAAATGGACCCGTCCGTCTCGCCGCGTTCGGCCAACAGTTCGCGCACGCGTTCGGCGAGTTGCCGCGTCCGTTTGATGATGCGTTCCGCCTCCTCCTCCGCGCGGCGACCTTTCAAGGTCTCCTGCAGCAGGGCGCATTCGAACTGCGCGCAGTAGGCGGGCCGTTCGGCGTAGATCTCACAGGCGTCGCATTTCAACGCCGCGCAGGGTTGATCGAAGCGCCAGGCGTCGTCCGTCCGTTGCAGGGGAATGCCGCGGGACAACAGACGCTCCGGATGGTCGTCCCTCGACACCCAGACATCGCCAAACATCACGCCGTTGCAGCACAGTCCGCATTGCAGACAGAGGCGCTGGGCGAGGTCGGTGGATTCCATGGTTGTCGGAATGGCAGTGTAGCGCAGGCGTCCCCGCCCGGTGTCTCAATCGCGCGGCGGGACGCCGCCCGAACCCGCAGCCGGGACGGCCGCGCTACGAATCGGCCCGATACCGCGCCATGAATCCGGGCTCTGTCCCGGCGAGGTCCGCGTTCCGTTGCGCCGCGAGCAGGCCGCCGTAGACGCGCAGGTCGCGGGCGAACATTTCCAGTCGCGCGCGGAACTCATCGCTGACGATCTCGCCGTCCCTGACATCGACCTTGTCCTGCATCGCCATCCCGTAAGGCATCGACCATGCGTAGCACTGCCTCGCCACCGTGCGCAGTTGATCCGTCACGGTCAGTCCCTTCTCATACGACGCGACGATGGAGCCGAACAGTTTCCCGGCAAATTCCTTCCAGAAATGATCGAGAAAATTCTTGGTGGCGCCGCTCATGGAGCCGTGGTAGTCCGGGGTCCCGATGACGATGACCTGCGCCTTTTCGACGCGCTCCTTCAATGCCGGATAGTAGTCGGCGCTGTAGGTCGCGGTCGGATCCACCATGTCCAGCGGTTCCCCGTGCAGGTCGAGAACGTCCACCGTGCAGCCGGCGTCGCGCAGCAATTCGGCCAGATGGTCCAACGCCGCGCGCGTGATGGATTTCTCCTGGTTGCTCCCGGAAACGGCGAGCGCATGAATGGGTGTGTCTGACATCGGCGGGAAGCTACCAGAAGCGCGACGTAAGAAAAGCCGCGAACGCGGACGCGCCCTCAATCCGCAAACAGGAATTCATTCGAGCACAACAGGGCCTGCGCGAGCTGTTCCCAGGCGTCCAGTTGTCGCGGGGGGCGCTTCTGGAAATCCTTCGCCGAGTTCCAGGTTGTCGCGGTCGAGCCGCTTTCTGTTTCCCTCGCCTCGACCGTCCAGAGGTACTGGTCGTTGTTCAGGACCTTGTCGATGTCCACGACGAAATCGACGGTCTCGCCTTTCGCGACCTCCAGCTGCGGCACGTCCAGATCCAGGGTCTGCTTGTGGATTGCGGCCTGTTTCAGAATGCCGGCGCGGTAACTGACGATGAACGCGCGGATGCCGTCGCCCTGGGGCGGTTCGTGAATGACCCGGGACCGGATGGAAATCCTCATCGCGCGCGGCGCGGTCCAACGGCGGATGCTGGCGACCTCCCGGGTGTTCCCCGGATGACCGCCCGTGGCATGGAGTTGCACCCAGCCGAGTCTGGCGTCCGGCCAATTCACGCCGCCCTGCCAGGCTTCGCCGGTGAAGTGCGGGATCAATGCGAAGCCGGTGACGCGCCCCGCGGTTTCATCGACCTTTCCGTAGCCGTAGCTCCAGTCCTTGGCGGTGTCGGGGGGCGGCGTCGATTCCGGGGCGGCGACAGCGCTGATGAAGGCGGTCGCTTCGGCGAGTTCGGCTTCGGTCGGGTCGCGCTGCAGCGTGTTGCGGAACAGGGAGCGGACGCCGGCTTCGCCGGACGGGGCGCGCCCGGCGAGCGAGGCGAGTCGGGCCGCCCGTTCATGAACCAGCGGATGGTTCATGAAGAACAGCGCCTGTTGCGGCACGGTGGTCTCGGCCCGCTTGGGGATGTGGAGGTCGGGATTGGCGAAATCGAAGACCCGTAATGTCCCCGGAACAAACTGCCGGTCCACCAGGCCGTAGATCGCGCGGCGATTGGCGAAGGGCGGCTTGAACAGATCCGCCGGCCGGCCGCCTGCTTCCAGGTCCAGCTCGCCGCCGACCGCGAACATCGCATCGCGGAATTCCTCAAAGGTCAGGCGTCGGGCATTCATCCGCCAGAGCAGGCGGTTGTCCGGGTCCTCCTCCAGGGCGGCCCGCCGCATGGCGACATCGTCGGGTCCGGCCGAGGACTGCCGGAACGTCGTCGACAGCAGGATCGCGCGATGCAGCTTCTTCAGGCTCCAGCCATCGCGCACGAAACGCGTCGTCAGCCAGTCGAGCAGCTCCGGATGGGAGGGCGGATCGGCGCGCAGCCCGAAGTCGCTGGGCGTTGTGACAAGGCCCTGCCCGAACAGATGCGTCCAGACTCGGTTGACGATCACCCGCGCGGTCAGGGGGTTGGCGGGATCGACAATGGCCTTCGCCAGCTCCAACCGGCCGCTGCCTTGCTTGAACGGGGCGGCGTTCTCCTCCGCCAGGGCGGAAAGGAATCTCCGCGGCGTCGCGGGGCCGCGGGTCAACGGATTGCCGCGAATGAAGATGCGCGCGTCCGCCGGGTCGGGCCGGTCCCTCAACGAGAGGGCGAACGGGGCGGCGGTCCCGGAGCGCACGATCCAGCGGTCCACCTCGCCCTGCAGCTTCCAGAGTTCGGTCGTTTCGCCGCTGGCAAAGTAGGTTTCGTTGTGGACGATCGGCAGGTCGGGAACCTCGCAGGGAGCCCCGGGTCCACGGAGGATCCTCCGCAATTGCTCTGCGGCGGGGTCGTCAAGTCGGGTCGGTTTTGCGGCCCCGGCCTTTTCCGCCCCGTCCACCGCGGCGGTCCATTGGGCTTCGATGTCGGCGAAGATCGCCGCGTAACGATCAATCACTTCCCGAAACGAGGCGGGGGCTTCCGCGAACACGGCAAGGACGATGGGATTGACCGCGACATCCGATCGTTCGCGCGAGGACATGGCGACGCGTTTGGCGCGCCCGGCGAAATCGTCGCCGCGAACGGCGGCGTATTCGCGCCAGGGCAGGAAGATGGGATCGCGGCGTCTGGCGGCCTCCTCCAGATGCCTCGCCCAACGATGCACGAATGACGGCAGCAGGTCCGACTTCTCAAAGATCTGGTCGAAGCCGTCCGCCGGATACTTCTCCAGTTCGGTCTGCGCCTTGAGGTAGTCGGCGATTCGGGATCTCACGCGCGCCGAGGCGGCGGCGCGGTGTTTCGCCATGGTCTGTTCCAGCTTGTCGCGGCGCTTCTTCAGTTCCGCGCGGAAGGCCGCGTCGCCGATCTCCTCCCCGCCCAGCTCCGTCAACTGCTCCGCGCTGCTGTCGAAAATGCCGTAGAGGGAATAGTAATCCGCCATCGGGACGGGATCGTACTTGTGGTCGTGACAACGGGCGCAACTGACGGTGAGCCCCATCGCGCCCCGGGTCACCACATCGATGCGATCGTCGATGATGTCGTGTTTCACCCCGAGGAAGCGCCGGCCCAGGGTGAGAAAGCCCATGGCGGCCAGATCGTCCTCGCGCCGATCTTTCACGCCGTCGGCCGCAAGTTGGAGAAGCAGGAAGCGGTCGTAGGGCATGTCCTCGTTCAGGGCGCGGATGACCCAGTCGCGGTAGGCCCAGGCATGGGGCCAGAAGCGCTCCTCCCGCGCGTAGACGTAGCCCTTGGTGTCGGAATAGCGCGCCACGTCGAGCCAGCGGCGACCGAACTGCTCGCCGTAGCGGGGCGAATCCAACAGGCGGTCGATCAGGCGCTCGTAGGCGCGCGGCGAATCGTCGGCGACGAAGGCCCCGACCTCTTCGAATGTCGGCGGCAAACCGGTCAGCGCGATCTGGGCGCGGCGGATCAGGGTCCGACGATCGGCCTCCGGCGAGGGGCGCAGCGCGCCACGTTCGAGTCGCGTGAGGACGAACGCGTCAATCGGGGATCGAATCCACGAGGCGTCGGAGACTTCGGGCATTGGCGGAGGAACGACGGCCCGGAACGCCCAGTGGATCTCGTCGGGCCTCCCGGGAGCCGGGCCGGAGCCAGGGTCCGCCGGGGCTGCGCTGGGGCAGGACGTGAATCCTGTCGCCAGTGCGCCGACGGTCAGGAGCCGCAGCGACAGGAGGCTTGTTCTTGCGCGAAGGAACGCCATGGGATTTGTCAGACTGTAGAACCCATCTCATGAATACCCAAGCCCCGGTTGGCGCGCTCCCCCACAAAAGCCGGCAAAAATGTCCTGACAGGCGGGAACTCTGCGTTAAGCTGGGCAGACGTGCTTGGAAGGAAGACAGATCGGAGCTCCGCGGGCCGGGGAAGGATTGCGTTCACCCTGATTGAACTGTTGGTGGTGATCGGGATCATCGGGATCCTTGCGAGCCTGTTGTTGCCCGTTCTGGCCAAGGCCACCGGCAAGGCCAAGCGCGTCTACTGCCTGAACAACATGCGTCAGATCGGCATTGCGATGCGGGTCTGGAAGGACGACCGGGGCGGCGATTTCAGCGGGATCAAGGGCAATTCCACCAACCTGATCTGGAATGGCAGGTCCTATGTCGGCTACGGAAAGCTGTTGCCGAGCCATCTCGACAACGCGACGAGCATCTTCTCCTGTCCGTCCGCGCGCTTCTTCAACACGGTGGTGACCAACGGCGTGGACAACGCCGGCAAGACCAACCGCATCGCCTTCAGCAGCTACTATTTCCGCGGTTCGAAACAGGGCGGCGGTCGGGGAAAGGTCCTGTTCTCGGACTTTGATCTGAAGCAGTTCATGACCTATGGCGACTGGGTCAACCGCAGCCATGAAACCGGCAAGAACGTCATGCACAAGGACGGCAGCGGCCACTTCGTCCTGAACGACATGGACAGCCGGGCCATGCGTCACGGAGGCGACAGCCGCCCCGGGAAAAAAGACGGGACCTGGACGCGACTGGACAACCCGCAGCTCAAGGGCGGGCTTCCCGGCGGCAAGAAGAAGAAGTAGCGGCCGCGCGATCCAGTCCGCCGCGCCGGCCCCGACCGTCCTTCGTCCCCCCCGGCATTCGCGCAAAATGGACTTCTGGCTTGAACACCGCACCTCCGAAAGGCATCCAATCAGGCGCAACATGAAGAAATTCATCCAATCGATCATGATGGCGACAACGGCCGTGGTTGTCGTCGCGGGGGTTCAGCAGGCATCCGGCGCCGGCGCCGTGGCCACCTACAAGAGCTGGCCGATGCACCGGGGCGGACCGGAACTGCTCGGCGTCGCGCCCGGCAGACTCCCCGCCTCCCTCAAGGTGTTGTGGAAATTCAAGACCGACGATGTGATCACCTCCTCCGCGGCGATCGTCGATGGCAAGGTCTACGTCGGTTCCCATAACGGCAAGGTCTACGCGTTGAACTTCACCAACGGCGGCCGCCTGTGGGAACATGAAACCGACGGCCCCATCGAATCGTCTCCGCTGGTTCTCGGCGACAAGGTCTATATCGGCTCCTCCGACGGGTTCCTCTACGCCCTGGATGCGGCGACCGGAAAGCCCGCGTGGAAGTTCGAAACCGAGGACAAGATCCTCGGCGCGCCGAACTGGATGAAATCCTCCGATCGCAAGGGGACATGGATCGTCTTCGGCAGTTACGACTTCCGGCTCTACGCCGTTGATTCGGAGACCGGCAAACAGGTGTGGAACTACGAGAGTGAAAACTACATCAACGGTTCGGCCGCGGTCTCGGACGGGAGGACGGTGTTTGGCGGCTGCGATGCCCTGTTGCATGTGATCGCTCTCAAGGACGGCAGCCAGTTGAAGGAGATCGACGCCGAGGCCTACATCGCCGGTTCGGCCGCAGTGACCGGGGGGCGCGTCTATGTCGGCCACTACGAGAATGAGTTTCTCTGCTTCGACATCGGGAAGGGCGAGATCGTCTGGCGTTACGACGAAAGCCGTTTTCCCTACTACGCCTCGCCCGCGGTGACCAGGGACCGGATCTACGTCGGCGGGCGCGACAAGCGGGTTCATTGCCTGGATCGCAAGACCGGAAAGTTGATCTGGAAGTTTGCCACCCGCGGCAAGGTGGACAGCTCGCCGGTCGTGATCGACGACAAGGTGGTCTTCGGATCGGAGGACGGCCGCGTCTACATCATCTCGGAAAAGGACGGGAAGGAATTGTGGAATTACGAAATCGGCGAGCCCATCACGGCGTCGCCCGCCATCGCCGACAAGACTGTCGTGATCGGCTCCGAAGATGGGACGGTCTATGCGTTCGGGGAGAAATAGGGCGGCATTGAAATGCGAACGCTCAACGTTCAACGCCCAACTTCAAACTTCAAAGTTGAACGTTTG
>JAYPEY010000011.1:0-43114 GCA_038126035.1 Verrucomicrobiales bacterium | reverse complement strand
AGTTGAACGTTTGACGTTCGCATTGGTTCCGCCCCAGGGGCAACGCAGTTTCACTCGCCTCCGATTAAAAATGAACATCGTCCAGCTCACACCCGGCGCCGGCAAGATGTATTGCGGCAACTGCTTTCGTGACAACGCGCTGGTGAAGGAGCTGCGTCGCATGGGGCACGACACGCTGATGATGCCGCTCTACCTTCCGCTGACGCTGGAGGACGAGGACGCCACCGAGGATACGCCCATCTTCTACAACGGCATCAAGGTCTACCTCGAGCAGAAGTCGGCCGCCTTCCGCAATGCTCCGAAGTTCGTGCACGAACTGCTCGGCGCCCGCCGCTTTCTCGACTGGGCCTCCGGCAAGGCCGCCAAGACCCGGGCGGACGAGGTCGGCGACCTCGCGATCTCGATGCTGCTGGGCGAGGAGGGCCGCCAGGCGCGGGAACTCGACCAGTTGATCGCCTTCCTGAGGGATCAGGGACAGGCCGATGTGGTCTGCCTGTCCAATGCCATGCTGCTGGGGCTGGCCCGCCGCATCCGGACCGAGCTCAATGTTCCCGTCGTCTGCGCGCTGCAGGGCGAGCACGCCTACATCGAGTCCATGAATCCGGACTCGCGGGAGGCGGTCTGGAACGTGATGGCCGAACGGGCGCAGGACGCGGACCTTTTCATCGCGCCGAGCCGCTACTTCGCCGACCTGATGAATGCGAAGCTCAAGGTCCCCGAGTCGAAACTGAAGGTGATCTACAACGGCATCGACCTGGAGGGCTACGAGCCTGCGGTCTCCCGCCCGCCCACGCCCGTGCTCGGTTACTTCGCCCGCATGTGCCGCGACAAGGGGCTGGATGTCGTCGTCGACGCCTTTCTGAAGCTGAAGACCCGCAACCAGATCGAGGGACTGAAGCTCTGGATCGGCGGCGGTTGCGGCCCGAGCGACGAGCCCTTCGTCGCCGAGATGCGCGACCGCATCAACGCGAAGGGCTGGATCTCGGACGTGGAGTATTACCCGAACCTCAGCAAGGAGGACAAACAGGATTTCTATCGGCGGATCTCAGCGCTTTCGGTCCCTTCCAGCGAGGGCGAGGCCTTCGGGCTCTACGTCGCCGAGGCCATGGCTTCGGGCGTTCCCGTGGTCCAGCCCAATCACAGCGCCTTTCCCGAGCTGATTGAACTCACCGGCGGCGGCGTGATCGCCGAAGGGACGGACGCCGACGCCCTCGCCGCGGCCCTGGAGCCCGTGTTGATGGACCGGAAACGCCTGGCCGAACTCGGCGGGAAGGCGCGACAGGGCGCCGAGGAACATTTCACGCTGAATGCGATGGCCGCGAAGACCGCGGAGGCGCTTGCGGAGCTGGAGCGGCCTCGGTCGGCCGCGTGATTGCGGGGCGACGCGGCTCATCAGCATTTGACAATCGATATCGAAACTGGCATTCACACGGGAAATGTGAAGCGGAACGGGGGCCACGGATGACGCCCCGGTCCCCTTGACACCTTGAGCCGATTCCCGCGGCGGGCCTGCCTGTCTGACGCGCGCACGGGGGACGGCGCCAGCTGAATCGAACCGATGCAGGACGAACAGCAGAACGCGGGCGCCCAGGAGTACAAATACTGGGGCTTCATCAGTTACAGCCACGCTGATGAGAAGTGGGCCGACTGGCTCCACAAATCCCTCGAGACCTACGTCGTCCCCAAGCAGCTGGTCGGCAAGCCGACCAAGTACGGGCCGATCCCCAAGAAGCCCTTCCCCATCTTCCGCGACCGCGACGAGCTTCCCAGTTCCGCCGACCTTGGCGACAAGCTCACGGCCGCGTTGACCGGCTCGCGCTACCTGCTGGTCATCTGCTCTCCCCGGTCCGTCGCCTCCGAGTGGGTGAACGAGGAGATCAAGACCTTCAAGTCCCTCGGCCGCGAGTCGCAGGTGCTCTGTCTCATCGTCGATGGCGAGCCCTACGCCTCCAACAACCCGCAGCTCGGACTGGAGGAGTGTTTCCCCGAGCCCATCCGTTATCAGGTCGACGAAAACCGCCAGATAACCGACATCCGCACCGAGCCGATCGCCGCCGACGCCCGCAAGGGCAAGGACGGCAAGGCCAATGCCCGACTCAAGATCCTGTCGGGCATGTTCAACGTCAATTTCAGCGACCTCAAGCAGCGCGATCACGAGCGCGCCCAGCGGCGTCTGCGCATCATCCTGACCAGCGTCCTGATCCTGTTCATTGTGTTCCTCGGCTTGAGTGTGAACCTCTACTTCCAGACGAAGGCGGCGAAGGCGGCCACGACGCTCGCGGAGTCGGAGGCGGATCGGGCCGAGACCGCGCTCAAGTCCGCGATCGAGCAGCGCGCCATCGCCGAGAAGAACGAGAAGGAGGCCACGAAGCAGCGCGACCTCGCCGTCGAGAACGAAAAACGCGCCAAGTTTGCCGAGAACGTCGCCGAGGAGCAGCGCGACCTTGCCGTGGAGAACGAGAAACGCGCCAAGACCGCCGAGGGCGAAGCCATCAAGCAGAAGAACCTCGCGCTGGAGAATCTGGAACGCGCCGAAGTCGCCGAGAAGGAGGCGACCAAGCAACGGGATATAGCTGTCCAGCAGAAGGCCATTGCGGAGCGGAATGAGAAGGAGGCCGTCGAACAGAAGCGCCGCGCGGTCAGCGCCCTGTCCATTTCCGATTTCAATGAAGGCGCGCGCCTGGCGGATGAGGGCTTGGAATCCACCGCCATGGCCTATCTCGCGCGCTCCCTGTCCTGGGATCCGGAAAACTCCTCGGCCGAGGCGCGCCTGATCTCCCTGATGTCCCTCAAGAACTGGTCCCTCCCGCGCACGGCTCCCCTGAAGCACGCCGGTCCGGTGGTCGATGTCGATTACAGCTCGGACGGAAAGTATGTGCTCACCGCCTCCGGAGCCACGGCGCAGTTGTGGGACGCCCAAACCGGCGAACCTTTCGGCGACGCCGTCGCCCACAAGAACGCGATCACCTCCATCCGCTTCAGCCCCGATGGAAAGAAATTCCTGACGACGTCAGATCCGGATGCGCAGTTGTGGGACACCGAATCCCAGCAGAAGGCGGGACCGGCCCTGTCGCACGCCGGCGGCATTTACGCCGCGCGTTTCAGCGGCGATGGAGCGAGGGTGGTCACCTGTTCGGGCGATCGCACGGGCAAGGTCTGGGAGGTGGAATCCGGCAGGCAGGTCGCCTCGGTTGAGGTTGGCGGTCTTCCCGCAGGGGTCGATTTCAGCCCGGACGGCAAGTATTTCGTCCTGTCGTTCGATTCTTTCGCGCAGGTGTATGACGCGACCTCCGGCAGCCCGCTGGGCGCGCAGATGCAGCACGAGGGCGGCGTCTTCGGCGTCGCCTTCGATCCCATCGGAAAATACGTGGCCACCGCTTCAGGCGATTCGACGGCCCGGGTCTGGGACGCCCTCACCGGAGCGCCCGTGACCGAGCCGCTAAAGCACGAAGGTCGCGTCCTGAATGTCGCGTTCAGCCCCACCGGCCTGTACATCGTCACGACTTCCGAGGATGACACGGCGCGGGTCTGGGATGCGGCCACCGGCGCGCCGGTCGGGCAGCCGATGAAGCACGACCTCGACGTCACGCGGGCCGAATTCAGCCCGAACGGACGCTGGGTCGCCACGGCTTCGGAAGATCGGACCGCCCGGGTCTGGAACGCCTTCACCGGGGAGCCGGTCACCGAGTCGATCAAGTTTGAAGGTCCGGTCAAGGCCATCCGGTTCAGCCGCGACGGATCGCGTCTGGTCGCCGGTTCCGAGGACGCCACGGCGCAGGTCTGGACGACGCTGAGCGGACAGCCCAAGTCGGAGCCGCTTTCCCACGGCCCATTCCCCATCTACTGGGCCAGCTTCAGTTCGGATGCGAAGAAGATCATCACCTGCGGCCACGACCGCGTCGCCCGGATCTGGGACACCGGCGCCGGCCAGGAGCTGACCGAACCGCTCGCCCTGGCCGGACGTCCGAAGCTGGCGGCGTTCAGCCCGGATGACTCGCAGGTCTTCGTCGCCACGGACAATGGAATCGTCCAGCGCTTTGACGCCAAGACGGGCGATCCCGTCGGCGAACGCTACAAGGTCCGGGGAAACGAGGTGGTCAACGTCGAATACAGCGCCGACGGCGCCAGCCTGCTGGTGATCGGCTCCCGCGGCGCGGTCGTGCTCGACGCGAAGACCGGCGAACCCCGATTCGAGCAGGAGGCCAATCACTCGCCCCAGGTCATCAACTCCGGTCATTTCAACGCGGACGGCTCCCTGTTCATCACGGCCGGCGCGGACAAGGTCGCCAAGGTCTGGGACTCGAAGACCGGCCAGCCGAAGGGCGGTCCCTTCACCCACAACGACGGCGTCACGGACGCCGTCTTCAGCAAGGACGGAAAATTCGTCGCGACCTGCTCGCGGGATCGCACGGCGCGCTATTGGGAACTCGCGACCGGGAAGGCGATGGTCGATCCCATGCCGCACGACCGCTCGATCAATTCGGTCGATGTGAGCCCCAACGGCGCCTACATCATCACGGGTTGCGACGACGGGACGGTCCGGGTCTGGCGCACCTCGACCGGTCAGGCCGCGGCTGAGCCGTTGCAGCACAAGGACCGGGTCCAGAGCGCGCGGTTCAGCGCGGACGGTCGTCTGGTTGTGAGCTACGGCCGCGAGAGCGTCGCCAAGGTCTGGGAGACGGCGAACTGGAAACTGGTCACGGCGCCGCTGGTTCACCAGCGCGAGGTGCACTCGGCGGTCTTCAGCAATGACGGCGCCTTCGTGGCGACGGCTTCCCAGGACGAGACCGCGCGGATCTGGCAGATCTCCCTGCCCGGCGACGCGCCGAACTGGCTGACCCAGCTGGCCGAGACCGTGGGCGGCTTCCGCATGGTGGCCGCAGAGTCCGGCGGCGGCACCGAGCTCGTGCTCAACCCCTGGGACAAACTCGGCGCCGTGCGCAAGGACATGACCCAGGGCTCCGACGACACCTACGCCAAATGGGGCGAGTGGTTCCTTTCCGACCGCAACACCCGCACGGTTTCCTCGTTCGCCTCTTTGAAGGTCTCCGACTACGTCGATCGCAAGGTGGACCAGGCGGATCGCGACAGCCTCGTGGAGGCGTTGGAGATCCAGCCCGACCACGGTCTTGCCCTGGCGCGATTGGGCATCCTTGAAACGAATTACACTCTGGCCGGTTTCTACACGGATCTGGCGGTCCGATACCGTCCGAACGACTACCGCACCCTGTGGCTGCGCGGCGAGGTGCTGCAACGACAGGAGAAATTTGCGATGGCCTGGCCCATTCTCGAGCGCGCGGCCGAACTGGATCCCCGCGCGGTTGACACCTTCGGTCCGGAGGGCGCCGAGTTTGAATCGATCAACCTGTCCGGCGCCGTGGCCAAGGGCTGGCTGCCCAAGGGCTGGGTGGATAACAATTCCGACAAGCGCTACAACATGACCTATACGAAGCTGACGGACGGGCCTCCGGGAACGGACGCCGCGATCCGCATCAAGGCCCAGGGCGCCGCCGGCCGCGCCGAACTGCTCGGGCCGCGTTTCATCGCCCGCTCCGGCTCGAACCGCGTCATCCAGTTCTGGGCGCGCGGCAAGCGCGGCGACAGCATCTCGGTCTATGCCCGGGGCATCTCCGGCGCCAAGGGAGACTGGCCCGCCACCCACGCCTACGAGGTCATCCGGATCGACGACGAATGGAAGCAATACCAGGTCAACGTCCGCGCGCAGAACGATCTCGCCGCCGAGGTCGTCCTGCAGATCGCAACCTCCTCATCCGGGCGTGAGATCGACATCGCCGATTGCGTCGTGCGCGTGCGATAAGCAGGGGCGCGGAATTCATTCCGCCTCACCCTTCGAAGACCCGCGGCTTCCGGCGGTTTCCAGGCCTGGGACAGACCCACGCTGAAGCGGAATGAATTCTGCGCCCCCTCCCGCGACCCGTTCAAAATCGACTTTGACCCTGTCTTGTCGAACTTCTAGATTTCGCGCGTGGAATCGGACACCCCCACATTCGGCGAGGCCCGCCAACCCGACGCCACCGCCTTCTTTGCCCCCTCCAGGTTCGGATTCTTGACCCGTCAGTTCCTTACCCTGAGTCAGGGGCTCTACGGCCTGGGCCGATTTGCGTTTCTGACGATTTCCGTGGGAATCGCGAAGATCTTCAGGTCACGCAATGTGGTGTGGCCGGAGATACGCCGGCAGGTTCTCAACGGCGGCGTCAGGCAGATACCGATCGCGACCTTCATGGCGCTCGCCCTCGGCTTTGTGGTCGCCGGGCAGTTGCATGTCCTGAAGACGGTGATCGGCGTCAAGTCCCAGACCTACGCGGGCGGCGCCATGGTCACGGTCGTCATCCGCGAACTGGGTTGCATGGCCATCACGCTGTTGGCGCTCGCGCGCAACGGCACAGCCATGGTGATCGAGCTGGGCGCCGCGAGGGTCAAGGGCGAGATCACCGCGCTTCAGGCCGCCGGAGTGGATCCGGTCCATTACCTTGTCGTGCCCCGCGTGATCGGTCAGAGCCTCTCGGTGTTCTGCCTCGCCTTCGGATTCAATGTTCTGGCGACGGTGAGCGCCTACCTGTTCATGTATGCACTCGGTTTCACGCTTCCCCTGGGCGAATACCTCGATCAACTGTCGACCTATCTGCGCCCGCTCGACTTTCTGTTCCTCATCATCAAGCCGGCGTTGTTCGGCGCGGTGGTCGGCTGCGTCTGCTGTCAGCAGGGGCTCATGCGACCGACGAAACTGGAGCACATCGCTTCCGCGACGACGACTGCTGTGGTGGTCACCCTGGTCGTCTGCGTCCTGTTGAACGGCCTGTTCGTCGGCCTTTTCTACCTGGTCTGAGCCGTGGCCGATTCTCCGACAGATTCCGCCCCCGCGCCGATCGAACTTCGCGACGTCCAGATCCGTCACCCGGACATCGTGGGAACCTGGCGCGTCAACGGGGTCAACTGGCGGATTGAACAGGGCGATTACTGGGCGGTCGGCGGCCTGCACTGGTCCGGGAAGACGAATCTCCTTCTGACAGTTGCGGGCGTCAACCCGCGGATCCGGGGCGACCTCAGACTGTTCGGCGGGGAACTGGGCGGGATGGACGCGGAAGAGGCGCTTCGCGAACGTCTGCGCATCGGACTGGTGTTTGGCGGCGACGGGCGTCTGCTGCCGGATCTGACCGTGGCGGAGAACATCGCGCTGCCGCTGCGCTATCTGCGCGGCGTGGACGACAAGGAGATGGAGACGCGGGTGCGACGGGTCATGGATGAGCTGGGGCTTCTGGAGACGGCCTCCCAACCTGCGGGGTCGGTCGATCTGGCCCGCCGCCGCCGGACCGCCCTGGCGCGGGCCGTGATTCTGGAACCCGAGGTCCTCCTGTTCGATCAACCTTTGGGCGGGCTGGATCCCCGCCAGCGGGACTGGTGGCGGGATCTCATCGACGAGTTTCACGCGGGCCATGCATTGTTGGACGCGCGGCCCGCGACGATCGTCGTCGCGACCGAGGACCTGCGGCCCTGGCGCGACCGGGCCGATCGGTTCGCCCTGCTGGACGAGGGCAGGCTTCACGTCGTTGGCGATCGGGAGGCGATGATGCGCTTTGACCACACCCTCGCCCGGGAACTGCATCTTTAGGACAGAACACGAAAGACTGAATCATGGCCGGACTTGCCCCTGGATTGCGGAACCAACTCACACGCGCCGAGCGCATGGTGGGTTGGTTTGTCACCTTCACCGTCATCGCCCTGATGGCCGGCTTCTGCGCGTATGTCTACCATACCGCCAAGCGCAAGGGGACGTTCGAGCCCAAGGCCTACTACCAGACCAGCATTCGGGACGCGGCGGGCCTCAAAGTCGGCGACCCGGTCAAGATGATGGGCTTTGATGTCGGCGAGATCACCGCCGTCATTCCCAACGAGCCCTACGCCTACTACAATGTGACCATCGAGTTCTTCGTCCGCCAGGGCGGCGACAACCGCTACTTCGACTATATCTGGACCGACTCGCGGGCCAAGATCGCCTCGGCCGACATCCTGGGCAACCGCTTCGTCGAGATCACCAAGGGAAGCGCAGGGCTCAGGACGGTCTGGCAGCCCGATCCGGAGAAGCAGGAGTTCATGCGGCTGGATCAGATGGCCAACATCAGCGAGGACCGCGAAAAACTGAAGTATTGGGCGGAGGAGACCTATGTCGAGGAGCTGGTCCGCTACGGAAAGTGGCAGAAGTTGAGGAAGATGCTCGAGTTCGACGTTGAGAATGCCGGCATCAATCTCGCGCGATGGCAGACCTGGACGAAGCCCGACGCCTCATTTCGCGAGGTCGGCGCCCAGTCGATCGACGAGGCCTGGGCAAAAGCCGTGGCCTACGACGACTGGAAGGCGCCCTCGCCCTATCTGGGACATCTCGCGGACGCGTTGACCCTGGAGAAGCTGGCCGAGATCTACCCGCATCCGGCCGACCTGCCCGGGGATTATCGAAATCCCGAGGCGCCGAAGCCCTACTATCTGGACTCTGAGGAGTCCAAGGCGCTGGGCGACGTGATCACGGAGGTTGCGGACCAGGTCGCCTCGGTCGTCGGCAAGGACGGAGCCATCGGCGATCTGGTGATCAACGAATACATTAAGACCGTGATCACCAACCTCACCCGGCGCGGCGCGGTCGCGGATCTGGTGATGAACGAGGAGGTCCGCGCGGTGATGGGCAACATCGAGAACCTGACGCAGTCCCTGACCAACAAGGGCGCTGTCGCTGACATGGTGCTCAACGAGGAATTGAGCCTGACGGTTCATGAGATCACCGAAACCCTGGCCAGGGTGAAGAGTCTGGCGGCCCAGCTCGACACCGCGCTCAAGCCGGCGCCGGCGCCGGCGACAGGGCCCGCCAAGACCAACGACATCAACACCATCGTCAACGACCTCGGCAACCTGCTCGGCAATGTGGAGGGCATCACCTCCTCCATCGACCGCGAACTGGCCGCCAACACCAACCTCGTCTCCCAGACCCTGGAGATCGCCAACTCCATGAAGGACCTGGCCCGGACCATCGAGTCGGCCCTGGGACAGAACCCCGAACTCGTCGGCAGTGTCTCCAAGTTGACAGCGGAGATCGACGGCTTCATGCAGTTGCTCAGCCGGCACTGGTTGTTCCGCAAGGCCGCCGAACAACAGGCGAAGGACATCGAGGCCGCTTGGGAGGCCGCCGACGTCGCGATCCTGAAGGTGGGGGCCCTTGCCAACGCGTTGGACGGCTCTTTTGCCGCGCCCGCCGTCACGGTCGAGAGCGTGCGGCCGAAGGCGACGGAACTGGAGTCCGCCGCGGTCAATCTCGCCGCGAGTTCCGACAAGGTGGGCTACCTTGTGACCGACAACCCGACCCGCACCGGCGAGCTCGCCGAACTGGCCTCAAGCGCGCTCGGCCTCGCGAAGGAGTTGAACAACCAGCTCGCCGCGAATCCCGAGCTGGGCCGGAACGTCAAGGACCTCGCCAAGACAATGAAGCTCTTCCTCAAGGAATATGAGGAAAACGCCGTGGCCCGCGAAGCTCACAGGAACCTCCAGGAAAAGGCTGCTGCGGCCCGGACCGAGGAAGCCAAACCCAAACGGAAGTTTTTGAGCAGACCCTTCAGCTCCCGCGGCCGGCGCGGAAAGTAGGCGGGCGGCTACTGCCTCCCTTCGACGGGATAGCCCTGCCAGAGCCATTCGAGCGCGTGCGGCGTGATCTGCATTCGTGCGGGACCGAGGCCGTGGCCGACGTTCAGACAGTAGAGATACTGGTAGGGATATCCCTTGGCCTTCAGGACCCTGGCCATGCGGTTGTTCGCCTCGACCCAGTCGTGCATGCCGTCGCGCATGACGTTGGGGTTGAGCAGGTCCCGGTCGCCGACAGCCAGGAAGATACGGAGCGGTTTGCGCGGGCTTTCCGGAATGAGCCGTGTATGGAAGTCCCAGGCGCCGCCGGGCGTTTTCGGATCGAAGGGCCACTGCTGGTTGACGAAGGTGCCGGAGGTGGTGAGCACGCGACGAAACCACTCGGGGTGATACCACGCCATGATGAGCGCCGCCGAACCGCCGGAGCTGCTGCCCATGACGGCGCGCCCGTCCGGGTCCTTCGTCAGCTTCACGTTGCAGTTCTTCTCCACCAATGGCAGGACTTCGTGCTGGATGAATTCGGCGTAGAGGCCGGACATGGTGTCGTATTCCCTGCCGCGTTCATGCCCCTGCGCGTCGCCGCCGCCATTGGCGATCAGGACTGCAACCATGGGGGGCACGCGCTTCCGGGCGATAAGGTTGTCGAGGATGCGCGTGAGGTTCCTGTCGGTCCCGCCCTTCCTGGGGCCGTCGTGCTTCACGATGAAGGGAGCCGCCGTCCCGGGTTTGTATTGCGCCGGGATGTAGACCGTGATCGCGCGCTCGTAGTCGATTTCATGCGTCTCGACGATCAGCGTCCTGGGGTTCTTCGGATCGACGGTTCCGAACACTTTCCGCGCGATGCCCGGATTGAAGCGTTCGCAATCCTTCGAATGCATGGTGAACTGGATGACCTTCCCCTTGGGAACGCCGGCGACCTCCTTCAACTCGGGCGGCGACGCATAATCCGGGCCGATGACGAAGTCGCCATTGACGTCCGCGGGCGGATTCACGCCGGTCTTGCCGTCGAGCCGGGTGAACGTCGGGGCGCCGGGCGCGTCGAACGGGCGCGTTGGCGGAGTGGGACGACGGGGACGCTTGCGCGCGTCCGGCTTCTTCTCGGCGCCGAAGGCGGTGACGGCGAGGGTGAGGAGGCAGATGAGAAGGGATTGGCGAAGGGTGGATATGAACATGAGATAAGGCTCCGTTTCAGTCGCGCCGCATGGTTGCGCAAATCAAGCGTGTTGTCATCATCGGTAAGCGGCGGCGCATTGTTGCAAACGACAATCGTGTGAGTCGGAATGTGGAACGTGATGACATTTCCGCGCAAGCATGACCTCTCATCGGTTTTGGTCCGCCGGGATCACCCGCATGTCATCGATCTCGATGCCCTTTTCCCCTCCGTTCTGCATCCAGAGGAGTTTGCGTTTGCCGGCGTTGAAATTGGCGCGTTTGAGGGTCTTGTTCCAGATGTGGCCATCGAGCGTGATCTCGACCGTGTCTCCGCGGAACTCCAGTTTCACCCTGCGCCATGCGTTGGCGGACAGATCGACCTTTTCCACGGGGAAGAATTCGTTGAGGCGGTGGGCGCCGCTGACCTTGTCGGGCGCGCGCTTGTTCTGCCGAAGGGGGTGGTTGGCGTCGAGGGAATGGCCGTCCACCTCGAGTTGCACGCCGTGGCGCAACAGTTTGACGCGGAGCATGTGATCGACGCTGCCGTAGCCGTCGTCACCGTCCACGAAGAACCACAGCCAGCCGCCGTCGCCGAGGTGACGGAAGCGGAAGGAGATGTCGAGGTCTGAGCCCTCGACGGGCAGGTAGACCATGGGCGGGTATTTGCCGCCGCTGGAGCCGCGGGTCCGGAGCGCGCCGTTGTGCACACTGGTGTTCTTGTTGGGGATGCGGGTGGTGAAGCGTTTGGGATCGAAGCCGGCGTCGAAGGATTCGAAGAAGGCGCCTGGGGTGGGTTTCAGCCAGTTGAGTGAGACAAGGAAGGCGTCCAGTTCCGCCTGGGTCTTGTAGTAGTGTCGGGTCGACTGTCTTCCGGCCTCGTCCTTCCAGCGGCCGGGGTTGTAGAAGCCGTGCGGCTGATCCTTGTAGGACCTGAGCTCGCAGCGGTTGCCGGCGGCGGTCATGGCTTTGGCGAAAAGCTGAACCGTGGGGAAAGGGACCGCCTCGTCCTCCACACCGTGAAAGATGATGCCCGGCGGGAGTCCGGGGCGCACGAAACGATCCGGGGAGATCTCCTCCGGCCGGCCGTAGGCGCGTTTTCGGATGTCCGCGAACTTCTCCTCCGGCAACAGGCCGGGATGGCCCTCCACCGGGGCGAGCGTCACGGCGGGATTGAACAGCAACATGGCATCGGGAGCGGAGCTGACGCCCAGGTTTTCGCCCTGCTCGAAACCTGGAATCAGCCCGACTGCTGCGGCGAGGTGTCCGCCGGCCGAGCCGCCTCCGGCCGCGATGCGGTCGGGATCGACGCCGAGGCGCGCGGCGTTGGCGCGGGTCCAGCGGATGGCGGCCTTGGCGTCGCGCAGGCAGTCCTGCGGAAAGACGTTGTGCCGGTTCTTCACGCGGTAATCCACGGTGATGGCCACCATGCCGCGCTTCGCCAGATGCAGGCACTGCGGCAGATATTGGCCGGGTGTGCCGCCCCGCCAGCCGCCGCCGAAAAAGAACACCGCCGCGGGTCGACGGTCTTTGGCGGAGTGTCCCTCCGGCTCGAAGATCCAGGCGTTGAGCTTGACGCCGCCGACCTCCCGATAGACCTCGGCGCGCGCTCTCTCGGGCATCACGGGCGGATACTTCCAGCTGATCCTCGGTTCGGGCGGCTCGTCCGCGAAGCCGGAGAAGGACGACAGGGCGAGCGGCAATGCGAGGATGACGAGCAGTGGTTTCATGGCAGGAAGAGAGGCGTCGCCCATTTGCCGAACCGGATGGTCTCCCCGGCCTTGCAGTCCTTCTGATAGAGCGAGCAATGGTTGGCGGCGGCGGAGGGATTGAACAAACGGACTTCAGGCAGGGCCGCCAGTTTGAAGCCCTGTTTTTCGAGGGCAGCAGTCTGGGAATCGCGGTTGCGTTCGGGCGTCGGCGTCAGGAGCCAGACGGTTCCGGCACGTTTGCAGGTCACGGTCTTGGCGTCGTTCATGGCGACTTTCAGGAAGCGCGCGCCCTTGAGTTCCTCGGGCGCCTCGGCGAGGACGTAGCCCCGGTCGGTGAAGAGCGTGGCGCCGGGGGTGAACTCCGGAGTTTCGGCGCTGGCGGCGGCCAGGGTTCCCGGAGTCGTCTTGCGCAGCGGTTCGCCTTCGGCGTTGGCCCTTACGGGCTTGGGCTTGCCTTTGGCGGCGCCCTTGGGCTTTTCCCGGCCGCCGGAGGCCTTGCTCACGAGTTGGCGCAGGCGCACTGCCCCGCTGGTCGCCCTGCCGCCGCCGGCGTCTTCCTCGCGAAAGGTCGCCATGAGGATGTTGCGGTCGCCGGTGCGGCTGTAGTCGTAGATGATGCGGATGAGTCCGTCGGGCGTCTGCTGTCCGTCGGGATAGGAGACTCCCCGACGCTCGTCCAGCATCAGGCCGCCGTCCCAGGTTTGACCGTCGTCCTTGGAGATATAGGCGGTGAGGTGGGAGCGGCCGGTTTTGGTCTCGATGGGGCCGTGCTTGACCAAGAGGAGATTCCCGGAAGCGAGCCGCCGGATGAAGAAGCGGGCCGGGGTGTGTAGGATCTTCGAGGGTTCCAGGTCCGGCCAGGTCGCGCCGCGATCGGTTGAGACGCTTTCGCCGATTCCGTAGGTCGTGCGGACCAGGAGCCAGAGGGATTTGTCGCGCCGCTCGATGAACATGTGCTCGTCGAACTGCCGGGCCTTGACGGGCACGTTGCAGGCGCCCCGCAGATCCCAGGTCCTGCCCTTGTCCCTGGAGACGACCAGCTGCGCGCTGTGGTCGTGTTCGCGCCAGAGGGAGATCGGGAGTCCCCACTCGCCGGTCGACAGGACGAGCGGCTTGCACATCATGACGCCGTCGCCGATGCGGCGGGGCCGGCTCCACGTCGGCCTGGGCGAATCCGGTTGGCTGGTTTCCATGCACCAGACACCCAGGCGCGTGTCGCGGATGGTCCGGTCCATCTGGGCCCAGAAGACGAAGAGGCGCCCGTCCGGGGAAACCCACAATTCAGGGTCGAAGGCGCGCGCCGTGTCGGGGCCGTCGGGATCGATCACGAGGGCTTCCTTCCAGGTTTTGCCGTTGTCGCCGCTGGAGCTGAGCACGACGTAGTTGTTCTGGTCCTCGCCCGGTGTGACGCCGGCGTACCAGTTGGCCCAGAGGCGGCTTCCGGGAGCGACGGCCATGCTGGGGATGCCCTGGAAGGCGCGGTTGGTGACGGAGCGCTCCGGCTTCGGCGGGCCGACGTATTGCGGCGGGGCCAGGGAGGCGCGGTCGGCGCCGAAGGCCTGGGAAGCCAGGGTCGCCAAGGCCGTGGCGACAAGGAGGTTGGACCATCGTGACATGCGAATCAGGCAGGGCTGCCGGCTCGAAGCGTTCATCATGGGTTGTGTTTCTGCGGATTGCGCGGGGTTGGCTTGCCGCTGATCCTGAGGTTGCGGATGGAGACCTTTTTTCCGGCTGCGATCCAACTGTGCGACTTCGGGGTGGCGAGGTATGGATGTTGGGCGCGGAGTTCACGTCCGTCGAGGGTGGCGGCCATGCGGTCATCACGCCACTCGACGCGCAGCGTATGCCACTGGTTCCTTGCCACCGGCATTTTCAGGCGGGCGATGGTGTGGGAGGGTTTTACGGAGTCCTCAGCGATGCTCAGTCCGGCGGCGTTGACCACGACGCGTCCTACGTGCTTCTTCGCGTCGCAGCCGATCAGGAATGACCCGGGGCCGTCGATGCGGAATTCGCATTCGATAAGCGCGGTTGCAAGTCCGACCTTGTGATGCAGGACCGGGATGTGCTTTTCGGAGGGGATGTCGAGGACGCGCAGTTCACCGTCACGGGGAGTCCATTTTCCCTTGGCCACGCTGAAGTCGGCGCTTGGCGGGCCGTCGAAACCGGAGGCCGCGAGGATGGGCGGCGCCTTGTCGTGAAGCAGCAACTTGTCGGGACGCGCCTGGCCCAGGCTGGAAGACGCGCCTGTCAGAACGAGGGTGAGCGCCAGGGCGCGGATCGTGTTCATGGCTGATGAGATTGACAAGTGTTGCCCGAGTGGAACGCGGACAATCTGCGCCGGAACGGAGCGGTTTGTCGAGCCTGTCGGGCGGGCGGTGGGCAAGGGGGCGCACGTCGTTCCCGTAATGGGTTGCGACCGTCGGGACGCCAGCCTTCGCAAAGCTTCGTCTCGGCAAGCCTGCGCATCGCGTTGCTCGCTCTGGCTGAAAAATGGGCAAAGCCGCCGAGAAGTCTCAAAAGGTGGTGGCAGCGGACGTGAGTTCGCTCGATTCTACGAATTCGCTCCAGAATGAGCCGACTCACGTCGGCATCTACCAAGATTTTGGATTTTTGAGTCAGCCTCTGCCTGGCGCGCCAACCTGTCCCGCCGAAGCTGCGCGGAGGGGGAAGCCGTAAAGCGAAGGCGGACCGCGATACAACTTTTGAACGGCTTCAAGGAGAGCCCGTTTCCTGGGGGGAACGGCTTGCTTCTTGGGGGGGCTTCGGTTGAACTGCCCGCCTATGAAGACCTCCGTAACGATTCTGTTGTTGTCCTTGATTGGAGCGCCACTGGCGCATGCGCAGAAGGGAGAACCGACCAACGCCGAGGAGGCGGCGGCGAAGAAGGCCCGGGCGGCGGCGGAGCTCGACGCCCGGTATGCGGCCTGGGTGGAGACGTTGTCGCCGGAGCGCCAGGCCTGGGAGCGGGTGTTGCAGGCGGAGTTGGGGAACTTTTACCTGCCGATTCACAAGCGACAGAAGGTGGCCGGACAGTCCAACGCGTGGGACTTTGTCGAGGATGACCCGAAGCTGCCGCGCGTGTTGCTGATCGGGGATTCGGTTTCCCGCGCCTACACACAGACGGTGCGCCGGGAACTGGCGGGCAAGGCCAATGTGCACCGGGCGCCGGCCAATTGCGGGCCGACAGCGAGGGCGCTGCAGAAGCTGGATGTCTGGCTGGGCGACGGCGACTGGGACATCATTCATTTCAACTTCGGGATCCACGATCGGAACACCCCGGTTCCCGTCTACGTGGAGCGGTTGGAGGGGGTGGTGAAGCGGCTGAACCGGACCGGCGCACAGCTGATCTGGGCAAACACGACGCCGATCCCGGATTCGACGAAGAAGCGTTTCACGGCCGTGTCGATTGTGGAGCGCAACGCCGCCGCCGCGAAGGTGATGGAGAAGCGCGGCATTGCGACCGACGATCTCTTCGCCGCCATCACGCCCCGGTTGAAGGAGTTGCAGAACCCGGACGACTGCCACTTCAACGGACCCGGAAACGAGTTTTTGGGGCGCCAGGTGGCCGCGTTCCTGGAGGGACGATTGTCCGACGGCGGACGGCGCTGAGGGAACGAAAGCCTACCTTGGGTCCGGCACCATTCCCAACTCGCGCGTCAGAAAGCCCCACTTGTCCGCCGCCTCGTCGATGATCTTGGACGTGGGTTTGCCGGCGCCGTGGCCGGCCCGGGTCTCGATGCGGATGAGGACGGGATTGTCGCCCGCGTGGCATTCCTGGAGTCGGGCGGCAAATTTGAAGCTGTGGGCCGGCACGACGCGGTCGTCATGATCGGCGGTGGTGACAAGGGTCGAGGGATATCGCACCCCGGGCCTGAGATTGTGCAGGGGCGAGTAGGCGTATAGCGCCTTGAACTCGGCCTCATTGTCCGCGGATCCGTAGTCGGAGGTCCAGGCCCAGCCGATGGTGAACTTGTGGAAGCGCAGCATGTCCATGACGCCCACGGCCGGCAGGGCCGCGGCGTAGAGTTCCGGTCGTTGCGTCATGCAGGCGCCGACCAACAAGCCGCCGTTGCTGCCGCCGGCGATCGCCAGCTTGTCGGATCGCGTGTAGCCGTTTTCGATCAGCCACTCGGCGGCGGCGATGAAGTCGTCGAAGACGTTCTGTTTGGTCAGCTTTGTTCCGGCCAGATGCCATTCCTCGCCGTATTCGCCGCCGCCGCGGAGGTTGGGCATCGCGTAGACGCCGCCCATTTCCATCCAGGTCGCCATGGAGATGGAGAAGCTCGGCAGCAGGCTGATGTTGAAGCCGCCGTAGCCGTAGAGGTAGGTCGGGTTTGATCCGTCGAGCTTCAATCCCTTCTTGTGGGTGATGAACATCGGGATCCGCGTCCCGTCCTTGCTGCTGAAGAAGACCTGTTTCGTTTCGAACGCGGCAGCGTCGAATGCCACATCCGGCTGCCGGAACACCGAACTCTTCCCGGTCTTGAAATCGTAGCGATAGATGGTCCCTGGAACAGTGAAGCTGGTGAACATGTAAAACATCTCGTCGTAGTCGCGCCTGCCGCCGAACCCGACCGCCGAGCCGATTCCGGGAAGGTCGACCGCGCGATCGAAGGAGCCGTCCGGGTGATACAACCGGATCACGCTGCGCGCGTCCTTGAGGTAGGAGACCAGAAAGCGGTCGCCGATCATGGCAACTCCGCGCATCGTGTCCTCCGCCTCCGCGAGGATTTCCTTCCAGTTCGCGCGCTCCGGTTGACGCGTGTCCACCGCGATGATGCGCTTGCGGGGCGCGTCGAGATTCGTTTCGAACCAGAAGACCGGCCCTTCGTTCGCGATGAAGGCGTAGGAGGCGTCAAAGTCATTCAGCAACTCGACCACCGGGGCGTCCGCCTTGCCCAGTTCCTTGTAGAAGACCCGGTTCTTCTGCTCCGTGCCCTTCCAGACATGGATGATCAGGTAGCGGTTGTCCTCGCTCACCTCCGCGCCGAAGCCCCACTCCTTCTCGTCCTTACGCTCGTAGATCAGCTCGTCCTCCGACTGCGGCGTCCCCAGCCTGTGGAAATAGAGTTTGTGAAAGTGGTTCACGCCCTTGAGCGAGTCGCCTTCCCTGGGCGCGTCGTAGCGGCTGTAATAGAAACCCTTTCCGGTCCTTTCCCACGATGCGCCGGAGAATTTCACCCATTTCAAGTGATCTGGGAGATCCTTGCCGGTCGCGATATCGCGCACTTTCCACTCCTGCCAGTCGGAGCCGCCTGACGAGAGGCCGTAGGCGAGATAACGTCCGTCGTCGCTGACCGAATAGCCCCGCAGGGCGATGGTCCCGTCCTCGGAGAGTTGGTTCGGGTCCAGCAGGATGCGGGGTTCGGCGTCGAGCGAATCGGCCACGTGGAGGACACTTTGATTCTGCAGTCCGTCGTTGCGGGAGAAGAAGTATTTCCCGCCTGACTTGAAGGGCACGCCGTAGCGTTCGAAGTTCCAGAGCTTCGTCAATCGTTCGCGGATGGCGTCGCGTGCGGGGATCGTGTCGAGATAGCCGAAGGTGACCTTGTTCTGCGCCTCGACCCAGGCCTCGGTCTGCGCCGCGTTGTCGTCCTCCAGCCAGCGGTAGGGATCAGCGACCTCGACGCCGTGGTAGACATCGACCTGATTGGTCTTCTGGGTCGGAGGATAGGTCACGGCGGGTCTGGGAGAAGGGTCGGAGGTGAGACAGCCGGTTGTGGCGAAAGCCATGGCGGCGCAAAGCGCGATGATCGGGGAAAGCGAAACCAAACGTCCGCCCGGGGCGCCGGGGATGGCACGGGAGAAACGCGGGTATGCTGGCCTGCGGCTCACGATTCGGTGACGTAGTAGAAGGCCAGGTTGTCGCTCGTGCTCCCGGCAAAGTCCGCGACGCCGTCGCCATCGACGTCCAGCGAGAATCCGGCCCAGTCGGCCAGGAGGACTTCACTCACGTCGGCGCGCAGGGAGGACGCAAGAGCCAGCAGGAGAAGGAGGGGTTTGACTGAATACATCTTCATACAACGGCGGATTGCAATACCACACAGGACGCCGCCACGGCAAGATCGCTCGTCCGGAATCAACTCAGGGGCGATGAAACCAGATGGACGCGCCGGGCGTTGTCAGGCATGGGCTTGCGGGATCAAAGACCTCTTCATTCTCGACGCCTAATCCTTCAACCAGGGCTTCCTGGCGTTCGCGGTGATCTCGGCGTCCAGCTCCAGCATGCGGGCCTGCAGCTTCTCCACAATCTTCGGATTCGCCGAGGCCAGGTTGTTCTTCTCGCCGACATCGGCCAACAAGTCGAACAGCATGACCTGCGGCTTCGGCGCCGCCTTCTTCGCCTTGTTTTTCCGGTTGTTCCGGCGTTGTCGCGGATGCTTCACCAGCAGTTTCCATTTGCCCTGACGCAATCCTTCAATCCGCCCCTGTGAGGTGTAATGGACAAACTCATTGCGCGGCGACTTCGCGCCCTTCTCGTGCAGGAGCCTGGCGACGTTCAGGCCGTCGATCTTCCGGTCCTTCGGCAAGGCCTTCCCGGTGATCGCGGCGATGGTCGGGAGCATGTCGATCGTGCCGACGAGTTCGTTGCACTCCGTTCCGGCGGGAATGCGACCCGGGCCCCACATGACGCAGGGCACGCGCTGACCGCCCTCAAAGGTCGTGCCCTTGCCCTCGCGCAGCGGGCCGGCTGAACCGCCGTGATGCTTGAAAGGCAGCCACGGCCCGTTGTCCGAGGTGTAGATGACATAGGTGTCTTCGGACAGTCCCAGTTCGCGGATGGTCTTCATCACGCGGCCGACCTCGGCGTCGATGTGCTCGATCACGCAGGTGTAGGCGTTCTTCGGATTCGGGTCCCGGACATCGTCGGGAACGTAGAGCGGGATGTGCGGCATGGAATGCGGGAGGTAGACGAAGAAGGGCTGGTCCTTGTTCTCCCTGATGAAATTCATCGCGCGGTCGGTATAACGCCGCGTCACTGTGCGCTGATCCACCGGCAACTCCGCGATTCTCTCATTCTCGATCAGGGGCGTCTTCCACTTGGTGAGGGTGGATTCCGGATCGGCCCAGAGGATGTCCATGCCATCGGGGCCTCCCTTTGGTTTGCCCTTGTTGTCGGGATGGTTCATGTCGTTCGAGTAGGGAATGCCGAGATACGCGTCGAATCCCTGTGCGCGCGGCAGGACCTCCGGATGATGCCCGAGGTGCCACTTGCCGAAGCAGGCGGTCGCGTAACCCTGCGACTTAAGGTGGTCGGCGATGGTGCGCTCCGCGGGATTCAGTCCCTTCTTCGACGTCGGGAACAACACATGCTGATGCATGCCCACGCGCTTCGGATAACAACCCGTCAAGAGCGCCGCGCGCGAGGGCGTGCAGACGGGGGAGGCCACCATGAAGTTGGTGAAGCGCATTCCCTCCCGCGCCATGCGGTCGATGTTCGGCGTGCGGATCTTCGTCGAGCCGAAGCAGCCCAGGTCGCCGTAGCCCTGGTCGTCGGCAAAGATGATGACAAAGTTGGGTTTCGACGCGCGCTTGGCGGCGGCGGCGGGAAGCGCGAAGGCGGCGATCAGCGCCGCGGTGAGGAACAGAGCAGGGATTCGTCGCATCCCGGGATTAAACGGGCGAAGCGGATGGGTGAAAAGCAATTCCGTTCCACCGCCGCTCCGTTGCAGAACGGAGAAAGCCGGCTTCGTTGGGGGAACGAAGCCGGCTTTGCGCCAGAGGCGACGCGGGGTCGCCGGAGGAATGCAGCCCGATCAGTCGAAGCCGCCGTCGTCGGACTTCGCCTTGTCGGGCATGACCGGGGTCTTCTTCAGTTCCTTTGGAATATCGGCCGTGGTCGTCTTCAGGAAGGCGGCGATGTCCTTGATGTCGTCCTTGGCCAGCTCCATTCCGAGCTGGTGGCGGCCCATCAGGGCGATGGCCTCCTCGAGCTTCGTCGCCGAGGCGTCGTGGAAGTAGGGGCCGGTCTTCTCGATGTTGCGCAGGCTCGGGACCTTGAAGAACATCCGGTCCGCGTCCTTGCCGGTGAGGGCGAAACGACCCTGGTCCTTCTGGTTGGGCCAGGCCTTCACCAAGCCGACCTTCTGATACAGGCGTCCGCCGAGCAGCGTGCCGCTGTGGCAGGTCGTGCAGCCGAACTTCGTGAACTTCTCCAGACCGGCGAGTTCGTTCTTCTTCAACGCCTTCTTGTGCCCGCTCAGATAGTTGTCCCAACGCGCAGGCGTGGCCAGCAGGCGTTCGAAGGCGCCGATCGCGATGCCGACGTTGTTGTAGTTGACCGGGTCCTTGTCCTTCGGAAAGGCGGCCTTGAACCACTCCGGATAGCCCTTGATGCCCTTGAGGCGCTTCACGACCAGGTCGGAATTGGGCATGCCCATCTCACCCGCCGCCAGGATCGGCCCCTTGGCCTGTTCCTCGACGGTCGGCTCGCGGCCATCCCAGAACTGGGTGATGTGGCCGAAGGCGTTGAAGGTGGTCGGTGAGTTGCGCCCCACGCGGTGCCCCTCGAATCCCAATGAAAATCCCTCGCCATCCACCCCGAACTTCTTCAGGTCGTGGCAGGAATTGCAGGAGATGTCATTCTTCAGGCTGATGCGCTTCTCAAAATACAGGGCCTTGCCGAGCTTCACCCGCGCCTCGTCCACCTCGCTCCGAGGTTGATCCCACGTGCTCCTCAGCGGCGGTTGAAAAAGGTCCAAATCTCCCGAAAATGCGGCCTGCGCCGTCATTCCGATCCCGATCGCAGCGATAAGATAGGCTGGTTTCTTCATGTTCGTTCTCTTGCTCGTCAATGGTTCTGCGTTTTGATTGCTCGATCTGTCAGCCTCGTGTTTAACATATGCCCCGCAATTGCCAAAACTGTTTAATCAGATCATTCTGATCGGAAAATGTGATGAATCAGATCCCCTCGACCCAGCAACTGCGCTACTTCATCCGCGTCGCCGAATCGCTCAGTTTTCGCAAGGCGGCGGAGGCCTGCCACGTTTCACAATCGGCTGTCAGCGGGGCCATCCGCGACCTGGAGGCCTGCCTCGACGCGCAACTGCTTGAGCGGTCCAAGCGGAAGGTGAAGCTGACCCGCGAAGGCGAGGCGCTCCTGGCGCAGGCGCGCGACATCTTCGAACGCCTGGCCTCCATGCGCTACACCGCCGACGCCATGCGCGGCCCGTTGGTGGGCGGCCTGCGCATCGGCGTCATCCCGACCATCGCGCCCTTCCTGCTTCCGGAGATGGCGGCGCCGCTTCGTCGGGAGTTCCCCCAGATGGAGCTCTCCGTCGTCGAGGACCTCACGCCCCGACTGCTGGAACAACTGCGCCGGGGCGACATCGAATGCGCCGTCATCGCCCTGCCCTATGAGATCGGGAACCTGGCCGCGCGAACGCTTTTCCACGATCCCCTCCATGTGGCCATGCCGCGGAAAACGAGGAAACCCGCTCCGAAGACGCTTTCCTCAACCGCATTGAGGAAGGAGAGACTGCTGTTGCTGCAGGATGGTCATTGCCTGAAGGATCAGGCATTGGCCGCCTGCCGCATGGCCGACAGCTCGGCGTTGAGCGCCTTCCGGGCTTCCAGCCTGATGACACTCGTGCGGATGGTGGACAAGGGCGAGGGCGTGACCTTCGTCCCGGGAATGGCCGTCCCGATCTTCAAGGCCTGCATGGACAACGTGGATTTTGTGCCCCTCAAGGACAGCGGCGCCCATCGGGAAATCTGCGTCTGCTGGCGCCCGGACTCCTACCGCCGCTCCGGTATCGAACGACTCGCCGATTTCATCGGATCAGAGTTCACCGGCTCCGGATCGGAGTGATGGAGGAAAAAAAAGCCCCTTCCGGTTTCCCGGAAGGGGCTTTGAATTCTTTCAGTTCAATTAGAACTGATAGATGAAGTTGCCGATGATCGCAATGTCATTGCGATCGGCAGTGCCGTAGCGATACTGCGCGTCGAGGGAGTGGTCCCAGCGGACTTCCAGTCGGCTGATGACGTTTTCCCAAGCCTTGTAGTCGAGCGTGATGGTGTTGCTCAACAGCTTGTCCTCGGTGCCGTTCGCGTCAGCGCCGAACGTGTTGTCCGTGCCCTTGGCCCAGTCGATACGATAGTGAGCCGCGATCTTCTCGGTCACGTCGTAGCTGAGGTAGCCGGCCAGAGCCGAAGCCCACGCGCCGGAGGTCGTGCCAGCCACGGCGGACGAGTTCGGGCCGTTCTCCAAGCGGTAGTCCCAGCCGATACCAACGGCCAGACCTTCGATCGGGGTCGGGAGCGTCGCGCCAACATAGATGCTGGTCGTGTCGCCGGTCGCGCCGATTCCATTGATGCCGTCAACCACACCGGCATACAGGCTGCCGCCAGCCAGGAAGCCGGCGCTGTCCGGGGCGGTCAACGCCACGGAAGCCATGTAAGCCTTCTGCGATTCAGCCGGATTGTTCACACCGCCGAGGGTCGGGTTGTAGGAGTTCGCGATACCGGCTGAAACGCTCAACAGGTCGTTCACCGCGTAGCTGAGCAGCACACCCTCGTGGGTGGTCGGCTCGATGCCCCAACCGTAGTTGCGGGTGTAGTTCGGGTTCGCGTTGTAGTCGGACGACTCGTAACCGATGATGCTGTCGAAGATACCGACCTTGACGTCGATGCCATTGCCGACCGGCACACGGAGGTCGATGTTCGCATTCTTCAGCTGAACGCCGTTGACGCCCAAGGCATTGCCGCCGATGCCGGGAGCCGTGCCCGAACCGGAGGTTTCCCCGAGCCACAACTGCGCGTTGTATCCGGCAGCCCATTCGCTCTCATCCTGAGGCTTCGAAACGCTCAGGCTGAAGACGTCGACAGCGAAGCTGTCCTGCGCCAAGCCTTGGCCGCCGCGAAACGATTGTCCGGGAACGTTGGCGTTGCCAGTTCCGGGGTTCCAGAGTGCGCTAGCACTCACGTATCCACTCAGCGTGGTGGAAGAAACCGCAGTCATCACGGTCTCATTCGCATCACCGGCCTGAGCAGCCGATGCAAGGCTGACCACACCAGCGGCGGCCAAGCCTGTTGTCCATTTATTCACTTTCATCGTCAGTTCCTCCTGCGATAGATGTGTTCTAGTTGTTCTGTGTTTTGCTTTGTTTGACGTAAACAAACAGCGAATGAAAACAGTTCATCCGCGCACCACGTCAGTGCATTTGAGCGGAACGTAGCAACCTCACCATTCAAGGCAAGCTAAAAAATGGCTTTTTTTCAGCCCTTTTTTGGGGCGGTCAAATCCGGTCCGGGATCGCGCAATTCCGGGCCATGTCATTCATCGAATCGGCCTCGTGCGAGGCGGCGGATTCGGTCTATAAAGCCTCGCAGACATGCCGCGCCTTTCCGTCACCATCCCCGCGTTCAATGCGGGCGCCACGATTGGCCGCGCGGTTGAATCTGTGCTGGGTTCCACATACGGGGACCTGGAGTGCGTCGTGGTCGATGACGGATCCTCGGACGGCACCCTGCAGGCATTGGAACGAGTCAGGGACCGCCGCCTGCGGGTGATTGCCGCCGGTCATGTCGGCGTCGCCGGGGCGGCGAACCTCGCGGTCCTTGAAGCCCGGGCCCCGATTATTGCGCGGATGGATGCGGACGACAGCTGTCATCCGGCCCGGTTCGAGAGGCAGATGGAGGCCTTGGATGCCGGCGGGCTTGACGGGGTGGGCGGCCGGGTCCGGATCGTCGATCGGGACGGAAAGTCGGTTCCGACCATGCGGCGCTACGAGGATTGGGTGAATGACAACCTGGACAACGAGTCCATCCGGGCCTTCCGCTTCGTGGAGTCGCCGCTGGTGAACCCGACCATGACCGCGCGGCGGGAGGTGTTTGAACTGGGATTTCGGGAAGGTCCGTTTCCGGAGGATTACGATCTCTGGCTGCGGGCAATGCAGGCGGGCTTTCGGTTTGCCAAGGTGGAGGGCGTTGTCCTGGACTGGACCGACGGTCCCGGGCGGCTCACGCGCTCGCACCCGAACTATTCATCCGAGGCCTTCGACCGGTGCCGTCGGGAGCATCTGCTGGCCGGGCCGCTGAAGGGCGCGGCCGAAGTCCGCTTCTGGGGGGCGGGACAGACCGGGAAACCGTGGCTGCGTTGGCTGCGGGAGACCGGAACCCGGGTTGAATGCGTGGTCGAGGTGTCGCCCAGAAAGATCGGGGAGACCATCCACGGGGCGCCGGTGGTTCCGCCTGATGCGCTGCCGGGGCCCGATGGCGGGCCCCTGCTCATCGCGGTGGGCGCGCCCGGCGCGCGCGAGCTGATCCTGAAACGCCTGAATGAAGTCGGTTACCGACCGGGGGTGGATGCGTGGTTCGTGGCCTGAGCCGGGGAAAAAGTGTCGTCTTGGTCCGACTCCCGAGCATCGCTCGGCATGGGCTGTCGACTGAAGTCCTGGCCGCAGTTGTATCACCCTTTCAGGGTTTTGAAGTGGGGCGCCTGCGGCGAGGCGCCCCTACCGGCGAAGGCGGGACCGTGCCATTTACGTCCTGTCCCCGTCCTTGATGTCCATCAGGCTGATGATCTTGGTCTGATCGTCGTCGGAGGGAAGTCCGTGCGCCCGCTTGTATTTGAAGAGTTCGCGCACGTTGGTGGATTCGTAGGGGCCGTCCAATATTTCGAAATGGTCCGGCGTGACCATGGCGGGGTGTCGGGCCCCGCAGGCGTGGGAGAGTTTCAACAACTCCCTGCGCAGGGCGACGATGTAGTTGGCCAGCCGCGCGGACTTGTCGGTCGGGTCCAGTCCGCGCACCAGCCATTTGTTGTGCGTGGCGACGCCCGCCGGACAGTGGCCTGTGTGGCAACGCTGCGCCTGGATGCAGCCGATCGACATCATCGGCTCACGGGCGACAGCGACCATGTCGCAGCCCAGGCCAAAGGCGAACAGGGCGGTTTCCGGGAAACCCAGCTTGCCGGAGCCGACAAAGGCGACCTTCTCGTGGATGCCCCATTCAGCAAAGCAGTTGTAGACCCGGGTGAAGGCGTGCTTGAAGGGGAGTGAGACATGGTCGGCAAAAACCAGCGGCGCGGCGCCGGTGCCCCCTTCGCCGCCGTCGATGGCCACGTAATCGACCGCCCGTCCGGTGAGGTCGATCTTCTTCGCCAGCTCATTCCAGAAATCCATTTCACCGACGGCGGACTTGATTCCGACGGGCAGTCCGGTGCGTTCGGCGAGGAGCTCCACCCAGTCCAGCAGGCCGTCCACATCGTTGAATTCCGAGTGTCTTGGCGGGCTGATGCAGTCCTTGCCGACGGGGATGCCGCGGATCTTGGCGATCTCGGGCGTCACCTTGGCTCCGAGCACCATGCCGCCGAGGCCCGCCTTGGCCCCCTGGCTCAACTTGATCTCGAGGGCGCGGATCTGCTCGTGTTGTTGGCAGGTGTCGACCAGTTTCTCGATGCTGAACCGCCCATCTTCCTCGCGGCATCCGAAGTAGCCCGTGCCGATCTGCCAGATCAGGTCGCCGCCGCTCAGGTGGTAGGGCGAGATGCCGCCCTCGCCGGTGTTGTGCAGGCATTCCGCGATGCCGCAGCCCTTGTTGATCGCCTCGACCGCCGCCCAGCTCAAGGAGCCGAAGCTCATCGCCGAGACGTTGACGATCGACTTCGGGCGAAAGGCCTTCTTTCGCCCGCGGAAGCGGCCCAGCTTCTTGGCGCAGGGGAGGCTGTACTTGGGGTCGTAGCCCGGCTCGCCGGGTTTCGGCTCCGCCAGGGGAAAGGCGCTCTGCTTGATGATCAGGTAATCCTTGGCGTTCTCCAGGTCGTTGTCCGTGCCGAATCCGAAGTAGCTGTTCTGGCGCTTGGACGAAGAGTAGACCCAGCGCCGCTGATCGCGGGAAAAAGGGCGCTCCGAGGCGTTGTCCGTGACGATGTATTGGCGCAGCTCCGGCCCGATCGCCTCCAGCAGATACCGGAAATGCCCGATGACCGGATAATTGCGCAGGATGGCATGCTTGCGCTGGCAGAGGTCATACACCGCAACCAGAAGAAGCGCCCCGGCGACTCCAAGGCAGATCCACTCAATCCACATGGCGCATCTTACTAACATGGGAATCCGCGGCGGGCAACCGGGGGATGCGCCAAAGAACCAGGACGAACATTCTGCCTCCGACTCCCGGCGTTTCGATGTTGCGTCGAACGTGGCGCGTGAAATCGCACGCCGGTTTGCCATACCGAGCGATGCGCAACCTGAAGGTTGCGGCTACAGGATTCGCCTGCGTTCAGCGCTCAAAGTTGAGCGTTTGACGTTCGCCTCTCTTCCTGGCTCGCCGTCACTCCCCCTCCGGCCGCCCCGGGTTCGTCCAATGGCCGGCCGCGTCCTTCCCGCTGACAATCACGCCCTTTTCGTGCCAGTCCATCGCCGCGCGCACATCGGCGGCGCAGTAGCGCAGGGTGAGCCCGCAACGCCGCCGGTCGGATCGGTTCGGCTCCGAGCCATGCAGCAGCAGGTCGCTGTGGATCGACGCCTCGCCCGCCTTGAGTTCCACATCCATCGGCTTGCCGAACTGCTCGGCGTCATCGACCGATTGATCCAGGACGTTGTTCTCCTCGGCCGAGCTGCGGCGATAGGTGAGGTGGCCCAGCGTGTGCGTGCCGGGAATCACGCGCATGCAGCCGTTGCCGACATCGGAATCGTCGATCGCCAGCCAGACCGTGACGGTCTTCGACGGCGTGAGCGGCCAATAGCTGGCGTCCTGGTGCCAGGCCACGGCCTTGCCGTCGCCGGGCATCTTGCAGAAGAAATGGGATCCGAAGGCGACCACGTCCTCGCCGAGCAGGTCCTTCACCAGGTTCACGATGCGGGGATTCGTGAGCAGATCGTGGACCCGGCCATGTTTCAAATGGGCCGAACTGATCGAATAGCTGTTGCCGCCGGCCGCCAGGGTCTTTTCCAACAAGGCGTCGAAGTAACGGCGATGGCCGGCGATCTCCGCGTCATCGAAGACCGGAAGCGGCGTCAGGAACCCCTCGCGATTGAACGCCTCGACCTGGTCAGGCCGGAGCGTGGCCGGCGATGTCACGGGGCTCGGATGAAACCGCAGATCCCGCTCCAACGCCTCGACGTCGGACTGATCGGGGATGATCCGGAATTCCCTGGGCGCGCTCATGAATGTTCGGCCTTCAGTCCAACCGTGCTGCCATCGCGGGCGCGAGGCAATGGATCTCGCCGTTGCGCAGGCTGACGAAGATGCGTCCGCGATGATCGACCGCGAGGCCGTCCTTTACTGCGGCGCCGGGAAGGGGCTTTCTCCAGATTTCGGCGCCGTTCTCGATGCTCATCGCGGTCAGGAAGGAGTCCTTGTCCCGATCCGTGACCGGTCCGGTCTGCCCGGCGGCCAGCAACGATTTGGGCGCGCGGGCGAAGGCGTTGAAGCGCAGGTTCGGCTTCTGCCAGAGAACCCGGCGCTGGGGGCGTCCCGCAATGCGGTCGGAGTTGCCCGCGCGTCTGGGCGGCGTCTTCTTCAGCTTCTCGAGTTCCTCTTGCGTGAAGGGCCGCTGGAGTCGCAGGGGCGTGTGCCGGCTGCCTTCGTAACTGGCGACGTAGTTGAGCGTGTCGCCGTTTTCGAAGGTGTGATCCAACGAGGTGTATTCGGCGTATTCCGGATAGTAGGGATAGAAGGCGGTGCGGAATTTGGAATTCAGGCCGTCGTGCGGCTCATTGAGACACTGGCCTTCATCCAGGTCGTAACGCGCGGTCTGATAGACGCCGCCGCCGAGGAACTGCAGTTCGCCGTTCTTCAGGGCGAGTTCGCCCTGCAGGCTGACGCCGCTGTTCACCTTCTCGGAAATCACGCCGGACTTGTCGTTTTCCCAGCGCGGTTTCCCGGTTGCGGCATCGAGCGCCGCGACGTGGGTGCCGTCGTAGTGCGCGATGCCCGCCGCCGCGTAGACGACGCCGTCTTCCACCGCGATTCCGCCCGCCACCGGCCAGGTGGAGATCAGCTTCCCGAACACCGAGATCAACCGGTCTCCCGGCGCAACGCGAAATCGCCACAAGGGTCGGCCCGTCGCCGCCTCGAAGGCGTGCACGCGCCCGTCCGCAGAACCGACAAACAGGCGCCCGTCCTCAATCGCGGGAGGGAAATAGATGGGGCCGCCGGCGTAGGCCTTCCAGACCAACCGGCCGCCGGCGCTCAACGCCCGGACGACTCCGGCCCGATCCGCATAAAACACCATTCCTCCGACCGCCACCGGCGCGGTGGGCATCACCGCGGCCCCGGGCTTGAACGTCCAGGCCTCGCCGACCTGCTTCGGCAGCGCAACCCGCGTTGACTGGCTGCGGGCATTGTCGCCGCGAAGGCCGGGCCAGTCGCCGGGACGCGCGTCCAGCTCCGCAATTTTCGCCCCGGCCTTCGGCTGCAATTCCAATCGGGTGGAAGGGTCTGCCTTCTTCAGGGTGTCGCCCGCGCCGGTCAAGGCGATGTGGCCGTAGAGGGAAAGTTGGCAACCGCACATCCACGGCCCCCAGTAAAGCATGCCGTTCGAGATCATCACGCCGTCCTGGCAGGGCGGCCGCATCGGCGCGATGTGCTGCGCGGTGTCATTGACGGTGTCGTAGCGGACCGTGCCGCCCGGGGTGCGGTAGAAGATGCTGTCGATGCTGCCCGTGGCGCGGGTGCAGGCGCGGCGGTTGGGCATCTGGGCGAGGACCTCGCCCTTGTCGTAGGTCATCTTGGCGCCGATGCCGTCGCGACTGGCCGTGTAGAACGCATCCTTCTGGAGCACGATCTGGAGATTGCCGTCCTTCTTGTGCCAGAGGAGTTTGCCGTCCTCCGTCCGCGCCATGACGAGGTTCGGTCGCTGCGGGCCGGCGAAGACGATGTGGTCCTTCGTGGATTTCATGAAGATCGAGGTGGAGTAACCGGTCTTGTAAAGCTGCGCCCGGCCGTCCTCCCCGATCGCCGCCAGCAGATCCGCGTCCGTATTGCGCCAGCGGACCTCGTTCGACATCAGGTCCAGGCTGGCAAGGAACTTCTGCGGGGAATAGTAATAGATCCGGCCGTCGGTCATGCAGACGCCGCGCGCGTCAATGTAGTCCTTCTCCTTGTGGTGTCGGATGATCTTCCGGGACTCCAGATCGATGGCCAGAAAGGTGCGGCCAAAGCCGAAGTTCTTCTTCTCGTCCTTGTAGTCGTGGCCCTTCCACATGCCCCAGGGCCAGTGGCCCATCGCCGGATTGTTCGAGGTGATGGTCTCGATCGGGATCTCCCTGCCTCCAACCAGAGCGTAGAGGACGCCGTTGTGCAGCGCCATCCACTTCCAGACCGGCCCGTCCGCCATGCCCTCCGGCACGACGATCTCGTGCGTTGTCTTCCCGGTCTGGGCGTCGATGAACTTCAACGATTCATGATCGCCGAGCAGCAGCGTGCCCGGGGTGGCGATCATGGTGTTGCGATGGATCATGTAGCCCTTGTTGGGCCGGCGCCAGAGGATAGTCCCGTTGTAGGCGTTGATGCCCATCAGGGTGTTGAGGATGGCGTTCTGGTTCGCCTTGTGCGCGATGTGGCCGTAGGCCTTGAACACCACGCCCGCCGCCGACACCGTCTGCTCCGGCATTGGACTGAACTTCGGTTCGGCGATGAACTGTGTCAGATAAGGCGCCCGCGCCAACTGGTCGTAGGACTGCGGATTGTTGTCCGGTCCATGGTAGGGATGATCCCAGGCTTCAATGCCCTCGGGATACGGCTTCTCAAACAACAATCCCGAAGCCGCGAACGCCTTCCCCTCCGGATGCAGGACCCTTCGCGCCTCCGCCAACTGCGCCTCTCCCGGCTTCTTCGACGAAACCCAGACCGCGCCGATCAGATTGTCCGCCAGGTGAATCCGATCCAGACCGCCCTGATGCGCGAAGATCCGCCCGCCCAGCAATCCCGCCTCTTCGGCCGCGCGCCGCACGCCGTCCGTCTCCTTCAGGTCCGGCGACTGGAAGTAGACCCGCCATTGGCTGCGCTTTGCCAGGTCCAGAACAAACTCCGGGCCGCCGCCTTCGGGCAGGCCCAGAACAGCGCAGATGTTGTTCCGGTCGCCGAGTTGCCTGAGCGCGGCCGCGGCGGTCTGGGCTGCGGCGGAGGGCGAATTGAAAGACGCAATGGCCAGCGCCATGCCGAGGGACAGGAGGGAGCGATGGATCGTTTTCATCGTAAGGGAAGGCTTGAATCGCAACGGCAGGGTTGATGTCGAAGCGCGAGGCTTTTCACAGGGTCGCGAGCCTAGAACTCATCTCATGAATATCCAAGCCCGGACTCCGGCCAATTTCCGCATTGAAATCCCCGGCGCCTCCGCCATGCTGCACGCTCGTTTTTCAAAACAGACAGCCGCAGTTTCATCCCATGAGAATCTTCATCGACACCGCGCACGTCCACGAGATCAAGGAAGCCCTCAGCTGGGGCATCGTGGACGGCGTCACCACCAACCCCACGCACGTCGCCACCACCGGCCGGCCCTACCTCGATGTCTACAAGGAGATCCTCGAGATGGTCGACGGCCCGGTCAGCCTGGAAACGATCTCGCTCGAGGCCGAGGGCATCATCAAGGAGGGCCGCGAGCTGGCCAAGATGGGCGACAACGTCGTCGTCAAGGTGCCGGTGATCAAGGAGGGGCTCAAGGCGGTGAAGGTCCTCTCCGCCGAGGGCATCCAGTGCAACGTCACCCTGAACTTCTCCCCGCTCCAGGCCATGCTCGCCGCCAAGTGCGGCGCCGCCTACATCAGCCCCTTCGTCGGCCGCCTCGACGGCGCCGGCCACATCGGCATGGACCTCATCGGGCAGATCCGCCAGATCTACGACAACTACGGCTTCGGCACGCAGATCCTCACCGCGGCGGTCCGCCATCCCGAACATGTCCTTCAGGCCGCCCTCGTCGGGTCCGATGTCATCACCATGAACTTCGCCGTCCTGAACCAGCTCTACGATCATCCCATGACCGACATCGGTCTGGACCAGTTCCTCAAGGATTGGGAAAAGGTGCCCAAGTAACAGGGCCTTGCTGACGCCCGTTTCAGAATTGCGCAATATACGCATGGCAGCCGTGGTTCAGATCTGTTCCAGTCCTCTGCGCCTTTTTGAGCCTTTTTGCGGCCAAGGAGAACCAACATCATGAGCAAACTCAAGTGCGGCTTTCTCGGCATCGGCGCCATGGGGCGCAGCCACGTCGATCTCATCCACAATCAATGCGGCGATCGCGCGGAGGCCGTCGCCATCTGCGGACGCGACGAGGGCAACATCGCCAAGACCCTCGAGATCGCGCCCGACGCGAAGGTCTTTCGCGACGAGCATGAGCTGATCAAGTCCGACGTCGACGCGATCTTCGTCTCCACGCCCAACTTCACCCACCTCCTCTGGGCCAAGGAGGCGCTCGACAACGGCAAGCACCTCTTCCTTGAGAAACCCTGCGGCGTCAACATGCACGAGGTCGATGAACTCGTTGAACTCGCGGAGAAGTCGGACAGGGTCGTCATGATCGGCCATGAACTCCGCTACTCCCCCTTCTTCAGGAAGATCAAGGAGATGATCGACGCCGGCGAGATCGGGACGCCCAAGATGGTCTGGACCAAGGAATTTCGCGCGCCCTTCCAACCCAAGTCCGGCCAGTGGATCCAGGACGATCGCATGTCCGGCGGCTGCCTCGTCGACAAGAACTGCCACCACTTCGACATGATGAACTGGTGGGTCGGAGCCCGGCCGAAATACGTCGCCGCGTTCGGCTCCAACGCGGTCAACCGCGTCATCGAGGGCGATCACCAGGTCCACGACCACGCCACCGTCAGCTTTGAATACGAGAACGGGGTCAAGGGCACGCTGCACCTGTGCATGTTCGCCCGCGACTTTCCGCACGAGGAACTGGAGATGGGCATCATCGGCGACAAGGGCTCACTCCAGACCAGCATTTCCACGATCGAGATTCTCCAATGGAAACTCGGCTCCGAAAGCGCCGATCCGATCCGCCACAAGATCGAATCCAAGCAGGGCGTCGGCTGGGGCGGCCACCTCGGCTTTTCCGAGATTCACGACGCCTTCGTCGACGCCGTCCTCGAGGGCAAACCCGTCCTCACCGGCGTCAACGACTGCGTCGACGGCACCCGCATGTGCATCGCCGGCGAGGAGTCCATCCGGGAGAAGCGGATCGTGGAGATCGGGTAAGGGGATTGGGGCGTGGTCGTTCCTTGGCTGGGTGTATTCTACCCGGGTGCGCCTTCCTGGATTGTCCCGCCCTCCCGTCCCTACCAACACAGGTAGGGGAGCCTCGCCGCAGGCGCCCCACTTCAACACCCTGAAAGGGTGACACAACCGTGCGGCGTTGGGTTGGTCATTGAAGGATGAGGCCCTTCACCTGCTGTGAAATCCACCTCTGGCGCCAACGCCATGTCCCCCACGGAACCGGCTTTGTCGAACTCCCCCTACTCCCGGCTCCGGCCGCTCTCGATGATCCCGGCCAACCGCGCCTTCAACTGTTCGGCGACCTTGGGGTGGTCGGCGATGACGTTCTTCTTCTCGGCGGGATCGTTCTTCAGATCGAACAATTGGAACCGAGGAACCGGGGTGTTTTCCAGCTCCCTCTCGACAACCACGTTGCGGGCCTTCTTGGAGTCGCAACGCTGCAGCTTCCAGTCGCCGACGCGAAAGCCGTAGTTGCCGCCGCGGCCGTTGTCCTGCTGGACGAGGTGTTCGCGCCCCCTGGCGCCCTTCTCGCCCAGCATCGCGCCGAGGACGTTGAAGCTGTCGAGGCAGCCGTTCCTGGGCAGTTTGACCCCGGTCATGGCGGCAAAGCTGGCGGCCATGTCGATGGTGCAGACGAGCTCGTCGGAGACGCCGGGTTGGATGCGGCCCTTCCACCGCGTGATGAAGGGCGTGCGGGTGCCGCCCTCGAAGACGCTGTATTTGCCGCCGGTGAAGGGGCCGCCCGCGCGATGGGAACCCAGCTTCGCCAGGGCCTCGTCCGCGTAGCCGTCGTCCATGACCGGGCCGTTGTCCGAGCAGAAGACGAAGAGCGTGTTCTCCGCGAGGCCGAGGCGGTCGACGGTCTTCATGAGCTCGCCGACGCACCAGTCTAGCTGCACGATGCTGTCGGCGCGGTAGCCGAGTCCGGTGACGCCCTGGAAGCGTTCGTGCGGGATGCGCGGCACGTGCAGGTCGTGCGAGCTGAAGAAGAGGAAGAAAGGCTCGCGGCGGTTGGTCTCGATCCAGCGGACGGAGCGCTTCACCCACTCGTCGGCGAGGTCCTCATCCCGGAAGCGGGCGGCGTGGCCGCCGGTGTAGAAGCCGATGCGGCTGATGCCGTTGTGGATGGTGGAGTTGTGACCGTGGGTCCAGTCCATCTTCAGCATATGGCGATGGGTGATCCCGGTCTTGTGGTCGTCGCCGGGTTTCTTGCGGCCCACCCAGAGCGGATCCTTGGGATCGAGGTTGAGCACCCGATGATTCTCCACGTACACCTGCGGAACCCGGTCGTTGGTTGTGGGGAGGAGGAAATTGTAGTCAAAGCCGATCTCGCGGGGGCCGGGTTTCAGGTCGCCGTTCCAATCCGGACCCTTCGGACCGCCGAGGCCGAGGTGCCACTTGCCCACGACGGCGGTCTTGTAGCCGGCCTTCTTCATCAGCGACGGCAGGGTCATGGTCCCGGGCTGGATGATGGCCGGGCTGTTGGGCGGCGCGATGCCGGTGTTCTTCCCGCGAAAGGCGTAGGTCCCGGTGAGGAAGGAGTAGCGCGTCGGCGTGCAGGTCGAGGCGGAGCAGTAGCCGCTGGTGAAGCGCAGGCCCTCCGCCGCAAGTTGATCGATGTTGGGCGTCTTGAAGCTCTCAGTCCCGTAGCACGACAGGTCGCCGTAGCCCATGTCGTCGGCCATGATGACGATGATGTTGGGCTTGGCCTTCCCGGCGCTGAAGGCCGGGGCGGCGACGGTCAACGCCGCAAGGGCGACAATGAGGGGGGCGATTCTGGATTTGAGCATGGTCGTTTCTGTTCGGCGGCCGCGGGCGATCAGCCCGCGGGTCCCGGCTGCAGGTCGGTGTCGGGCGGCGATAGTGCGCGGACGACGTCGTGGATTCAAGGATGGGTTGGCGACGGGGCGCCACACAAAAAAACGCCGCCCGGCCGGAAGGCGGGGCGGCGTTTGGAGGAAGGTCTTGTCCGCTCAGCGCGGGAGGCGCAGGGCGATCTGCTTGTCGATCTCGGCGGCGAGCTCGATGTCGGTCCCGCCCATCTTGGTGCGGACCTGGGTGATGACGGTCGTCAGGTTGGGCTCCTCCTCCACGATCTTCACCCAGACGTGCCGCTGATTGATCTTGGCCTCGATCACGGACTTGATGCTGTCGTCGCCGGTCAGCGCGCCATACATGGCCAGGGCCTCCCGGGCGGCCGGAGCGACAGCGGAGGCCGGGCGCTCGTAGCGGCTGGTGATCTTGTCCTTCTTGAACGGTATGCCGGCCTTCATGTCTCCGGTCTGGGTCTTCACACAGCCGGTTGAAAGCGCCGCAACGAAGGAAACCAACGCCAAAATGAGGAAATTCTTTTTCATATGCGGCAAATGCAAACCGGATCGACAAGTCGGCGTCAAGCCTTATCGATTGACGGGAACCGCGACCAAATGCTCCGGATTCCGTTCCTTGCGTTTGGGCCGCTTTGGCTTAGTATCCCGCCGACACACCCATGTTTCCAATTGAATCCAATTCCACGACGGCTTCAGGGATCAATGCGGCGCAGAAGCCGGCATTGGATTGGCGGAGCATTGTCGAGCCGGTGGAGCCGTTCCTGAGGTCGGTTTCTGCCCGGTTGGTGGCGCAGGTGGATGAGTTTGATCCGGAGATCGCGGAGTATGCGCACTATGCGTTGACGAATCAGGGCAAGCAGCTGAGGCCGGCGCTGGTTTCGTTGAGCGCGGCTTCGGCGGGCGAGGTCGGGGACGAGCATGTCACGGTCGCCGCCATCATTGAGATGGTGCATCTGGCGACCCTGGTGCACGACGACGTGATGGACCAGGCGGAGATGCGGCGGCAGCGACCCACATTGGCGGCCAACTGGGGGCGCCACATTCCGGTCCTGCTGGGCGACACCCTGTTCGCCCATGCGCTCAAGCTGGCCGCCGGGTTCCCCACGCCGGAGATCTGCCGGGCCGTGGCTTCCGGCGCCAAGACGGTCTGTTCCGGTGAAATCCTGCAGACCCACCGGAAACTGAAGTTCGACATGGGCCGGGAGGAGTATTTCAAGCTGCTGGCCATGAAAACGGCGGAGTTCTTTGCGCTTTCCTGCGATCTGGGCGCTCACCTGAGCGGGGCCAATGAGCTCGGCCGCAAGGCGCTGCGCGACTTCGGCATGGCCTTGGGCACGGCCTACCAGATCTACGATGACTGCCTGGATCTCTACGGTTCCGAGGACATTGTCGGCAAATCCCTGGGCACGGATCTGGCCAGCGGCAAACTCACGCTGCCCGTGCTGGTGACGGTCGAGCGCGCGGACGAAGCGGATCGGAATGAACTCAGGTCGGCGATCGAGAACTGGCGGCCTGAGAATCACCCTCGTGTGCTGGAACTCCTGGAGCGGCACGACGCGTTGGCGGAATCCAAGAAGGCCATCACGGATCACCTGAACCAGGCGCGTCGGCGCCTGGAGGACGCCCCCCGCGGCGAGGGCCGGGCGGCGCTCGGCCATCTGACCGATTTCCTGGAACGGCAGTCGAATCACATCGGGACCAAGGGGCGATGAGCGGGGCGGCACAGAAGGAAACTTCCAAGGCCGCCGGTGTCGACAAGCCCACGGAGCAGGAGCGCGCCGAAGAGCGGGCCCGGACCGCGAAACTGGTGGATCGAGCGAGGACGGGCGACCTCGCGGCCTACGACGAGCTGATCCGGACCTACCAGGAGCGCATCTACGCCACCCTCTACAACATGACCTCGAATCACGAGGACGCCCACGACCTGACCCAGGAGGCCTTCATCAAGGCCTACCGGTCCCTTGATTCCTTCAAGGGTCAGTCCAGCTTCTACACCTGGATCTACCGGATTGCGGTCAACCGGACCATCAACTTCCTCAAGAAGCGGAACCGGAGGGTCAACCTGAGCCTCAACGACATGGACGCCAACGTGGAGAACAACCCGGAGCTGGTGTCGTTGATCTCGGACAAGACGCCGCGTCGGGACGCCAATCTGACCGAGCTTCAGGAAAAATTGAACGAGGCCATGCAACGTCTGTCAGAAAGCCATAGATTGGTCGTCACGTTGCACGATATCCAGGGCATGTCCCACGAAGAAATCGGGAAAATCGTGAATTGCAACACCGGGACGGTGCGGTCGCGGTTGTTCTACGCCCGTCAACAATTGCAGGCCCATCTGTCGGATTATTTGAAGTAAGATGAATGACGAACCGAAAGACCAGGAATTCGAGAAGCTGCGCAGGCTGCTGGAGCTGAAACGTCACGAAGTCCCGCCGCCCGGCTACTTCGAGGATTTTTCATCCGGAGTGATCGCCCGGATCGAGGCGGAGGACGCCCGCCCGGCGCCGTCGTGGTGGCGGCGTCTGCTTCCCGGAATCGACACCAGCCCTGTCATGCTGGGCGCTTATGGCGTGATTTTCGCCAGCCTGGTCATCGCCGGCGTTCAGCTCGCGCCCTCGGGATCCGCGCCGCAGGGATCGGGAGGCGGACCACTGCTCTCCTCCAGCGAACCGGCGCAACCGGCCACGGCGCCCGAAGCGGCGGCGGACCTGGTCCCCGAAGTCCGTCCGGTCGTGGCTGACGCTGATGTCGATCCGTCTGCGGCGGGGCCGCTGAAGACCCTCGGCAATGAGGCTGATCACGTCGCCCGCTCCGCCCCCACCGGTTTGTTCGATCCTCCCAGTATCCACAACACCTCGCGCGTGGAAAGGGTCTCCTTTCCGGCAAATCAGTGAATGCGCCGCGGCGGCGCGGTTGATCGGGGAAGGGAAGAGAGGCCGCCTGCGGGGTCTTCGGGAGAGGTTGGACGTCTCGACCCAAGAAAAGCTGAAGCAGCCTATTTCCCGAAGACCAGCGTGCTGGCGCCCAAGGGGACCAGGAGGTAGCCGTCCTTGGTGAAGCTGCAGGCGCCGCCGCCGTTGTCGCCGCCCCAGGTGATCGTGTAATTCGGGTCTGTGCCGTCCCAGGTTCCGGTGGCGACGACCACCGGTTCGTCCGGCGCCTTCTTTGGCTGGGCGCTGAGCGGTTTGCCTTCGACCAGGGAGCGCAGGTCGCTGATCCCGCTGATACGGCCCTTGAGCATGACGGTCTTGTCGCCGCCGGCGAGCAGCTGGAGCTCCTTCAGGACGTAGGGGAACTGCTGCCGGATCCGCGCCAGCTTGGCGATGGCGTCCTTGTCGTCGTCGGCGTACTGCTCCTGGATGCCCACGCGCGTCTTGGTGACGTAGAGGCGTCGTTTGCCGAGGAGCTTTTCACCCTCGTATTTCGGCGAGGAGCCGGTCTCCAGATAGGCCTTCAGATCGGCCCAGTCGATGCCGAACAGCGTTTCGCGCATGGCGGCATTGTAGAGGATTCCGTTGGCGACCTTCTCGGATCCGAGGGCCAGCTCGATGTTGCCGGAGCCGGTGAACGCCGGGGTGAGGGCGCTGTCGTCAATCACCGCCTTGAAGGCGTCCATCTCCGCGATGGTCAGCGTGCCGGGATAAACCGCCAGGCGCCCGGTGACCGAGGGGTTGTTGAACACGATGCCCACGACGTCGGCCATGTCGTAGAACATGTCCGGGCAGGGGTCCTGACTGAGAACCATGTGCTCCAGGCCGGAGCCGTGCAGCGCCTTCTTGAGCGGGGTGAACACCTTGACCAGCGTCCCGTTGTTCTCGGCGGTCGAAGAGGTCAACTGCACGGTCCAGTAGCCGACCGCGTGGATCAGGACGCCCAGCTGGATCATCAGGGTGGCGCCCATGGCGATGCCCACCGGGATGCCGACGCCGCGATCCATGCGCTCCCAGGAGACCCGCCGTTCGTCCGGCACGTGATATTTGTAGTGCACGAGAATCTTGGTGTAGGCGACCTGCGAGACGATGATGAACACCACGGCGAGCCCGGCGTAGATGATGACCGCTGGCAGGACCCAGTTGAGCAGCGGGTTGGCCAGCTTGCCCTCCTTGTTCAACATCCAGTCGACCAACCGCGCGTCCAGGGCAAACGCCGCAATCTGGCTGATCCACAATCCCACCAGGATAATCGCGAAGCGGGTGGCGCCAATCAGGCGGCCAAGGGCGGCAAGACCGCCCATCAAAAGTATTCCTATCAGCCAGAAGAGCATGGTTTTAGTCGGGTTTGGTGTTCAGAACGCGGAAGTCCCTCACAATTTGAACGCCTTTGCAAGGCCAAAGCAGGACATCAAATGCGCGCGGGGCGTGACCATGGCGTGGAGGCAAACCCGGCCCTCCAAGATCCCGATGCTCTGTTGAAACGACAAAATCCCAAGCTCCAAGCTCCAAATCCCAAACCAGCTTGTGGTTTGTGGCGTTCCCCGCCGCCGGGCTCCCCGAACTTTTGCTGGAAAAAGCGGGACGGCGCGGCTTGAGTGTCTGATCGACGTCGTTCTCCGCGGATCCAGATGATTTCCGTTGGAACGATCGCCGTCCAAGACGCTTATGATTCGAGTTCACAGATTGGCGCCCGGCGCACAGAGGGCCTTGGTCTGCCTGTCGGTCCTGCAGACGGCGGTTGCCCTCAGCGCCGCGGCGGCGAAGATCGATTTCAACAGCGAGATCCGGCCGCTGCTCTCCAACAGTTGCGCGGCCTGCCACGGGCCGGATGCCGAAACCCGCGAGGCCGGCCTGCGCGTGGACACCTTCGACGGGGCCACCATGGACCTCGGCGGTCACGCCGCCATCGTCCCGGGCAATCCCGACAAGAGCGAACTTTTCCGTCGCATCACGACCGACGACGAAGACGACCTCATGCCGCCCAAGGGGAAGGGCCGCCGCTTCAAGCCCGCCGAGATCGCGTTGATCCGGAAGTGGATCGAACAGGGCGCCGAGTATCAGGGGCATTGGTCCTACCAAAAGCCGGAACGACCTGCGATCCCGGCAGTCAGGCAAACCGACTGGCCGAAAAACGAAATCGACTACTTCGTTCTCGCCCGGTTGGAGCGCGAGGGATTGACGCCATCGCAGGAGGCGGACCGCTGGACCCTGGCGCGTCGCGTCGCCATCGATCTCACCGGCCTGCCTCCGACCTGGGCGGAGGCGCAGGGTTTCGTCGCCGACGGGCATCCCAACGCCTACGAGCGCTACGTGGATCGGCAGCTGGCCAAGGACTCCTTCGGCGAGCGCTGGGCGCGGGTGTGGCTGGACCTGGCGCGGTATGCGGATTCCGCGGGTTACGCCGACGACCCGCCGCGCACGATCTGGGCCTATCGGGATTACGTCATTCGTTCCCTCAACGCGAACAAACCCTTCGACCGGTTCACCATCGAGCAGATGGCTGGCGATCTGTTGGAGAACCCGACAGACGATCAGCTCATCGCCACCGCGTTTCACCGCAACACCCTGACCAACAGCGAGGGCGGCACGGACGACGAGGAATTCCGCAACGTCGCCATCGTCGACCGCGTGAACACGACCATGGCGGTCTGGATGGGCACCACGATGGCCTGCGCGCAATGTCACACGCACAAGTACGATCCCATCTCGCAGGAGGAGTTCTTCAGGATGTTCGCGATCCTCAACCAGACCGAGGACACCGACAAAAAGGACGAGCGCCCGCTGCTGGAGGTCTGGACGGATCAACAGGAGGAGGACAAGGCGCGTTGGCGTGAACAGATCGCCTCCCTCAAGAAAACGCTGGCGACCGAGACGCCCAAACTTGCCGCGGCCCGCGCGGAATGGTTGGCGGGGCTGAACAAGGAGCCGGCCTGGTCGCGCCTGAAACCGCTGACCGCCAAGGGGCGCGGGATGGAATTGAAGATCGCTGACGACGGCGTGATCCGCGCCGAGGGCGACAAGCCCAACAACGATTTCTACACCCTGCGTTTCCCGACGGAGAAGGGAGCGATCACCGGCCTGCGCGTGGAGATCCCCGCCGGACAGAAGGAGAACTTCGTCATCTCGCAGGCGACGGCGCTCTGGCAGCCGGACGGTTCGCGGGCGCGGACAGGGCGTTATGTCCGGGTCGAGGTTCCCGGCGCCAACAGGTTTCTCCAGCTTGCCGAAGTGCAGGCGTTCAGCGGCGGGGAAAATGTCGCGCTCAAGGGCAGGGCCTCGCACAGCTCGCAATACAACGACGCCGTCGCCGACCGGGCGATCGACGGCAACACGGACGGCGATTACAACAAACGCTCCGTCAGCCACACCGCCCAGCAGAAGGATCCGTGGTTCGAGATCGATCTCGGGAAGGCGCTCCCGATCGACAAGATCGTCGTCTGGAACCGCACGGACGGCGGCAAGGCGATCTCGGACCGGCTCAAGGGCTATCGGGTGAAACTGCTCGATGAGAAGCGCGCGGTGGTGTTTGAGAACACGTCGGCCGGCGATCCGGGAAGGACCAGGGAGTTCGCCATGTCCGGCGCCGTGACCCTGGAATTCGGCGCCGCGTTTGCGGACTACGAACAGTCCGGCTTCCCCGCCTCCAGCGTGATCGCCGCAAAGCTCGACAAGGCCAAGGGCTGGGCCATCGCCGGCCAGACCGGCAAACCGCATCAGTTGTCGCTGATTCTCAAGAACCCGTTGGCCGCCGACAAGGGCGTCCTGACACTGCGGCTGAACCAGGCTTCGAAATACACGAAGCATCTCGTCACCCAACTCGCTGTTTCCGCGACCTCGGACAACAACGTCTCCACCTGGGCGCGCATGCCCGCGGATGTGCGGACGCTCGTGCGCAGGGAGGAGCGCAACGACGCCGGGGAGAAACGCCTCGCCGCCTATCATCGCGAGATCGCGCCGGAACTGGCAGGGACGCGCCGTGAATTGGCGAAGGTTGAGAAGCGGTTGGCTTCGGCCAGGCCCTACACCACCGTTCCGATCCTGCGCGAGTTGGCCGCCGACAAGCGGCGCGAGACCCGCGTGCAGATCCGCGGCAACTTCAAGAACACCGCGCAGGTCGTGAAGGCCGGCGCGCCCGAGGTCTTCCACGATCTGCCCGCCGGCCGTCCCGCCGACCGTCTGGCCCTCGCGCAGTGGTTGGTGCATGAGGATAATCCCCTCACGCCGCGCGTCATCGCCAACCGGCATTGGGAACAGATCTTCGGAACCGGCATCGTCGAGACCAGCGAGGAATTCGGCAGCCAGGGCGAACTGCCTTCCCATCCCAGACTTCTCGACTGGCTGGCCGTGGAGCTGCGCGACGGCGGCTGGAACCTGAAGAGCTTCATCAAACTGCTCGTCACCTCGGCCGCGTATCGTCAGTCCTCGCAGGTCAACGACGCCTTGCTGGAGGCCGATCCCTTCAATCGCCTGCTCGCGCGCGGGCCGCGCTTCCGCATCTCGGCCGAGATGGTTCGCGACCAGGCTCTCGCGGTCAGCGGCCTGCTCAGCCACAAGCTGGGCGGCATGCCTGCCAAGCCGCCGCAACCGCAGCTGGGGTTGAAGGCCGCCTTCGGTTCCGCCACCGACTGGCAGACCAGCAAGGGCGAGGACAAGTATCGCCGCGGCATCTACACGACCTGGCGGCGGTCCAGCCCCTATCCGTCAATGGCGACCTTCGACGCGCCGAATCGTGAGGTCTGCACCGTGCGGCGTTCCCGCACGAACACGCCGCTGCAGGCCCTGGTCACCTTGAACGACCCGGTCTACGTCGAGGCCGCGCAGGCCCTGGCCCGCAAGATGTTCAAGGCGACGGAGACAGCGGAAGGCCGCGCGCGCTTTGGCATCCAGAACGCGCTGATCCGCGAGCCGCGTGATGGCGAGGTCGAGCGATTGGTGACGTTGTTCAAAACGGCGCGCGAACGATTCGCCCAAGATGAGGCCGGGGCAAAGATGATGGCGGAGCAACCACTCGGCGCGTTGCCCGAGGGAATGGACGTTGTTGATCTCGCCGCCTGGACGGTCGTCGGCAATGTGCTGCTGAACCTGGATGAGGTTTTCCTGAAGCGATGAAAATGGAGGGCTCTCAGAACCATCGACTTCGGGGAGGGCGTATGTCTGCCGGAAGGATCGTAAAGCCGGTGGGGCGAGAGTCCCCGCGAGCCCATTTCAAAGCTCTGAACGAGCGGGAGAGACACCAGGTCGCCCGCAGTATCCGGTGCCCCAGGCGGGCGATTCAGAATCGAGCCAGCCGACAACCGGCGCCGCTTGCATTCCTTCGGGATTCTGATTTGGGCTCGCGGGGACTTTCGCCCCACCGCCTTTACACTTCCTTCGGACAATCGGCGCTCTTGAGGAAACAGCGCCTGAGATGTTTCATGTTCATCTGACTTTCTGGTAGCCCATACCCCACTCTCCCATGGATCCACGCATAGAACGCCTCCAACTCCAGACGCGCCGGCACTTCCTGCGCGAATCCACCGCCGGCATCGGCGGCATGGCGCTGGCCAGCCTGATGGCGAAGGACGCCTCGGCCGCGAAGACCCGGGTCGTCAATCCCCTCGCGCCGAAGCAACCGCAGTTCGAGGCCAAGGCCAGGCGCGTGATCTACCTGCACATGACCGGTTCGCCGCCGAACCTGGACATGTTCGACTAC
>JAYPEY010000010.1:54860-102709 GCA_038126035.1 Verrucomicrobiales bacterium | reverse complement strand
TCGGCGTCCACCCCGGTCGAGTCGCCAGGCGCGCTCCCGTCGTTCACGGTCAGGTCCCCGCCCTGCGTGCGCAGCACGATCGAGCCGTCGTCGGCCCCGGTCACCACATCGCTCTGGTCCGCGTCGGCCACGTCGCTCGTCTCACCGTCCGATCCCACGCGCTTCACGCTCACGCCCGCGTCGCCCACCGCAACCCCCGTCGCCTCCAAAATGTTCACGCCCCCGCCGTTGGCCCGCGCGCTCAGTGTCGTCACTTCGGTCTCAATCGCGTTGTTTGTTCCCATCCCCAGCAGGCCCACGCCCACGCCCGCCTCCAGGCGCAGCGCCGAGGCCGTCACATCGTTGTCCGCGTCGTCCGCGTCCGCATCCCGGATCGACCCCGGCGTCTTGAGCGACACATCCGCGCCCGTCGCCGTGATGTCCCCGATCACGATCAGATCATCCGTCGCATCGCCCGCGTGCGCCCGGATGTCCCCGGCCGCGCTGTTGAGCGTCGCGTCGGCCGCCATCGTGAAGGAACCCGTCGCCGCCGCGATGTCGATCGTTCCGGTCAGCAGCGTCGTCGCGTCCACGCCCGCTCCAAAGGTCACGTCCAGCGGCGCCAACAGCGTGATGTGCCCGCCCGCGCTCTCGATGTCCGCATCCGCGTTGACCAGAAGGCTGCTCCCCATGCCCTGAGCCTCCAGCAGGATGTTCCCCAGTCCGTTGGCGTTCACCGCGCCCGCGACCCCGCCGTCATTCAGGGTCAGGGTTCCTGACACCGTCCGCAACACGATGGAACCGTCCGACCCGCCCGTCACCAGGTCGCTCTGCGCCGCGTCGGTCTCGGCCAGGGTCGTCGCGTCAGCCTGAACCCGGTTCACACTCACGCCCACCGTGTCCACCGCGATCGCGTCATCCTCCAAAAGGCTGATCTCGCCGTCGGCCGCCAGGGCCGTCACCTCGTTCACCGCAACCTCCAGCGGATCCTCGGCTCCCGCCGCCAGTTCGCCCACCTTCGTCCCGGCCTGCAACCGAAGCTCATCGGCCTCCACGTCCTTGTGCGTGTCGCCCGCGTCGGTGATCGATCCCGCGACCGCCAACACGCTCACGTCGCCCGCGCCCGCGTTCAATCCGCCGACCACCACGCTCGCCGACGCCTTGTAGCGGATGTTCCCTCCGCCGCTGGACGCCGAACTGTCGTCGTTCATCGTCACCGAACCGCCCTGCGCCTCAACGTCGATCGTTCCGCCCGTCGTCGCGATGTCCGCCCCGGCCGCCTGCGTCACGCCGGCCACCGACAGGATCGTGATGTGCCCGCTGCCGCTCTTCACGTCCGCCGCCGCCTCCAACGCCACGTCGCCCGAGGTCTGGGACTGCAGAAGAATGTTCCCGGCGCCATCGGCGCTCACGCTCTCTCCATCCGCGTCCGCCCCGTCACGCGCCGTGATCGCTCCGTTCACCGTCCGCAGCACAATCGAGCCGTCCGCCCCGCCCGTCGCCAGGTCGCTCTGAGCCGCGTCGGCCTCGGCCGCCGTGCCCGCGTCGCCCTGGACACGGTTCACACTCACTCCCACCGTGTCGATCGCGATCGCGTCGTCCTCCAAAAGATTGATCCCGCCGGCCGCGGCCAGGGCCGTCACCTCGTCCACCGCCGTCTCCAGCGGGTCGACGCCCATGCCCACCGCCCCGATCTTCGTTCCGGCCTGCAACCGAAGTTCATTGGCCTGGATGTCCTTGTGCGTGTCGCCTCCATCGATGATCGCCCCGGCAACCGCCCACAGGCTCACGTCCCCGGCTCCCGCGTTCACCCCGCCCACGGTCAGGTCGGTCCCGGCCTTCACCCGGATGTTCCCCCCGCCGCTGATCAGCTCCGCGTCGTCGTTCAGCGTCGCCGCGCCGGCCGTCGCCTCCACGTCAATCGTCCCGCCCGCCGTGCTCACGTCCACGCCCGCCGCCTGCTGGAACCCGTCCGCCGCCAAAAGGCTGATCGAACCGCTCACGCTCAACACATTCGCGTTCAGGGCCAGGTCGCCGGTCGTCCCCGCGTTTTGGGCCTGCAAAAGAATGTTCCCCGAACCATCGGCGTCCACCGCCGCATCCACAGTGACCGAGCCGTTCAACGTCTGAAGGACGATCGCCCCATTGCCGCCCTGCGTCTCCAGCCCCGTTCCCCCGATCGTGATGTCGTCGCTCTCCGTCAAAAAGATCCCGCCCATCGTCGTGTTCGTCGCCTGCAGCGTCCCCACCTTGATCTCCAGGTGATCCCCCGAGGCCCCGATCCCGTTGATCGAACTGATCGTCACGGTCCCGGCGTTGGCCTCGATGTCGCTCAGGCTTTCGCCCCCATCGACCACCGCCCCGCTCGTCGTCGTGATCACCACCGCCGTCGCTCCGGCATTCGTCGTCCTGACCCCGCCCAGGGTGATGTTCCCGTCCGCGCTCAACGCCGCCTCGGCCGAACCCGCGTCGACCAACGCCGTGTCGTTCATCGTCAGGACCGCGCCGTTGTTCCCCGCCGCGTTGTCCGCGGTGACCGTCACCTTGCCCGTCGCCGAGCGGATCGTCACATCCGCCCCGATCTGCACGTCGTCCTGCGCAATCGCGTTGATCGTCCCCGCTCCCGAAGCCGAGATGTCAACAGCCTGGCCGCTGTCGTTGATCAACAGGTCCGTCCCCGCGTTCAGATTGATGTCCCCATCCCCGCCTGAGGCCAGGACCGCCGCGTTGATCGTCAAATGATCGTCCGCGCCCCCGTTGTCGCTCGCCGTCAGCGTGATGTCGCCTCCGGCCGAGTTCACCACGTCGTCGCTCACCGTGATCGGACTGGCGTTGGTGATCAATATCACGCCCGCTCCCGATCCCGCATTGGTCACGCCAACCACCGTGTCCACCGTCCCGATCGTCAACAACCCGCCCACGTCGTTGGCGACCTGCACGTTCCCGGAGGTCGTGTTGCTCGCCGCCAGCAGGTTCACCGTCGTCTCCAGGATGTCCGCGCTCCCGATCCCCGTCGTCGCGCTCAACGCCAACTTGTCCGAAATGATGTCCGCTCCCATCGCCGCATTCGCGTCCACGATCGCCCCCCCCGCATTCAGGTTCACCGTGTCCGGAGCCGTGATGTTCACCACGTCGATGTCCGATCCGTCCGTCGCGCTCAGGTCCACGTCGTGCGTCAGCGCCCCACCCGTCGAGGCGTCCACGTCGCTCGCCGTGATCTTCCCGCCCGCAACCACCGTGATCGTCCCGTCAAACGTGTCCACGTCCTGCAGGTCGATCGCGTCGCTCTCCGTGATGTTGATCGGCCCCGTCATCGAGACGCTCGCGTCCAACGTGTCGATCTTCGTCAAAAGCGTGATCCCCGTGATCGCATCGGCCGTCACATGCGGCGCCGTCGTCAGACCCGCCGTCTGCGTGATCTCCCCCGAGACCCCGTCCAGCCCCGCCGTCATCGTGATGTTCCCATCGGCCCGGATGTCCGCCGCAATGTTGATGTCGTCCTGAAAACCCAACAGGATCGTCTCCAACGCCCGGAACGTGCTCTCCGGAACGCTCAAATCACCGCCGTAGATCTCAACCGGGTCCCGGAACTGCGCCGATCCCACCACGATGTCCCCCGTGCCTCCGTCGGCCGCCCCCGTGTCCTCATAGCCGATGATCACCTTCGCAAAACCGTTCTTCAACGCGTTCACGTCGTCGTCGTCCAGGTCGAGGACCCCGACTCCCACGATCACCGACAGGCCCACGTCTATCGAGATCCCCTTGGCCGTCGGCCGCAGGATGATCGTCCCGCCCCCCGAAACCGAGCCCTGCCCCCCATCCAGGTCGATCTCGTCGGACTCCAGCGTGATGTTCCTCGCGCCCGTCACGTTCAGGTTCCCGTTGAAATCGATCAAATCCGCAACCTGCAGCAGACTCACCGTGTCCTTCGCGCTGACATCCCCGTTGAACCTCGTCGAACCCGATCCCTCCGTCTGCATGATCGTCCCGTTCGGGACGCTCACCTCGCCAAAGGTCGCGTCATCCACGTTCACAATCGTCAGATTGCCCGTCGGAATCGACGTCGTTCCACTCACCGTCAGGTCCCCTGCCGCGCTCAGGTCGAACACCGCGTTGCCCGTGTTCGCCGTCAGCGTGCTCACAAACGTCACAAATCGACGCGCGTTGATCTGCACCGTGTCCCCCGCCGCCGTCGCCTCAACCCCCGCCTGGAACGTCGCGTCACGCGCGTCAACCACCTTCAATATCCCCGTCACGCTCACCGCCCCGCTGATCAGGATGTCTCCGTTGCTGTTCGCATCCAGCGTCAGGTCCCCCGCGTTCGTCTTCACTGACGACTCAAACTTGATCAGCGTGTTCGCCTCGATGTCCACCGCGCCCGCCACATTCACCGTCTCCTTGAAAATCACGTTGCGCGGCCCGCTCGACGCGTTGGAAACCGTCAGATCCCCGCCGTTGGTCACGTCAACCGTGTCGTCAAACTGCACGTCACCCGAGTTGGGCGCCGTCAAAGCCACGCTTCCCGCCGCGGAAACCGCCCCCTGGAAAATGATGTCGTTGCCGCTGTTCGCCACAATCCCCGCCGCCGAGGTCGTCGTCTGCCTCGCCCGGATCTCCCCTATCCCCGAGGTCGTCGTCAGCGTGATCGTCCCCGTCGTCGGAACCGTCGTGCTCACATGCCCCACAAAATCAATCCGGTTGGACGCCGTGATCGCAATCTTCCCCGCCTGCACGTTGTTGTTGAATACAACCGTGTCGCCCGCATTGACCGTCAGTTCCCCCGTCACGTTCACCGGGTTGTGGAACGTCGCCGAGGTCACCGCGCTCGTGTTCCCCACAACAACCTTCCCCGCCACCGTCACACGTCCCGCAAACGTCACATTCGTCCCCGCCTCGATGATCAGGTCCCCAGCCAACTCAATGTCCCCCTCGAACGTGATCGACTTCGCCGACACCGTCAGGTTCTTCAGCCCGTTCCCCGCCTCCCCTCCAATCGGTCCACGGATCGTCACATTGCCACCCGCCGTGATCGTCAGACTGTCCTCCAGGCCGTCCATGACGGTGTGCTCGTTCCCGTCAACCGTTCCGCTCGGGAAGCCCACCGTCACATTCCCGGTCGTCGACGTGATCGATCGGACCCCGTGCACGATCACCGCATCGTTGATCGTCACGTTGCCGGCCATCGAAATATCCGCCATCAGGTCGTAGGTGGATCCGGAGCCCTGAACGGAGTAGGAGGCGGAACCGACAATCGGGATCCACTGATAAACATGCCCCCCCTCTTCCGGGGTCAGAATCACCACATCGTCATCAACCCTCGCTTCGTCGTCAGCATCGCTCGATTCGCTGCCAACGTGCACGACCTGAGTCCCCTCTTCGGAACCGATTACGACGCTTTCGCCGTTTGAATCACCGCTTTCCGAGCCAACAAAAACAGACAACGAAGAGAGATTGTGAGGCTCCTCACTGTCCAAAACATTCAAAATTGAGCTGTTTTCAGCATTTGGGGGACCATTGGCAGAAATCAACGAACCCACCAGCAGGCTCGTCGTCGATTGGGCATCGGTATTCTGCCCACTCAAATCATTGCTCGTTTCAGAGTCGTCAGCCACCGAGGATGAAGCCTCATCAGCGGCGGTGGAAGTCGTGGAATCACCGTCATTTCCGGCAACATTCTCCACTGCATCCGAATCCTCTACCGCGAGGTTTTCGGCCTCCAAATCCTGAAACAAATCGGCGTCCTCGGACGGGAAATTCGACTCCTCAGAGAACTCTGAAATTGCGGTCTGAAGCGTCTCCACCTGAACCGCCTGAAAGGGATCATCCGCGACAACATCCTCAGCTACAGCGCCCAGATAGTCGGCGGAAAGAAGCACGCGTTGCTCCAAGCATTCGAACTCAAATCCCGAATTGTGCCCTTTATGGTTCAATGTCTACTCGGACCAGCGCGTTAATGGCTCAAACAACGCCGTTGACCAGGTTCAGCACCGGCTCCGGCGCGGTTGACTCGCCCATGGCAAAGCCGAATTCCGCATTCTTCATGGCGTAGCCGAACAGTCCGGCCGAGGTGGTCCAGTCCGCCTTGGTGAAATCAGGCGACCCCAGGCCCACAAAGACGTCAATGCTGCTGGCGCCGATCATCGTCGTCGCGACATCCCATCCTGTGATGGAGCCGAAATTGGTCGCGACGTCCACGCCGGCGATTTTCTCCGCCTCGGACACAAAGGGATTCAAGGCCGTCTGCAGGACTGTCGAGTTTCCGATGTTCTGCGGGATTCCCGTGCCCAGGGTCACCAATTGCTGCGGGCCCATCTCGTAGAAGAAGCTGCCATTGATGTGGACGAAGTCGAAGATCTTGACCGTGGCGTCGCCGACGCTGATGCCCATGCGCTGGTTGCCGTCGAAGCCAATCTCGACCGATTTGCTGTTGCCGGCGATGCGGCCGGTGGGGACAGCCAGACCGTTGTCGAGCTGGCCGTTGCCATTCTTGTCCTCGCCGCTGTCGAGCACGCCATTGCTGTTGGCGTGCTCCCCGTAGGTGGCCGCCCAATCGACGACGGCGGGACCGAGTCCGCCCGGCCAGGTCCCGTCGTTGTTGTTGAGAACCAATTCGATATTCTTGGCCGTCTGGGTGATGACATTTCCGCCGCCGAGGAAGCTGGCTTCGGCCACCTTCAACTTGGCGGCGTAGAACTGATCCAGGGCGCCGTTGGCGAGCTGCAGCAATTGCTCCGGCACAGGGGTCGTCTTCCGGGGAGGGAACGCCAGCGGAAAGAACCGGGTCAGCGGACAAAAGCACCCGCTGCTCCAGAGCCTCAAACTCAAAACTGCCTGTGAGGTTGGCTTGTTTCAAAATCCCGATTCTATTGTGCGTGACCGCGATCGGAACCCGATTTCCGATCAACGAAGGCATACCTTTATGCTCACCACTCCCGATTGATCAAGTTTTTTATCAAACATTTTTCGGTTAACACGGATCAATACGGTTCAATAATGTCTCATTTATGAACATTTTGCCACTGCAAGTACCTTTAGATACTCGCCATTCAGGGGAGCGACGGAAGGGGATTTGACCATGAATTGGACACTAAACGTCCTCAACACCGGTAAATGAGAGGGCCTCATCCATCCAGGTATCCGTGGTGAGGACGGCCTTGCGCTGCTTGACGGCGAGTTTCTGCGCATTTCCCTGCGCCTTGGCAAAGGCCGCATGCACTGCGCCACGAGAACCTGGAAGTCCGGATTTCAACAAAGACTTTACCGATCTGGCGAGGATTTTCCCGGTGTGTCGACTCATCAATTCATCCTCCAGACTGACAAACATCCGAGCGCTTCCGGGGTCTCCCTGACGCCCGCAACGGCCGAAGAGCTGACGATCGACGCGGCCGGACTCGTGCCTCTCAGTGCCGATGACGTGCAGCCCGCCGAGTTCGGCGACGCCGTCTCCCAGCTTGATATCGGTGCCTCGCCCCGCCATGTTGGTGGCGATGGTGATCCGTCCGTGTTCCCCTGCGGCGGAGATGATCTGCGCCTCCTCCATGAGGTGGACGGCGTTCAGGAGTTGGAAATTGAGGCCTTCCTCGACGAGGAGGTCCGCCACCTTTTGACTGGAAATGACGCTCCTGGTTCCGACCAGAACGGGTCTGCCAGAAGCGTGCACGCGCTTGATATCCTCGACCACCCCGGCCCATTTTTCCGTCTCCTTGGCATAAACCCGGTCCGCTCCCTGCACCCGGACGCAGGGTTTGTTGGTCGGGATGGATATCACCGGAAGGCGATAGACCTGCCAGAATTCCCGGGCGGCCTCCCTGCCGGTTCCCGTCATGCCGGATATCTTGTGAAAAAAGCGGAAAAAGCGCTGAAAACTGAGCCTGGCGGTCGTTTCTGTGGGATGGCTGATCTCGACGCCCTCTTTTGCCTCGATCGCCTGATGCATTCCCTGGCGCCAGCTTCTCTGCGGCATCGGACGGCCGGTGAACTCATCGACAATCACGATCTTGTTGTCCACCACGATGTATTGTTTGTCCTTCAGGAAGAACTCCCGGGCGACCAGGGCCTGTTGGATAAGTTCCTCGCGGCGGTCGTAACTCCGCCAGATCCCGGGCAGTCGGTCGCATTGATCTGAGATCCGGTCGCATCCCTCGTCTGTCAGTTCGATCTCGCGGTATTTGATATCGACCTTGTAGTCACGGCCCTTCTTGAGCGGCTTGACGATCCGGCTGGCCATGGCGACCACACTCTCCAGGGCCTTGTTTTCCTTGGGCGAGGAGATGATCAACGGGGTGACCGCCTCGTCGATCAGGACGCTGTCCGCCTCATCAACGATGACCGTATGAAGTCCGCGCAGGACGGCTTCGTTCAATTCGGCGACGCGGCGGGGCTGGAGGAGGTTTCGGACCAACCGTTGAGCCGGCTGCTTCAGGTGCGCCACCCGCAGGCGGTCCCGGAGAAAATCAGCGAGCAACTCCTTGCTGGTGGTGTAGGTGACATCCTGATTATGCCCTTCCCGACGCGCCTCTGGGGGCTCACCTCCGGTGACCGTGCCCACCCGGATCTCACAGAACTTGTAGAATGGCCCCATCCACTGCGCATCGCGCTTCACCAGGTAGTCATTGACGGTAATGACGTGGCAGGGGTGTGGATTCCATCCGGACAAGGCGGCCGCCAGCCCGGCCGTCAGGGTCTTGCCCTCCCCGGTTGCCATTTCGGCCAGATAGCCGCGGTGCAACGCAAGCGCTCCGGCAATCTGCACCCGAAAGGGTCTCAATCCCAGCGTGCGCTCGGCCGCCTCGCGCAGACCGGCCAGAGCGGGAAGCAGATTCTCCTCCGCCGCGCGTCCGCCGCGACGAAACTCCTCCCGGAATCCGCGCAACCGCTCACGCAACTTGTGGTCGCTCAATTCGCTCCACTCCGGGGCCATGGCGTCCACCTCGGCGGCGTCGGCCATCAATTCGTCCAGGACCTTGGAGCGACGCCTGACCCAGCCGGCCAGGGAATTGATGGCGGCGTCGGCGCCTGAGAGCAGCTTACGCGGTTTGCGATAGCCTGTTCTGCGGTAGAACTGCGAGGGAGTCATGGGAACTCACAACTGGTAGCGGCGTTGGATCATCTGCCGGAAACGCCGGTACCACCGAGGCAGGAGGGCCTGCTTGCCGGTATTGAAGCGGATCTTCCCGGTTCGGCCATGAAGCAAAGCCGGGGCCTCGTCGCCGGCAACCTTGCCGATGACCTTGAAATAAGGCTCCACCGTGCGGTTGCCCTCGGGATCGTCCGCCGCGGTCTGCATCTCGCCCCCGGCGGCCCAGCCAAGCGCCGGCGACGGCAGCACATGCTGGTCGGCGGGGATCACCCTGACATCGCTGAAGGTGAGCTTTCGCTCCGCTTCGCCAAAAAGCCGGATTTCCGCGCCTTCGAAATCCCGATCGAACAGGTTGTTCACGTCGTCCTGCGAAACCGTGGCGGCGAACTGGAAGGACGAAGGATCGACCAACAGTCCCAACGAAGAGCCACGGACCAGCCAACGACCGCGATATCCCTGCATTCCGGGAGCCACCCAGACGCCGTCCAGCCGCGCCTTCACGGTCAACGCCGCCATGTCAGACCGGATGCGATCGAGGGTTTTCACGGCGGATTCGCGCCGACTGGCCAGCGGTTTGAGGCTGGCGACATCGACCTGCCGCGCCGCGCGAATCCGGGCATCCACCTCGGCCAGTTCCGCCTGGGCGGCCACCAGGGACAGGTCCAACTCCGGATTGGCCAACCGAAGCAGGGGCTGGCCTGCCTTCACCTCGCTTCCCGGCTCGACCAGCAGTTCCTCCACATTTCCGGCCGCGTCATTCAGGACGATCGCGTAGCGGGTGGCCTCAATCACGCCCGGGGCGCGAAAATGACTGGGAAACGGGATGAACTGCAGCAGGGCAATCACCGCGGCAAAGAACAGGGAAACAACCGCGATGGCGCGCGGCCGGCAACGCTCCAGCCGCGGATTCGAGGAAAGGTAATTCACCAGTTTGACGACCGGGGCAATGAGCCAGGAAACGACGCACAAGGCCGCCATGAGGAGCCCGAGCAGCAGCCAGCGGTCCGCGACAAACAACAGGATGCCGGTGAAGACCACGACCTTGTAGATATTGCTCAGGATGCCGAACACCGTCAGCCAGAAGGCCTCGCGTCGCGAGCGCGCCGGACTTTCGGATTTCTTCACGCCGAACAGATAATGCTCGATCAGGTGACGCAGGTGCCGCGCCGCCCGTTGGTGCAGGTTCGGAATCTCCAGCAGATCGGACAGGATGTAGTAACCATCGAAACGCAGCAGCGGGTTGATGTTGAAAAGCAGCGTCGAGACCGACGCCACAAACATCATGTTGTAGGCCAGGTTGTGCAGTGTGCCGGCGCCGGTCCGGGACCAGACAAACACCGCGATCGCGGCGACAAAGACCTCCACGATCATGCCCGCCGCGGCGACCAACATGCGTTTCCAGCGGCTCCGGAACCCCCAACTCGAGGTGGCGTCCATGAACGGAATCGGGGTGAACACCAGCAACATGATGCCCATCCGGTGCACCTCGCCTCCGAACTTTCGACAGAAATAGGCGTGCCCGAACTCGTGCAGGGTCTTGGTGATCACCATTCCCAGGTAGAGCAGGAAGATGTTGCTCGGATCCAACACGGCCTGGCTCTGGTCCATCGCCTTGTCGAAGTTGTCGATCACCACCTTGCCCGCCATGCCGACGACCGCGAGCCAGATCAATCCGCCGATGACGCCAATGAACTTCCCGATCACGGGGAGGGTCGCGACCAGGAAACGATCCGGGTCGAACAGCGGGATGCGCATGAACATGATCGAGAGCAGCTTGGCCCGGGTCTCACGTTGCTTGCGCTTCTTCTGCCGTTCGAACAACTGGGCGCTGTCGGCGGCGAGGTTGTATTGCAGCAGGTTGGAATGATAGAGCTGGGAAAGCAGCTGGATGACGGCCTGTTGTCCGGGGGCCGTATCGGGAAAACGCTCGATGCACTCCCGCCAGACCTCCTCAACCGTCCGATCCGGGCGCAGGCGGGCGACAAATTCGTAGGCCTCGGGCCGCATGCGAAAGAAGCTGTTCGCGAAGGGATCCTCCAGCACCATCCACCGCTCGCCCCGATAGTTCTGGCGGCTCACATTCACCCCCGGGCGCAGATGAATGCGCTGGTTGGCAATACGATACCAGGATTCGCTGAACGTCTGTTCGGACATACGATTCGTCAGTGGTCAGTCGTCAGTCGTCAGTGGTCCGTTGCCTTCGGGCCAATGGACTTCAGGTAGGCGTTGAGTCTGGGGGACAATTCATCGAGCGTGCCGCGTAAGATCTTAATCTGAGACTCGTTCAGCAGTCCGCGCCTGAATGCCCGTCTCAACCAATGCCGTGTCTCGTTCAATGATCCGCGCGCGATCTTCACAAACCGTCGATTGTCCTGATAGCTGCCCCGCCCCGAGCCTTCCGCGATATTGGCTCCCACGCTATCGGCCGATCTGACCAGTTGTTTTCCGACCGTATCCTTTGCAAAGAGATCCCACTTGCTCGCAAGATCCCACACGCCGTCCGCAAGCTTCTCAGAAAGCTTGTAGACCCTCAGATTCTCAAACTGACTCCTCTCGTTCATAGAGTCGCAATATATCAATCGGCGCAACAACGGACAACGGACAACGGACACGTCACCACCAAAGCCACATGCGGAAGAAATCGACCGTGCGGTGGGTGAAGATCCAGATGAGGCGGCGTTTGCCGATGTTGATCTTGCAGAGTCCGCTCATGCCCGGCCGCCACCATTCCTGGGCGGATTCGGGGAAATCGCAGCGGACGATGAACACCGCGCCCTCTTCCTTGGGCATCGCGGCGGATTCCACCAGGCTGACCTTTACCGGAAACTTGTGCTCCGGCTGGCTGACGAAGGCAATCTCGCCGTCCACCCTGTCCAGGGTTTCATGAATGTCGCGTTCCGGAACCTCGGCCTCGACGTAAAGCGAATCGGTCCGGGCAATCCGGAAAAGCGAGTCGCCGGCGCTCAAGGCCGCGCCGATGCGTTGCCGGGGATCGCCCTCGACCACGACGCCGTCGAACGGGGCCTTGATCTCGGAACGCTCCAGACGGTAGCGCACCAGTTTCAATCGGGCCTCGGCCTGATCCGCCTGTGCCTGGGCGACCCGCATTTCCGCCAGTCGACTGGCGGCTCTCGCCCGCTCGACCTCACGGTTGTGGCGGTTCAATTCCGCTATGTTCTCCGCCTCCTGAAGAAAGAGATCGTCCTTGTTCAGGGTCAGCAGCGTCTGCCCCGCCTTGACCTCGTCGCCCGGTTTTGCATGAACCTCGCTGATGTAGCCCGGAAACGGCGTGGTCAGGTAGGCGACCTCGTCGCTTCGCAGGATGAATTCCGCCTCCACGCGATACGGAGCCTTCACGAAGATCATGCAGGCCACGGCGATCGTCAGCACGACGGCCAGGACCTTAGCCCAAGTGTGCTCCGCTCCGACGACCCAGGCCAGTTTCTTGCGCGCGCCCGACGCCCAGCGGGCGCCAAACCAGCGGTCGCGCTCCTTCATGTCGCAGATCAGCCGCGAGGCAAAATCACAGATCAACCGCAGTTGTTGGGCCTCCAGCTCCACAAAGGCGTCCTTACCGCGTTCGCAGGTGAGCACGGCAACCGCCTCGTCGTCATCCCGCAAGGGCACAGAGCAGAGGCAATCGACCTTCTGATCCTTGGAAAACGCCTCATGGTCCCGGGTCACGACGGTCGAGGTCTCCCAGGCCGGCCAGATGATCTCGTCATCCTGGTCGGCGCACTCCTCCATGGCGACCTCCAGGTTGCGGACGGCCTCCTGGTGCTTGTCAAATTTCTCGGTGCGGCTGATGGCCTTCACGCGGACGAAACCGCCCTCGATCCAACCGAGGCTGACACGATCGCACTGAAATCGCGTGGCGATGGCGTTGCACAGCGCGATGGCGGCCGAGCCAAACCTGCGCGCGGCGTTCACCTCGGCCAGCAGGTCCATGACCGTGGCGAACTTCTGCATGTCCTCGCGAGCCTGGATCACCGCCCGGGCGGTCTGGTAGGACTGGGGCACATCCGAAGCGAGCCGGATGCGCATGAGGGCCTCCTCAGCCTGCTCCTTGGTGACGCCGACCAGGGCATAGGCCGCCACGCAGATGGCCGTGGATCCCTCAAGTTTCAGCTTCACCGCAAGGGCGAACCCGGAGGCTCCATCCGAATCCTCCTTGAAAATGGGCTGCGCCAGGGACTCCCGGCTCTGGCAGTCCTGCACCAGCGGTGCCAACTGACGCATGAACTCGGCCGTGGCCGGGCTGGTGCGCGCCTTCTTGGGCCATTCCCCGATCTTCTTGAGATGCTGGCCCGAGCCCTCGCCCTGCTCGTCGAGGATCAACACGCCCTTTTCCGCCCCGATCAGGCGTGAGGACACGGAGACAAACACCGCCCAAAAATCGGCCGGCGCGCCCTCGAACTGCCGCAGCCCGGCCAGTTCGGCCAGCTCCTCGGGACTCCCCTGCTCTTCTCTGATTTCTTCGTCAGACATGGATTTGCATGAATGGCGACGGCGCCGTGGTTGATTGCGGGCGATGGTCGGGTGGAAGCGGGGCCGGTCAGCGCGCCGTCGGGATGATCATGCGCCCCTCGACGCCGGGCCGGACCTTGCCGTCCTGGTTGTCGAACAAAAGCCGGATCTTCAGCAGGCCGCTCGAGGGATCGACCACCGGGGAGATGAAGGAGACCTTGCCCGTGACGTTCACAAATCCGGTCCCGGCCTGAACCTCCAGCTTCACCTCCTGGTCCAGCTTGAACCGCGGGCCCAATTTCGCGTCGACATTGCTCGTGAAGTAACAACGGCTGGAATCCACGATGCGCAACAACGGCTGCTGCGCGCCGCAGGCCTCGCCCTCGTCCAGCAACCGCTCAACGACCTGCCCCGACAGGGGCGCGTCAATCTCGCGCAGTTTCAATGCATCCAGCGCGATCTCATAGTCGATTTCCTCGCGGTTTTCAGCGATATCCAGGCGCAACCGCTCCGCGACAGCCTGGTTGTATTCCAGCTCCTTCCGGGCCAGTTCGTCCTTGCTGACCGAGGAGGTCGATGAAAACAGCTTCCTGGTCGCCTCGAAATCCTGTTTCAGGGTCTGTTCCGAAAGTTTGGCGGCGTCCAGTTCCGCCGTGCTCTCCCAGATCAGTTTGCGGCGTTTCACGTCCAATTCCTCGCGCATCTTCACGAGTTCCACGATGCGCTGCCCTTTCTTGACCGGGTCGCCCTCCTTCACCAGCGTCCGGGCGATGGTGCCTGGGACGGGCGCGCCGACCACGATGTCGAGAAACGGTTCCGTGATGCCTTCGGCGCTCTCCTGGGCCTGAACTCCCGCTGGAGCGCCGCCCAAGGCCAACGTCATGATCCCCGCCGCCAGATACAGGCCAACGCGATGCTTCATTTTCTTCATTGTCGGAATGGTGAAATTGGCGAAAAGACAGAGAGATTATTGCTTCTCCGCCGGTTTATCAACCGCCGGCTTGCCGCCGTCCGTCGCCTCCTTGGCACGATGGGAACGGTAGATCGACTGCAGATCGTCCACGAACTGTTGGAATCCCTCCTCGTCAATCTCGCCCTTCCGGACCAGGTCGGTCGTGCGCATCGTCAATTCGGACTTGTCGATCTCCATGCCCCGCCGGTCCAGCCCGATGCCCACAATCGTGTGCAACTGAAGCACGGCCCGCTCAAACAAAGCCAGGCCGCGCAGGTGATTGATCCGCGATTCAAACAGGTCGCTCTCCGTTTCGAAGACCACGCGGCTGGTGGTCTTGCCGACCTCGAGCCGGGCCAGCTCCGTTTCGAGGAGTTTCTCGTTGAAATCGACCACTTTCTTGTAGTGCGCGACCGAATCCCGCGCCGCGCTCTGCCCCTGCAGGGAGGATTCGATCAGATTGCCGATCTCCACAGCGGCGCCATCGACAGCCAGCCTGCTGGCTTCCAGCTGCAGCCGGGCCGACTCCGCCTGCCGGCGCGCGCGTTTGTTCCCCGCCAGCGGCAGCCGGAACTGGAGGCTCACGTTCCAGGCGGGAAAACTGTTCTGCTGGGTCTGCCGGTGCGAGGCGCCCGGCGAGGTCCCGATGCCGCTCATGCTGTAACCGCCGGTGAGGTCCAGCAACGGCAGCTTCTGGTTCTTCGCAACCTTCAGCCGAATCTCATTCTGGCGACGTTCCAGCTCCAAACCGAGATAGTCCGGATTCATCGTCAGGGCCTCACGCTGCAGGTCGGCCATCTGCCCCGGCTCCGTCGCGACCACGCTGGGCGTGTCGGTCGCCACCAGCCAGTTGCCGTTGCCGTCGGCCGTCTCCATGATCAGGTCCAGCGCGGTGTTGTTCGCAGATTGCAGCCGCTGCCGCGCCTCGTTCTCGATCGCGCGACGCTCCGCGAGCCCCGATTCCGCCTGCAGGACGTCCAGTTCCGACGCCTTGCCCACCTTCACGCGCTCGCGGCTGTCCTTCAGGATCGTGGACGCCAGCTTCACCGACTCCTGGCTGATCTCATACTGCTCCTGCGCAAGATAGAGGTCCCAATACGCGGTCTCCGCGGCGGCCAGAGCCTGCATCATGCCCCGACGATACTGCTGGAACGCAGAATCGGACCCGAGGGCCGCCAGCCGGATCCCCGCGAGATTGACGCCCGTGCCCGCATTGCGCAGCAACGGCTGCGTCAGGGTCGCGCCGACCGATGTCAGAAACTCGCCATTGGGAAAGGTGGTCGTGTTCAGGTTGTTGTTCAGTTCCGAGATCGAATAACTGAGCTGGAAACGCGCCCCGGTCGGGATCAACACCGCAATGCCGGAATTCGCCGTCTTGTCCCGCTGGTTGAACACCGCCGTGAACAGGCTCGTCGCCTGCTGCGCGGTGTTCGGGCGCTGACTGTCGATCCACTCCAGATTGCTGAAGAACTCCGGCTCGAAGATCCACTTCTCCCCCTCGTAGCGCTTGTGCTCCAACGCGGATTCCAGAATCCGGATCTGGATGTTCTCGTTCTGCGCAAAAACCCGCCGCACGTAATCGTCCAACGAAATCGTGGTTTCCGTCCTCTTTCGAGGCGCTGCATCCGGCGCCGGCGCCGCCGACGCCGAGGCTGCAATACTCCCTCCCACAACAAGCCAGAACATCGCTCCGACTCCCGACCAATTTGTATTTCTCATATATGTGTCTGACCGCCTTCCAGAAGGGGAGGCGCCGGTCCCAACCCCACGTACGGAATGCTTGAATCATTCCCCCGCCCCACTGTCAAGGGAGATCGCCGAAAAGCGTCCGCCGAAGGCGTTGTCCAAAAGGCTCAAACGGTCATTGATCGAGGGATCCAAAGCTCCACCCACGGCACTCAACGCAGATTCCGACTGCAGGCCAGCTCACTTTCGCTGTCCCTCATCTTCATCGGAACCGGCCCCGGATTCCCTAAGCCAGTCGCCAGCGTATCCGAATCTCCACTCGTTGTCTTTGAACCGGATCGACACTGCGTGTTCCACGAGATTTCCGTCAATCTCACAGCACGCGTCGATGACAAGACTTCTCGTCTTCCGATTGAAGATCAGTTGCGCCAATTGGATGAAGAGAACATGGCCGTCCTCCTGGAACCTCGCCAAGTCGGATCCCTCCAACTCCTCTTCGATCTCCGGAATCGCGTCCAGGCCGCACCATTCAGGGCTGCAGTACTCGGCAAACGCCTGTTTCAATCCATCGACCAGACCGGCCATGTCGGGAACGAATGATTCGAGCCATTCGACATCCAAAGAATCATCCGTTCTTACCGGGAAGTAGACCACTTTGACACTGGGGGTGTCCTCGCTCAATTCGCCAATCGGATGGAACTCCTGGGCGGGAACATATTGAATCAGACACGGGCCGCCGGTGGAAACGCCATTGTCGCGGGAGAAGAGCGACGGGTCGAACAAAAGGCTGCGGGCCGATCGGACCCAATTGTCCTCAGCGCCCAGCGGCGATCCAGGTCTCGAGCCGGCAGTCCGATCTTCCGATGAATCTGTCGGGCGGGTCGCTGCGGCCGCGTCAGCTCCGATTTCCAGAAAACAGGGCATGCAAAATCCACGGGTCTTCTCGGCTGTGATCGGGAGGATGGTGTTTGCGCACTCCTCGTTGGTGCAGAGCGATCTTGTCGTCTCCCCGACAAGGTCTTTGACTTCAACTCCACTGCCAGCGGACCTGGTTTCATGCACTTTCCCGGCGTTGACACACACCAGACAGTATCCGCCGGTCTTTCGAGCCATGGCCGGCTGCATGGTATTCGCGCATTCCCTGTTCGCGCACGTCACCCGATTGTTCGCGCGCTTCGGAGTCAAACCGCGGAAAGCGAGTTGCCCCGAGCTCTTCTTCCTGAAGCAGGGCATGCAATACCCGGCGGTCTTCCCGGCTGTGATCGGAAGGATCGTATTCGCGCACTCTTCGTTGGCGCATGGCAGTCGATCTGTCATCGCATCTACATCCGTAAAGCAGTCGCGCGCTTGAAGTCTCGTTCGTTCTATTGGGGGGCTATTCGTAATCCCGGCCATCAGCCTGTCGTAATTCCCCCTTCACTTCCTGCAACTCAGCCCGCAGGGCTGCAACCTCGGTTCGGACCTCCTTGATTGCCGCCATCATCTCCACGTCGCGCGACACGTCCTCCTCCTCGGTCTGTTTCACAAACAGGGAAGCGACGTAAGCGGCAAAGGTCCCGAAGACTCCGATGCCGCACACCATGAGGATCGCGGCAATGAGGCGCCCCACACCCGTCACGGGAAAAAAATCGCCGTAGCCACAAGTGGTGACCGTGGCGAAGGCCCACCAGAGCGCGTCGTCGCCGGTCTGTATGTTCCCTCCCGCATTCCGCTCCGCCTCCAAAACGAGGATGGCCCCAAACAAGACGGTCAGAAATGACAGGACGGACACGAAGGCGAAGGCGCTGGACGAACGGTTCCGGGAGAACTGACGGATCAGATTGTGGGCCGATTTCAGACCTCGCAGGATGCGTATCAGGCGGAAGATCCTGACCAACCGCGCGATACGAAGCGATTCAACGGCGGGTATGGCGGAGACAAGATCGAGCCACCCCCAGCGAAGGTAGCCCAGCTTTGAGTCGGCGACAGCCAACCGAAGCAAAAAATCCACGAGGAACACTGCGCACACTGCATGGTCGGCCTTGAGCAGGATGCTCTCTACATCCGCAGACATCGGAAACAAAAAAACAACCGCCACCCCGATTATGGAGTAGACCGAGAAAAACAGCATGACCACGTTCCAGACGACGCGATTCCGCGCCAGTCGTGCCTTGCCACCGTTTGAATTCATTTCCCGCCCCTCGGTCATGATGTGATGCGAAAGATCATCAGGCGGTTTCCCTGCCCGTTCAAGCCCCGCATTCAGAATGGTTCGATCCTTTTTGGCTCACGGTCGACAGCCCCGCCTCCGGATGGCGGCGCAAATAAAAATGGCGGGTTCTTTCGAACCCGCCATTCTTGATTGGATTGACTGCGGCGCGGGCGCTCAGCCGACGAGCGGTTCCTCGTCGAGCAGGGCGTTGGGCTCCTCTTCGGGGGCCTCGACCAGCGGCTTGAGTTCGATCTCGCGGTGGTGCGGGAAGCCGGTGCCGGCGGGGATGATGTGACCCATGATCACGTTCTCCTTGAAGCCGCGCAGGTAGTCGCGCTTGCCCATGGTGGCCGCGTCGGTGAGCACACGGGTGGTGTCCTGGAAGGAGGCCGCGCTCAGGAAGCTTTCGGTCTCGAGGGACGCCTTGGTGATGCCGAGGAGCACGGGCTGCGCCTCGGCGGGCTTGCCGCCCATGTCAGCGATGCGCTCGTTCTCGATCTCGAAGGCAATCTTGTCGATCTGCTCGCCCCAGAGGAAGGAGGTGTCGCCGGGCTCGGTGATGCGGACCTTGCGGAGCATCTGACGGACGATGATCTCGATGTGCTTGTCGTTGATCGTCACACCCTGCAGACGGTAGACCTCCTGCACCTCGTTGAGGAGGTGCTCCTGGAGTTCCTGCGGACCGCAGACGTCGAGAATCTCGTGCGGCACGACCGGACCTTCGGTCAACTGCTGGCCCTTCTTCACGAAGTCGCCCTTGTAGACGATGACGTGCTTGCCGATCGGGATGAGGTGCTCCTCCTCGACGCCCGACTGCGGATCCTTGATGAGGACGCAGCGCTTGCCGCGGACGGTGGCGCCGAAATCGACGACGCCGTCGATCTTGGAGATCTCGGCGGCGTCCTTCGGGCGGCGGGCCTCAAAGAGCTCGGCCACACGCGGCAGACCGCCGGTGATGTCCTTGGTCTTGGAGACCTGACGGGGGGTGCGCGCCAGCAGCGTGCCGGCCACGATCTTGTCGCCCTCCTCCACGACGATGTGCGCGCCGGAAGGGATGGCGTAGTTGGCGAGCGGCTCGCCCTTCGTGTCCTCGATGATGACCTGCGGGTGAAGGTCTTCCTTGTGCTCGATGATGACCATTTCCTCCTGGTTGGTCGCGGTATCGACCTCGGACTTCATGGTCACGCCCTCGATGATGTCGTGGAAGGCGATGCGGCCGGCCTTCTCCGAGAGAATCGGGACATTGTAGGGATCCCATTGGACGAAGGTCTCGTCCTTGGCAACCTTGCCGCCGTTCGGCACGGAGATGACGGAGCCGATGACAATGTTGTAGACCTCGAGTTCGCGGCCGGTCTCGTCCTGGATGGCGAGCGTACCGCTCTTGTTGAGCGCGATGCTGTTGCCGTCCTCGAGTTCGACGATACGGAGGTCGTTGTAGACCACGATGCCGTCGTGCTTGGACTTGATGAGCGGCTGGCTGTACTGGCCCATGGAGACGCCGCCCGTGTGGAAGGTGCGCATCGTGAGCTGCGTGCCGGGCTCGCCGATGGACTGCGCGGCGATGATGCCGACGGCCTCGCCGAGCTTGACCTTGGCTCCGGTCGCCAGGTTCAGGCCATAGCACTCCTTGCAGAGGCCTTTCTTGCTTTCGCAGGTGAGCACGGAACGGATGCGAATGCGCTCCACGTTCGCGCGATCCACGAGGCGGGCCTTCTCCTCGGTGATGAGTTCATTGGCCTCGACCAGGGGATTCTTCGGATCGATGGGATCGTAGATGTCGTCGCAGGAGTAGCGGCCGATGATGCGGTCGCGCAGTTTGACGACCTCTTCCTCGCCCTCGTAGATGGCCTCCACCCAGATGCCGTTGGTGGTGCCGCAATCCTCCTCGCGGATGATCACGTCCTGGGCGACATCGACCAGCTTGCGGGTCATGTAACCCGAGTCGGCGGTCTTCAGGGCGGTGTCGGCCAGACCTTTACGCGCACCGTGCGTCGAGATGAAGTATTCCAGCACGGTCAGCCCCTCGCGGAAGTTGGCGAGAATGGGCTTCTCGATGATGTCGCCGGAAGGCTTGGCCATGAGGCCGCGCAGACCGGCGAGCTGACGCACCTGCTGGCGGTTGCCGCGGGCGCCGGAGTCGACCATGAGCCAGACCGGATTGAACTCGGCCTTGCCCTGGTTGACCAGGAGCGTTTCGAGCATGACGTTCGAGATCTGGTCGGTGCATTCCGTCCAGATGTCGATGACCTTGTTGTAGCGTTCGCCGCCGGTGATGAGGCCCTTGCGGTATTGCTTTTCCACGTCGGACACGCGCTTGGCGGCCGCCTGGATCTCCTGCCCCTTCTCCTTCGGGATGATCATGTCATCGATGCCGATGGAGACGCCGGCCTTGGTGGCCTCGGTGAAGCCGAGCTGCTTCAGACGGTCCAGCACCGCGACGGTCTCGTCATGGCCGCACACCTTGTAGCAGTGCCAGATGATCGTGCCGAGGGCGCCCTTGTTCATCACCTTGTTGGGGAAGCCGAGTTCGGCGGGCCAGAGTTCGCTGAAGATCACGCGACCGACGGTGGTTTCGATCACGTTCTTTTCGGCGTCGCCGTAGACGGACTCCGTGCCCTTGTCCGGATTGGCGAGGCGGATGCGCGAGTGCGTGTGCACATCGCCCTCGGCCAACGCGAAGAGGACCTCGGACTTGGAGCCGAAGAGATGCAGGCGCTCCTGCTTCTTCTTGCCGATCTCACGGGGTTCGGCGGTGAGGTAGTAGCAGCCCAGGGTGATGTCCTGGGTGGGCGTCATGATGGGCTTGCCGTTGGAGGGGCTGAAGATGTTCTGCGGCGCCATCATGAAGAGGCGGGCTTCCATCTGGGCCTCAACGGAAAGCGGGACGTGAACGGCCATCTGGTCGCCGTCGAAGTCGGCATTGTAGGCGGTGCAGACCAGCGGGTGAATGCGCAGGGCCTCGCCCTCGATCAGCACCGGCTCAAAAGCCTGGATGGAGAGGCGGTGCAGCGTCGGGGCGCGGTTGAGCATAACCGGATGCCCCTTGGTCACCTCGGCCAGGATGTCCCAGACCTCGGTGGTCTGGCGTTCGATCATCTTCTTGGCGGAACGGACCGTGTGGACATAACCGAGCTCCTTCAACCGGCGGATGATGAACGGTTCGAAGAGGACCAGGGCCATCTTCTTCGGCAGACCGCACTGGTGCAGCTTCAATTCGGGGCCGATGACAATGACGGAACGACCGGAGTAATCGACGCGTTTGCCGAGCAGGTTCTGGCGGAAGCGGCCGCTCTTGCCCTTGAGCATGTCGGAGAGGGACTTGAGCGGACGGTTGCCGGCGCCGGTGACGGCGCGGCCATGGCGACCGTTGTCGAACAGGGCGTCAACAGCCTCCTGCAGCATGCGCTTCTCGTTGCGGATGATGACCTCCGGGGTCTTGAGCTGGAGCAGGTTCTTCAACCGGTTGTTCCGGTTGATGACGCGCCGGTAGAGATCGTTCAGATCGGAGGTGGCGAAGCGGCCGCCTTCCAGCGGCACGAGCGGGCGCAGGTCCGGCGGAATGACCGGCAGGACGGTCAGAATCATCCACTCGGGACGGCTCTTGCCGGTGATGAAGCCCTGGAAGAGCTTGATGCGCTTGGAGAGCTTCTTGCGGATCTGCTTGCTCCGGGTCTCGCCCATCGCCTCCTGCAGCTCCTCGATGTTCTCCTCAAGATTCACATTGGCCAGCGCGTCGCGGACACCCTCGGCACCCATCTTGGCGACGAAGGTCTCATCGCCATAGGTCTCGATGGCCTCGCGATATTCAGCCTCGCTGAGAAGCTGATGCTTCTTGAGCGGCGTGTCGCCCGGATCGACAACAAGGTAGTCCTCGTAGTAGATGACGCGCTCCAGATTGCGGGCGGTCATGTCGAGCACCAGCCCGAGGCGGGAGGGCATGCACTTGAAGAACCAGATGTGCGAGACCGGCACCGAGAGCTCGATGTGGCCCATGCGCTCGCGGCGGACGCGTGACAGGGTCACCTCGACGCCGCAGCGGTCGCAGACGACGCCGCGGTGCTTGATGCGCTTGTATTTGCCGCAGGAGCACTCCCAGTCCTTGACCGGACCGAAGATGCGCTCGCAGAAGAGACCGCCCTTCTCCGGTTTGAAGGTGCGGTAGTTGATCGTCTCCGGGTTCTTCACCTCGCCCTTGGACCAGGCGCGGATGGATTCCGGGGAAGCGACGGTGATCCCGATGTAGTCGACGAGATTGACCTTGTCGAGGCCCAGCATTTCGCGGGCATTTTCTTTGGCGCTAATCATGAATCTATTTCAGTTTGATGGTTTGCCGTTTCGGGAGGATGTCGATCAGAGCGCGGCCAGGGCGTCGCGATCGTCCTGCGCCTGCTGGTCCACGGGGTTTGAGTAACCGACCTTCACATCCAAGCCGAGGGACTGCATCTCCTTGACCAGAACGTTGAAGGATTCAGGCACGCCGGCCTCGAGCGCGTTGTCGCCCTTGACAATGCTCTCGTAGATGCGCGTGCGGCCCTGCACGTCGTCGGATTTGACGGTGAGCAGTTCCTGCAGCGTGTAGGCGGCGCCATAGGCTTCCATGGCCCACACCTCCATTTCCCCGAAGCGCTGACCGCCGTATTGGGCCTTGCCGCCCAGAGGCTGTTGCGTGACGAGGGAATAGGGGCCGACGGCGCGGGCGTGGATCTTGTCCGCGACGAGGTGGCCCAGCTTGAGCATGTAGACGTAGCCGACCACGATTTCCTGATCGAACCGCTGACCGGTGCGCCCGTCGTAGAGATGGGTCTTGCCGTTGGTGGGCAGGCCCGCCTCCTCCATGTACTGCCAGATGCGATCCTCGTTGATGCCGTCAAAGACCGGGGTCGCAAAGTGCAGCCCGAGTCGTTGGGCGGCCCAGCCGAGGTGCGTTTCCAGAATCTGCCCCACGTTCATGCGCGAAGGCACGCCCAGCGGATTCAAGACGATGTCAACCGGGGTTCCATCCTCGGTGAAGGGCATGTCCTCCTCGGCGACGATCTTGGCGACAACGCCCTTGTTTCCGTGGCGGCCGGCCATCTTGTCACCGACAGACAGCTTGCGTTTCGAGGCGATGTAGACCTTGACCGACTTGATGATGCCGGGATCGACATCGTCGCCGGCCTCCACGCGCTCGATCTCCTCGTCGTACTGCATCCGGAGATCATCGAAGCGCTTCTTGAAGCTGCCGATGATCTCGTTGATCTTGTTGCGGATCGGCGAGGGATCGATCTCGATGCGGTCATAGACCGTGGCGAGCTTGCGGAGGAGCGTCTTGGTGATCTTGCGGTTGGCGGGGATGATGATCTCGCCGGTCTCGGAGTTGACGACATCCAGAGGGATTTTCTCGCCGAGCAGGATGTTGCTCAAGGCCTCGGTCAGCTGCTCGCGCAGTTCATCCATCTTGGACTTGTATTCCTCCTCGACCTGCTTGCCCTGCTTCTTGGCCTCGCCGGAAGGAGAGGAGCCGCGCGTGCGCTCGGACTCCTTCTTGGCCGCCACCTTGACGTCCATCACGATGCCGTAGGTTCCGGAGGGCACCTTCAGGGAGGTGTCCTTCACGTCGGCCGCCTTTTCGCCGAAGATGGCGCGCAGCAGGCGCTCTTCAGGAGCCAGCTCCGTCTCGCTCTTCGGGGTGATCTTGCCGACCAGGATGTCGCCGGGCTTGACTTCCGCGCCGACGCGGATGACGCCGTCGGGCCCCAGGTTCTTGAGCGCCTCGTCGCCGAGGTTCGGGATGTCACGGGTGATCTCCTCCGGGCCGAGCTTGGTGTCACGGGCGCCGACCTCGTATTCGTCGATGTGAATCGAGGTGTAGACGTCGTCCTTCACGATGCGTTCGCTGATCAGGATGGCGTCCTCGAAGTTGTAGCCATTCCAGGGCATGAACGCCACGAGGACGTTGCGTCCCAAGGCCAGTTCCCCGCCTGCGGTGCAGGGGCCGTCGGCGATGACATCGCCCTTCTTGAGGGACTGACCGCGCTCGACGATGGTCTTCTGGTTGATGCAGGTCGCGGCGTTGGAGCGCTGGAACTTGCGGATGTCGTAGACGAAGGTCCCGCTGTCCGGGTCGTCCTTGAGCTTCTTCTTGCCTTCCGGCAACTGGCCGTTCGGGGTGACCACCACGCGGCTGCCCACCACGGAGGCGACCTTGCCGGCGCCTTGGGAAAGGACCACTGCGCGCGAGTCCTGCGCCACCTTGCTCTCGAGGCCGGTGGCCACAAACGGCGCCTCCGGAATCAACAGCGGCACAGCCTGGCGTTGCATGTTCGATCCCATCAGGGCGCGGTTCGCGTCGTCGTGCTCCAGGAACGGAATCAGACCGGCGGCCACGGAGACGAGCTGCTTCGGTGAGACGTCCATGTAGTGGACGTCCTTCGGCTCCACGTCGATGAAGTCGGCCCGGCAGCGGCAGGGCACGCGCTCTGAGAGGAACTTGCCCTTCGGGTCAATCGGGGCATTCGCCTGGGCGACGATGAACTGCTCCTCGCGATCCGCGGTCAGGTATTCGATCTCGGCGCTGACCTTGCCGTTCACAACCTTCCGATACGGCGTCTCGATGAAGCCGAAATCGTTCACACGGGCGAAGGTGGCGAGCGAGGCGATCAGACCGATGTTGGGGCCTTCCGGCGTCTCGATCGGACAGATGCGGCCGTAGTGCGAGGGATGCACGTCGCGGACTTCAAAGCCGGCGCGGTCACGGGAGAGGCCGCCCGGTCCCAGGGCGGACAGACGACGCTTGTGCGTCAATTCCGCCAACGGGTTGATCTGGTCCATGAACTGCGACAGCTGACTGCGGCCGAAGAAGTCGCGGATCACGGCGGACAGGGCCTTCGGATTGATCAGCTTGGCCGGCGTCATGGTGTCCATCTCCTGATCGAAGAGGGTCATGCGCTCCTTGACCAGACGCTCCGTCCGAGCCAGGCCGACGCGGCACTGGTTGGCCAGAAGTTCGCCGACGGTGCGGACACGGCGGCTGCCGAGGTGATCGATGTCGTCCAGAGTGCCGTCGCCGTTCTTCAGGCGCAGCAGGTACTTGGTGGCCTCGACGAGGTCCTCCTTGGTCAGGGTGCGGACATTCAGGTCGCCGTTGAGGCCCAGCTTCTGATGAATCTTGTAACGGCCGACGCGACCGAGGTCGTAACGCTTGGCGTCGAAGAACAGGCGCTTGATCAGGGCGCGCGCGTTGGCCGGCGTGGGCGGATCGCCAGGGCGGAGACGGCGGTAGATGTCCTTGAGCGCCTCCTCCTCATTCTTGGTCGGATCCTTCTTCAGGCACTTGATGATGATGCCGTCATCCACCGAGGTGTCGACGACGCTCACCTTCTTGACGCCCAGTTCGGCAATCTGCTTGACGACCGCCTTGGAGAGCGGTTCGAACGCGCGGGCGACGACGACCGCCTTCTCGGCGTCGATGGCGTCCTCAACGAGAACCTTGTTCTCAATGTCGTCCATCTTCTCGGCGTCCTTGAGGCTCATGGACTCGATCTCATAAAAGAGATTGAGCACATCCATGTCGGTGCCGCGAACCTTGTCCTTTTCCTTGTCGTAATCGGGATCGAGGAAGCTGAGGGCGCGGAACAGGGTCGTCGTCAGGAACTTGCGGCGACGTTTCTTGCGGTCCAGGTAGACATACAGCATGTCGCTGGTGTCGAACTGCGCCTCGTACCAGGAACCGCGGTCGGGAATGATGCGGAAAGAGTGGAGTTTCTTGCCGTTCGGGTGCGTGGTCTCCTCGAAGGCCAGGCCGGGCGAGCGGTGCAACTGGCTGACGATGACGCGCTCGGCGCCATTGATCACGAAGGTGCCCTGGGGGGTCATCAGGGGCAGTTCGCCCATGAACACCTTCTCCTCGCGGGCCCCGCCCTCCTCCTTCAACAGGAAGGAGACATGCAGCGGCGCGCCGAAGGTGACCCCTTCGCGCAGGGACTCCGTCCATGAAAGCTTGGGCTCGCCGATCTCGTAGCTGTGATAGTCGAGCGTGGTCTTGCCATCGTAGCTTTCAATCGGGAAGACCTCCTTGAAGACGGCCTGGAGGCCGACGTTTTTCCGTTTCGAGGGAGACAGGTCGGCCTGGAGGAATTCCAGATACGAATCGTTTTGAATCTCGATCAGATTCGGAGGGGTGATGACCTCCTTGATCTTACCGAAGTTAATTCGTTCAATGATTTTCGATGACATAGGTTTTCGGGTGGCGCCCGTCGCCGCGAGGCGATGGGTGGGTCAATGTCTGTTCTGCAAAATACAAAAAGCCGGCGCCATCGGCCCGTTTTCGGGAACCGACCAGCAACCGCCGTGTGTCCAGTCCGTTTTCGTGTCCGTCTCGACCAGGCCTGAGTGAGAAAAAGCGACGGAGCGGACGGCCTTTTTCCGCTCCGTCGCGTGCAAGCCGGGAATTACTTGACCTCGACCTTCGCGCCAGCCTCTTCGAGCTTCTTCTGCGCGGCCTCGGCCTCTTCCTTCGTGACGCCTTCCAGAATGGCCTTGGGCGCCTCTTCGACGATCTTCTTGGCGTCGGCCAGGCCCAGTCCGGACTTGACCTCGCGGACCGCCTTGATGACCGGGATCTTTTTGCCGCCGTCGCCGACGAGAACCACGTCAAATTCAGTCTTTTCCTCGGCGGGAGCCGCGTCGCCGCCGCCCGCTGCGCCGGCCGCCATGACGACCGCGCCGCCGGCTGCCGCCGCCTCAACGCCCCACTCTTCTTCGAGTTTCTTCACGAGGTCGTTCGCTTCGAGAATCGTCAGCGAGCCGAGCTCTTCCACCAGTTTGTCGATATCTGCCATGTTGCTTTCCTTTCAGTCTCGTCGTCCACCGGAGCCCCGATGTCTTTCAGTCCGCGGCCGCGAACCCGACGATTTACTATTTCGTTTCTTGGTTTGTTTTTCCGACCGGACGAGCCGGCCGCGAAATTCTGGTCACTGGGCATGTCCGTCGCGGGGATCGTCCGCCTGCGAGAGACAGCCGATTCCGCGGAACGTTCAACCTTCCTCCTTGTCGACGCGGGCCTTGACCACGCGGGCGATGCGGACGACCGGTTCGTTGAGGGTACTGACCAGGCGCTGCGCGGCGCCCTTGATCGTGCCGAGCAGGCGCGAGCGCATGACGTCTAGGGACGGCAGGTCGGCCAGATTCTTGAGATCAGCCTTCTCCAAACGCGCGTTGTCGATGTAGCCGAAGCAGAGCTTGGGCCGATCGAATTCCGACTCGAAATTCTTGAGGATCTTCGCGGCGCTCGGCGCCTCCTCCTCACCGAACACCACGGCCATCTGGCCCTTCATCGAACCGTCGAGGTCCGTGACGCCGATTTCCTCGGCGGCGATCTTGAGGATGCGGTTCTTGACGACATGGACCTGAGCCTTGGCCCCGCGCAGGCGGGCGCGCAACTCGTCGAACTGGTCGACCGTCAGGCCGTTGTAATCGACGATGATGAAGTACGGGGAGGATTTGAGCCACTCCACGTATTCGGCCGTGATGATCTTCTTCTCTTCGCGCATGGTATGAATTCGTTGAATGTGAGCCGCTGGTTCAGGCGGCCTGGGTTTCCTTCAAATCGACGTGAACCGCGGGGCTCATCGTGGCCGAGAGGGTCAGGCTGCGGACGTAACGCCCCTTCACGCTGGAAGGCTTGGCCTTCAGGACCGCATCAATCACGGCGCGGGTGTTTTCGACCAGCTTGTTCGCCTCGAAATCCGCCTTGCCGACGGGGACGTGCAGGTTGCCCGTCTTGTCGACCTTGAATTCCACGCGTCCGGCCTTCACGGCGTTCACCGCCTCGGCGGTGTTGTCGGTGACGGTTCCGGTCTTGGGGTTCGGCATCAGGCCGCGCGGTCCGAGCACCTTGCCCAGCTTCCGCACTTCGGACATGGCCTCGGGCGTCGCAATCGCGACGTCGAAACCGGTCCACCCGCCCTTGACCTGCTCGAGCATGTCGTCGAAACCGACGTGCTCGGCGCCCGCTGCCTTGGCCTCGTCGGCCGCGGCACCGGGTTTGGCGAACACCAACACGACGACATCCTGGCCGCTGCCGTGCGGCAGCGGGACGGTGCCGCGGACCATCTGGTCCGACTTGCGCGGATCGACGCCGAGGTGGAAGGCCGCCTCGACTGTTTCGTTGAATTTCGCCTTGGGGAATTTGCCGATGGTTTCGACGGCCGATTCCAATTCGTAGAATGCTTCCGCATCCACCGCCTCAAGGGCTTTCCGATATCGCTTGCTGGGTTTCTTTGCCATGGCTTGTGCCGGTTTGGAAAAGTCTTCGAACTTTCCCGATTCTTAGCCTTCCACTTCGATGCCCATGCTTCGGGCCGTTCCCGCGATGATATTGATCGCGGCCTCATCGTCATTGGCGTTCATGTCCGCCTTCTTGGTCTTGACGATTTCCAAAACCTGTTCGCGGGTGACCTTGCCGACCTTCTTCTTGTTGGGTTCACCGGAACCGGCCGCAATGCCAGCCGCCTTTTTGAGCAGCACGGCCGCGGGCGGCGATTTGGTGATGAAGGTGAACGACTTGTCCTGATAGACGTCGATCACAACAGGAATCACCATACCGGCCTCATCCTTGGTCTTCGCGTTGAATTCCTTGCAGAAGCCCATGATGTTGACGCCGTGCTGACCCAACGCGGGGCCGACCGGCGGGGCGGGATTCGCCTGCCCGGCTGCAATCTGCAACTTGATCTGTCCAACTACCTTCTTCGCCATATCTTCAAGCTTTCTCGCATTGCCAGTATTCCAATTCGACCGGCGTGTTGCGTCCAAAAATGTTCACTGTCACCTTCAACTTTCCGCGCTCGGGTTCGATTTCCTCGATCACGCCGCTGAAATTCAGGAAAGGGCCGTCGTTGATCTTGATGGTCTCGCCGACCTCGAAACTGACCCGCGGTTTCTCCGTATCCTCGGAATCAGAGATCTGGTCCTTGATGGTTTCGATCTCCGAATCCGGCGTGGCGCTGGGCCGGTCGCCGCCCACAAAGCCGATGATGCCCTGCGTGTCGCGGATGAAATACCAGGGTCCCTCGATCACACGCTTGTTCTCGTCATACAGCTTCATGCGGATGAAGATGTAGCCGGGGTAGAGCTTGCGCTGGGTGACCGACTTCTTGCCGCCGCGAACCTCCGCCACCTTTTCCATGGGGACGAGCACCTCTTCGATGTACTCCTCCATCTCCTCGGCGGCGAGGCGCTTCTCAATGCTGTCCTTGACCTTCTGTTCCTGGCCCGACAGCGTGTGTATGACAAACCACTGGCTTTGCATTCGGCGTCTTTCCGGGCGCTCAGCCCATGATCAGTTGAATCAGGTTGAACAACACCTGATCGACAAGGACGGTGAAGAAACCAAAGATGGCGATCGACACCATGACCACGGCGGTCGAGCCCTTCAGTTCCTGTTTCGTGGGCCACGAGCACTTCCGAAGCTCTTCCTTGGTCTCCGCGACGTACTTTGACAGGCGCATGATATGCCCCGCCTTCCACGCCCATCCGAAGATGGCGAGCACGGCGACCGACGATACGATGACCCAGGTATAATTGCCCATGTTGCTGTTATTATTTGTCGGTTGGCGGAGGGGGAGGGATTCGAACCCCCGTTCCGGTTTCCCGAAAAGCGGTTTTCAAGACCGCCGCATTCGACCACTCTGCCACCCCTCCGACCCGAATAGGGTTTGGCAGGGCAGGAGGGACTCGAACCCCCAACCGACGGTTTTGGAGACCGTTGCTCTACCAATTGAGCTACTACCCTATATGTCGCCAAGAAAGGTTATGTCCGTTGAGCTGCGCTGCGTTGCGATCAAACATGCCGGGCGGGGCCGTTTCTGACCCGCGCCCGGCGTCCAATCCCTATGCCCTCGGCAATCAGTCCTCGACAATCTCGATGACCCGGCCCGCGCCGATGGTCTTGCCGCCTTCGCGGATCGCGAAGCGCTGACCTTTTTCCATCGCGACCTTGCTGATCATGTCGCAGTCGAGGGTGACATTGTCGCCCGGCATCACCATTTCAACGCCATCCGGCAGCTTGATGCTTCCGGTCACGTCGGAGGTGCGGAAATAGAACTGAGGACGATAGTTGCTGAAGAACGGGGTGTGACGTCCACCCTCCTCCTTGCTCAGAACGTAGACCTCAGCCTTGAACTTGTTGTGCGGATTGATGGAACCCGGCTTGGCCAGAACCTGACCGCGCTCGACCTCATCCTTCTTCACGCCACGCAGCAGCACGCCGACATTGTCGCCGGGTTGGCACTCGTCCAGCAGCTTGCGGAACATCTCAATGTCCGTGGCCGTGGTCTTGCGGGTGTCGCGGATGCCGACGATCTCGACTTCTTCCATCTTCTTGAGGATGCCGCGCTCGACGCGTCCGGTGACCACCGTGCCGCGACCTTCAATCGCGAACACGTCCTCGATGCACATGAGGAAGGGCTTCTCAGTCTCGCGCTCCGGCAGCGGAATTGCGCTGTCGATGGCGTCGAGGAGCTCCTGGATCTGGGCCTCGCCCTCGGCCGCGCCTTCCAACCCCGCCTTGGAGCTGCCGCGCACGACCGGAATGTCATCGCCCGGGAACTCGTACTTGTTCAACAGTTCGCGGATTTCCATTTCCACGAGGTCGAGCAGTTCCGGATCGTCAACCAGGTCGATCTTGTTCATGAAGACGACGATCGCCGGCACGCCGACCTGACGGGCGAGCAGGACGTGCTCGTTCGTCTGCGGCATCGGCCCGGAGGAGGCGTCAACGACCAGGATGGCGCCGTCCATCTGGGCCGCGCCGGTGATCATGTTCTTGATGTAGTCGGCGTGGCCGGGGCAGTCGACGTGGGCGTAGTGACGGGTCTCACTGGAATACTCCACGTGCGAAGCGGCGATGGTGACCGTCTTGGAGTCGTCACGCACCGTGCCGCCCTTGGTGATGGTCGCGTAGTCCACGATCTCGGCCAGGCCCTTGCGGGATTGCACCGCGACAAGCGCGGCGGTCAGGGTCGATTTGCCGTGGTCGACGTGGCCGATGGTTCCGACGTTGACGTGCGGTTTCGTTCTTTCGAAGGCTGCCTTTGCCATTGCTTTTCCTATCTGCTGTTTTGTGTTGTTGCCGATTTACTGGTTTGCAACTGGAGCCCATGACCAGGTTTGAACTGGTGACCTCATCCTTACCAAGGATGCGCTCTACCAACTGAGCTACATGGGCACGTGATTGCAAAATTCAAAGATCCCAGACCAGAAAAAGACGAAAGAACTCCCCCGACCTCTCCCTTTCTCATCTGAGAAACCGGCCGACGGATGTTTTCGTGGATTTCTTGGTCTAAAAAACCAGAGCGCGGAATCTAGGGATCTGGAAAATCGGTGTCAATTTTTTTTCCGATTTTTTTCAGGCCCGGCAACCAATGCAGGAAATCAACATAACTGACTCACTGGCAACATGTTGCGTCCCAAAACACCCTGATTGAGTGGATTTTTCCTTAGGAACGCGCCAGTGCCGATCAAGCGACTCCGGCCTTCGCGGCCATTCCGGTCAGTTCCCTAAAGGCTTCGATGAGCCGTTTCTCGACCGGACCGCCGACAGTGAACCCGTAAGACCGGCCGTCGTAATCGACGACCGCGACCGGCGTCATTTCGACTGCGGTTCCGGTGAGGAACACCTCCGAGGCATCGGCCAGTTCGGCGACCTCAATATCGCGTTCGACGACCTCGATGCCACTGCCCTTGGCGAGTTCGATCACGGTCTGGCGGGTGATTCCATTGAGGAAACAGTCCGGAACGGGGGTGTGCAAGGCGCCATCGATCACCAGGAAAATGTTGGCCGAGGTGGATTCAGCGATCTTCCCGCGGGAACCGAGCACCAACGCGTCATCATAACCCTCGCGCAGCGCGTGGTTCTTGTTCAGGGTGTTCACCGTGTAGAGTCCGGCGGCCTTTACGGTGACCGGAAACGATTCCGGGCTGGCCTTGCGATAGCGGGCCGCGCACAGCCTCAGCCCCTTCTCCCAGATTTCGGTGGAGATGTAGTCCCAGGCCCAGGCCGCGATGGCCACGTGGGTTTTGGCCCGGGTGTTGATCACCCCCATCTGCTCGCTGCCCTTCCAGGCAATCGGGCGGACATAACAGTTCTCCAGGTTGTTGGCCTCGATCGTTTTCCGACAGGCTTCGTCCAGTTCTTCGACAGAATAAGGCATCTCGAACTCCAGAGCCTTCCCGGAATCGATCAATCGCTGGGAGTGCTCAGTCAGCTTGAAGATGCGGCCGTTGTAGGCGCGTTCGCCTTCGAACACGGACGATGCGTAGTGCAGTCCATGAGAAAGGACATGAATCTGCGCGTCGCGCCACGGAATCAACCCGCCGTCGAACCAGATCCAGCCATCGCGGTCATGAAAATCGGGATCCACCATGTTTTTGCGGCAATCTCGTCGTAAAAGCGGATCTCAGACCTTCACCCATTTGCGGGCCTTGGCGGATTCCTCGACCGCCTCAAGGACGCGCTGATTGCGCATGCCATCGACGAAGGTGGGCTGAATGGATTTGCCGTTGACGCAGGCGTTCACGAAATCGGCGATCGTGTGAACAAAGGTATGCTCGTAGCCGATGATGTGTCCGGGCGGCCACCACTGGCCGACATGCGGATGCGCGCCGCCGCCCTGGGTGACCAGAATGTCGCGGAAGCCCTGACGATCGGCCTCGTTGCTGTTGTCGAAATACTGGAGGCGGTTCATGTCCTCGAAATCGAAGGCCAGGGACCCCTTGGAGCCGTTGATTTCAAAGGTGATGTGATTCTTGCGCCCCAGGGCGAAGCGGGTCGCCTCGAGGTTGCAGAGCGCGCCGTTCTTGAAGCGGCCGATGAACTGGGAGGCGTCGTCCACAGTGACCTTGCCCATCTTCTTGCCGCCCTTGCCCCCGAGCCCCTGCCCCTTCGCGCCCTGGTCTTCGAGCGGACGTTTCTTGATGAAGGTGTTCATCTGGCCGCAGACCTCGGCGAATTCGCCGCACAGATAACGGCCCAAATCAATGATATGCGCGCAGATGTCGCCGTGGGCGCCGCTGCCGCTGATCTTGCTCTGCAGACGCCAGACCAACGGAAACTCCGGATCCACGATCCAATCCTGCGCATAGCGGGCCGTGTAATGGAAAATGTCTCCCAACGTTCCATCTTCAATCATTTTCTTCGCCTGCGCGACGGCCGGAATGCGGCGGTAGTTGTGGCAGACCATGTTGACGACCTTGGCCTTCTTGACGGCATCCACCATCTTCTGGCACTGCGCGACGTCCATGGCGAGCGGCTTCTCGCAGAGCACGTGCTTTCCGGCTTCCGCCGCGGCGATCGCAATCTCCGCATGGGAATCGTTCGGCGTGTTGATGTCGACGATGTCGATATCCGGCGACTCAATCACCGCCCGCCAATCCGTGGAGGCCTTCGCCCAACCAAACTGTTTCTGCGCCGCGGCGAGATCCTTGGGATTGCGGCCGCAGATCGTGTCGAGCTTAACATCGGCGTCCAGATCAAAGAAACGCGGAGCCTGCCGCCAACCATTGGAATGGGCCTTGCCCATGAAACGGTAGCCGATCATGGCCACCTTCAAGGTCTTCCGGGCTTTGGAGGAGGGTTTTCTGGGAACGGTTTTTCTCGGATTCTTGGCCATGATAGTCCTGTCTCAAATGGTTTCGGGCGGCCCTTTTACAAGAAGAGACGCGAATCTGTAAATCACAAAGCCAGCCTGGCGGGCGTCACGAAGACCGGGTTTGGCTGGATTCAGTTTCTGCGAATGTCGCGCCGCTGGTTACAGGAACATCATCCCAAGCCCCACTTTTGGCTTGCCCAAGGCTTCGCGTCAGTGAAAGCCTCTCGCCTCGATTTCATGGAACTTCAACTCCTCAAATCCAAGATACACCGGGCCGCCATCACGGGCGGCGACGTCGACTACGAAGGGAGTATGACCATTGCCTCCGACCTGATGGTCAAGGTCGGTCTCCAACCCTATGAGAAAGTGCTCTGCGGCAACATGGCCAACGGGGCGCGTTTCGAGACCTACGTCATCCGAGGCGAAGCCGGATCCGGCGAAATCGTGCTCAACGGCGCCACCGCCCACCTCGGCAAGGTCGGCGACCTCCTCACCATCATGTCCTATGCCAACGTCGACAACGCCGAAGCGGACTCCTGGGAACCGCGGGTGATCGTGCTCGGCAAGAACAACGAGATCGTCAATGAGCGCGGAATCTAAGCCCCAATTCACGGTGGCCGACATCGCCGCGCGCGTCAGCGGGGAGATCGAGGGCGACGAGACCCTCACGCTCTCCGGCCTGGCTCCGGCGGACATCGCCGGCCCGGGTTTTCTGACTTTCGCCGAGAACCAGGCCTTTTTTGAAAAGGCGGAGAAGAGCTTTGCCACCGCGATCCTGGTCGCCGGGGAGTTCAGCTCGGAGACCAAGACCATCATCCGGGTGAAGAACGCGCGCCTCGCCTTCGCGCACCTGCTCCAGATCTTCCACCCCGAAAAGAAGTTCTCCCCCGGCGTGCATTCCTCGGCCGTCGTCCATCCTACGGCAACGATCCACCCCACGGCGCACGTCGGGCCGCATTGCGTGATCCACGAGAACGTCACACTGGCCGCCGGCGTCGTGATCCAGAGCGGCTCGCACATCGCGCACGATTGTTCCCTCGGCGACGGAACCCACCTTTTCTCCAATGTCACGTTGTATCCCCGGACCCGGATCGGCAAGCGGGTGCGCGTGCATGCGGGGACAGTGATCGGCTCCGACGGCTTCGGATACGTGTTCGACTCCGGCATCCATCACAAGATCCCGCAGGTCGGCAACGTGATCGTCCACGATGACGTGGAAATCGGCGCCTGCGTCACCATCGACCGCGGCGTGCTCGGGGCCACGGAGATCGGCAGGGGCAGCAAGATCGACAACCTGGTGCAGATTGCGCACAACGTGAAGGTCGGAGCCAATTGCATCATCGTTTCCCAGGTCGGCGTCGCCGGCAGCACGGAACTCGGCGATTATGTGACGCTGGCCGGGCAGGTCGGTCTCGCCGGGCATCTCAAGATCGGCAACCAGGTCACAGTCATGGCCCGGGCCGGCGTAATGAACAACATTCCCGACGGCGGTGTCTGGCTGGGCGCCCCAGCCCGCCCCCAACGCGACGCCAAGAAGACCATGATCGCGGTCGAACGACTCCCCGACCTCGTCAAGCGGGTGAAGGAGCTGGGGAAGCGGCTCGCGGAACTCGAAGGATCCTCCGATTGAACCGCCTGCCGCCCCGACAACCCGAAAATAATTCCAAATGTCGGTTGACGCCAAAGGCGGTTTTGGTATCGTCTCGCGCTCCTTATCCGGAATTTACATGAAAACGCATTTGCCAAAAATTGATGTCAACAAGCGCGCATGGCATCTGATTGACGCCGAGGGCCAGGTATTGGGCCGCGTCGCCACCCAGATCGCCGACATCCTGCGCGGCAAGAACAAGCCGGTCTTCACGCCGCATCTCGACGCCGGCGACTTTGTGGTCGTCATCAACGCGGAGAAGGTCCGTGTCACGGGCAAGAAAGAGACGGACAAGACCTATCACAGCTTTTCGGGCTGGGCCGGCGGCCACCGGAGCCGGACGGTCGCAGAGGTTCGCGCCAAGACCCCCGAGAAGCTCATCATGAAGGCGGTCAAGGGCATGCTGCCGAAGAACCGTCTCGGTCGCAAACAACTCACCAAGCTCAAGGTCGTGGCCGGCTCCGAGCACCCCTACGCCGCGCAGCAGCCCGCGCCCCTCGCGCTGGCCTGAACCCGATTTTTCATCAAATGGTCACCATCGATCCCAACACCAAGGAATACCTCGGCACCGGCCGTCGCAAAACCGCCGTCGCCCGCGTCCGCATCAAGCCGGGCGAAGGCAAGGTCCACGTCAACGGCCGCGAGTTCGACAAATACTTCTTCCTCGAAGACCAGCGCATGATCGCCATGCAGCCCTTCGCCGCCACTGAGAACGAGAACAAGTTCGACGTGCGCGTCAACGTCTCCGGCGGCGGCCTGAGCGGACAGGCCGAGGCCGTCCGCCACGGCATCGCCCGCGCCCTGCTGGTCGTCGATCCCGAGAACCGCCCGGTCCTCAAGGCCGCCGGTCTGCTGACCCGCGACGCCCGCCAGCGCGAGCGCAAGAAATACGGCCAGCCCGGGGCCCGCAAACGCTTCCAGTACAGCAAGCGTTAAGCGAAGCCAGACTCACCCAAGCCCCGCGGAACTTTTTCTGCGGGGCTTTTTTTGTTGTTCGAAAACCCCTAACCTCCTCCGTCATGTCAGAAGCAAAGAAAGTCAGAGCCGGCATCATCGGCGCCTCGGGTTACTCCGGCGAGGAGCTCGTGCGCCTGATGCTCTCGCATCCGCACGTCGATCTCACGGTCGTCACCTCGCGCCAGTATTCCGGCCGGACCATCGCCGAGATTTTTCCGCGTTTCGGTCAATACGCCCGGGCCAACGAACTGCACTTTCGCGATCCGGTCGCCGAGATGATCGCCCGCGATGCCGAGGTGGTGTTCCTCGCGCTGCCGCATGGCGTCGCAGCCGAATTCGCCAAGCCCTTGCTGGCCCTGGGCTGCCGGGTGATCGACCTCAGCGCCGACTTCCGACTGCGCGACGCGGCGGTCTACCAGGAGTTCTACGATCACGAACATCCCGCGCCGGAACTGTTGGAGAAGGCTGTCTACGGCCTGCCGGAAATCCACGGCGACGCCATCAAGGACGCCCAGCTCATCGCCTCGCCCGGATGCTATCCCACCAGCATTCTCCTGCCGACGATCCCCCTGTTGAAGGCCGGTCTGATCAAATCCACCGGCATCATCGCAGATTCACTGAGCGGCGTCAGCGGCGCGGGCCGGAAGGTTGATCTGGGATACCTCTACGTGGAATGCAATGAAAGCGTCCGCCCCTACGGCGTGCCCAGGCACCGGCACCTCTCGGAGATCGAGCAGGAACTGTCATCGGCCGCCGGCGGGAAGGTGACGATTCAGTTCACGCCCCACCTGATCCCGGTCAATCGCGGCATCCTCTCGACGCTCTACCTCGCCCCGGCCGAGAAGTTCGAAAGCGAGGAAGAGGCCGCCGCCCTGAACGACAGGATTGCGGCCGTCTATTCGGAAGCCTATGGCGACGCCCCGTTCGTGCGGTTGCTCAAAGGCTCCGCCCTCCCCGACACGAAGAACGTCACCGGGACCAATGTCGTGGAGATTGCCTGGCGAATCGACACGCGCACCGGCCGCCTCATCGTCATGAGCGCCGAGGACAACCTCATCAAGGGGGCTTCCGGCCAGGCCGTGCAGAGCATGAACCTGGCCTACGGCTTCGAGACGACCGCGGGATTGATCTGAGCCGTTGGCCTCATCCATCCCATCATTCCCATCCATCCCATTCCCGTTTCCACTCACGGCCACGGCAGCGAGGCAAACTTCGCCTTCAACTCCTTCTTGTGCTTCGGATAATCCCGCTGCTTGAAGCGCGGCCAGTCGTCCGTTTCATCCAGCTTCTTGCCGTTGGGTTTCTGGAGTCGGAAGCGAACGCGCAACCGCTCTTCGCAAATCACAGGGTGCTCCTCCAGGGCGAAGCAGTCGTTGATCCTGATCTGCAGTTCCGGCGGATTGACCGCGCCGCCCTTGCCGAGCGGCGCCTCCGGATACAGCAGCTTCCTCGCCTTGCCGTCGGGCCAGGGAACGCGCGTGGGCGCGAGTTCGTCGAGCCACTCAATCTGCTCCCTCGTCAGCCTTGAGCGGAACGCGTTTCGCAGCGGAACGGCCTGCGCCTTCTTTCCGATTTCCTCGCCGCGCAGCGCCTTGGCGAGACAATCCACGATCGCCGCTTCGTCGAACTTCGGAAATTCCAGCTCCGGCATGGCGGCGTCGACCAGATTGACGCGACCGATGAACTGTTGAATCTCATGATTGAACTCCGGCAGTGTCAGCAGGTCCTCACGGGCGGCCTTTGCCAAGGCCCTCCCGCAGGCATCCGGGTCGCGCTCGCCGGTCCGTTTCTCCGCCAGGGTCAGATCCAGAAAGCGCGACGTTTCGAACGCCTCGACGCGCTTCTGCGACCGGTCGTAGACATGCTCGACCGAAGTTTGAAAATGCTGGGGAAACATCTCCTTCAGCCACTCCAACTTCACCGCCGTGGCCAGCCCAAGCAAGGTCATCGCCCGTCCGCCGCGCGCGGAAACCTCACGCGCATCCGAAGTGACGAAGAACTGCGGCCCATCCTCGTCCGCGATCACGCTTTCGCGGACCAGCGTCCCCGCGCGTCCGCCGACAAGGACGCACTCAAGCGTCCCCTTGTCGCGCCGCATGCCGAACTGATCCACGAAACCCGCCGCGATCGAACGCCGCAACCCCTCGTCCTTTTCCAGGCTCGCGGAAACCGCGCCATCCGTGTTCAGCCCGTGTTTCTTGATCAGGTCCATGATCTGCTGGAAGGTCCGCCCCACCTCGCGCGCCACCTGCGCATGGATCCCCAAGGCCCGACAGGCGCCCACATCGAAATTCTTGTTCCGGGCATAAACGAACGCCCGCATGCGCGCCTCGAAATCCGACTCAGCTCCCTCCTCCAACGATTCGCGATTCCCGCTGACACGCCGGTCATTGCGATCCACCCGCAACAGCAGGTCCCGGCCGCTGACCAACGCCGCGCACAGCGCCGCGCCGGGCACACAGCCAAACTTCGCAGCCTCGACCAACATGCGCGCGTATCGGGGATGCATCGGGAGTTTCAACATGGCGCGCCCAGCGTCCGTAAGGTCGCCAGTCCGTAGGACAGGCTTCCAGCCTGTCTCGGGCGAAGGGGCGACTTCATCTTCTTCAACGCCTTCGGCGTTCATTTCCTCCGCCGTCCGCAACGCCCCCAACATCCGCAGCAGTTCCTCCGCGCGTTCCACGGCGACCTGATCGGGCTTGTCCAGCCAGTCGAATTCCGACGCCTTGCGCACGCCCTGCGAATGAAGGAACAGGACCGTTTCCGCCAGGTCGGCGCGTTGAATCTCCGGTGTGTTTCGCTCCGGCCGGTTCAGGTGATTGCTCTCGCTCCACAGCCGCCAGCACGTTCCCGGCCCCGTGCGACCGGCGCGGCCGCGGCGTTGATCGGCCGACGCGCGACTGATCTCCTCGACCAGCAGCGTGTTCATGCCCCGCTCGGCGTCGTAGCGCGCGATCCGCGCCAAACCGCTGTCGACGACATGTCGGACGCCATCGATGGTCACCGAGGTTTCAGCCACATTGGTGGCCACGATCACCTTGCGCAGATCGCTGGCCGCAAACGCCAGGTCCTGCTGCTCCATGGGCAGGTCGCCGTGCAAGGGCAGGCAGTTCAGTCGTTCATTCGTCCGGATGCCGCGCAGTTCGGCCAACGTGCGGTTGATCTCCCCCATGCCCGGCATGAAGACGAGAACGTCCCCTTCCTCGCCAGAATTCACGATGTGAGCCACCGTGTCGGCCGCTTTCTGCTCGACGCCGCGGCGGTCGCTCAAGTCCGTGTAGGTCTCCGTCACGGGAAACAGGCTGCCCTGCGACTCCAACACCCGCGCATCCAGGTAAGCGCCCACCGGCTTCGCCTCCAAAGTCGCGGACATGACCACCAGCTTCAGGTCTGGTCGAGCCTCCGCCTGCAACCGCTTCACCAGCCCCAGCGCGACGTCGCTCATCAGGTTCCGTTCGTGAAACTCGTCGAACACCACCGCGCCCACATCCGAGAGCGCGGCGTCCTCCTGCAGCCGCCGCAACAGAACGCCTTCAGTGACAAACGAAACCCTCGTGTCGCGCGAGGTCCGGTCGTCAAAGCGGATCTGAAACCCCACCTCATCTCCGAGCCTGACCTTCCGTTCGAAAGCCACGCGCGCCGCGAGCGTTCGCGCGGCCACCCGTCGCGGCTCCAGCACGACGATCCGCTTCCCGCCCGCCAACCCGTCATCCGCCAGCATCTGCGGAACCTGCGTCGATTTTCCGGAGCCGGTGGGGGCGACCAGAACAAGCCTCGACTCCGCCCGCAAGGTCGCGACGATCTCGTCGTGGATCTCCCAGATTGGCAGCGAGCGAGGATCCATTGGTCGGGCTTCAGGCCACCGGCGACGGCGGAATCAGCGGATCGCGCTTCATCTTCTTCCAGTCCTGCTGCAGGCGCATGATTTCCTCCTGTTTTTCATCGGGGGTGTCGGGCTGACAGGCGAGGTGGTTCAGACTGGCCAGTTCGCGATCGATGTATTGATTGCGCAGGGTGAGCAGGATGTCGGCAACCTGCGCCTTGGGATCGGGAATCCGCCGTTGCTCGGCCATGGCTTCGGACGCGAGCGCCTGCGCCCGTGAATCCTCAATCCCCGAAAGCAACGCGGCGCCTCCCCGCCACGCGTTCTCCGTATGCGCCTTGAGAATCTTCTCCACGATCTCCCGGACCTGCGGATGCGAGATCCATTGCAGATTCACATAGGGGGCGAATTCCACCGGCGTCTCCTCGTCGATCAACAATATCTTCAGCAGCCAGAATTCCTTCGGCGAGGGCCGCGCGATCTCCGGCGCCGCCGCATCGAAGGATTCGCCGGCGCCGACCTCAGTCTCAGCCTCGACGAACGACTCTGTCTCCTCCCACCGATTCGTCCGCGGTGGACGCGCCGATTTTGTCTTGGCGAATTCCGCGCGCATGGCGTCCGGCGACACGCCAAGCCTCAGCGCGGTCTGCTGGGCGTAACGGTCGATCACCACGCTGTTGTCCGTCTTCCGCACGGCCTCGCCCATGGATTTGACCACGGTCGAGCGTCCCAGGTCCGTGCCGAGATCGTTCTCGTTGCAGAGCAGGCGCAGATAGAAATCGAAGAAGCCCTCGGCTTCGTCGATCAACGCCTGAAAGGCTTCGGGGCCGTGCTCCTTGATGAAACTGTCGGGATCATGCGGCGCGGGCACGGTCGCCACACGAATCGAGAAACCGGCCGGCAACAGGTGGTCCAACGAACGGATCGCCGCCTTCTGCCCGGCTGCGTCGGAATCGAAACACAGCACGACCTCCTCGGCGTAACGCTTCAGGATCCGCGCCTGGTCCGCCGTGAACGCCGTGCCCTGCGGCGCGACCACGTTCTTCACGCCGGAGACGAAACACGCGATCATGTCCAACTGTCCCTCGCAGACAATCGCGGTCTTGGCGTCGAGCATGGCGCGCTTGGCCTTGTCCAGGCCGAAGATCACCTTCCCCTTGGTGAAGAGCGGCGTCTCCGGGGAATTCACATATTTGGCCGCCTTGGCGTCGTCGTCGAGAATGCGGCCGCTGAACCCGATCACCCGTCCCTGTTCGTCGCAGATAGGGAAGATCAACCGGCCGCGAAAACGATCGTAATAGCGATCCGTCCCCTCCTTGCGGATGATCAGGCCGCCCTTTTCAACATCGGCCAGATCGTGTTTCTGGGCCCGGGCCCAGTTGACAGTGTCATCCCAGGCGTCCGGCGCGTAGCCGATGCGAAAGACCTCCACCGCCTCCGGCGAGATGCCGCGCCTGGCGAGGTAGTCCCGGGCGACCTGCCCTGCAGCGTCATTGGCAAGCGCGGTCTGCCAGCGCTTGGTGACCTGCTCGTGGATGGAACGCAGCGAGTCCTTGGTCTGCCTGGCCTGCTGCTGCGCGGGGCTGGCGTCGAACTCCAGCACGATCCCCGCACGCTCAGCCAACCGCTTCATGGCCTCGGGAAACGTGAGATTCTCGTACATCATCACGAACTTGAAGACATCGCCGCCAGTATTGCAGCCGAAGCAATGAAAACTCTGCCGCCCGGGATTGACGTGGAAACTCGGGCTTTTCTCCTTGTGAAAGGGACAAAGGGCGGTGAAGGAGCCGCCCGAACGCTTGAGCGGAAAGTAACTGCCGACGACATCAACGATGTCGCTGGCATCGCGGATCTGCTCTCGTTTGTCGTCGGAAATGAAGCCTGCCATCTGGGACTGCGCAGCTTCGCGAAAGCGCGTAAGGGAATCAATGGAAATGCCCGCGGCCCTCGGCGCGCCCGGGAAAGCCGCCCATCCCCCCGGCTACTTGGAGGGACCGTCCACCGGCTTGATCAGCTGGTTCTTGAAGTATTTCTTGATGAACTGCCCGGCAATGGAGGTCATGGCGTCCTTGTGAAGATTCCCGGGAGTCGGGATGAACTTCTCCCCCATCGCCTCGCGCTGGGCCGTGTCCTGCGCCTGCAGGGCCTTCTCATCCACATACTTGGCGTTGAGGCAGGCCACGATCATGACCATCAGGCAGGAATACTGAAAGGCTCCGGCCAGCATGCCCAAGGGATATTCCGCGGATCCGAACACATCGCTGCCGCTCATCCTGTCCTTGATCTTCTTCCGCACGGTCACCAGCAGGGCATGGACAATCGCCGAGATCGCCACAAACGCGCCCACGTAGACATACAGCGCTTTCAGGGGAACGAATTTCAACAGGAGTTTGCCGACAGGCTCGTACAAAAACGGAGCCACCGCCAGCATGATCAACCACTTCAAGGTGTTGAACAGCTCCTGGGACATGCCGTTCTTGCGACCGTGGAAGACGCCCACAAAAATGAGCGCGACCGCCACGAGATCAAACCAACGAAAACTGATGCCGATCGTGTCCATATTCGGGTAAACGTGTGCGTGGGCCGGACAATGACGGAAAAGCAGGTATTGTTCCAGAATCAATTGCGGACAGCCGCCCCCGGGAAAGCGCTGGAATTGTAACTTCTACCGGTTATTGGAGAGCCAATAGCGGATGGCCTGCGCCTGACGGTGATTGGGCTCCAATTCCAGGAGCTTCAGGTAATGGACCCGCGCGCGGGCCGTGTCGCCCAACTCCCGGGCGTAGAGGTTGCCCGCCGCCAGTCGCGCCGCCGCCTGGGTCGGCTCAGCGGCGATGAGCTTCTCCAGTTCGCCGGCCGAATCGCGTGTGTAGCGCGCCTTCAACAACGCCTGCGCAAAGTTGAAGCGGGCGCTGCCCGAATCCGGTTTCACCGACAGGGCCGTCTCGTAGGCCGCCAACGATTCCGCGAGTTGGTTCGCCTGATAGCTCGCCAACCCCATGTTGTAGTGGGCCTCATACAACGATCCATCCAGCTTGACCGCGTCCTTGTAGGCCTTTATCGCCTCGCTGAGCCGGTTCTCCTGATGCGCCTTCAGCCCCTCCAGAAAGATCGGAGCCGCTGCGCGTCGATCCCCCGGTCTTGGCCTCGGCGGATTCAGATAAGCGTATCTGGGCGGCTCCGCCCGGACCGGAGCCGGAGCGGACGGCTGAACTGTCGGGGTCGCCGCCGGAGCCGGCGTTGAAGCCGGGGGCGGCGCTGGCGTCGCCCGAACGGCGACCGTTCCGGCCGCTTCCCGAGGCGCCGCTTCCCGTGTCGTCGTGGAACGGCTCCCCGGCAATGGCGTCGTCGTGCGGCGCTCTTCCCGCGACTTGAAGAAACGACGCGGATCCAGGCGCTTGAGAAAACCCCGCTCCTCCTCCTCACGCTCCGGATGATACGTTGGCACATACGACCGCGGCGGCGACACCGGCCGCTCCGGCTCCGTCGCAGCCGGCCGAGCGGCGACTTCGGCCGGCTCCGGCACGATCCTTGGCGCGGGACGGTCGGGAACCGGGGCTTCCTTTTCCTCGGCGGGAACGGCCGCAACCGTCGGCGCCGGCGGTTCAACCTTGGCGGGCGTCGGCGGTTCCGGATTCTTCGCCGGTTCCGCCTTCACAATCTCCTTCGGCTCGACCGCAGGCGGCGGGGTCGACCGAACGTCCGCCACCGCCACAGGCGCAGAGGCGCCCCCAGTGGGCTTTGCGGCAGCGACGGGCTCCTCCTTCGCAGGCTCCTCGACCTCCTTCGAGACGGTCTCGACCTTGGGCGCCGCCACGGGTTCAGGGTCCGGCTTCGACTCTGGCTGGCGGTCCGCAGGCGGCGCGGGCGTCTCGACACGCGGAATGGACGCGGTTTGAGCGACGGGGCGAACCGGCTCTTCCGGCGCGTCGGAGGCCGCCGCAAGCGCCGACGCCGGAGGATTCTCAACAACCGTGGCGGTCGCGGCGGCGCCTCCCGTTCCCTCCGCGCGTTCGGTCAGCGGCTTGAACGTCATTGCCGGTCCGGCGGCCGGGCTCCCCGTCCCCGGTTCTCCCGGACGGTCCCCGGGCGATCCCGCTTCCGACGGGACTGCGCCGGCGGCCGAGGTGGCCCGATCCGTCAGCTGCGCAAATTCCAGTTTCCGCGCCTCGCCGGGCGTATCGCTTATTGGTCGTGGGTTGAGTTCCCGATCCAGGGCCGCGGCCAGGATGGCCACCTCTTCCGCCTGGGGCGCGTTGGGATGCTCCAACGTGAATTTATGATACGCGTCCAGCGCGCGGCGCCGGTCATTTCCATAACGATGTTCGCAGATCGCGCGATTCAACTTGGCCGGCGCGTAGTTGGCGTTCAGCTCCACGGCGCGGTCAAAGAAAGGCATCGCCTTCTCCCGCTCACCGTGGTGCAGATGAATCACCCCCAGGGCATTGAGGACCTCCGGATTCGAATCGCTCATCTGAAATGCCTGGGTGTAGGTCCGGGCGGCGTCCTCCCACTGATTGGCGCGGATCTGCGCGCTTCCCAGCCGGACATGCCCCTCCACCGAGGTCGGCCGCAGCACAACGAAACTGCCCAACTCCTGAATGGCGCTCCGCGCGTCGCCCGATTCCAGCAGCAAGGCCCCCAGATTGTAACGCGCCGCGGCAAGGTTCTCGTTCAGCTTCAAGGCTTGCCGGTAGGCCTCCGCCGCTTCCGCCATCTGTTTCGCCCCATGGTGCGCCAGCCCCCGATGATTCCAGGCTTGGGGATTCTCGGGCAACAGATGCGTCGCCAACTTGAGTCGGTCCACCGCCTCGGAAAACCGCCGTTCGTTGATCATCCGCTCCCCGTCCAGAAGCGCGCGCGTCCCGGGGTCGCCGCAGCCGGAAACCACGCACAAACCCGCGATCGCGCAGGCCGCCGATACAAGGCGCGCGAGGCGCGGCTTTTTGATGGTCAACATGATCATTGCTGGTACCATTCGCTCTTCCCAGTGTCAAGAAACGCCAAAGTCCAGTTCATGAGACGGTTTTTCTCCCGGTTTTGCTGCCTGTTTCTTCCCCTGTCGGCGATCGCTCAACCCGCCTTCACCACGGCGGAAACAAGCGCGCCGGGCGCGGCGCCGGAATCGCGGACGCTCACAGTTCGCGATGACCGCTCGGTCAAGACCTTCGTCCCCAATCCAACGATCATCCACGAGATGGTCCGTCGGGGCGTGACCGCCATCACGGGAAAGAAGACTTCCAGGGATGCCTGGCTCTCCCTGGTGACGACCAACGACGTGGTCGGCATCAAGGTCCACACCCGTTCCGGCAGTGTGTCCGGCACGCGCAGACCCGTCGTCGCGGCCGTCGTGGAAGGGTTGCTCGACGCCGGACTGCCGCCAAAACAGATCATTGTCTGGGACAAGCGCGCCTCCGATCTCCAGGCGGCCGGCTACTTTGAACTCGCCGACGATTACGGCATCCGCGTCGAGGGCAGCGCCGACGCGGGCTACGACCCTGAGGTCTCCTACGAAACGCCCCTGCTCGGGAAACTGGTCTGGGGCGATCTGGAGTTCGGCCGGGAGGGGGATGGCGTCGGGAGGAAATCCTTTGTCTCCAGGTTGATCACCCGCGAGATCACCCGCTTCATCAGCATCGCGCCGCTGTTGAACCACTACCAGGTCGGCGTGACCGGTCACATCTACGGCCTGGCCATGGGCAGCGTCGACAACACGCTACGTTTCAAATCCAGCGTCAATCATCTCAAGACCGCCGTCCCGGAACTTTACGCCATGGAGATTCTGGGCGATCGCGTGGCCCTCAACATCGTGGACGCGCTCATCTGCCAGTACCAGGGCGAGCGACAGAGCCTGCTGCACTACTCCTCCATCCTCGGCGAACTGCGTTTCAGCCGCGATCCCCTCGCGCTCGACGTCATGTCCATCCGGGAACTCGAAAATCAGCGAACCAAGGCCGAACTCCCGCTTGAGAAGCCCGACATGGAACTCTACCACAACGCCGGCCTCCTGCAGATCGGGCAGTTCGACCCAAAGCGCGTGAGCTCAAAGGTCATCGATCTCAACGCGGACGAATAGCCCGTTCACAGTCCGCAAAACTTCACGAGCAGCGATTCAAAGCCGTTGATCCGGGCGTAGGCGGATTCCTCCTCCACGTGATCCACCGCCTCGAGCAGTTCAATCCGCGCCACGCGTTCCCCGAGGATCTTCAGCAACGTTCGAACGATCAGACGCGCATGCGGCGCGCCCAGACACAGATGGGCGCCGAAGCCAAAGGCCAGGTGCGGATTGGGCTTTCGATCCAGACGGACCTCGTCCGGCGCCTCAAACACGGTCTCGTCGCGGTTCGCCGACGCCCAGCCCAACGAAACCCGGCCGCCGGCCTTCGCGGAAAAACCGTGCACCTCGGTGGCCGCCGGACACACGCGCCCGATGTGGGTCAACGGCATGTAGACGCGAAAGAACTCCTCCGCCGCGTGGACCACACGCTTCGGGTCCTCGCGAATGAAATCAAAATCGCCCTGGTTCCGGGCCAGGTGCGCCACGACGGAGGCCGCCGATTGGATGATCGTGTCCCGCCCGCCGGCAAACGCCAGATTCGCATAGCCCATCATCTCCTCCCGGGTCAGCCTCCGCCCCTGAAACTCCGCCCTGGTCAACGCGCTGAAGAAATCCTCCCCCGGCGACTTCTCCGCCTCATCGAACTTCCCGCGCAGGTATTCCTCCAACGCCGCGCCCCGCTTGACGCCGTCGCCGCCATCGCGAAAAACATGAACGCCCCAACCGATCCAGGTTTCAGCTTCGGTCTCCGAACAATTCAACAGACAGGTCAGCGCGTGGGATTGCAGGGGAATGGCGAACTCCCGGACAATCTCAATCGAGTCGCGCTGCAACGCATCCTCGACCAACCGGCCGATCAACGCCTCCACCCGCTCCATGACCTCCGGCTCCTTTGCGCGCTTGAAAAACGGTTCCACAATCCTGCGAAACTCAGTGTGCTCGGGCGGATCGGTCTCGATCGGCAACTGCCGCATGGAACGCACATCCTCCTCCGAAGGTATCGGCACGCGGAACGGCGCATCGGAACTGTAGGTCTTCCAATCCTTCGCCGCTGCCCGCACATCCGCGTGACGCAGGATCATCGGCACGGTCTCACCCTGAAATTCACAGGCCAGGACCGACGCGTCTGCGCGCGCCTGCCTGAATGGATCCGCTTCCGCGGCGTGGGGGCATTCGCTCATGCCGCGAGTGTAAGGAATGGGCGTCCCGGAGCCAAGACGGGGCTCGGCAATCAGTAATCAGTAATCAGTCGTCAGTCGTCAGTCGTTAGTCGTCAGTGGTCGGTGGTCAGTGGTCGGTGGTCGGTGGTCAGTCGTCAGTCGTCGGTGGTCGGTGGTCGGTGGTCGGTGGTCGGTGGTCGGTGGTCGGTGGTCGGTGGTCGGT